>CALDGQ010000042.1 GCA_937941765.1 uncultured Saprospiraceae bacterium
TCAACTTCTACATTCTGCGGTTCCCTGTTCGATATTTTGCGGTTCAATTTCGTTTTCGCACAGTCTGACATCGTATCCCTTTTTTTTAAAAGGCAAGGGACGTCCGAAGGTACAGGGATGGATCCAACGTTCTCACGTCCAAATAAGTTCATTTCCCTGCAAAAGGTCGAATATCATAAATAAAAAGTTGATCTTCAAACGAAGCTAACGGATATTTCAAAACAGGTTGCATATCTTCTTGTGAAAGATATTTTTTATCAGCGATAATTAAATATTTAGCGCCTTTCATGGCACATCCTTTGACTCGTCCGTGTTCCATATCATGATGCATAAATAGTTCCGTATAACCTTGTAATCTCAAATGATATAAAGTGATATTTGGACTGATATCTGGAATACTTACCACCTTGTCAGGATACTGAATATTATTTTCTTTTAAGAAATTATGAACGTCATCAATGCGATATAAAACAGGTGGAACATCTCCTCTAAAATTGTTATTCGGATTGTATCGATTGCGCATATCAATACGAGTTTGCCAAATATTGATGAAAGCAAAAACAGCAATACAAACACCAAACACCGTGCTTCCGGTAATTTTTGGAAATTTTTTGTTTAAATAAAGAAACAGTGTAATCAAACCAATGATGGGTGCAAATAACAATTCAATTTGATAATAATCATGCATGCCGAATTGAGCCATCCACAATAAAAAATAACAACTGCATCCTAATAAGCATAGTAAATTCATCCACCACAAAATGGGATGATGCTTTTTCTTGGTGAATAAAACAAACAATATACCTACGAAACACAATCCTAACAAAGGCGGATCAAACATATGCTCAAACCAAGTTTCTTTTAGTCTTCTAACCAATCGGTCTGATTCATGGTCTTGCATGTTCCAAAAAGGTCGAATTCCCATCAAAAATAAATGAGAGTCGTGCAGCTTATTGTAAGCTTTTGCCCACATACTCCAACCGACCGCTCCTCCAATTGGAATAAGAAAGCTTATAAATGCAGTTAACGGATTGGGAAATAATTTCCCGTCTTTTTTAAATTTTTGTAAACCAGTCAATTCTAAAAACCAAATCCCTCCGATGGCTACCATACTGATTAATGCGGTTACTTTAAGTAGTCCTGCTAATAAAAAACTGATAGCAAAACCAAGTAACCACTTCATTTTCCCATCTAAGTAATATTTGTAGAAGAAAAACCAGCCAATAAAAACCAAACCCATTGCTGGTACATTGGGAATAAAATTAAATCCATAAAATGCAACTACAGGAGAACTGAATATAAAAACTGGAATTGAGATGGACGCAACGATGTTTTTAGTCAGATCATATAATATCTTAAACAATGCAAAAGAACCTAAAAAGAAAAACAATAAATTAATCGTTCTTGCAATTCCATCATGAATCCCGAAAATTTTATAAAAAACAGCAACGATATAGTAAAGCCAAGGACATTCCGAAACAGTAAGACCATTGTTATTTTGACCATGCCACATCGTGCCAGGTTTGAAAAACTCCATGTCATTCAAGAAATAATGAAGTGCGAAAGATGCACTGTCTGTCTGTCGCCAATTGTGAGTTGCGCGTGGTGTGTAATCAATGATCGTTTGGAAATTGAAAAGCAAACAAATACCGATAAAAACCGCAGTGAAAATTAGGAATAGTAGTTTATTGGATAAGTTAGTTTTCATTAAGTATCTTAAAGGAATTAAAAATGTAAAATTAAAAATTTAAAATAGACCATTGTTTCTTGTGTATGTTTGCGGATAAGACTGAACAAGCAATGGTCGTCAATATTTTACATTTTACATTTAGAATTTTACATTCTTCAAAATAAAAAAGCCTCATGTTTTTCAAAAACACAAGGCAATTTAATTTTTTGTTGGAATTAAACCATATAATTTACCCACCAGTTTCCTGGCGCAATACTTTTATCTGACTTTCCCAGAGTTGTCTCTGATCATCTTGATCTCCGTCGTCGCAGAAATCAGTAATTTCCAAAATGGTTTCACCTGTTACAGGAGATTTGGCCATTCTGATTTCAAAATACTCATCTTCATCTTCATCTTCCCATTGGAATCGAATTCGTTCGTCTTCGATATCATCGATCATCTCGGCGGTTTCAGCAGCTCCATCCCAGGAAAAGGAATAAATTTCTCCTTCTATATCAACTTCATCACAAAACCATCTGATTAAACAGGATGGAGTAGTAAAAAATTTATATAAAATGGTAGGTGAAGCTCTGAAAATGAATTCCATGTCTATTTGAACTCTTTTCATCTGTGTTGTTGACAATTTAAACTGTTTCTAAAAATGTAAGGATTAAGGGATAATATCCTTAATTACTTGATTAATAACGAGAAATGCAATAATGCTAACTTATCGTTTTGTGCAATAAAAAATAAAAAACCCATTTATCCAAATAAAAGAACTTTTTTTCGTTTTTAACCATTTTATAGTACAAAAGAGTTCAATTATCACTTCAAATAGCTTATATATCTAGCAATCAATAAATTATATTAATTTGAATGTGTGTTTGCACTTGACTTGAACCAATAAATAGGTTAGTTTTGTGAGACCCATTTAGCTTATATCATATCCCGTATGCCGATTTTAAAAGCATTTTACCTGCAGCAACAGGTAAGTTAATCAATAAACAAATTTTTTCCCATCCTACATATCCATCCTTTTAGCCGGACGAAAACCAGCTTGAAAGACATTTATTATTTTTAACCAAATTTTTTCTTTGCATGAGACAACTGAAGATCACGAAATCGATAACGAATCGTGAAAGTCAATCATTAGAAAAGTATTTACAGGAAATTGGGAAAGTCGATTTGCTAACCCCTGAAGAAGAAGTGGATTTAGCGAAAAGAATCAAACAAGGAGATCAAATTGCTTTGGAGAAACTAACCAAAGCTAATCTGAGATTCGTAGTATCCGTTGCCAAACAATATCAAAATCAAGGTTTATCCCTCAGTGATTTAATCAATGAAGGAAACCTAGGATTAATTAAAGCGGCTCAACGTTTCGACGAAACCAGAGGATTCAAATTTATCTCGTACGCTGTTTGGTGGATTCGCCAATCTATTTTACAAGCACTTGCCGAACAATCCAGAATTGTCAGACTACCATTGAACAAGGTAGGCTCGCTCAACAAGATCAACAAGGCATTCTCAGAATTGGAACAAGAATATGAACGCGAACCATCTTCGGATGAATTAGCAGAACTTCTTGAAATTCCCACTGAAGAAGTCGAAACAACACTTGGAGTCGCAGCTAGACATGTTTCAATGGATGCTCCCTTCGTAGAAGGTGAAGACAATTCATTATTGGATGTTTTGGAGAACAATGGCACCCCTGGCACAGATACTGCACTAGAGTACAAGGAATCACTCCGTAGTGAGATCGAACGTTCCTTGAGCACTTTAACTGAAAGACAAAGTGATGTAATCAAATTGTATTTCGGAATAGGTGTCGAACATCCAATGTCTCTCGAAGACATCGGAGATCGATTCGGATTGACACGCGAAAGAGTTCGCCAGATTAAGGATAAAGCAATCAATAAACTTAGAAACACTTCTCGAAGTAAATTATTGAAAAATTACTTAGGAGCTTAGGCTTTCCTTTCTGCTAACGCAGACAGGTCCTGTTACAATCAAAAAATATTAGGGCATCCATTGAAAAATGGATGCCTTTTTTTGTGTACATGCAACTTATTTTGTTGAAATTTGTAAGAAATTATAGTTACTAATAGATTTTTGGTGGAAAACCAACATATTGATGTAACACAATAATATTAAAATTGCACGTCAAGAAATGTTACATATAAACTTTTATTAAGCCTAAGGTAAGATTTTGTAGAGGGAGGCTGATTCTATATGTTTGAGGGACGAGTTTATAGAATCTAGATTTTTGGTTACTTTTCATCAATGGAAAAGTGACAAGAGTGGAGAATCCTTGAATATTTTCTTGAAGCAAATAAGAAGTAGATAATTATTTTTTTAAAGCAAAGAAAGATTCTAAATATCTATTGGAATTAAGGATATCCAACATAGTATTTACAATTAGAAATATATTTTAACCGACTTTTATTTAACCACAACTCACATTTCATGAACGACAAAGAACTGTTGTTAAGGTCCCAAACCGATGAAGCTTTAAAGGATTGGAGAACAAAAGAAAAATCTGCACTCGAATTACTTCGAATAGTTGGAGATTTAAGATTTGATAAATCCATCGAATTGGTACTCTTTAGAAGACCTATTTACGATGCACGTCCTTCTGAAGTGATTAATAATTTAGGCCACGCGATCAGTTATATCAGCGGACCTATCACGATTGAAGATTGCCTTCATTTAGCCAAAGCAATTGACAACGTTGAAAATATTGCTCCTTGCAAAGTAGATATTGGAAAACTAGCAACGGAGTGGGCAATCCAACAATCTGATTTCACTTCTCATGCTGATTTTATTATAGACAAACTGACTCCTTTCATCGAAGACGGTGAAAATGGTGGTGCATTGAAACCAAAAGATTTAGTGCTTTATGGTTTTGGTAGAATTGGTCGGTTAGTTGCACGTATTGTTATTGGTCAAACTGGAAAAGGGGAGCAATTAAGATTAAAGGCTATTGTCTTGCGTCCAAAGTTGAAAGATCGTTATGAAGAAACGTTCAAGAGAGCTGATCTTTTGAAAAGAGATACGGTGCATGGTGAATTTCGTGGCACTGTTGAAGTAACGCCTGATGGTAATGAAATGATTATCAATGGAAATAGAGTTCGTATCATTTACGCCAAAAGTCCAGATGAAGTAGATTACACTAAATATGGAATTGAAGATGCATTGTTAGTTGATAACACCGGTGTTTGGCGAGACAAAGAAGCTTTGTCGATTCATTTGCGTCCAGGTATCAGCAATGTTATGTTGTCTGCACCAGGTGATGGTATTCCAAATATCGTACATGGTGTCAATCACAAAGATTACGATTATACACAAGAAAAAATCGTTTCTGCTGCATCTTGTACGACTAATGCAATCGTTCCAATTATTAAAATTTTGGATGATAAATTCACGATTCTAAAAGGACATGTGGAAACAATACATGCCTATACTAGTGATCAAAATTTATTAGATAATTTTCATAAAAAACCTAGAAGAGGAAGAGGCGCTGCTACTAACATGGTGTTGACATCTACAGGCGCTGCAAAAGCAGTTTCAAAAGTACTTCCACATCTAAAAGGAAAATTAACTGGAAATGCAGTTCGTGTACCCACGCCAAATGTTTCTTTAGCAATCATCAATATTACAATTAAGGAAGTGACGAATAGAGATGCGATTATTGGAATGATTCGTCATGCTGCTTTACATGGCAATTTGGTTCATCAAATTCATTACTCAACTTCTACTGATTATGTTTCTAGTCAAGCAGTTGGGATGAATTCAACTTCAGTTTTTGATGCACCTTCTACGATTGTTTCTGAAGATGGTAAGACGATTACAATTTATGCTTGGTATGATAATGAGTTTGGGTATACTTGTCAGCTCGTTCGTTTAGCGAAGTATGCATCTCATGTTAGTCGGGCTATATATTACTAGCCAGGAATTAAAAATGTAAAATGTAAAATTAAAAATAGCGCTTGTTGCGTGAGTACACGTGAGACTGTGCGAAAATACTCGTTCGAGATGAGAGGTTAGAAACCTTCATCTCGTAACACACACGGTATTCGAGCAAAAGGTTTCTAACCTCTTTGCTTTTGGGAATTTTCGCACAGTCTTACGTGTAAACGTATGCACAATCCAAGGGCGACTATTTTAAATTTTCCATTTTACATTCACGTAGTTTTGAAATAATAAAAAAGGGTTCCGAAATTTTTCGGAACCCTTTTTTATTATTTCAAAACTACATGCTGTTTATTATTAGTCTCATCACATTCACGACAATTTCCAAATGCATCTAAATCCAAAATCAGAACGGAAGTAAATTTCGTTTTCTTTCGGATATCGATTTTCATCTCTAGTTTCATTGAATCATCAGGCATTAATTTTCCGGCTTTGTTCGAGACCCCTTTATTTACATACATGCCGCCCAAAGTAGTTGCGCCACGAGATACTTTTTTAGAGCCAGATAAAAATGCTTTGATGTACACGTTGTCATTTTCTTTTGGAGTGGTTCCATAAATCCTGGCAGGTCCTTTTCCAACATTGGTTATCGTGAACGCTACAGTGACCCATTTTTTCCCCATCTTCACAACTTCAAGATCATTTAAAGTTAAATCTGGACAAGTTGTTTTGTCTAAAAACTCATTGGCTCCAGTGTCATCATGGACATAGGTTTGATGTTCTTCAAAATCTTCTGCAGCAGCATAAGGTTTAAAACCTTCATACCATTTTGATCTTTCTGTTTCTAAATCTTCACTGGTATCCAACTCTTCTGCTGTCAATTCTCTTTTTTCAATCTCTTCATCTTTGTCTTCATAAACTTCCGAACCTGCAGCGGATGCCTTCATGTCCATCGCTTCCTTTTTAGCAGCTTCTCTTTTTGCTTTCCGTTTCTTTTTCAAATTTGCTAAAATTGAATCATCTTCTGGATAAGCTTCAGTAGCTGAAATTCTCTTTGTAGTTCTTTTGATAGTATGTGTTTCTGTTCCATCATCGGATTCAACTTCTTTATATGTTTTCGTTTTTTTGACAACTTTATTTCCTCTTGATCTTGGATTATTTACAATCGTTGTTGATGTCGTTGAGGTCGTTCCAAAATCTGCTTCTCCATCCATTTCATTTACTTTCGGCAATTCTTTGGTTCTAACATCAGCAATAAATTCTTCTTCTTCAAAATCATTTTCTAACATTTCATCTGCAACTTCATCTGAAACCACTTCTGTATATACCTTTTTTGCTTTCTTCTTAGAGGTTTTGATTTTAGATCTCTTTGTGCTTGGTTTTGTTGATGGTTTTGGTGTATCAATTTCAGTAACTTTTTCTGTGTATTGTGAAAAAGTAGGCACTTCTTCTTCAATTTCCATATCGCCATTCACTTCACCAAAGTCATCCACGTTTGCCAAATCATTCATTTCATCTACCGCTTCAATTGCCTCAACATCAACTTCCTTTTTTACTTTATTTCGTTTACCAAGTCGTCCAACGCCATTCTTAATTTTATCGACCGTGTTTTCCGAAAGTCTAGAACCATCCGCATTGCCACCACCTACTAGGTGCGCTAATTTAGCCGGTGCATTTAAATTTACTTTGACTGCTTTTTTGGTTGCACTTTTTCCAGATTGGATAAAAAGATCTTGATTTAGGATTTGTTCAGCAATTTGAGCTTTATAATTTGACAGGTCATTCGATTCTACAGAATCATCAAAAATGATACGCATCGCATTTGGAATTTTTCTTCCTTTTCCTAATTTAACAATATGCTGACCAGTGTTGACAATGTCATATTTAAGTTTGACATTTTTTCCTAATGAACGTATCACTTCCAAGTTTTTGATCTGAAGTTGATAACCATTCATCACCTCTGGATACATTGGATTGATTGTATCTTTTTTCAGTGTTGAACCATTGATGTCGGAAATAGAAAAAATGCAAAGTAATAGTCCTAATAGTAAATTAAACCTCATAATATGTCCCTAGTATGTTAGTAAAAATAATTTGAATATCGGAGTGTCAATGTCCTGCTTCATTTGTATTATAGAAATGCAATTTTTATTCCATAAGCAATCACAATTGTATACAAGATTCTCAAATAAAATTTAATCGGTGAACTTTTTAGGACGAGATGGTCAAATGAAATGAATTAGCTGATTCTATTTCATTTGATAAAAAATACTTCGTTTACGAAAATAGACAAAAATTAATACGTTGTGAAGGTTTATTCAAACGGTAACAAATTAACAAAAAAACTATACGTTTAAATCAGTGTTACAATTATCAAAAGTAGCTTACAAATTTGCCGTAAAGACATATTCTTATCATTATTCATATAAATTTTGGGTATGATTTTTCGTTATCTATTATGGTGTAAGCTTTATATCATTACTTTTGTTCAAAAAATATAAAGCGATACCAAAAACAATCCAAATAATAGTCTAAACGAACATGGTTAACGAGAAAAATAGTGCACGAAAATTTAAGGTATGGCTGCCACTACTTTTTTCATTCGTTTTAGTCGGCGGAATGATCGTTGGTTTTAATCTAAAAGACACCAATCAAATCATCCGAATTACACAAGAAGAATTTTCATCATTGACTGGAAAAGGAGGACACGGTAGAGTAGAGGAGCTAGTCCGATACATCGAAGCAAAGTATGTTGACAAAATTGATGGAGACGAATTGATCGAATCTGCGATCAATGAATTATTGGATGATCTTGATCCACATTCCAATTATATTAATTCGAAAAAATTAAAGGAAGTCAATGAACAACTGGAAGGAAACTTCGAAGGGGTTGGTATTGAATTCATGATGTTAGAAGATACGATTTTGGTAGTCAATCCAATTGAAGATGGTCCTTCTATTAAAGCAGGTATTCTTGCTGGAGACAAAATTATCAGTATTGAAGATACTATCATTGCTGGTGTCAATTTGGAGACCAAAGATATTATAGAAAAATTGCGAGGAGAGAAAGGTACTAAAGTTCGGATCGGTGTACGTAGAGATGAGCAAGAGGAACAAAAATATTTTGTTGTCAAAAGAGAAGAAATTCCATTAAATAGTGTGGACATCGGTTACATGATTGACCAACATACTGGTTACATAAAGATCAATCGATTTAGTGCCAATACTTATGAGGAATTTATGAAGGAGCTAGAAAATTTGGTGGAATCAAAAGGAATGAAGAATCTAGTGATGGATGTTCGTCAAAATCCTGGAGGTTATCTTCAAGAGGCAACCAAAATTTTGAGTCAGCTGTTTAATGAAAAAAATAAACTACTAGTTTATACCAAAGGACGTTCTATTCATAGAAACGATTATGAAACCACTGGAAAGAACTTTTTTGATGTAGGGAAAATTGCAGTGCTAATCGACGAAGGTTCCGCATCCGCAAGCGAAATTGTTGCAGGTGCAATTCAAGACTGGGATCGTGGTGTTATTGTTGGAAGAAGATCGTTTGGAAAAGGTTTGGTGCAGGAACAATACAAATTAAAAGATGGATCTGCCTTGCGATTAACCGTTGCTAGATATTATACACCATCTGGTAGGTCGATACAAAAACCTTATAAAAATGTAGATGATTACGATATGGATCGTTTAGAGCGCTTTGAAAATGGAGAAATGGAAAGCGAAGACAATATTCATTTGAATGATACCACTAAATTTTATACGGCCAATGGACGAGTTGTCTATGGTGGTGGCGGAATTTCTCCAGATATTTTTGTTCCAATGGATACGATTGTTTTAAATGATTTTTATTTAAGTGTCCGTGATCACATTCCACAATTTGCTTATCGTACTTACAAGAAATTTGAAAACTCATTGGGAAAAAATTTGATTGAATATTCAAGTTCTTTTCAAATCAATGATGAAATTTTTCAAGATTTAGTTGATTTCGCTAAATTAAAAGGAATCAAAGGTCAGCCTTCCGTTATAACAAAGTGTAAACCTGAGCTCAAAAGAGCACTGAAAGCAAGAATCGCTAGATTAGCTTTTAAAGATGAAGGTTATTTTGCAATTTGGAATCAAGATGATCCGGTTGTCAATAAAGCTTTGAAAGCTTTGTATGATGATGAGTTGGCGAATCGACTTGGGGCACGTAATTAATTTGTTTGATGGATTAATCAATCGCGTTTAACAACCATTCTTTTTCTCCAAATACTTCCGTCTGCAATATTTTTTCTCTTAATTCTTCTTTTTCTGCTTTTGTCATTTTCGGCACTAACAATAATTGTCTCGTAAATGAAATGGTATTGGTATAATGTGCTTTTCGATAAGCCAA
>CALDGQ010000043.1 GCA_937941765.1 uncultured Saprospiraceae bacterium
GATTTTATATGTTTGACATGAACGAAATCAAAAGTCCCAGAGGACATTTTATTGAAGTGAACCGTGAAACGGCTTATTCCATTAAACCTCTTTGCCAACCAAATCCAATGAAAAAAGAAAAAGGATCAGATTCTTCGAAAAATCACAATTGAGAAAGCATGGATATTGATGATTATTCAGTTTAAATGAAAGGCATATTTTGTGCATTCAAAATGATTCCTAAAGTCGGAATTTGCTACTCCTGAATGTCCCTATGAATATTTTTGAGTAAGCGATTAATTTGTGCATATATTGTTAAACAAATCTAAAAGTGCTCAATTAAATTCCGATAAACCAAATCGACAGGCAAACCAACAATATTAGAATAAGTCCCTTCAATCTTTGAAATTTTACACAAACCAATCCATTCCTGTATCGCATAAGAACCAGCTTTGTCATAAGGCTCAAACTTATCGACATAGTATTCAATTTCTGTGTCATTTAATTCAGTCAAATGGACATGAGAAACACTGTCAAATAGTATTTCTTTTTCAAGACTAAATAAACATACACCAGTAATTACTTGATGTACTTTATTGGATAAAATTTGAAGGGTATTAATCGCATCTAACCGATCTTTTGGTTTTCCGTAAATTACATTTTCACACACAACAATAGTATCTGCTGTAATTACAACATGATTGTTAGAAATATTACTTTCAAATGCATTTGCTTTTTTCTTAGCAATATATTTTGCAACTTCAGAAGTCGCCATATCAGCAGGAAAATCTTCATTGACTTCTTTTGTTTGAACTTCAAATTCAAAACCAGCCTCTGATAAAAGTTGAGATCTTCTCGGAGATTTTGAAGCTAGAATTATTTCTTTATTTATTTTCATTTTGGTTAATTAAGAAGTAAATAAAATATTCCTGAAACCATGATGTATTTTGCTAACAAACTCAATTGATTCCAATCTTTCTTTTTATTAGCTCTAATTAAAAATATAAGTGCAAATAAAATCGGGAGTGCAATTCCAACAACTAAGTAAAATAGTTGAATTTTTGTCCCATAATTTATTTGAAATGATAACCAATAAGCCACTAATCCAAACAAAGTGCTTCCAAAAAGAAATGAAATTAACTTAGAAGCATTGATTCCAATTAAAATGGGTAGAGTAGTACAGTTTTTCTCCCTATCTCCTTCAATATCCTCTATATCTTTAATAACTTCTCTGAACATGGTAGATACAAATGCAAAAATTAAATACCCATAACACAACCAAGTAATTTCAGCATACCCATGTTCACTTAATTGCACAAAGCTTGACCGTTCTGAAAATAAAACAATCCCTGCTACAAATGCACAGAATATAGCAACGATTAAATTGCCAATCAATGGTGTTTGTTTAAGAAATTTTGAATATAAATAGAGTAGTAGATTTGCAATAAAATAGATAGCTACAAGGCTGATATTGCCAACATAGTTTGCCAAATATAAAGCAATTAATAATCCAAATATCAAAACTGTATAATACAATCGATAACCAGTATTTACAGAAAAAATTTCCCCAATAATGACTTTATCGGGCTTATTTATTTTATCAATGGATTCATCAATAATATCATTAATAATGTAACCAGCGGCAGCTATACATAGCGTACAAAGCACCAACAATGTAAAATGAAAAGGATTTAAAGTTATTGGAAGAACCGCTTTATGAAAAGAAGGGACTAATATCAAATATTGGATAAAAAACTGTGTGAGTCCAACAATAATTAAATTGGGCGTTCGAATTAATTTAATAAAAGGAATTATCGTGTTATCTAACATCCAATTTGTGTTGTTCTGGAACCCATCTTCGGTGTAGTAACATCACCTTTTCTATAACATCACGGACACATCCTTCCCCACCTTTGATAGGAGATACATATTGAGAAATGCCTACAATTTCTTTCACCGCATCACTTGGACAAGCGGGTAAACCGACACGTCTCATGACAGGATAATCAGGAAGATCATCACCCATATAAAGGACGCCTGTAGGATCAATGTTATTTTTGTGTACATAATCATTGAAGACTTCAATTTTATCTGAAACCCCTGGAAATATATCAGTAATACCCAATCCTTGCAATCGTCTAACTACTCCGTTTGATTTTCCACCAGTAATAATACAAACCCGATAATTGTGTTGTACAGCTCTTTTTAAAGCATATCCATCTTTTACATTCATCGAACGAAGTAAATCACCGTTTTCTTGAACCAATAATTGACTATTGGTCAAAACACCATCTACATCGAATATAAAAGTGTGAATGTCGCGAAAATATTCAAGATAATTCATGAATTGAAATTGAGTAAGATCCTTTTACAATTGTATTGTTATTGGTTATCTCTCCATTCATAAACCCATTTCGCCTGAATCATTTCCAAGTGACCTTCACTGCAATCTTCCTTCTTACCTTCAAATGCTGGAAGTGCTAAAACCCACTCCATTAATTCAGTAAAACGAATTCTGTAAATCTTTCCTTCCGTAAATTCATCGCCAAACTTATCATAAAGCTTGATTGCAATGTCTTCATGGTCCGACCAATTAATTGGTAAATCGTCTAATGTTTCAAATGCCATAATAGTTTCTAATTAATGTTCGTGACCAATAATCAATTTCTGATCTGGAATAGTTACCTCAATAACTGCATCGTCATTAAGAATAATACTTTGACAACCCAATCGAGATTCTAGTCTTGGACTAATCGCTCGATCAATGAAGTCTTCTTCTTTGTCTGATATTTCCTCCAACTCATCTTCACCTACTTCAATGTACACATGACAAGTACTACATGCACATACACCACCACAATTGTGATTTAGATGGACATCATTATCTTCAGCAATCTCCAATATGGAGTAACCAGACTCCACATCTTTTACTTCAACTGGTTGAATGCTTTTATCTTCAAATTTAAATTTTACCGTAGCCATTTAGCTCTTTTTAATATTTCGCAAATGTAATTTTATTCGGTTAGGTAAACAAGCAAGGCGGGATAGAAGTTCAACTGTTTGAGAAATAAGTGATTTTGATAGCGATTAAATTTTAATAAGTATAAATATAATATGTAATCAATTGAATAGTAGGTTTATAAATATTAAAATAAGTCGGGTTCAAAATTCGATTTGTTACCAACGTTTCGAATAAGTTTAAAGCGATGTATTTTATCTACCCAAATTGTCAATTTCCTGAAAATAGATATGCGTATCTGGATTTTTGAACGAGTATTCAAATTGTGATTTTTTTGGATACTTGGACTGTTAAAATACACGTTTTAAACGTCGAAATAGGTTATAATTGTTCATAATATGTGTTTCAAAATGAAGCGGAAAATTCGACCTAACTATTACACAAAAGGATATTTGTCTTATAAAGAGAAAATGCATATGTTTACTAAGCTAAAACAAACTAACATTAGAGAAAGAGAAGCATAATGGCAGATACTTATAATGAACGACCGGATGAAAAAAAGTTCAAGTTCAGAGAACTGAAGGTCTATTCATCAACAGAGTGGTTGGCAGACAACAAAAAGAAATATCGTCAAGTTTTTGATAGGTATGAGACAACCTATGTCTATGCTGAAATTTCTTTTTACAACAAATATTTTGATGCAGAGGATTGGGAAATCGATGTCGAACTCAAATGTTTCTCTCTCAAAAAAGGCCGCAAAGAAATCTGCTCGTTGCCATTTCGCCGCAAAGTGAGCAAATACGACAATATCGTTTACATAAGAGAAGGTTGGGGAAATAAAAAGGAAGGCGGTTTCTGGAAAAAAGGAACCTACTATTGGGAAGCTTGGGTTGAAGGAGAAAAAGTGGCTACCAAATATTTCTATATCGAAGACGGTGGCAAATACGCGCAAGGAAATGAAAATCCGTATATAGAAGTACAATCACTCCGTTTGTATGAAGGTCCTTATGATGATGTGAACGATGATGATCGAGTATATCTGAAGAGTTTTTCAAATGAAGAAACCCGATATATTTATGTCGAAATTGTTTTGAAAAACAAACATCTTACAAAAGCCTGGCAATGTGAATTATTTACGAAATTTTATAATGATGCCCGTGAGCTCAAGGGCCAAGTCGTACGGCTAAGTCGTGTTGATAAAAAAGAAGAATTTATCAGAATCACCGCTGGATGGGGTTCTAATGTAAAAGGATCTTGGCGCGAAGATAATTATACTGCTGAGTTGATATTTATGGATAAATTATTGGCAGTTATTCCATTTGTGGTCGGAGAAGAATTTGAAGAAGGAATCTCCGGAGTGCTATTACCAAATCGTCATCGACCAATTATTTTGACGGATGATATTGAAGGGAAGCAAAGTTTTGAGGAAGTAATGGAAAAAATGGACAACCTGATTGGGTTGACAGATATCAAACAACAAGTACGCGATCACGCAAAATATATTCAGTTTCTTCAATTAAGAAAAGAAAAAGGATTTGATGAATCAGATAAGATCAATGTCCATTCTGTTTTCATAGGAAATCCAGGAACTGGTAAAACGACCGTCGCCAAAATGATGGGTCGACTTTACAAGAAAATGGGTTTGCTAAGTAAAGGACATGTACATGAAGTAGATAGGGTAGACCTTGTTGGAGAATATATTGGGCAAACCGCACCAAAAGTAAAAGAAGCAATTGAAAAAGCAAGAGGTGGTGTTTTATTTATCGATGAAGCTTATTCATTGGCAAGATCAAATGATGATAGTAAAGATTTCGGTCGTGAAGTCATAGAAATATTGGTCAAGGAAATGTCCAATGGAGAAGGAGATATGGCAGTCATTGTTGCGGGTTATCCAAAAGAAATGAAACACTTCCTAGATTCTAATCCAGGATTGAAGTCCCGTTTCAAATTAAACTTCGAATTTCAAGATTATCTACCTCAAGAATTATCTCAAATTGCTGAATTTGCGTGCATAGAAAAGAAGGTGCATTTAATGCCAGCAGCCAAAGATCAAATTGACGAAATCATTGTTCATGCCTATCGTTCTAGAGATCGTACTTTTGGTAATGCGAGATTTGTTTTTGACATTATAGAGCAAGGTAAAATCAACTTAGGCCTTCGAGTTATGTCATCCGATAGTCCTCGATCATTGAGTAAAGATGATATTTCCGTTATACAAATTGCGGACGTTGACTCGATTGATATTAAACCGAAACGCGCATTGCCAGATATTCCGATAGATGAAAAACTATTGTTAGAAGCGATGAAGGAATTAAATTCGTTGATCGGTATCAAAAAGATCAAGAAGCAAATAGAAGAGCTTGTTCAATTGGTTCGTTTTTATCGCGAATCAAATAAAAGTGTTCTAAATAATTTCTATTTACATACGGTTTTTATTGGAAATCCAGGAACTGGAAAAACAACAGTTGCACGTATTTTGACAAAAATTTATAAAGCACTTGGTGTTTTGGAACGTGGACATATGATAGAAACCGATCGTCAAGGATTGGTAGCAGGTTTTGTTGGTCAAACAGCTATCAAAACGTCTGAAAAAATTGATGAGTCGATGGGCGGTGTTTTATTTATCGATGAAGCCTATGCCTTGACAATGAGAGGACCTAGCTCAATGGGGAATGGAGATTTTGGAGATGAAGCAATTCAGACTTTATTGAAAAGAATGGAAGATTTCCGTGGCGAGTTTTTTGTCTTCGTTGCCGGTTATCCAGACAATATGGAAGCTTTCTTAAAGGCCAATCCAGGGTTAAATTCCCGTTTCGACAAGATGTTGAAATTTGAAGATTATACGCCTTCTGAATTGTGCGACATTGCTGTCAAAATGTTTGAAGAGAAAGATATCATCGTTCATCCTGAAGCGAAAACTCATTTTGATAAATATTTAGCCTTCATTTATGAATATCGTGATAAGTACTTTGGAAACGCGCGTTCCGTACGTACCATTGTCGATTTGGCGATCAAGAACATGAATTTACGATTGGCAGCTTTGACGGCTGATGAAAGACGTATTTTCAACGTAAATGAATTACTATTGGAAGATGTTGTTTCTTTCAAATTGGATAAGAGTGGCTTTATATTCAACAAAAAATCCATTGGTTTCAAGAGTAAGTCGTAATTGTTCTATTTTTAGGTTGAACTATCTTTAAAAATTTTGAGGCGATTACAAATGTCTTAAAAAATTCATTTGTTAAATTCATTAAGATTTCTTATCCGTTTTTAAATCACAATGTGATGGTTGGTTCTAATTAATTAGAAAAAATCAACTTGTATTGTGGATTGAATTCCATTTCATATTACAAATTAGTTTGTTTTTTTACCAATAAAATTGACCGTCACAGATCGAGATTTTATAAGATTTTCTTAACTCAGTGGCAAGATTATTGTTTCATACTTAGAACCACATCTAGGGTCAAAAACACTACTTCAATTCCTCTCCAATTTCAAAGTTCTAACAAAACACATACAAACGTGAACATATACTGCGTGATATAAAAGAATTATTATATTTCAAAATCTGTTTATGAATCACAATTCAAACAACCAAATGACTTCTCAATCCATTTTGCAAGATGGATTTTCCAAAATGGGCATCGCTATGTGTGCTGCACTTTTAAGTCTCAATTTTAGTCAATTATTTCCATATGTTTTATTGATGGTAACTTCACTGTTAGCAGGATACTTTATTTGTAAGATGAGAGATGAAGCAAAGCAGAAGGTGGTCGTGAATGAAAAAATTAATTTCTTCGAATCAATGATTCATGAGTCCAATGATGCAATTCTGTTGTATCAAATTGAAGGTAGAAAGTATCAATATGTCAACCGAACTTTCGAAACAGATTTCAATATGTCTTTAAAACAATTGAATTCAGCTGAGCATCCGAAATTTTTAAATATTACAAATGGGGACATGGGAGATATGATAACGAAATTGGAAAAGGGAGCTCAAAGTAAGTTTAAGTTTGAAGTCAAAATGATTAAAAGAGATGGTAATGAAGGCTCTTTCGAAGCAAGTTTGGAAAGGATAATTATAGATTCAAAAAATTATGCAGAACTGACGTTGCATGAAATCACAGATGTCAAAACACAAGTGGCTGAGATGTCTCAGTACATTGACAATTATGAAGACATTATCCAACAATATAAAAACAGTAATAGAGAGATGGAGGAATATGCTGCTATGTTAGCAGCACATGATTTGCAAAAACCGATTCAAACAATTGTTTCCGACATTCAAGAACTAGAATCAGAATCTTGGTTTAAATTGGATGTGGACGAAAAAGATAAAGTGCACTCTATAAAAAATCATGCAAATAGTTTGTCGACTATGATTCATGATGTGATAGCCTTTTCAACTGTTGGTTCTAACACTACATTTTTGGAAATGAAGCCGATGAGTGCTTTGGTTCAAGATGTACTCGGTCAGTTGCGTTCCAAAATCAAAGAATCGGATGCTCAAATTGAAGTAGCGCAGTTGCCAGAGATGTTAGTTGATAGTCGACAGATAAAACATTTATTCAAAAATCTGATTGAAAATGCAATCGATAATAGAGGGAATGTAACACCTGAAATTTTAATCGGTTGTACGAAAGAAGAAGAGCAATGGCGTATTTCTATATCAGATAATTGTGGAGCAATTGAATCAAATGCTCAAGAAAAAGTATTTGAAACATTTTGGAGATTAAACAATGAAGGAGAAGGAAGAAAGTCAGGAATCAATCTAGCCATCTGTAAGAAAATAATCAATAATCATGAAGGTACCATAGGGTTGGAATCTGAAGGGGATGGATCGACGATTTCGTTTACGATTCCGATGTCTGCTAGTGATCAGTTGATGTTTTCTTAAGGGAATGTAAAATGTAAAATTAAAAATGTAAAATAGATCTTGTTGCGTATGCAAACACATGCTCACGTAACAAGATCTATTTTTCATTTTACATTCTTTAAAACCAAGCTCAAAATTCTAGGAGTCTTATCATTATTATCTTCTATCTCGTCAAACCACTCCCTGATTTCCAACAATTCAAATCCATTTTCTTTTCCAGCATCGAAAAATTCGGATATATGATGAACATGACTGTCAATCATAATAGTAGCGCCATCAATTTCAAATCTTGCTTGTTTTCCTAAATATTGTCTAAAAGGGTGGTATTCAGAAATGAAAAATAATCCATTATTATTTAATTTGCTAGCAGCTTGTTGGAATATAAAGTGAATATCTTGGATGTGTTCTAAAATGAGGTTGCAAGAAATCAAATCGAATTTTTCATCAGTAAATTGCCAAGGTTTCGAGATGTCGGCTTGCATAAAGCGCACACGAGGATCAATAATTTTCTCTTGTGCGTATTGGAGCATCTTTTTAGAAAAATCAACACCGAGTAACCTACTACAATGCGTCATTAACCATTTTGTATTCTTACCCGTTCCACAACCAATTTCCAAAACAGAATTGAAATCATACTTTCTGAGTGTTTGTTGACTAACCAATTTATCTAGATCCCGCGTTTTATTTTCATTCGAATCGTAAGTAGCTGCCCATTGATCGTAATTTTTCTTGACACTCATTTCAATTATTTAAAAAATCCCATTTTCCAAGGCTTCAAAACAGATTTTACAATCACCTCATTTATTTTTTTTGCATTTGCTTTTTTCAAAAAAACCAATCCAAAAAAGAAAAAATCTAACGCAATAGTTACTTCATTTCTGTTAGTTACTTCTTGCCAAGCGGCTTCCATTTCTTCAGACCAATGAATGTCGTCAAAAACAAAAATCGTATCATCATGTGCGTATTGAAGCGCCTGTTCATAATATTGGATAGTCGGTGCTTTTCGATGATTTCCATCAATAAAAATATAGTCTAAAGTACCCACTTTTTTCAATGCAGTTTCCAATGTCTGATCAAAATTTCCAACAATCACTTCAATATTCTGAGCTTTCGCTTTTTTGAATTGTCGCTGTGCAATCCCAGCAATTTTCGGACATCCTTCCAAAGTAATTAGAGCTGCATTTTTATTTCCGAAGGCTTGATACAAAGTAGCAATCCCTAAAGACGTCCCAATCTCAATCATGGTTTTAGGACGATAGCGGTTGATGAGCCTAAAAAGAAAAGCACATTGGGCAGGAGGGCTCAATGCGTTGGTTGCAATATTGGAAATCTTTCTTTTCGGACTTTTATTGTTATGAGAGCCAGCACCAAAATCCGTCACTTCGATTTCCGTATCATTGCGCATCAACGCCTCTCTCAAAATTTCTGCTTTATCAAATGCATAGTAATTACGGTCATCTTCATAGACTTCGTTAATTAAGTCAAATACAAAAGGGGAGTGGATTTGATAACGCGTTTTCGCACTAGCAAAATACTTTAAATACCTACCTGCAATTTTTATCTGTTCCAATTACTTGTTTTTTTCTAACACGAATCATATTTTTTTACAACAAAGTGCTTAATGCGACAAGTTGCAAGGGGACGTATTTTAACACAAAGATCACATAAGGTACAAAGTTCACAAAGGATCTTGTTTCGAAAAATACCTCACGCAGAATTCACAGAAAAACGCGGAAACAGGACTTGAAGTATTACGTATTTAAATCGCAGAGAGATTACACAAAAGAACAATAAATTCCAGTCTTTGTGTCCTTTGTTTCTTTGTGATCTTTGTGTTAAAAAATACGTCCTCTGTGTTTAAATATGTAATCTAAATGTTAAATTACTGCCGACAACTACACTGAGGCGACATAAAACTATGTGTTGTTGGATAAAAAGGATAAGCATTACTAGATCCTTCCAATTCCCAATAAAATGGAGCGCGTTCACTTTCATGATTGCCAATTTCATTCATCGTTTCAGTGTCATATAAACGTCCATTAATCATCGTGTATCGAACGGACTCTGTGTTTTGAATATCATCTAGCGGATTTTTATCCATAATAATTAAGTCCGCCAATTTCCCTTTTTTCAAAGACCCGATTTCATCATCCATGCCGATTGTTTTTGCACCATTTAAAGTCGCACTTCTCAATGCTTGCAAATTAGACATACCACCTTGAGCGAGCATCCACAATTCCCAATGCGCACCCAAACCTTGCAATTGTCCATGTGCACCTAAATTGATGTCCGTACCTGCTTCTTGCAATTTATTACATGATTTAGAAACTAGGATATGACCATTTTCATATTCCTCGTCTGGCAACATAGTACGATGTCTAGAACGAGAATCAATAATCGGTCGTGGAGTGTATTTTAATAACTTTTCTTTTTCCCAAACATTTGTTTTCTGATACCAATAGTATTCACCATTCGCTCCTCCGTAACAAACAATTAACGTTGGAGTATTCGCAGTACCAGTTTGAGACCAAAATTGAATCACATCTTTATATAGTGGTGCAACTGGAATGTTATGTTCGACCGTAGTATGTCCATCCGCAACCATTGTCATATTATGATAGAAAAACGAACCACCTTCTGGATAAACCATAATATCCAGTTCTCTAGCTGCTTGAATCACTTGTTGGCGCTGATCTCGACGAGGTTGATTATATGATTTTACAGAAAAAGCACCATAAGCTTTGGTACGACGAATTGCTGATCGCGCATCATCCAAACTATTAATTACCGCTTTAAAATCTCCATCGGCACCATATAATATCGTTCCAGTGGAGAAAATTCTCGGACCTTTCATAATCCCAGCTTTCACCATTTCAGATTGCGCAAAAGTGATTTCAGAGTTCGAAGAAGGGTCGTGTGTGGTGGTTACACCGTACGCAAGATTTGCATAATATTGCCAATGTTTTTGCGGACTCAATCCAAATCGAAAAGCACCTAAGTGAGCGTGTACATCCACGATACCTGGCATGATCGTTTTTCCTTCCATATCCATTTCCTTTGCACCTTTGGGAATAGAAATATCATCTTTTTTTCCAATAGCTTCAATTCTATTCTTGTTGATAATGATGACTCCATCTTTAATAACTTCATCCCCTTCCATCGTAATAATTGTAGCACCAGTCAATGCCAATTTTCCATCAGGAATATCTGTTTTAATTTCCAAAGGTATTGTTATACCAACCGTATCAATTGGTGGAATACTATCTACTGCACCTTCCAAAAAAGTAAAACGTTCTGTCAATTCATTTGAAAAATATTCATTTCCTAGGGTCCAATTTATTTTTTTACTATCACCTGACCAATGTAAATTAACACCTGCATCCCTAGCTACTTGCGCTACTGGCACCGCTTTAGTTTCTGCTGACAATCCAATCGGTTGGCCTGGCAGCGGCATCGGCGCTACAAACACCTTGTAAAGGTCTGTAAATGCAATCCACTTGTTATCAGGGCTTGGAACAAATTGATTCGTGTATTTAGTGTTGAAAATTTTCTTTTCATCCTTACCTTCCAAGTTGATGGACTTGAATGCTTTGGTCAAACTCCCAAAAATGTAGCCACCTGTTTGAAAATAAAGTCGATCTCCTTTTAGATTAAATCGTGGATTTTCTCCTTTGGGGGTGATGAATTTAGCGTCTCCACCATTTACTGGCATGGTATAAATGCCTGGTTTTACAGCATGTACGTATCCTTGATGTGTGTTTCCACCTTCACGACGATAGACGATTGTTTTGCCATCTGGTGAAAATTGAGGCGTTCTATAAATACCTTTTTTCTTTGTAATTTTCCTTGAGTTTCCACCGGAAGCATCCATAATATGAATAGCGCCCAATTCCATATCATCCCAAGAAGTATAAACGATTTTGCTTCCATCAGCAGAAAACGCAGGTTCAAATTCAAAATGGGTGTCGTTTGTTAAACGTTTTGGTTTGCCATTCGGTAATTTCATTTTGTATAATTGTCCAAGTGCATTAAAGACCAATGTTTTTCCATCAGGAGAAGTGATTGCTTGACGGATTACTTTGACATCAAATTTGTCGGGAGCAACTTTATTTTTGAATTTCACAGTTTCGGCAACACGATGTTTTGCATTTACAGTAAAAGGAATATTGGTAGCTTTTTTAGAATCAATGTTGATTTTTAAAATTTTTCCTTTGGACCAAATCACAATATCTTTATCATCGGGTGTCCAATCAAAACCAGTGTAAACACCAAAGATACACCAAGCTTCAGATTGATCCTTACTTAAGTCATCGTATATCGGGAATTCTTGCCCCGTTTCTATATCGTATATATAAAGTACCGATTTTGTTCTAATTCTTCTCACAAACGCTAATTTTTTCCCATCTCTACTTATTTGTGGTCGCATTGCACTTCCAGCACCACCTAAGAAATTTTCAACTTTTCCCGATTCCCGATCATATCGTTTAATTAGATAAATTTGGTCATTAGGGTCTTTATTGTATTGAAAATAGCCACCAGGATAAACATCTTCACTAAAATAAACGTAACGGCCATCTGGTGAAACAGTAGGTTCGTTTACATCTTGTTGATCATTTTTTCTTTTGGTTAACTGAATTCCTTGACCACCTGAATGATGATACATCCAAATTTCACCAGCACCTAAAGAACGGGTAGAAGAGAAATGTTTTCTTGCAACCAAATATTCACCGTCGGCCATCCATTCAGGATTGTTTAACAAACGAAATTTCTCTTTTGTTACTTGTTTTGCATCACTGCCATCAGGATTCATAGTCCAAATATTATCACCACCACCAGCATCACTTGTAAACGCAATTTTTTTACCATTCGGACTAAAACGAGGTTGTACTTCAAAAGGCAAACCACCTCTTAAAAGTTTAGCTGTTCCACCTGACATTGGGATAGAATAAATATCTCCTAACATATCAAATACGATATTAGTCCCATCTGGACTGACATCCAAATTCATCCAAGTTCCTTCATCTGTAGTAAAAGAAATCTCATTAAATTTTCCTGGAGGATTGGCAACATCCCATTTATCATCGTCTTTTTTTTGTGCAAAATTGGACTGAATTGAAAAGCAAAATAGGGCTACCAATAATGTAAAAATTCTCATTGTGCATAGTTGTATTAAAAAAATCTAATTTACGAATCTTCCTGATTATTATGAGATTAAATTCTTTTGAAGTATCTTACTAATTGCTTCGAAAAAGCTCGTACATAATGAATGAAACACGTAATTCCACTTCGCATCTTCCAGCATCGTTCGTCAAAAGATATGCTAAGTTGGACCAAAAACTGACCTTATTATTAGATGATTTAAAAAAACATCCGGATGTTTTTTTGAACAAATCTCCAGGTGAAGGAAAGTGGTCAGCTTTGCAAACAATGTATCATTTGATGATCGCTGAAAAGAAGAGTCATGAGTATATTGCAAAGAAATTGAGTTTCGAACCTACCTTAAAAAAAGTAGGGGTGGCAACTTGGGGAAGAGCAACAATGATCAAAAGTTACTTATCTGCTCCGTTGAAAGTAAAAGCGCCTGCTGCTGTCGGTGATCAAGTGATTCCAAATGACCTAACCTTCTGGGAAATCGCAAAACCTTGGAAAGAAAATCGTGCTGAGTTATTAACCTACCTGCACAATATGCCCAAAGAATATGTAAATAAAGAAATTTACAAACACCCTGTTGGAGGACGATTGGGTATCAATGGAATGCTTACTTTTTTTGAAACACATTTTGATCGTCATAAGAAGCAAATCTATCGTGCACTAGAAAGTTGATACGCTCAGCCCCAAAGGGGCAAAAGCAATAATTAGGGGCATCGCCCCTATATTTTTTAGCCTAACACACCAAAAGTCCAATCCATTTCATCTAGCAATAAAACCTACTGATGAAATACCTTACCGTTCTTTTATTTTGCCTATTCACAAATACATTATTCAGTCAAACCTTGACAGGAAAAGTAATCGACGCTGAAACTGGAGAAGATTTAATTGGAGCAAACATTGTTGTCCAGAAAGAAGGAGTATTTATAGCTGGATGTGCCACAGATTGGGATGGAAATTATTCACTTAAATTGGAGCATGAAGGAATTTATGACCTTGAAGTTAGCTATATTGGATTTCCACATAAGTTGATAAAAAACGTAGCGATAATGATAAAATCACCAAGTGTTTTAAATGTTGGAATGGATGGAGCGGTTGAACTGACATGTTGGTATCCTTATACTCCAGCATACAAAATCCCTGTCTACGAAAGAGATAATCCCAACACTATAAATACAATATCGGCAGAACAAATTCGGCAAAGCCCAAACAAAAGTGTAAAAGGATTAATAGGGACGATGCCAGTTATATCCAGCGGTTTTTAAAAATCTTGTATTAAATCTTAATTGAAAAGAAATTTTACTTGTTATTAGTTTTTTTTAGTCCTAAAAACCACTTATTCCCATCACACCAGCAGCAATAATCGCAATAATATAAAATGCAATCATCACAATGGTCATGATTCCAAAAAACTTGTAACAAGATTTTAAATTGACAATTGCTTCTGCAAATTGATCCTGATCATTGGTGTTAATTGAGGTTTTAATTTTGCTAGAAAAACGCCATAAATAGAGACAAGGCATGATATAAAGTGCCGCCAACAATAAATAAAGTAGACCAATCCCAACGCCAATTCCAGAAGATAAACCGGCAGCGCCGCTTAGAGAATCTCCAATACTACCCATTACAAACATCATTGCGAAAGCTGCAATCACCATAAATCCTGAAACTATAAATCCTAGAACCGCAAAGAATTTGCCCCAAGATCCTGTTTCTGAAAAGGCTCGTTTTGCCACATCATTGACAATAATTCCGCCTGTTAGACCACCATCTAGTACGTTTTCGTTTTCCATTTTACATTGAAGTTTAGTTTAAATAAATCTACAAAAAAATAACAAAACATTGGTGTCCATATGTTACTTTCCCATTCTTTCACGTTCAATACTTTGTTAAGGTGTTTTTAAACCATTACTTTAGCATTGACCTACTTAATCAATACCGAACAACCATATGCGCATATTGCTTTTGGTACCAACCATCCTTTTTTTTACTGTTGAATTAATTGCTCAACAACAATTCCCTATTAAAGTAGATTCCAAATGGGGTTTAATGAATGCAAATGGAGAAATTATTTCACCGCCTATCTATGAAGCGATGGGGCAATTTCGAAAATTCGGATATGCTCATATTCAGCAAAATAAAAAAGTCGGTCTCATCGACACTTTGGGCAACGTTGTCATCCAACCAAAATATAATGAGATAAAGATTTTAGACGAAAATTTATTCGCCATAAAAACAGATCAGTGGAATGTAATCGATCGAACACAAAATCCTAAACTCCAATCTGCATATAATCGTATTGATTTGATAAGTCCAGGTTTTTTAAGGATTCAATCTGCAAATAAATGGGGAATTGCTCAACTAAATGGAAGTGTTATTTGTATCCCATCTTTTGAGGAAGTTAGTGCATTTGGAAATTATTTTAAAATAAAGAATGAGGAAAAATTGGGATTGATGGATCAATCAGGTAAAATCATATTGACCCCTGAAAATGACAAAATCAGTATTTTCGATTCAAATACCTTTCTCTTTTTTCGAAATCGTAAATGGGGTGTTGTAAATAGCAATGGTGAAATAATCGCTTCTGCAGAATATGATAATTGGGAGAAAATATCTGATGATTTTATAAAATTCAAGACAAAAGGAAAAATTTACCTGTATAGTGTTAGGAATGGCAAGGTAATCAAAGATCAAATACACACCAACTATTTAGCATACTCCAACGATAAAGCCATCTATTTTGACAAAAAAAAGGCTGGGTTGATGGATGAATTTGGAAATATATTGTTGGAACCAGTGTATAATGAAGTGATGCTGTATTCTAATGACTTATTCCGAGTGAAAAAAAATGGGAAATGGGGAATTGTTGGCGTTGATGGTGAAATTAAGATCCCAATCGAATACAATTATATAAGTCCTATTCGGGGAAACGCTGCTATCATCCGTAAAGAAAGACTGTCCGGATTGGCTTCAGTAAATGGAGAAATTTTATTGGAACCAGTTTACACCAAAATTGAAATCAAAGCCTTTTCTATCAAAGCATTTAAAGGCGCAGCACTGACTTTGTTGGATATTGATGAAGATGGGAAATTAGTTGATGAGAAAAATTTCAAAAGGCATAAAAGAATAAAAATCGGAGCTCCGCAAAGAAGTCGAATTAATAGATTTCCGACTGGTGGAAGTAATTCTAATTTGTTGGAAAATTTCGAGTGGTTCTATGATGCAGCAACTACAAAATGGGGATTGCGTAGATTGGACAACGGAGAATATCAAATCGAACCTACTTTCCATGTTATAAATGTGCACAAAGATTTAGGATTTACGATGGTTGGAATTGAGAAATTAATTCGACAAGATTTTGATCGCACTTCTTATGCGATGGAATATGTATACGGACTGGTGAATAACGAAAAAGGTCTTTTGATTTCTTTGGTCAACATGTGGGATATCCGAACGGAAGATTTGTACAATGGGTTGCCATGCGCGAGAGTAGTGTTTGAAGATGGGATGCATGGGTTGATGAATGAAAACGGAAAATTAATTCAAAAACAATATGGATTCATTGGTACTTTCCATGATGGAGTTGCGCGATTTTCAAAAAAAGGCAAACTTTCTGGCAGTATGCATAAAGATGCGAAAGGTCTAGATAGATTAGTGTCACAATATATACACGATTTAGAAACGAGTCATTTTATGGTAGATTATACCAAGCATGATCGAGCTTTTGAAGAAACAGCAGTACTTACTTGCGAAGATTGTATGTTCGGTTACATGGACACACTTGGTAACATTATTGTTTCTCCAAATTATACTTTTGCTAAAAACTTTGTCAATCATACTGGATTGGTCGAGGTAGATGGAAAATGGGGAATGGTGGATTCAACTGGGAATGAAGTGTTAGAATGTCAGTTTAAAGGAATAAGATATCTAGAAGACACGGATAATAAAGTCGTCGAAGTTTACAATAACATCAAAAAATATGGTCTCATTGATAGTACTGGTCATATCAATGTAGATATTAATTATGATGCTATAGAATCCTGTAGTGACGAACGGTTTGCGGTTAAAAATAATGGGAAATGGGGATATACCAATATGGAAGGCAAAGAAGTGATTCCTTGTCAATACAAAAAAGTAAAACCCTTCAATGATACGATTGCAGCTGTCAAAAAAGGTAGTAAATGGGGTTTTATCAATAAATCGGGAGAAGAAGTATTGCCTTTAGAATTTCGTAGAGCTGGAGATTTTGTAGAAAACAAAATGTGGGCAAGTCGAAAAAGTAAAATAGGTTTTATTAATAAAAAAGGAGATTGGGTGATACCCGAGCAATTTGACAAGTGTTACAACTTTAGAAATGGAGTAGCGGTCGTTGCTTATAAAGGACAATATGGTTTAATTGATGCATCTGGTAATTATATTGTTAAACCAAAGTATAAATTTATTAGTGAATTTAATGAATACGATTTAGCGATTGTCAAATTCGGAAATAACAAGATAAAACAAGGAGTATTAAATCAATCTGGCGAAATAATTACTAAAAAATCGTTTAATACAATTGCGAATTACCAAGAAGAAATGGCGGTCGTCAAAACGGAAGATGGTTATGGAGCGATTGATACCTTTGGTCGATTGGTAGTTGATACAAAATATTCCGCTTTTTCAAATTATGCTGAAGGAAAAGCAGCGGTTCAAAAAAATGGGAAATGGGGATTTGTAGACAAAGAAGGAAATGAGGTAATCCCATTGGAATTCACCAAATGTCTAGATTTTGAAGATGGCATTGCCGTTGTATATAAAGGATATCGCAAGGCAGGATTGATTGATACGGAAGGTAATTTTATTATTGAACCGACGATCAATAGAATGGTAGATTTCTCCAACGGAAAAGGGAAAGTAAGAAGTGCTGATAGAAGCAAATATTACTTTATTGGTACCAATGCTACCATTGCAGACATGAATTACGATATGGCAAGTGATTATCAACATGGTGTTGCCGCTGTAAAATCTGGAAACTATTGGGGAATCATCAATACGCAAGGAATAGAATTAATCTCTCCAAAATTTGAAAAAATAGAAAACTACCAGTCTGGCTATGCAAAAGTAAGAATCAATCGACTTTATGGTCTTGCCAATTTAAAAGGTGAAATTATTGTACCTCCCAAATATGAATTTATTAACTATGCTGGCGATGGATTATTTCGTGTGGAGCGTGGTGATCGTATCGGATATTTTGATTGGAAAGGAAAATGGGTGTGGGCATTAAGTAGATAAAAATTCCAACTAAAAAAGCGTTCTTTGAATGGACTGAATACGGTCTAAAAAACATATATTTGTCGGAATGGCTAAAGGACGTGTCATACTCTCCCAAGACAGGATCAATCTAACACTTGAGCGGTTGACGCATCAATTGATTGAAACGTATTTTGATTTCAAAGATACTTGTATTATTGGTATCCAACCTCGTGGAATTATTCTTGCAGAACGAATTATTGAAAAATTATATAATATTCCTGAAATTGATCAAATCGATTTTGGCAAACTTGATATTACTTTTTTTCGAGATGATTTCAGAACTCGTGAAAAACCGCTGGTAGCTCAAGAAACAGAAATAGATTTTCTTGTTGAAAACAAGCAAGTAATCCTCGTAGATGACGTGTTATATACTGGTCGTACAATCCAAGCAGCCATGACCGCTTTGCAACATTATGGAAGACCGAGACAAGTCGAGCTCTTGACATTGATTGATAGACGATTCAACAGGCATTTGCCAATTCGTGCAGATTATGTTGGATTGACTGTTGATGCAATTGATGAGGCATTCGTGAAAGTAGAGTGGAAAGAAGAAGCCAAAAAAGATCAAGTATTGTTATTTTCGGAAAAAAGAGAATTGAATTAGGCTATGACGACAACTTCCCAATTGAGTACTCGCCATATATTAGGTATCAAATATTTGACAGGAGACGATATTGAACTCATATTGGAAACCACCAAGTATTTTAAGGAGGTGATCAATCGTCCTATTAAAAAAGTGCCTTCTCTACGTGATGTAACGATTGCCAATTTATTTTTTGAAAATTCCACCAGAACAAGGATTTCATTTGAGCTGGCAGAAAAGAGGCTTTCCGCTGACACCATTAATTTTTCCGCATCAGCTTCTTCAGTCAAAAAAGGAGAAACATTGTTAGATACCGTCAATAATATCTTGTCGATGAAGGTCGATATGGTTGTTATCCGTCATCCTTCTCCAGGTGCGCCTACTTTTTTGTCACAACATATTGATGCTAACATTATAAATGCAGGTGATGGTACACACGAACATCCTTCTCAAGCACTGCTAGATGCATTTTCTATTCAAGACAAAATTGGGTCTATAAAAGGAAAAAAGATTGTTATTGTTGGCGATATTTTACATTCAAGAGTTGCATTGAGTAATATATATTGTTTGAAAAAATTAGGTGCTAAAGTAAAAGTTTGTGGTCCACCAACTTTAATTCCAAAATACATTAAATCGCTAGGAGTTGAGGTGGTGTATGATATCCGAAAAGCTTTGGAATGGTGTGATGTAGCTAATGTTTTAAGAATTCAATTGGAAAGACAAGACATCAAATATTTCCCGTCGATTCGCGAATATTCACAGTATTTTGGTATCAACAAAAAGCTCTTGAATAGTCTCAAAAGTGAAGTGGTTATTATGCATCCAGGACCGATCAACAGAGGAGTAGAAATTACTAGCGATGTAGCAGATTCTGATCAATCCATAATCCTTCAACAAGTAGAGAATGGTGTTGCTGTGAGAATGGCACTGCTTTTTTTATTGGCAGGAAAAAGGAGCTAATATTAAAAGTAACAATCTGAGATACAAAACGTTATATATAATATATAGTTATTTAGGAAAACCATAGTTGATATTTTTTTAACATTCATAATCTGCTATTCCTGTATTATTTGTATCTTTTTACACAATTGAAAGGAAAACCCATTTATAATATGAAAACTTTTAAACTTTTCGTAGCTGTTTTGCTCTTGCAAATACCGCTAGGAAATTCGCTTTTAGGTCAGGGCTGCTCAGCCCTGTTGTCAGTTAATAAGCTAGGTCAAAATTATCATATTTTGAGAGCGAAACCTCAAACTTTGGTTGTCAGAGGTACCTATAGTTACACCCTCGAATTGATCAATGATGAAAAAGGGGTAAGTGCATTGGTAACTTCTGTCAGTGGTGTGGAATTTAATGAAGGAGATGAATTAATCTTCATGGATAGAGGAAAAAAACGTAAAATTTATCGATTTGTAGAAATGGGTGAACAATCAACCAAAGGTGGTACACCTATTCATCAAAACACTTTACAACTTGATGTAGCCGCAATTGAGTGGTTCTCTAGAACTAATATTGAAACGATTTATATCAAAAACAATATTAGTAATCAGATGAGAAAGTTTACGGTCAACCCAAACCGTCAAACTGAATTTAAGTCAATGGCAAGTTGTTTCAACAGAACATTAGATAAGTCAAAAGTTAAATCTGTTACTTTGGTTAGTGCAGATCTTTCATCTGGTGGACCTGTTTCTGATACGGGTGCAAGTGTATCTGGAGGTAGTAGATCTGGTGGTGGAACCGGAAAGCGTGTCACTGATATCAGCTTGTTGAATGATGAAGAATTAAAAGAATTGAGACAGCAATTGGCAGAGGTGAAAGATAAAATCAGAGCTGAAATAGAAGCAGAACAAGCGAAAGGAGACAAAATCAAATCTAAGTTGCAACAAGAAGTGGCACAAGCAAGAGAAACTGCAGCAAAGAAAAAGGCGGAATATGCACAAGAAGTTTTGGACTCAAGAAAAAATTCGCAGAAAGAAATTGACGCTTCTAACACAAAAGTTGCGGAAAGTGTAGTTTCAGCAAAAGAAAAAGCTGCTGTTAAAATAGATGAATACAATATGAGTGTTGTAGAATCTAAAAAAAGAGCAGAGGAAGAAATAAATAAAACGAAAATAGAATCAGCTCAACAAGTTGCAGACGCAAGAAACTTAGCAACAGAGGAGATAAAGAAAGTAAAGGAAACCTTAGAGCAAGCAAAGTTGGAATATGCAGATGAAGTTGCTTCTGCACGCGAAAATTCTGAAGCAGAATTGGGCAGAATTAGAGAGGAAACTGCCAAAATAATTGCTGATGCTAGAGAAAAAGCTAAAACAGAAAAGAATAGAACTGCTGAAGATGTAGTAAATCAAAAGAAAACTGCTGCTGAACAAATTTTGCAAACAAGGGAAGAAACGGCAGAAGCAGTCGCTCAAATTAAGGAAAATGCAGTTCTTGAAAAGCAAAAAGTGGCATTTGAAGTTGCTGAGCAAAGAAGGAAAGGGGAAGAACAGAAAGCACTTTTAATGGAAACGAATGCAACAGAAATTGCTGATATCAAAGAAAATGCAGCAAAAGTAAAAGAAGAAAGCGCGTTAGATGTTGTGAATGCAAAACAACGTGCAACCGAAGAGATTTCAAGATCTCAGGAAGCAGTAGCCGCAGAAAAGCAAAGATCTGCCGAAGAGGTAGGAAAAACGAAGCAAGAAGCCGCTCAAGATGTTGCAGCAACAAAAGAAAAGGCAGCTTCTGAAAAAGAAAAATCTGCTCAGGAAGTAGCAGATGCCAAACAAAAAGCAGCTTCAACAATTTCTGAAATAAATCAGGAAGCGGCAGGTAAGGTAGTAGAAGCAAAGAAAAAAGCGGAAACTGAAAAAGCTGAAATCGCCAAAGAAGTAGCAAGTGCTAAAGAAAAAGCAGTCCAAGAAGTAAAGAGAATACAAGAGGAAATGAAAGCTGCTATCGCCGAATTGAAAAGCAAAGAAGCTGAAGTCAAGCAGAGTTCTGCAGCTGAGGTAGCAAGTGCCAAACAAAAAGTAGCCGAGGAAGTTGCTAAAGCCAAGGAAGAAGCTGCAAGTAAAGTTTCAGAAGCAGTTAGTAAATCGAAAGAAGCGGAACAAACATACACACAAGAAGTTGTCGAGGCACAAGAAAGTGCCAAAAAAAGAATGGCAGAAATTCAATCTGAAGTTGCTGAAAAAATTGCAGAAGCAAAGTCAAAAGAATCAGAAACTAAAAAAGTTACTGCCAAAGAAGTAAATGACGCACAGTCCGAAGCTAAAAAGCAAATCGCAACTGCAAAAGAAACTGCAGCTAAAGAAATAGCAATGATTAAGGAACAAGAGGCAAAAGCAAAAGAAACTTCTGCCTTGGAGATTGCTCAAACTAAAAAAGAAGCAGCTGCTAATATTTCGCAAGTGAAGCAAGATGAAGCAGAAGCTATCAATCAAGCCAAGCAAGCTGCAGCAGGTGAAAGAGAAAAAATTGCCAATGAAGTGGCAGCAGCAAAAGAGAAAGCAGGATTAGAAATTACTGCTATCAAACAAGATGCGCTCAAAGAAATAGAACTTGCAAAAGAAAATGTTGCAAAAGAAAAGGAAGCTTCTGCACTAGCAGTTCTGAAATCTAAAGAAGATGCTTCAACAGAAATTGCAGCCACAAAAGAGGTTGCCGCCAATCAAGTAGCTGCTGCTAAAAATGAAGCTGCTGAAGAAATTAAAAAAGTGAAAAAGGAATCTGAAGACAAAAAAGTTGAGTTGGTTGCAGAAGTAGCTAAGGTAGAGAAAGAAACAAAAGATGAGATTATGGCGAAGCGCGAAAGTGCTGCTAAAGAAGTTGCTGAAATTCAAAAAGAGAGCGCTGCAAAAAAGGAAGGATATCGACAAGATGCAGAAGATGCTAGAAAGAAATCATTGGAAGAAATTACCGCAGCGCAAAAAGAAAGCTCAGAAGCTATCTATGATGCTAAACAATTGGCAACTGAGCAGATTACAAAAGTAAAAGAAGATACTGCGATTCTGATAACAGAAGAACAGAATAAATTAAAAGAAATGAAAGCTTCCATTCAAAAGGCTAAGGATGAATTGGCAGAAGTAAAACGACAATTGGAAGAAGCAAAAAAGAATAATTAATATTATTTTTTATCCTTCAAAATTACAAATCCATTCAGAGGTATTCTGAATGGATTTATTTTTTTGGTTAATGTTGAAAAAAAAATTCATTGCTTAAGCTATCATTTTGATTTACGCAAGAGAAAATAGTCTTTAAACTGAATAATAAATGAATCGCAGAATTTTGAAGCGGGCGACCTCGGCATTAAAGATTTATCGTTAAGAAATTTAGAAGTGTGGTTCAGGTTAAAATTATATTAAGAAGCTTTCGATATCTTTTTTCGTTACAATAAAGACCACATATTTGTATTATCTACGTGGTACTTAAAATGAAATATAAAATGAGGTTTATTTTTATTGGATTATTGATGTTGTCAAATGTATTTATCATAAATGCACAAGAAGGATATCAATTAGATATTGAAATTTCCAATTACTCTAATGATAAGATTGTCCTAGGATATCATCTTGGGGACAAGCAATATATTCAGGATACGTGTTTTATTGACAATGGCAAATATCAATTTAAAGGAGCGGAATCATTAGATCCTGGTGTGTACTTACTCATCCTTCCTCCAGAAAATAATTATTGTCAAATTCTCATAGAAAAAGGAGAACAGCACTTTTCATTTAAAACAGATGCTAAAAATCTGACTGGAAATGTCAAAATCAAAGGAAGTCCAACCAATAAATTATTTTATGATTACATGGCTTACTTAAATGAAGCCCGTCCGAAAGTAACGACCATTCAGAAAAAGATAGAAACAGCTAGTGAAAGTGAAAAGGAAAAACTGAAAAAGGAGTTGTCGAAAGTGAATGAAGAGGTCATGAATTATCAACAAGACATTTTGAAAAAACATCCCAAATCGCTTACCAGTGCTATTATCAATGCTGGTCAGGAAGTAAAAATTCCAGCGTACGAGGGCAATGAAAAAGAAAAGAAGCAAAAGCAATACGAGTTTTATAAAACACATTACTTCGATTATATTGATTTGGGGGACGAGCGTTTATTAAGATCACCAGTTTTGGATAAACGAGTTGATTATTACATCAATAAATTGACACCCCAACATCCAGATTCAATCAATGTTTCGTTAGATTATTTGTTGACGGCAATGGCACCCGCTGAGAAAACCTACAAGTATTATTTGGTTCATTATTTAAATCACTATGCAAAATCAAAGATTGTCGGAATGGATGCGGTGTATGTGCATTTGGTTGAAAATTATTATGCCAAAGGAAAAGCAATGTGGACTGATGAAGAACAAGTCAAAAAGATTATTGACAATGCGAATACCTTAAAACCAATTTTGATTGGAAAAATTGCTCCAGATATCAAAATGCAAAAACAGGATAAAACACCAATTTCATTACACGAAATTGATTCAAAATATACCGTCCTTTTCTTCTGGGATCCAGATTGTGGACATTGCAAAAAGTCGATGCCTGAGATGATTAAATTTTATGACGACTATAAAGACAAGGGCATTGAAGTGTTTTCGGTTTGTACAAAAGTAATGGATAAGGTTTCAGAATGTTGGGAAACGATTGAAGAGAAGAAAATGGGTAAGTGGTTAAATGTAGTGGATCCGTTTAATCAGTCTCGATACAAATCGATTTATGACGTAAAAACCACACCTCGAATTTTTGTATTAGACGAAAACAAGAAAATCTTGTCCAAAAGAATAGGAGTGGAGCAGCTACCTGAATTATTTGATCAAATACTCAAGAACGAAATTGAGAATTAAAGGTTAGGTAGGGATATTTAGAAGTAATCTAAAATCATGATAATTAATGAATTAGGTTGTAGCCTCTTTTGGATAATTGCATCAATTTTATGTAGAATCCCTAAAAAACGGGGCAATTAAGTTAAAATTCAAAGACGTATTCAAATTGTTGCAAATTCACTTCAAATAAACTTAATTTTGGATTTTGTAGCGGGAGGCCGATTTTATATGTTTGACGGAGGAGTTTATAAAATCTAGACTTTTTGTTTCTTTTTTGGCAATGAAAAAAGAAAAAGGATCAGATTCTTCGAAAAATCACAATTGAGAAAGCATGGATATTGATGATTATTCAGTTTAAATGAAAGGCATATTTTGTGCATTC
>CALDGQ010000044.1 GCA_937941765.1 uncultured Saprospiraceae bacterium
TACAAATGGAATAGAAACATGGGACGGCTGCGATTGTGTAGCTGGAACAGCACCAATAGATCCTGGCACTTGCGATGACGGAGATTGTACGAATGGCATCGAAGAATGGGATGGTTGTGAATGCGTTGTTACCTCTATGCCCGTTCAAGGATGTACAAATAATACAGCAACGAATTACGATCCACTAGCGACATGCGAGGATGGAAGTTGTGTTTTCCCATGCCCAGATCCGGGTACATGTGATGATGGCGATTGCTTAAATGGATTGGAAACTTGGGATGGAGACACTTGCGAATGTGTAACAGGTACGGCACCAGTAGATCCAGGTTGCGACGATGGCGATTGTACAAATGGAATAGAAACATGGGACGGCTGTGATTGTGTAGCTGGAACGGCACCAATAGATCCTGGCACATGCGATGATGGAGATTGTACAAATGGAATCGAAGAATGGGATGGTTGTGAATGCGTTGTTACCTCTATGCCTATTCAAGGATGTACAAATAATACAGCAACGAATTACGATCCATTAGCCACATGCGAAGATGGAAGCTGTGTTTTCCCATGTCCAGATCCAGGTACTTGCGATGATGGCGATTGCTTGAATGGATTGGAAATATGGGACGGAGTAGCTTGCGAATGTGTAGCTGGTACGGCACCAGTAGATCCAGGTTGCGACGATGGCGATTGTACAAATGGCATCGAAGGATGGGACGGCTGCGATTGTATAGCTGGAACAGCACCAATAGATCCAGGTACTTGTGATGATGGAGATTGTACAAATGGCATCGAAGGATGGGATGGTTGTGAATGTGTTGTTATAGAAATGCCTGTTCTTGGATGTACGGATCCTAATGCAATGAACTTTGACCCTTTGGCAACCTGCGATGATAGTAGTTGTATTGATCCTTGCCCAGATCCTGGTACATGTGATGATGGTGATTGTGCAAATGGACTCGAGGCATGGGACGACAATTTATGTGAGTGTATCATTGCTCAATCTGTCAACTTAATTACACCAAATGTTGCAACTACTTTCAATTACTGTCAAGGTGAAACGACTCCAAATATTGAATTAGAAAATGCGACTACTGGATACGCTATCAACTGGTATGATGAAAACATGACTTTACTTTTTGTGGGGGATCAATTCAATCCTGCAATAGATGGTAATTATTTTGTTGGATTAGAGGAAATGGCGTCTAGCTGTGAAGGAGATTTGGTTGCATTTGCAGTGGCTGAAGTAGCTGCACCAATAGCAATAGCTGATGGAGGAGGGGAGTTGAATTGCTTGATACCAGAACTGACATTGAGTGGCGCTGGAAGTAATTCAGGAAATGGTTTTACAACAACTTGGACAACCACCAACGGAAGTATTTCTTCAGGACAAAATTCATTGAGTCCCACCGTTACGGACGCGGGTGATTATTTATTGACAGTCGTTGATACTACTACGATGTGCATTTCAGAAGCATTTGTAAGTGTAACTGAAAATTTTGAACAACCCATTGCAACTGCTAATACAACTGAAAATATCGGCTGTGATTTGTCAATCGTCTTAGATGCTAGTAATTCGACCAACATCGGAAACCTCACTTACCAATGGACAACGATTGGTGGAAATATTTTAAACGGTGCCAACACTCTGACTCCTGAAGTGAATGAAAGTGGTACTTACGAATTGGTGATTACCAATAATGACAATTTCTGTACAGCAATGACAACCGTTATCGTGTCTGGTACTCCGCCAATAAGTGGAGCCATTGCCGGAATGGATGAAGTGTTGTGTACTAGTAATGCTGCTGTTTTAGAAGGAGAATTATTTAGTACCATGACAGGTGTTTGGACTATTCCTAACAATGGAACAACGATTTCAGATATCACAGATCCTAATGCAAGTATCAATAATTTAGCACCTGGTGACAATGTTTTCGTTTGGACTGTTTCCACTGCTGATTGTCCTGAATATGATCAAGATACCGTTGTTGTAACTGTGGAAGAAATTCCAGTTACCAATGATGATTACTTTGAAATGGAAGCTGGTACTTTACACGAAAACTTTAATGTTGGATTAAACGACGAGTTCTCAAACATTGATAATTGGTCCTTCAGTTTTACTAGTAATCCACAAGATGGATTTGTAACTTTCCCTGGTGGTGGTATTATCAGTTTTGATATTCCTGATAATATCTATGGTGAACAACAATTCACTTACGAAATATGTAATGACTTTTGTTTAGAATATTGTGATTCCGCATCAGTTATTATCAATGTGCTAGATCCAAATATTGTAATTGACACAACGTCCTATTTCCCTAATACGATTACACCTAACGATGATGGTCACAATGACTTCTTCGTCTTAGATGTACTTTTAGAAAATCCTGATAAATATCCTGATAACGAATTAATCATTTTCAACAGATGGGGGAATGTGGTTTATCAAGCACAACCTTACAACAACGATTGGAATGGCGTGAATTCAAAAGGATTCGATTTACCACAAGGAACTTATTTTTATGTAGTTCGATTGGATATTTCGGAAGGAGATATTTTGCGTGGGGATATTACTATTTTGAAGTAATGTGAAATGTAAAATTAAAAATGTAAAATATATACGCCCATACGAGTACTCACGTAAGTACACATATGGGCGTATATATTTTACATTTTACATTCTTTATTCTTCAATACATTTTTAATTCTTCTTAAGAAGCTCCACCACCTGCTTCTTATAACTACTTCCAATCGGAATTTCCTTCTCCCCAATTTCAATATCATGATGGGTAAATGCTGTTATTTTTGAAGTATTGACAATAAAAGATCGATGGATTCTTATAAATGAATCTGGTAACAATGCTTCATATTTCGTAATCGTGTTTTTAGAAATAATATTCTTGCCAGTAGTATGGATGTTTACATAATCTTTTACACTTTCAACATAAAGAATATCATCAAAATATACTTTTATGTTTTTCTTATTGGAGTAAACATAGATCGAACCTTGGTTTTTTGAAGCTGGAGTGGTAGTTGCGATTATCTTGTTATCCGTATTGGATTTAATATATTTATTGATGGCTTTGAAAAATCGACTAAACGAAATCGGCTTTAATAAATAATCAATCACTTCTATTTCATAACTTTGTAAGGCATATTCTCGATAGGCAGTAGTTAAAATAATCGACGGAGGATTGGCCAAAGATTTGATAAAATCAATTCCGTTGATCTCAGGCATTTCGATATCTAGAAAGAGCAAATCAATTTTTTCTTTGTTCAATACTTGAAAAGCTTTCATTGCATTGGAACAGGTCGTGATCAAATTCAACTGAGGAACTTGCTCGATGTATTCTTGGATGACACCAATTGCTAATGGCTCATCATCAACTATTAAACAATTTATTTGCTCACTCAAATCTTTTGGTTTTAAAGTTGAATAGTTAAGGTTACTTTGTAAGAGTCAGTTTTGTCTTCAATGTTAATGGTATGTCGATTTGGGTACAATAATTCTAGTTGTTGTTTTACATTTTGGACACCAATTCCTTTTTTGGTTGCAATTTCTTTCTTGACATTTTTATCTGATTTGGTATTAAATACTTCAAACGTCAGCAGCTTGTTTTCTACTTTTAATAGAATTTTTATTTCTGGCAAATGCTGCACACTTTTTAAAGAATGCTTAAATGCATTTTCAACCAATGAAATTAAAATCAGCGGAGCAATTTTTACATCTTCATCATCCATTTGTTCATTCAAAACAAGGGACAATTTTTCATGATATCTTACTGCTTGTAAATCTGAATAATTTTCAATCAATTCCCATTCTTTTGAAATAGGGACACTTACTTCGTTGCATTCGTAAATCGTGTAATCCAATAGCTCCGAAAGTTTCATAATCATATCCGGAGTCTGCTCTGATTTATTTTTTGCTAACGAATATATATTGTTGAGCGTGTTGAATAAAAAATGTGGGTTCATCTGAGCTTTCAAGAAATTCAATTCTGCAGAACTTTTTTCTCTCTCTAATTGAATCAATTTATTTTGCTGTGTAAATTGATCTTTCGTCAATTTGATTGTTACAAATAAAAACGCCGGTAGATACGCTGATGTAACATACACTTTGAAAAGATAAATAGGATCTGTCATCACTTCCCATAACGATTCATCAATTCCTTCATATCCGATAAGTGGTTCGCCAATATAAATGACACATAGTCTTGCAATTACTGATAATAAATAAGCACTGATAAAAAAACTGATAAAAAATAACAACCAGCGCCCTTTGAAAAACAACTTCGGCAATTGAACATATGCCAACAAATAAGTCGCAAACATTTGGACCGGCAATAAGCTACACATCATCATCAAATTATCTTTCAAATTTCCTCCAAACAAACTTCCATGAAATCCAAGCACACCCAATATCAAAGTCCAAAACCCGATATGATTGAGTATGCTAGATTGAAAAATGAAGCTTAATGGTTTTGAAGTTGTTGACATTAGATTTAAATAGTTCTATACAAACATAATAGCTTATATCGATGAATTGAGATTTTGTAGATGAATATGCTTTTTATGAACATGAATGCCGCTTTTTCACCTCCATATCAATTTAATAGTTGCGAAAACACTGAACATCGACACAAATTCGAGTTTGAGCGTCTTTTTTAATAACAAGTGCATTTTGCCTGCATATTTGTAGTAGAAATTAAACCCCATATATTTTACAATTATAAATTAAAAATCATGAAAAGTATATTATTCCTTTTAGTTATCACATTGTCCATACAAGTATTAAGTGGTCAAAATGATTGTGCTCAATTACATCAAGCCATCATTGACAACGATGTAGCGCAAGTGAAAAAGTTGGTAAAGATCATTGATGTCAACTGCATGGTTAGAAAAAATGATCCACGAACGCCTCTAATTCTAGCTGCTCGAAACGGTCAAACAGAAATTTCAACTGTTTTAATAAATGCAGGAGCTGACGTGAATTTACACCATAAAAATGATGAAAGTCCTTTGATGGCAGCATCTTGTAATGGGTTAATGGAGGTTATGAATTTAATGATTCAGAAAGGAGCGAATGTAAGTGAAAATGTCAAAGGAGACGGAACGGCTTTATTGACTGCTTCCCGAAATGGGCAATACGAAATTGTCAAAAGCCTTTTGAGTGTTGGCGTAAACGTTGATGATATAGTTGATGGTGATGGTACCGCTTTGTCCAACGCAATCGCTGGAGGACACTTCGATGTAGCTGAATTGTTATTAATGAATGGTGCGAATCCAAATTTAGGAACAGAACGAGATGGTCATCCTTTGATGTTGGCTGCAAAAGGTGGAAATGAAGCAATCATGGATTTATTGATAGCCAAAGGTGCAAATGTAAATATGATTATCAGAGGCGATGGCAATCCAATGATAGAAGCGGCCAAAGCTGGAAATCTAACAGCAATAAAAGTGTTGATTAAAATGAATGCTGATATGAATGCTTCCGTCAAAGGTGATGGCAATCCAATGATTATGGCAGCGAAAGTAGGAAACTATGATGTTGTAAAATATTTAATTGAACAAGGTGCTGACGTGAACTTTGAAGTGACAGGTGATGAAACTCCACTAATAAATGCAGCTTGGTCAGGTCATTTTGATATTGTCAAATTGTTAGTTGAAAATGGAGCTGATGTCAATAAGTCCTCAAGAGAATCCTATTCTTTCAGTTCAAGATTAAGAACGCCGTTGAAAATGGCGAAACTTGAAGGTCATACTGAAATCGTGAATTACCTATTAGAAAAGGGGGCTAAAAATTAGCGCTCGGTTTTGCTTGCTTGTTATCCTGATCAATTATTTTAAACCTCTAAAATCTATTAAAGATGAAAAATATAACATTACTTTTTCTAGGATTCGTTTTTTTCTTTGCCTGTAAACAAAATTCACTCAACTATTTGACAAAAAAAGACAAACAACCAACTACCATTGTTCAAAGCGATGAATTTGATAATTGGTTGAATGAAAAGGTCCAAACAACCATGAAAGAAAATAAAATTCCAGCAATATCCATTGGCATCATCAGAAATGGAAAGCTAGAAAGAAGTCAAGGATTCGGAATAATGAAAAGAGGAAATGGTGCAAAAGTCAATGGCAAATCTATCTATCAAATTGGATCGCTCTCAAAAACATTTACAGGAATCATTGCCAATAATTTGATCATTGAAGGAAAATTAAATCCCGAGAATGGAATTGATTTCTACTTAGATAAGGTACTGAACGATCAATCAAAAATCATGTACCACAAAGTAAAATTAAAGCATTTAATGAATCATTCTGCTGGAATTCCAAGAAGTGCTTCATTGATTTCTCGCGAACGAAAAGGAAACGATTACTGGATAAAAGGATATAATGAAAAATCTTTTTTGACAGATTTGAACCAAGTAAAATTAATTTATGAACCAGGAACAAAATGGGAATACTCAAATTTTGCTTATATAATCTTAGGATACATTTGTGAACAAGCAAGTGGAGAAAGTTATGATGATTTATTGAAAAAGTATATCACTGATAAATTTGATATGCAAAATACAGTTGTAACACTAAGTGAAATACAAAAAGATTTAATGCCTACACCTTATATGAAGCGCGATAAATTTAAAGAAACAAAAGCGTTCATAATGGGTAAAGCCACTCCTGCAAGTGCATTGTTTTCAAATATTGATGATTTATCCAAATTAATGTTGGAGCATTTATCTACCTATCGAGCGTTAAATAACACTTCAACTAAAAATCCTTTACTATTAACCAACAATGTGGTTGCAACAGGTATGATCGAAGGATTGTCCTATGGTACTGGACTATTTATGGACGGATCCAAATCTGGAGTTACCTATGGACACGGAGGTGATATTGATGGTTTTGCTTCGGATTATCGTTTTGCACCAGATGAAAATTCGGGTGTCATTATTTTGACTTCAAGTGGAGGTCGTTGGGTGCACAATTTTACAAGCGAAATATTTGATATGTTGCGGGCTTTGGATTTAGAGAGGGAGTAGGTGAGGACGTTTTTTTAAGGCATAGAAACATAGATTACATAGACCTAGATGTGTTTTTTATAACAAGATGTCGACATTAAATGCTCTTGCGTACACGTATAAGATCCTATGTGTTTCTATGTGAACTACGTGTTAAGCTGCGTATACATGACAGAAAAATATGTATTAAAACCAAGTATACACGTCAGCATCTACTGTTTAGTCCACCGAACCCCAAAATTCAAAGTCATCGCATTCCGATCACCTAGAATTTTTTCAATAGGTAAATACTTTGTGTACAAAAATTCTAATTCCAAACCAGGAAGCAAACGATACTTAGTACCCAAGCCAAGTTCAACAGGCAAAGTGGTCATTGCATAAACCGTCCAACGTTCTGTCGGTAAGTAACTATAAAAAGCTTTGAAAAGTGGAAGTACTCGAAAGTCTGGCGCAACCGTAGTCCACAAACTTGCTTCAATAAACAAGAAATTTTTATCGTTTAATTTCTTATCAATAAATAGTTGTGTGAAGGAAATAGTTTGTCCATCCACTGTCTTTTGTATTGGGATATAAAGTGTTTGTTGTAAGGTAACATTACTCCATTTTTTGACAGGGTGAAATTTTATTTTTGGTCCAAAATGAGAAAGTCCGATTTGATTTTTTGTCAACAATACATCTCCATCGTAATTGCGAAGCGTATCATGATCCAATTGCTGACCAAACTGTCGACATAAAGAATTTGGACTATTAGCTGCTCGTTCTTCTGTACATTCCAATAATTGATAGCGCTCTTTTTGACTAAATTTTAAAACCTCAAATCTAGATTGCTCCAAAGTTGCGTCTATTAAATTTGATTTAAATACGACATCAAATCCATAATTGAATCGTTTGTCTGTACCAAATAAAAATTGATTGAAGGAGGAAAAATAACTACTTCGAGTAGTTGTGAATTCAAATCCATTTTTCTGATCCTGTTGATACAAAGATTGGAATGACTTTAATTCAAATTCACCTTTTTTATACAAACTAGAAGCTTGATAAAAAGCAAAATCGTCATTGTCTTGCGCAAAAGAATGGAATGTCAACATTGCAAATAATACGAATGATAGCGGTCTCATAATCATATCAATAGTATGAAGCAAAGGTAAGCTTGGTTGCCTAAAAAGGCAAAAATATTTTAAGTTTTAGCTGTACAAGTTAGAAATGTCGGCTCCAATACGATTTTTTTTTGATCTTAATCTTATTTAAGAAGCTAGTCAACTATCTCAATATCGTCACATCTCCTTTATAAATTACCCCATTACTCAAGTCTAGTTGTAAATTATAGTAATAAGTACCCGTAGGTAGTGGCAACCCGTTTTTATCCGTTCCATCCCAATTGTTTAGATACGGGCTAGCTTCAAAAACAGGTGCTCCCCAACGATTGATAATTACTAATTTACTATTTTCATAACTTGTTGGATTTTGAGCAAGAATGTCAATAATCCATTCATCATTTATACCATCTTCATTGGCTGTTATTGCATTGGGTACATTTGGAATTTCTTCCGTTTCCTGAGCCTGTGAAACATTGATTGTGATAAATGAAGTCGAACAATTATCTGGACAAAATTCATCGCAAATTTCATATTCTATTTCAACAATACCATTGAATTCAGGATCCGGGATATATTCCAGCGTACTATTATCAGACATTATTGCTTCACCGGAATCAGGTGAGGACAAAATATTGATGGTTGTATTTTGGGCAGTTTCCATGATATCATTTGAAGTGATTTCTAGTAAATTTTCACTGCCATCGTCTCCAATAATATCATAGGTGTCCTCATTTGCAATAGGAATATCGGCAACACTTATCTGTATCATATCACTGCTATAAACTCCGCAAAGGGGGGAGACAAGCGTCCAAGTCAACTCGTGCGTGCCTGGTGGTATGTTTTCTAACAGTATAGTTTCAGATGCTGGATTGGCAATTGCGATATCAGCAGTTGTATCCCAGTTTCCTATGGTTCCCGTTGGTAAATTCGCATTTAAGGTGACTTCATTATCACATAGTATTTCATCTATTCCAGCATTCGCTAGGCCTAATTGTGTAGGATCTTCTACAGATAAGATTAATGTAACAATACTATCACATCCCATGATGCTTCCGTTGACAATTGTTTGATTATAACTTCCAGATGCTGAAATATTTTGTCCGTCAAATAAGAAACTATCACCGTCACAAATTACTTGATTAATAGAAGAAGTGACAGCATCAACAAATTGAATCGAAACTTCAACCAATGAGTCGCAACCTAAGTAATTGGCATTTTCCAAAATTTCTGTTCCTGATAAATTAGTTGCATCGTAAGTTGTTCCGTTTATAACAACATTTTCACCAGTACAAAGTTGTTGTTCAAAAGTTCCAATTGATGGCGGTGAAAACAATAAATTAATTTGGATGATTGAATCACATCCCAAATAATTCCCACCATTTATTACTTCCGTTCCGGTTGGATTAGTGATGTCATAGGTTACTCCATTTACGTCCAAAGTCTCAGCTTCGCACAAAGTTTGTTCAAGCACTAAGGTACTTAATGGATTAAAAGTTAATTCGACAATTAGCGATGAATCACATCCGAAAGAATTAGGTGTGTCTAGTTCTATAATACCAAATGGATTGTTGACATCAAATGTTTGTCCGTGTAATTCCACCACTTGACCAACACAAAGTGTCTGATTATAAAAAGTATTTGAAGCTGATAATAAGTTCAGTTCTATATTTACAGTAGAGTCACATCCTAAATATGAGGCATTTAGCAAGATTTCTGTTCCTAATAAATTACTTGCATTATAGCTTACATTATTGACAATTATTTCTTCATTTGGACAGATATTTTCTGTCAAATCATAACTACTAGAATTGCCGTTGTTGAATGTAAGTGAAATTGTAACAATAGAATCACATCCATTGACAGAAGTCATTTGTTCAATTCCAGTTGGATTGTCAATGTCATAAATAGTTTCATTGACCGTAATTGATGCGCCCATGCAAAGCTGTTCATCCCGTGTTTCTTCTATTGATTGAACGAATTCAACCTGAACATTGACGGTAGAATCACAACCGTAAAAACTTTGATTAACTAAAATTTCGGTTCCAGATGGATTGCTCATGTCATAAGTAGTTCCATTGAATTCGATTGTGCCATTTGTGCAGGTAGATGGATTGAACGTACCGATTTCTGACTCATGAAAATTCAATGAAATGGCTACAACAGAATCACATCCATTATAAGATTGTCCATCAAGGATAACAGTTCCAGTAGGATTTGAAGTATCGTAAATAACACCAGCTAATTCATAAAAATGATTAACACATATCGTCGGATTCAATTCAGTTGGAGTCGATTCGTAATAAGTGATTGCAATATCAACAATAGAATCACATGCTAAAAATGCTTGACCTGTTAGCGTTTCAATACCGAATAAATTGTTTTGGTCATAAGTGACTCCATTTACTTCAATAAAGTCCCCTTCACATAAAATAGGATTCAGATACTTGATTGGCGAACTATAGAAACTTAAATTTACTTCAACAATAGAATCGCAACCAATGTAAGATCCCATTGGGAATGTTTCAGTACCAATCGGATTGGACTCATTGTAAGTTACTCCATTTACAAGAATCGAACTTCCTGTACATAACGTTTCTGACATGTCATTAACGACCATATCTGTAAAAGTTAGGTTTACATAAATCGTAGAATCACAACCATTGTATCCCATTGCCGGTAGCATTTCTGTTCCGGTAGCATTTGTTTCGTCATATGTTACACCATTTATCAACATGGTAGTCCCGTTACATAAAGTGTTGTTGATAAAATTTTCAGCAGGTGGCATAAAAACTAAATTCACAAAGACTGTAGAGTCACATCCGAAGTAATTTTGATTAGAGAAATATTCGGCACCAGTTGGATTGTTGGCATCATATGTTACTCCATTTATTACCCTAGTATCACCGATACATAGCAATTCATTTACAAATGCTTCAGATGCTTCTTTATAAACCAAGTTGACATAAACGGTTGAGTCGCAGCCATTAAATCCCTGTCCAATAAATGAGACAGCACCAGTAGGGTTGTTGATATCAAAAGTGATTCCATTGACGGATACTTCTTCCCCTTCACATTTATTTTCGTTTATAAAACCCTCAGCAAGAGGTAGATAGGTTAAGTTGATATGAAGTAACGAATCGCAATCTTCAAATTGTTGTGCGGGCAAAGTAGTGGTTCCAGTGGGATTGTTGACATCATAAGTGACTCCATTTATTTGTCTGAAATCACCTGAACATAACAATTCATTTAAGTAAACTTCCTGCTGAATTGTAAAAGATAAGTTAACGAAAACAGTCGAGTCACATCCATAATAACTTTGATCATATAATACTACCGCTCCTGATCGATTTATAAAATCGAATGTAATATCACCAACTGTTACAGATTCATCTTCACAAAGTGTTTCGTTGATAAAACCTTGTGAAAAGCCATGATAACTCAAATCAATATTCACGATAGAATCGCAACCAATATAACTACCTTGTGGAAACAATTCACTACCAGTTGGGTTGTTGCTATCATACGTGACACCATTGATGACCCGAAATTCTCCGAGACATAGGGTAGGGGCGTATTCCGCTGAAATCGCATCTGAAAAAGTCAAACTGACAGTGACCATTGAATCACATCCTAAGTAGTTTTGGTTCGGTAATAGTACAGAACCAGCAGTATTGCTTTCATCAAACAATACACTTCCAACTGTGTAACTTCCGCCAGCACAAAGTTCCTGATTGTACGAACCTTCAGCTAAAGGATGAAAAGTCAGATTGATATAAACGATTGAATCACATCCCAAATAATTTTGATTGGCAAGTGTTTCTGTGCCAATTGGGTTGTTGAAGTTGTAGCTCGTACCATTCACAAAGATAGATGCTGTGCTACAAATAATATCATCGATATATTTTTCAGAAGGTGGTGCCGTTGTTAAGTTAATCGTAACAATAGAATCGCAACCATTGTAAGCAGCATCAGAAAGTGTTTCTGTTCCAGTTGGGTTATTGATGTCATAGGTGACGCCATTAATTAAAAAAGATTCATTATTGCAAATTTGTCTTTGGAAATTTGAAGTTGCATTATTTAAAAATTGCAAGTTGATATTCAAAACAGAGTCACAACCATATTGATCTGGAAAAGGCATATATTCCGAACCTGTTGGGTTGCTTTGATTGTACAAATTTCCATTTACCCAAAAGTCTTGATCCGCACAATAATCACCTTCTAAATTTCCGTAACTAATGCCACAACTTACCTGAATAGTTATCGGTCGAGAGTATAGTGTTAGTAAACCTGCATTGGGATTCGTAATTTGACAATGGTAAACGCCTGCATCACTAAAACTAACAGGACCTATTGGAAACTTTGATGAATTAAAAGGCCCTGCATAAAAGCTACCATCTTTGTACCATCGATAACTACTGGTCGTTAAACCTTCATCAATTTCCAAATCAATAATAAAAGGATCACCCGTACTTAAAAAGTAGGTAACCTCCTGAAATACAGAATCTTGTGGTGCATAATGAATTCCTAAAGAAGAACTCATATTTGGTATAATGTCATCAAATGTCAGTGCATTATCAGTCATTTTGAGCTTATTGTTTTGAATAATCAAAGTCATAATACTTGACAAATCAGGAACACTGTCAATTTTATTTCCAAAAAATTCTAAATTGGTTAAATTGTTTAAACCAAGAAATGAAATGGGTATTTCACCTGTCAAATTGTTATTGTCAATGAACAAGGTATTCAAAGAAGTGATGTATCCGAGTTCTATAGGAACAACCCCTGTAAAATTATTGTTATCAAGAAATAATGTTTTCAATGCTGTGAGGTTTCCAATGGATCCTGGAATTTGACCTTGCAAGTTATTATTGTCCAAATGTAACAATGTAATTTCGCTTAGATTTCCGATTGTGGGAGCGACTGTACCAACTAGATTGCGATTGGAAAGTCGAAGTTCATCTAAACAGCCTGAGCTATTAAGGACGATACCATCCCAATTGTCCATTGTGTTATTAAGATTCCAAGGAGTGGTCCAGCCTGGACCATTTGCGGCATTATAGATATCTACCAAGACAAGTGAGTCTTGCAGACGGCAATTCGAGTTTAGATTGGTTACAATAGGAGGGTTTTTCAGTTCATGGGACAAACTAGAAATCTTCTCTTGTTCAAGGCCACCAATAAAAACTATCCACAATAAATAATAGATAGTTAGATGCATGTATTGCAAAAAGGTTTAATGCAGTGTAATAAATAGTTCCAACTTCGAAAGGTTAGTTTCGAAATTTTACTTTTTTGAATCAGGATGTTAATCAGTAATTGAAGTAAGCTGCAAACGGGATGATGTGATATTTTAAAAATATCATATCGATTTTAATAGGGATGGATAGAAAGGATTTGAACTAAAATGCTTTTGTAATATCTCTCTTCCAAGTGGGTCAAAGATATAAATATTCGAGCGTAGAGGCAATTTTTATAACTAGATTGGTTAATTTAATTAAACGCTGATTATGTTAAAATTAGCGAAAGTTTAGAGTAGCTTAAGTAACTGATAGTCAACTCAAAAGAAACAGTTTTCATACGTAACCAATTGACACTGTGGGAAAATAATAGTCTAAAAATTTGGAATATGACACAGCTTTTTATTTATATTTGCGTTAACAACAATGAACGAACCCGAGAAATAATCCCTGAACTGATTTCTCTCCGTTTTATTGATACACTTATTTTTATTAGAACATTGTTAGTTCACTTTCGAGTGTCCTAAAGTTTTTATGCACCTAGCTTACGTGCAGCTATTTTTGAACATCGTCTTGTCACTTTGTAGTGATAAGGGAGCGCAATAACGTAAACTAGTGCGAAATTATATTCCCTATAATCGTGTATGCATTGCCTACAGTGGTATGCGTATGTTTTTAGTAACATGAACATAAACCAAAAACCATGACAAAGCACACATCCCGCTTTTTTGTCTTCAACTTATGGGCATTTCTATGTCTCGTTGGTTCGTTCGAGCTTTCTGCACAATGTGCGCAAGCGGACGGAACAATTATGGTTACCAACACAAATGCAACTGGTATTGGTTCTTTACACGAAGCGATTAATTGTGCTAACAATACGCTTGGGCCTAACACAATTCAATTTAATATTCCTGGAAATTTTCAACATGTCATTTACGTAGGTGCTGGAACAGGCGCTGAACTGCCAACTATCCTTGATCCTTATACGGTAATTGATGCAACAACTCAACCTGGTTTTGGATTAAACGGAAATTATACTCCAAAAATTATACTAGATGGTTCTCAGTTTCAATGGGACATCCCAATCAACGCAATTTTTCTAAGAGCAGACTTTTGTGAAGTTTATGGTCTTGAAATACGAAATTTTCCGGACGATGGAATCGATTTGTATCAAGCTAGTAATTGTATTGTCGGAAAAATTAATAAAGGAAACGTGATTCACAGCACAGGTTCCACTCAAGATTACTTTTCAGGTTTACCAAACACAGGTCCATGGCAAGGTTGTGGAATCGTTGTCAGACAAAATTCAAATAATTGTCTAGTTGAAGGAAATATTATTGGTACGGATGCTAACTTCAGTTCTGTAACTGGAATCGAGTATATCGGTATTCTAAATAGAAGCAATAGTCACAATGCACAAATTAAAAACAATGTCATTACTTCTTGTGAGGTTGGCATTCGTGTGGATGCAAGTGTAAGTACATTACTAACAGAAAACTCAATATACTGTAATTCTAATTCGGGAATTACATTGTCAAATGGAGGGAACTACAGCAAACAACCTCCATTTATTTCATCTGTTTCCACAACTAATATTGTTGGAAGTGGTGCTTCAGGCGATGTCGCAGAAATTTATATAAATGAAAACTCATCTTGTGTTGGAGCTCCTTGTCAAGGAAAAATATTTTTAGGATCAGCAAATGTTGTAAATGGGCAATGGACTTTAAATGCACCTTTTTCAAATGGTATAACATTAAACGGAGGAGAAGCAATCACTGCAACTTTGCGCGATGGTGGTAATAATACAACCGCTTTTTCAGCTTGTCAATTTGTTCCAGGTTCCAACTCATGTGCTCAGCCAGATGGTACGATCATGGTGACAAATACCAATGATGCAGGTCCTGGCTCTTTACGTGAAGCCATCAATTGTGCTAATACCAATATCGGTCCTAACACGATTCAATTTGCAATCGCTGGAAATGGAAAACATTATATTAACGTAGGAAATACAAGCGGTGAAGAATTGCCAGCATTGTTGGATGCAAATACAATTATTGATGCTACAACTCAAACTGGTTTTGGTTTAAATGGAAATTTTGAACCTAAAATTGTATTAGATGGTCAGTACAATAATTGGGATGCACCTATCAATGCTGTTTGGGTAAGAGCAGATTTTTGTGAAGTTTATGGATTAGAAGTAATTAATTTTCCTGATGATGGTATTGATGTAACGGATGCGCACCATTGCAAAATCGGTGCACCGAATAAAGGAAATGTGATTTATAACAACGGAAGTTCTGTTGATTATTTTCCAGCAGTTCCTAATACTGGACCTTGGGAAGGATGCGGTATTATTTTAAAACATAACAGTTACAATTGTACCGTCCAAGGAAATACAGTTGGGGTCAGCTATGATCATACTGTAGGAAATGGAAATGAATATTGTGGAATAATTGTTAGTAATGGTGGGGATAATAACCAAATTGGTGGTTCTGGAAATGGGGAGGCAAATTATATTTCAAAAAATTTAGTAGGGGTAAGAATTTCTGAGAACTCAGATAAATGTGAAATTTCAGAAAATATTTTCATTTGTAATCAGGTCACAGGAATTGAGTTGAGAGGCAATGCAAATGATAATCAACTTCCTCCAACTATTCAACAAGTAAGTGCAACTTCTATAACAGGAAACGCACTAGCGGGTGACAAAATTGAAATCTATCTATCGGATAAAAATAATTGTGGAACGGCAGCTTGTCAGGGTTCGGTTTTCCTTGGTTCAAAGACCGTTCCACTAACTGGACAATGGACACTCAATGCTCCATTTGCAAATGGTGTGGCTCTAAATGCAGCGGATGAAATCACTGCGACCTCAACAGATCCACTTGGGAATACTTCTCAATTTGCAACTTGTACTTCTTTTACTTTGAATTGCAACCTAACCATCAGCAGCTCTAATTACTCCAACACCACGTGTAATCAACCAAATGGAAGTATTAGCTTTTCGGCTGCTGGTGGTTCTATTCCTTACACTTATAGTATGGGAGGGACAACAAATTCAACTGGAATCTTTTCCAACCTGAGTGTAGGAAATTACAACATGACAGTTACGGATGCGCAAGGATGTACTGCTAATGAGTCCATTAGTTTTACCAATGCTTTTGGAAATCCGCTATTGTCAATTGCTAATTTTGAACATACCTCTTGTGGTGAAAATAATGGTTCTATTAATCTAACAACAAGTGGTGGTTTACCGACTTATTTATATGACCTAGGTCAAGGTGCAACCACCAATCCTAATTTTACAAATCTATCTCCAGGCAATTACACAATTACAGTGACCGACGGAAATGGATGCACAGATACCGAGGCTATTTCCATAAATGTTTCTTCTAACATTTTTGCGAATATTATTAATATCAATCCACCAACTTGCAATTCAAGCAATGGCTCTCTAACGGTTAGTGTCACGGGTGGTAGTGGCACCTATGGGTACGACATTGGAAATGGATCGACCCCCAACAATTCATTCCAAAATTTGGCAGCAGGAAACTACACAATCACGGTAACCGATTCCAACGGTTGCAATACTACTGACCAAATTTCTATGACCTCATCTGCCGGCCCATCCGTATTTATCAGTACTGATAATGCGTCATGTGGCCAGGCAAACGGGGTCGTGAACATTACCGCTTCAGGTGGAACCGCTCCATATCTATATGATATAGGGAATGGACAAACTTCAAACAATTCAATTACAGGATTGAGTGAAGGAAATTATAATGTAACAATCACCGATGCAGCTGGTTGCCAAGAAGTGCGACCTGCAATTATTAATGATAATGGACCAATCAATTTATCTGCAACCAATATTGTACATGAAGATTGTGATGGATCTGCCGGTTCTTTTTCCGCACAAATAAATGGAGGAACCGCTCCTTATTTTTATGATATCGGAAATGGTCCAACCATTAATTCGAATTTTACAAATCTAGATGCTGGTACTTACAATCTAACGGTTACTGATTTAAATGATTGTACTGCTTCAACCACTGTCAACATCAATCCCGGAGCTACTCCAGGTGTTAATATCGGTAGTTTGAATTTTGCCAATTGTGGATTATCTGATGGAAGTTTTTTGGCTAGTGGATATGGTGGAATGCCTCCTTATACTTTCGATATTGGAAATGGTAATTCTTCCAACAATTCTTTTACTGGATTGGCAGCTGGAGATTATTCAGTGACGATGACAGATGCCAATGGATGTACTGCAATTGCTACTACGACTTTAGGTACTGCAAATGGTCCATCTGCAACTTTAAATAATATTGTGGACGCTAATTGTGGACAAAACAATGGAAGTTTTAATATCATTCCCAATGGTGGTACGCCTCCATATAGTTATGATATTGGAAATGGACCTTCAAGTAGCAATAGTTTTTCAAATTTAGCTGCAGGAAATTATACCATAACAATAACAGATGCCAATACTTGTTCAACAACAACAACTCAAGAAATAATAACATCAGGTGGATTGCCAACCGCTAGTTTTACTTATGTGGTCAACACGATGTCCATTAGTTTTACTACCATTTCAACTGATGTCAATTCAGTAAGTTGGGATTTTGGAACTGGGAATACTGCTCCTGTAGCAAATCCAACTTTCAATTTTCCGGGTACTGGCACTTACACCATTTGTCAAACAGTGACTAATCAATGTGGTTCTGATATGACATGTGAAGATATTACAGTGATTGGAAATGATGTATTTACTATGAGTGTCGGAGAAGCAGAAGGTTCAATTGGAACGACCGTTTCTATTCCAGTTACCGTTGAAAATTTTGATGAAATAGTCGGTATTTCCAACTCATATGAAATTGCAGATCCAACAGTGGCTAGATTTGCAGGAACAAGTGGGCATAACTTGACAGACCTTGGTGGGTATAGTTTTAATTTCACCAACACATCACTTACATTAGCTTGGTTTGATATTAGTATAGCTGGAGTGACCGTTCCTGACAATACCATTTTATTTTATATTGATGTAGAAATTCTAGGAAATGTTGATGATTGTTCTGATATATTGATTGTTGACAATCCAACACAAATTGAAGTCATTCAAAAATCGGGAAACACAGAAGTCAATGTCCCATCCGTTATGAATCTAGGAGCTGTTTGTGTAACGCAGAATTTAGAAGACCTATTTACTATGAATATTTTGGAAGCATCTGGTTCGATAGGAACGGTTGTTTCAATTCCAGTAACAGTGGAGAATTTTGATGACATCGTCGGTGTTTCTAGTTCCTTTCAAATAGCAAATCCAAGTGTCGCTAGATTTGTTGGAACCAGTGGATATGATTTAACGGATCTAGGCGGTTATAGTTTTAATTTTGATAACACAACGCTTACAATCTCTTGGTTTGATTTAAGTATTGCAGGAGTATCCGTTGCTGACCATACCACTATCTTTTATCTAGATGTAGAAATTTTAGGAAATGTAGCTGATTGTTCTGATTTGGTCATTGATGGCAATCCAACTGAAATAGAAATTATTAAAAAATCAGGCAATACAGAAATTAGTGTTCCATCAGTGATGAATCCAGGAAGTGTTTGTGTGACGCAGAATTTGGAAGATTTATTTACGATGTCTGTTTTGGAAGCGGATGGAGCTGTTGGTTCTATTGTTTCCATTCCAGTTTCATTTGAAAATTTCAATGATATCGTAGGTGTTTCCAATTCATTTCAAATCGCTGATCCGGCTGTTGCTAAATTTATGGGTACTAGTGGACACAATTTATCCGACTTAGGTGCTTATAGTTTTAATGTTTCTGACAATACGATTACATTATCTTGGTTTGATCTAAGTATCGCTGGAATAACGGTTCCTGATAATACAATCCTTTTTTATTTAGATGTAGAAATGATTGGAAATGGAGGAGACTGTACTGCTATCATCGTAGATGGCAATCCTACTGCTATAGAAATTATTAAAAAATCTGGAAATTCAGAAGTGAGTATTCCATATGCTGTAAATGATGGTAGTGTTTGCACGTTGCAGCCTGCTGCTGCTATCGTTATCGCTGGTGTAGTTGAAAAGGAGAATGGGGTAGCGGTAAGAGATGTTGAATTGACTTGTACGGGAGGATATTTGGATTGGTCGATACCAACTGGCGAGTATAGTTTTCCTGATATGATGCCAAGTATTAATTACACAATTGATCCGAAAAAAGATACATTATATGCAGCAGGTGTTTCTACCATTGATTTGGTTAGAATCCAGGAGCACATATTGGCTTCCAATATTTTAAATTCTCCATACAAAATTATTGCGGCAGATGTCAACAACTCTGGAAGCATAACAACATTGGACTTAATATATTTACAAGATATAATTTTAGCAAGAGCAGATACTTTTCCAAATAATGAATCTTGGCGTTTTGTTCCTGAATCCTATGTTTTTACAGATCCAACAAATCCATTTCTCGATAATTTCCCTGAAGTTATTTCATTGAATAGTCCAACTATGGATGAGATGGAACAAGATTTTGTAGGTATCAAAGTAGGAGATGTGAATTTGTCAAGTTCTGCTTTCATGCCCGGGGAAATCGAAGAAAATGTTTTGTTAGAAATTGCAGATCAGCCCTATCTGAAAGGAGAAGAAATCGAAATTGCATTTACAGCTAAACAATTTGAAGAAATTGGTGGAATGCAAGGCGATATCATTTTTAATCCTGAAATTTTAGCTTTTAAAGAAGTAATATCAGGTACATTACCTGGTTTTTCCAACAATAATATTGGAACAAAATATTTAAAAAATGGAGTGCTCCCTTTTTCTTGGTTTAATCCAAATTATTCGGAAAATGGAGTAACATTATATGATGATGAAACGTTATATATAATGAGGTTTGAAGTGTTGCAATCAGGCAATTCTTTAAACGAAGTGATTCAAATTGGATCCGTAAATACCAAGTTAGAAGTTTTTAAATCAAACTACACATTTTGTAACCTTACCCTAGAGGTAAACCCAGGAACGGTCGCGGTTGATGATAATCCCACGGACATCTCAAATCAAAATATCGCTTGCTCCCCCAATCCTTTTTCGGAGAATACTATGATCAATTTCATCTTACCCGAACAGGATCGTATTGCCCTGACAATACATGATTCAAACGGTGTCCTGATTAAAACATTTAATCAGTCGCTTGGACAAGGACACCATGTGCTGTGCATTACAGCCGACGACCTTCCTTCTTTTGGTATTTATTTTTACAGATTATCGACGAGTGCAGATGAGTATGTAGGGAAGATGATCCACCTAAATCGACAGTAGCTTTAGTAAGTTTTCTCATAATTGAGAAGCCCCGGTAGAAAGCTATCGGGGTATTTTTTTTGCTTTAACTTAGGGCGTTGCCCTAAGTTAATCTGCTTGACCCCGTTGGGGTCTTTCTTGCTGCGATTTTTTTACGTAATATTTCATGTCCTATTTCGGCTAAGCTCGGCACAAGCCATTCTGTGTGTTTCTGCGAATACTATCATTCTCTGCATCTCAAAACTTCTCACTCCGTCGCTCCAACAAAACTGTATTCCGCCAAACTCCATCCCGCTTTGCAATCTTTTCCCGATATCCTACTTGCCGAAATCCTAATTTTTCATGAATCCGAATACTCGCAATATTTTCCGGAAAAACACTTGCCTGTAATGTCCAAATCCCATTCCCTTCACTATCGTCAATTAATTGTTGCAAAAGTTGAGTACCCAATCCTTTGCCACTTGCGGTTGGACTTACATAGACACTCACTTCACTAACCCCTTCATAAACACATCGGTTGGATACTGCAGATAAAGCAGCCCATCCACAGACTTCCGCATTTTCAATTGCTACAAAACGATGTGCTTTCATGAATTTGTCATTCCAGATTTTCCATTCTGGTGCCTTAGTTTCAAAAGTTGCATTGCGCGTATCTATGCCGGCTTGATATATTTTTTGGACAGAAGGGTAGTGGTCGGCCTCAAGAGGAATTATGGACATACTTTTATTTTGCAATAAAGTTGTAAAAATATTTTTAGAAATTTATGAAAATAACAAAAAAAGACCACCTCTTATGGTAGCCTTTTTCATAGTGTGTAAATAATCCTGGAAGATTATATTTTAAGCACCAATATATGGTGTCGTAGTAGTTTTAATTATTGGTTCTTCTGTTTCTTCACCGGTTGCATCATATTCTAAAGAATCATTTTCGCAGTATTGAATGGCAGATGACAATGCATTTACATCTTCTATTGAGATTGAAATTCCATCCTCAAATTTTATTTTTACTGGAAATTGAATAGCTAATTCTTCTACGCTATTTGGGTTGTCAGCATTCCATTTTCTGATTGCTAAATCAACTTGATCATCAGTATTTACTTTCTGAATCTTACCATTTGGAGCAATTAATTGCATCGGATAAACAAAGTCAAAACAAAAGTTATCAACTGAATTATAATTCTCTGCTAACTTTTGCTCATCACAAGCATCTGCAATGGCAATAAATTGTGCTTCATTTTGAATGGCTACTTTGCGCCCATTTTGCATGGTAATTTCAAATGGGTATAAGAAAGTAGGTTCATTGTTAGCATTCGGATTATTTTCAAACCAAGATTCCACAATATTGTCTAATACTTTGCTAGTAATTACTGTTTGTTTCTGACCATTAGGAAATACAATTTGAATAGGATAGTTGACAACAAAGCAATTGGTTGGTCGTTGATTAATTCCAATTGTTGATTTTACTTGATTGGTCAAAGGGATGGTAGGTGCCAAGATAAGCGTAGCTTGATTGGCTACTTTCGTATTATCAATCACTTTGGTTTCTTCGCTTGCGAACATTAATAAAAGTCCAACCATTATAAAAGCGAAAACGTCTTTTGCGATGTGTAGGGTGCTCATAATATCAATTTTAGTGTTCGAATTGCTCTAATTGATTATGAAACGGTTGGTCTTTTCGATAAATTATAGAAACCCGTTTATATTTTGATTTTCACGGCTTTTATACCCAAAAACTACCCATGTATGTAGGGTAGGTAGTATGAATAATTGAAAATAATAGCCTTATACCAAATGGTGATGATCGAAAAAAGGCTGTTTTCAGATATTCTGAAAACAGCCTTTTTATGCTTTTTAAATAGCTTATTTATTTACAATCTTCGAATGCTGAAAATAATGCTTCTTCATTTTCAATAACAACTGTTATGTCTGTTTCTATTTTTGAAATACTGAAAGGATATACAATTGCTGGTTTTTCAGTTGCATTTGGATTATTTTCTTTCCACTCTATAAAGAATGTTTTCATTTCCTCATCACTATTAAGAACGGAGATACTTGCATCTTCATTTTCAAAACTTAAAGGGAAAACAAATTCAAAGCACTCTTTTTTCCAATCTTTATAATATCCAAGTTTTTCTTTACAATCGTATAATGCGATTTCAAATTGTTCTTCCGTTTCAACAGAAACAATGTCATCCGTTCCCTCCCAATTAATTCCAAAAGGAAAAACTATAGATGGTTTTGTGGCTTCATCCGAATTTGATTCTTTCCATTCTGTCCAATATTGTATCCATTCTTGGTCGCTATTGATAATTGTGATATTATCATCTGCCGCTACAAAACTAATTGGATATTCAAATTTGAAACACTCTTTTTCCCAATCATCATAATCTCCTTCTTTCTTGAAATCTTCTTTGTCAAAATCTTTTTTGATTTGATCTTTTCCGCAAGAAGCAAGGATTGAAACAAGCAAGAAAATTCCAAATAGGTTTTTTAATAATTTTATAGTAGTCATGATGTGGTTTGAGAATTGTGATGAGAATTTAAAAATTTACTTTAAGTTATAAAAATTGGAATTATTCCACAAATGTTTTTTAAAAATAGATCAAATTAATAACTACGTCCCGTTGGCAATCCTCGATTTGTTTCCAAAATAATCTGGCCAGCAATACTTACCGCAATCTCCATTGTTGTTTTACTATAAATTGGAATACCAATTGGAGCATGGATATGTGCTAATTCAGTATCTGAGATTCCTTCTTTTTGAAGTTCGTCAAAGAGTTGTTTGATTTTGTGATCACTTCCCATCATTCCTATGTATCGAAATTTTTCTTTGTACAATTGTTTGAGAATAATCTTGTCAGTTCGGTAAGAAGTAGAAACAATAACGACTGTATCTAAAGGTGAATAGGTCATTGCTTCCAATGTATCGTTGAAATCAATAATTTTAGTTGAAGTTGCGGCAGTATTTTGTTGAATCGTTGATAAATTATCACGATTATCGTAAACAAGGACCTGATAATCTAACAAGCTCATAACCTGCGACAATGCCAACCCAACATGTCCGCCTCCCAAAATGTGAATACGTTTATTTTGATTGATTTCTAATGTTGCAAGAGGAGTAGGCTGGTCCTCATTTGCAAGTCGTAATTCTTTTTCATATACATTTATGCGAATTCCAGCTGTTGCTTTTTCTATTATAGTTTGAACTATCAGTAAGTCTTTGTCTTCAAAAGGAATAATTGCAACAGTCTGTTCCCCAGAACAAATTAAACCAGATTGGTTTTTAGGGTTTTGTTTGTTGTGAAATTGTTGTTTGATGAGGTTTCTAAAATCTCCTTTTTTGATTTTATCTTTTGCTAGTTCTAGTAACTTTACTTCCATGATTCCTCCGCCGATTGTGCCTACGAAGTTGCCATCTTCATCTACGGCCATGGAGAAGCCTTTGCGTCCAGGTGAGCTTCCTTTGGATTGGAGTACGTAGAGGAGGGTTGCGCGTTTGTTGGATTGTAGGGTTTTTGTTAGGAAGTGGAAGGTTTTCATTATTTTGTTTAATTGAAATAAGAGCCCGTTTATATTGTGTTGGTTTCGCGGGGAGTTCGTGATTTAACCCATCCCTGTACCTTCGGACGTCCCTTCCCTGTGAACAAGGAAGGGGAGTTCGTGAGTTCGCGTAGGAATACGTAAGTAAGTTGTTTAATTCAATATCTGTCTTCTAAGCTTTCTAATTTATTGATTAATTTTTCTTTTACTTCATCCCAATTTTCAAGTACATCTTTATTTTTGAAACGTATTATATGGTAACCAAGTTCTTTCAGTCTTTCTTCTCTTTTTTGGTCGTATTCAATTTGTTGATCGTGAATTTCGCCGTCAATTTCAATGACTAATTTCTTTTGTGAGCAATAAAAATCTGGAAAGAAGTGAAATTTGTAACCTGGTTCCGTTGCATGTTGAATAGGGAATTGTCTGTTTATTTTGAACCCATTAATTTTTTTGCCTCGTACTTTCTCCCAAAAGAGTTTTTCCACTGGAGTAGGTTTTTTTCTCTGTGCTCTTGCAAATTGATATGCATTGTGAAGTTTCATTTGCTTTGCTTTTTTTTTGTTTTTTTTGTTATTGTTGAATACGTATTTATTTTGTTGCAAAATTATTACATCCATCAAAACATTATACTTGCGTACTCCCCGCGCCGCACCCCTTCTTTGTTCACAGGGAAGGGGCGTCCGACCAAAGTCGGTACAGGGATGGGTTAAAACACGTACTACACGTCACCCCTACTTAGCCCGACCCTCCAAAATCTTCTTAAACGACCGACTACGAATCTCTTCCAAAGTCAACCCAGTAGCCAAAACTTCTTCCTCCGTAATTGCACCACTATTCAACGCTTTCAAAAAATAATTTAACAAACCTTGCCCGGTTGCGGCATCATCAAAAACATCTCCAATCAAAGTCGCACGAGCAGCTTTATCAACAAAAGTTTTTAAACGATCAACGGCATCATGATAACTCTCCAAGAAAAAAGCATAGACAGCAGTGTAACGCATTGGCAATTGTGCCGGATTCAAATCCCATCCTTGGTAGTAACCATTCCAAAGAGAGTGACGAATGTGTTCGTATCCTTTTTTCCAATTGCTGTGAACCACTTCTTTATTTTCCGCTGCTTGTTTTTTAGTCAACTTACCTCGGTGTGGTCCGATTGGCATTGTGTTGGTTGCGCCATCAGATAACCAAATACCAGTATGAGCTAATGCAACCTTTGTCATATGATGTGCAAAATCACAAACAGGATGATCCATCTCTTGATAGACAGCAGTAATGTTACAAGAAGCGGTGTAGTCATAAGTACCAAAGTGCATGGCAATACAACGACCTTTACTCGCCTTGATAAAACGATAAAGAGGATTAGTCCCATCAACATCTAAAATAGATTGTGTGGTCTCAACCATCATTTCCATTTTGAGCGAATTCTTTTTAAGTTTCAATGATTTTTCCATCAATTCAAAACAAGATACTAACGCACTTACTTGTTCTGGAATTGTAACCTTCGGAAGCATGACTACAAAATTATCTGGTAATTTCCCTTTTGAGTTTTTGACTAATTCTGTTACGAAAATATCGAGTGTACGCAAACCACGTTCCTTCATTTCTTCCGTGAATGGTTTGATACGAATACCGATAAATGGCGGCAATGATTTTTTCTTCATCCCTTTTGCAACTTCTTGTGCTGCTTTTATTGCCGTTGCATCTTCCTCTTCATTGGAACGATTGCCAAATCCGTCTTCAAAATCAATTCTAAAATCTTCTAATGCTTCAGATTTTAATTTTGCAATTACTTTGTTGTAAACTTCGTGTGCTAAATATGCAGGGTGTTCAATTCTTTTGGCTGTTGGCATTTTTTTCAACTTAGCAGATAATGCTTTTGCTGCTTTTGCCGACTTTGGTAGTTTTTCAAAACCTCTTAATTCAAATGCTCTTCCGAATTCGCAGAAATCAGGCGCATAGGTCAATAATGCATTTAATGCATTTTTACCCATAAATTCAGCAATACTTGATTTGAATAAATTCGCTCCACCATAAACCGTATGCACAGGTTGACGATCCGGACGATCTCCAGGATAAATTTCACGGAAATCAAGATTCGCTTTTTTTAGTTTTTTGAAAACACCAGTTTTGTTTTTTGTTGGAATAGATAATTTCATGTTTGTTTATTTTTTCGACGCTTTACATTATTTTACTAAAGCGTTTTAATTTTATTTAATTAGCACGTAAAAATACAAAGCCATTTAGAATTTGTCCCTATATTCCACCTATGAAAGTATGCGGAATTGAACTAAAATCAAATGAAGCAATCATTGTTGCTTTGGAAGGTCGAATTGAAGACTTTGAAATCCTAAAATTGGACTATACTAAACTGAAATTGCAGGATCCCAAAAGCCAAGATGCGGTCAAAGATTTTCATGTTGCCATTGCTAATCTTTTTGCAATTCATAATTTTGACAAAATAGCAATCAAGGAAAGAATCATGAAAGGTCGTTTTAAAGGTGGACCACTTTCTTTTAAAATGGAAGCATTAATACAGTTGGTAGATGAGCCAGTCCAATTGGTACATAGTGCGACGGTGAAATCTAAAATTAAAAATGTGGATGTGTCGTTTGATGAGTTGAAGAAGTTTCAGGAAGAGGCTTTTCGGGTGGCTTTGTATTTGTTGAATCAAGAATAAACCGACCTTTGTTATTTGCCAGGTGTATTAAAAATAAATGTCCTATTCTATTCAGAATTTCGATTAAATATTAATTTAAAGTAATATCTTATCTCCTGACAATCTATTATTCTATTCACAATTTCTAAATTTTATGAATAAGTTAACTTTTATCTTCTCGCTTTTAGCGTTTTTGGTTTTAACAAGTTGCGGCTCTGATAGTGGAGAGCAAACTGCTGATTCAGCACCCAATGCATTAGTTGAAATTGCTAAAATTGATTCTGTAACTACTGTGTTGCAACAAACAGAAATAGAACTCCAAACAACTGAAAAAGCTTTAGACGCGGCTCTAAAAGATCTAGATCTTTAATTAACTACTTTTTAAAAAAAATCACATCATGAAAAATTTAAAGTTTGTATTATCAACTTTTCTGATGATCTGTTTATTAGCATTCACTTCGGATGTATATGCACAAGGTCAAGGAAAAGGTAAGGGCAAATTGAAAGACAAAATTGAAAAGACTAAAGACAAAATTAAAGGCAAAAAGAATAAAAAAATCGATGAAGCGGAGGATGCAGTAGAAGCAGAAAAAGAAAAATGGAAAAATGGAAAAGGGAAGAAGGATAAAGCCGAAAAGAATAATGATGACGACGACTCTGATAGCGGTGACGACGATGACGATGCAGAAAGAGATGATGATGACGATGATTCAGAAGTGGACGATGATGATGATTCAAAAAAAGGCAAGGCAGTTGGCAAAGGAAAAGACAAAGCAAATAAAGGAAAGGGAAAGGATAAAGCCAACAAGGGAAAAGGAAAAAGTGAAGCGCATGGTAATGGCAATGGTAAAGGAAAGAGTGCTGGTGCTGCTGCTGCCGCTGGTAAAGGCAATGCCCACGGAAAAAATAAAGGTGATCTAAAAGGAAAAGAATTTGGTGCCGCCCGTGCCGCTTCCGCTAAAGCCAAACAAAAAGCTAAGAAGGAAAAAGTGAAAAAAGATATCGAAAGGGGTAATGAAAAATCGAAAGCTGCAAGAGAAAAGATTAAGAAAGCGAAAACAGAATTGGATAAAGCAAAGAAAGGTAAAACGATGAGTACTGATAAGATCAAGGAAAAAGAAGCGAAAATCCAGAAAGCTGAAAAGCAATTGGATGCTTATGAGAAGTCTTTGGAAAAGGGCAAAAGAAAAGTTGGTACTATAAAGGACTGATTTTTTATAACATAGAAAAGCCGTTGCTTCTTGATTGGAGTGACGGCTTTTTTTTTAAACATTAAGCTAGCTAATAGTGAATTTATCTTACCAAAGTAACCGTCCCTTGCGCTACCAACTCCGTCCCCAACTCCGTTTCCCGATATCGAATACTATAAGCATATATACCAGGATTGACAAACTTCCCTTTCAACTTTCCATCCCAAAAAGTATTGTTAGATACTGTACCAAAAACTTGATTGCCCCAACGATCAAACACAGTAAAGGTGATAATTTCAAAATCATCGCCATAAGGACCAAAAGTATCATTGAAGCCATCATCATTTGGAGAGAAGACATTCGGGATATAGATTTTTGCTTCACATACTAATGGCGTAACAAAGAAAGTTTTGGAAAAATAACAACCATCTTTCGTAGCTACAACCGTATGGTAACTTGGTTCTGTAATCAAAATTTCGGAGGTCCAAGGTTGATCTTCAAAAATCCAATCATCAAAGTCTTCGGTGTTAAATGTAGGGGTGAAAAACTTGCCGATACAGCTGGTGGTCTCCTCTTCAATTTCAATTTCGATATCATGAATGGTCGGGTCATAATAAAAGGATTCAGTCGTACTTCCCATGCATCCAAATGCATCGACCACATGATACTGAATATCATACGTGCCTATCTCTGGAAAATTGACGAGCGGACTGGATGTGAAAAATGAATCGCCATTAACGACATATAAATGATCCGCAATTGGTGCATCCGTATTGGTTCGATCAAATATACTTACTTCATCTGTGTCACAGGATAAACTATCTACTTCAAAGTCCACTTCTAAAAATGGATTTACTCTAAATTTTAAATGCAAAGTATCTGGACAATCAAAAATTGAACGGACGATTAAAGTACCAGTATATTCACCACCACTTGGGAAAGTTACTAGTGGTTCCCATTCTGTGAAGGTCATGGTCACCTCTTCATTTTCAATCGTCCAAAGTTGTTCTGTAATTATTGAGGTCGGAAATGAATTGTTGGTTAATTGAAATTGATTTTCTTCACATAATACAATTACTTCTACACCATCGGGTTCTGTGAAATCTGTATTTGCATTGGCTTGTACATTTAAGCAATCTAATACAACAATTTGCAATTCCAATTTGGAAAGGCCTAAAAGAACGCCATTTCTATATTCTTCAACACAAATAGCCATCGCGTATTGACCTTGTTGGGAAGCGATGATTTCAAGTGCCTGGCCAGATTCGCTAATATCTATAGTACCAGTCCCACCTAATGGGTTCTCAAAATTATAACCAGCCGCTTCATTAAAAACCAATGGTGGATAGGGTGGTGCATGTTGTTGACCTTGTCCCATGAATTCAGGTTGACACAATTTGATTGCCAAGCTATCTCCGTCGGGATCCGAAATCGGTAATTCGTAATTGGTAAATTCGTTGCTACAAATGGTCAAAGAAGTTGTTGCATCTAATTGAGGAGAAGAATTCAGATTTTGTTGATCGAACGACGTGATGACTTCAAAAATGGTCAGTCCATTGTCAAGTGGATCTATGATATTGATGTTAGCTGCATTTCGGCAACAAGAGGAATGGACAAAAATATAAGATTCATCGATTATCGGAAAGGTCCGTTCATGTGAAGCTCGTAGTTGTCTTGTGCATAAGTTGTTAGGTACGGCTAAACAATCGTATTCTAAATTGTCAAGATTGTTTGCATCGTTGATGTCTAAATAAAAAGCGGTATTAAAACTGTATTGATCTGTGGTCTCATTATGCGTATAAACCAATACTGGAAATCCCTGATTATTAGCTTCTGCACAATCTACTAGATAGGAAACGGTCAGCTCAATTGTAAAGGTATTGGCGTCACTACTGATTGCGGTATAGCTGACGTTGGCGCCTACCACATGTTCTGCATGTAGATTATTGAATTGAATTAGAATAGTTGCTAGAATAAAAAGCTTTCTCACAATGTTCATGGGCGAAGTAATAGGCTCAAGAAATAATGGGTTGTTTTCAAATATAACAATAATTTTGCAATGTGGAATTGCGAATACTGTTAATTTGTCTAATAAGTTACAGATCAAAAGTTAAGTGCATACCTCCTAAATGGTTTACTAAAATTAATTTTTTCTTAGTAAACAGTTCAATAAGTTGTAGATTTCAATTCTTAACTACCTCGATATGTACTATACCCAAAAGGATTTATCAACAAAGGAACATGATAATGGGTTTGATCAAAAGTAGTGAAATGGATATCTACTTGAGGATAAAAACCAGTAACTCCATTTTTTTCAAAATAATCACCAGTATTAAAATGCATCAAATAATTGCCAGCCGGTAATTCCACCCCAGCTGGAAGTAGGTTGGCGATTCGACCATCTGCGTTGGTGACACCAGAAGCGATGGTGATCCATTGGCCGTCTTTTTCTTTTTTAAGTTGGATGCGGATATCTTTTCCAGGTTTTCCCAAAGAAGTATCGAGGACATGCGTTGTGACTTGACTGACTGCATTCCATTTATCATCATTCAATTGCACCATTTTCTGAAGTCGCAATAAGGTAATCTTGAATTGTTCGCCCATTGCCAAACCAATCTCTTCTTCTTTCGAATTATTGATTCTTCCTTTCAGTAATTCTAACATTTCTTCTGCAGACTTACCGGTTGCACAGACAATGAAGATAAAACCGAATTTTTGGAAATAAGCTTCATTTAATTCTGACAACTCTTGTATAGTCCGTGCTTGTGCGTTTTTGACACCTGATTGTTCATTGCCTGCCCAATCACTAGTGCTAGCAAATTTTTCTTTCAAACTTTTGACATCACCGATTTTTGGATGATGGGTAAATGCTTCTAGGTAATCTGAATCATCATTGATGTTGTACCAAATCGTACGTGCATGATCGAATAAATTATCTTCATTTGTAAATGGGAAATAACCCATCATTTGTTTTACCCATCTTGTTGAACCACAGCATTTGAATAATTCTGCAGATGCTGTTTCGGTGTCTTGTTGGTTGAAATCTTTTAGTGATTGCATGTTTCGGTTGTTGTAAGTGTTTTGTTTTTTTATCTTGTTTCGTGTTAACCCATCCCTGTACCAGCAAGCTGGACGTCCCTTCCCTGTAAACAAGGAAGGGGAGCGGCGTGCTCTTGTTTCGTGTTCATACGTGCTCATTGCGTGCTCCTCCGCGTCTGCCTCGCGTGCGCATCCTTTCCTTTTTTAAAGGGAAAGGAAGAATATTTGGCACAAATATTCAGGATTGGGTTCTACGTCCCCCAAGCGGCTACTCCTCAATATTAGCCCCTTGCTCAATCCAGCAACGCAACTTCTCCCGCTCCTCTGGCAACATACCAGTAGAATTATTTTGCGGCATTGTCTTAGTAATCACTGCACGTTGCATTATTTTGTCTGCCATTTTTTTAATTTGTTGGGGTGTATCATACATTACTCCGTTTGGCGCTTTCGTATTTATCTTGTCAGTAGGAGCCGAAGAGTGACACGTCACACAACGCTCTTGCATGATACTATATACTTCTGTAATCGTTACTTCATCTTTACATTCACCTGGTTTTGGTGGAGCAGAAACAAAAATAATACTTACTAACATTAATACAGATATTGGAAATACCCATACTGATAGTTGTCTCTTTTCTCTTAAATTTAACCAGTGTTTTAAAGTCGCACTAGCAACAGAAAGTGCCAATAATATAGCCCACGGATATTCATGTCCAAAAGTAATCGGAAAGTGATTACTAATCATGACAAACAATACAGGTAATGTAAAATAGTTGTTATGAAAAGAACGCATACTTGCAAATTGACCCAACCAAGGATCTAAGTAGGTTCCATCTTTTGCTGCTTTTACCAATGCTTTTTGTGCTGGAATAATCGCAAAGAATACATTTCCTGCCATCATCGTTCCCATCAATGCGCCAAAATGAATATACGCAGCTCTTGCGCTGAAGACTTGACAATAAAAGTAAGCGAATGCAGAAAGAATTGCGAATAACACAACACCAAACCAAACTGGTTTTTTCAAAAGAGGTGTTCTAGATAAGCCATCATAAATTCCATATCCAACAATTAAGGATCCTACACCAATTGTTATGCCCATCCAAGCTGGGATATCTAAAATATTAGGATCTACCAACATCGCTTCTGCATTGAAATAGTAGACAACACAAAGTAAAGCAAATCCAGTTATCCAAGTAAAGTAAGCTTCATATTTGAACCAATGGAGTCCTTTAGGCATCACTTTCGGTGCCACTTGATATTTTTCTACAAACCAAAATCCACCTCCGTGTACCATCCATAAATCTCCTTTCAATTCTGGTTTCTCTTTATTGGCATGAAGACTATTTTCCATGAATACGAAAAGAAAAGAAGTTCCAATCCATGCAATTCCAAAAGTGATATGCATCCATCTTACTATCAAATTTGACCAGGATTGAAAGTGTCCTGCATACATGGTGTCTTTGACTAGTAAGTAAGTAATGAGCGCGAGTAATAGAAAACAAACAACGATACCAGTGTATAAGAAGTTTTTAGAATCGACTAATTTCTCAGCAACGTCTTCATCTTGTTTAGTATCTTGATCTTCAGCTGTTTGGATGGCTTCTATGTGATTGGCATCATGGGTAAGTTTGGTGAATAGAATCAACAATCCCAGTACAGTAAGTCCAATAAGTATTAGTATGATTTGCATTATATTAATTTAATCACTTTTCAACAATCCCTTCTTTCACGATTATCCAACAATATTTCCAAAAACCCTAAGCCGGCTAATTCCTCCATCTGGAAAAATATTTAAACGAACATGTGATATTTTATCGTTTTGCTTTATTTCTTTTTCATAATGGTGTTCATGGTCCGCTTGTAGTTTTTGACTTTCTAAAATTGTTTGCCAATTGACAGCATCCATTTGGACCGCATCATCACTGTCAGAAAAACATCCTTCGATTGAACAAGTGTCCGGATAGTTGCCTTTAAAATGACAAGTATCTACTAATAATTTTTGGATCCTTCCAGGATGTGCCAATTTTAGAATCACCCAATCTCGATTATTAGGCGTTCGATTTCTTTTGGTCTCCCAACCATCACCCATATTGACACCGCGATTTGGCATAATTAAATTGGACATATCACTGAAGAACATATCGTTACATTGGATCGCTTTCCCACCGTTGATTGCAGCTGCTAAATCAATGATTTCATCTTTTGGAATAGCCGTAAAATCTTTTTCTACATCACCATATACTTTCAATCTTGCAACACCACCATCTGGGTAAATATGTAATTTCAAATGTGTATAAACATTGTTATTTTGAGCTTCATAAAAGTGTTGGCTACCTGGATTTAAAGGAGATTTTTTCAATACTTCTTTCCAACCAAGACTTAAATTTGCCCAATCTTCAGGAATTTCACTGGCTTTCAAACTGATCCCTTCAATCATTGCATGTGGCGGATGATTTCCTAAAAAGAAATTGGTGTCCACGTCAAATCCCGTAATTCTTCCTGGTGTTGCCAATTGGATAATCGCCCAATCATGTCCAGGTGTACGTTTTCTGCGAGACTCCCAGCCGTCCATCCATTTGCCTCGTTCGGTATATTTGTCATCAATGAAAATACCTCTTCCCGGTTTGATGAGATTTTCTTTTTCGGCAAAAAAATCATCCGTTGCATAAAGCACTTTACCGCCTAATCTTTCAGCAGCAAGGTCTGTCATTTTGGTGAATGCAGGTGCATTTATATCGTTTTCGCTTCTCTTAGTAGCCATTGTCCAGCGTTTTTATTGGTGAATTTATTTTGTTCAAATACAGGGACTCCATTGACATATGTCGCAGTGACTTTGCCAAATAACTGTTCCCCAATATAAGGACTTATTTTATGTCTAAATTGTAAGTTATCTTTTTTTACTTCGAATTTTTCTTCAGGTGACCATACTGTTACATCTGCATCATAACCGAGTGCAATTTTACCTTTTCGATGATCTATTCTTAAAAATTTAGCAGTGTTGATGGTCAGTTTCGGAATGAATTTTTCCAAACTCATATCTTGTTTTAAAGCAGTCCAACAAGCAGGTAATAAAAATTGTAAACCTGCAATTCCACCCCAAGCTTTTTTGATGTTACCTGATTCTATTTCTTTCAAATTAGGTGGAGCAGGGGAGTGATCTGTTGATAAGAAATCAATGACACCACTTTTGATAGCCGCTTTTAATTTTCGATTATTTTCTTTTTCACGGATAGGAGGACAACACTTAAATAAGGTATTTGCATTTGGAATATTTTCTGCATCAAAGTAGATGTAATGCGTACAAGTTTCTACAGTCAATGGCAATCCTTCTTTTTTTGCATCGATAATTTTTTCCAATCCTTCCGCTGCTGATAAATGTACAATGTGCAATGGCACTTGACACGTTCTACAACATTCAATCATCCATTCAATGGCTTGTACTTCACAAGATTGTGGTCGACTATTTAAGAAGGAGTTGTAATTGGTTGGATCATTATTTTGAGCATCGTTGTCGAGCAATTCAGCTAATTCACAATGAACTAAAAATGGAATATCATTGGCAGCTAAAATAGGAAGTGCAATATCCAGATCTTCTTTTTTGACTTCTGGAAAATCATCTATTCCAGAATGAATCAGAAATGATTTTACACCCAAAATTCCTTCTGCAATCAATGCTTTCATTTCATTGGCATTCCCTTGAATCAGACCACCATAAAATCCAACATTGACATTTAATTTTCCTTCGGATGCATTTTTCTTTTCTAAGAATGCAGGAACATTTGTGGTTACGGGACTAGAATTTAATGGCATATCTACCACCGTTGTAATCCCACCTGCCGCTGCTGCTTTTGTTGCGGTTTCAAAACCTTCCCAATCCGTTCTCCCAGGCTCATTGATGTGCACATGTGGGTCGATGACTCCTGGCATAACAATTTGATCACTATAATTAATGGCATCACTTCTTTTTTCGGCAAGATAAATCTCCGTGATTTTTCCGTCCGTCATTTCAATAGAAGCCGGTTGAAGTCGATCTCCTAACCAAACTAAGTTGCTATATATGGTGATGCGATTATTCATTGTTATGATTTCGCTCTTTTCGTGTAAAGTCCCATCAAAATTTTCTCAGTTGTCATCGGAGAAACATAAGGAATATCCGCCTCTTTATTGTATGCTAAAACAGCATTGTACAAAGCAAAATAAGCACCGATTCCATACATCAAAGGTGGTTCACCCACCGCTTTCGATTTCAATATTGCTAAGTCCGATCCTTCTGTTTCTAGATATTCAACATCCAATTTTTTAGGAACAAAATGGACATCAGGAATTTTATAATTCGCCAAACTATTTGACATCAATCGACCTTTGTCATCGTACAATAAATTCTCCAAGGTCATCCAGCCCATTCCTTGTACCAGTCCACCTTCTATTTGTCCCAAGTCGACAAGCTTGTTCATACTCGTTCCAAAATCATGGATGAGTTGTACTTTGTCAAAATCATAGGTTCCACGAATACAATCTACGGTACAAGTAAAAATGGAAGTTCCAAAAACATGATAAGCAAACGGATGTCCTTTTCCAGTTTTTTTATCAAAATGAATTTTTGGAGTGGAGTAGTGTCCTTTGGCACTTAAGTTAATACGTTGTGAGAAAGCAGTAGCAATCAAATCATTCCATTTCATTTTCTTTCGATTGCAAATCACCATTCCGTCTTGAAAATGAATGACTTCTTTTTTCTTCAATCCCCATTCTTTACGGACTAATTTTTTCAATCGAACCATAATTTGATCACAACCATCTTGCAATGCTTTTCCATTCAAATCAGCGGTTGCACTAGCAGCCGTAGGAGAAGTGTTAGCAACACGAGTGGTGTTGGTGCTTTCCAAGCGAATTTGTGCTTCTTTCAATCCAAAACACAATGCTGCTACTTGAATCATCTTCGAACTCACCCCTTGTCCCATCTCGACCGCACCAGTACTGATACCCACACTACCATCGCTATAGACATGTATCAGTGCACGTGCATTGTTCATCATCGTGTTGGTAAATGAGATGCCAAAACAGATCGGCATAAATGCAATTCCTTTCTTAAAATATTTATTTTTTTTGTTGAAGGTTGCAACCTCTTTTTTTAGTTTTGCAAAATCAAATTTCTTCTTAGCTTGATTCCAAGTGTTCTTTGCTTCACAATCTTGAACTTTTTGTCCGTATGAAAATTCATTGTTATTAACCAGTAAGTTTTTCTCCTGAATGGTTGTTGGTGCAACCCCTAATTCCCTTGCTGCATGATGAATCGCGCATTCAATAACAAACATTCCTTGTGGTCCACCAAATCCACGAAAAGCAGTATGTGGATGTAAATTGGTACGACAGGAATAAGCATTCACTTTTACATTCGGTACATAGTAACTATTGGTCGCATGAAATAAAGTACGTTCCAAAACAGCAGGAGATAAATCAGCTGCTGCTCCTCCATTTTGAAAGTAGTTTCCTTCAAAAGCAACGATCTTTAAGTCTTTGTCAAAACCAATTTTGTAATCACTTCTATAAGGATGACGTTTTCCTGTCATCTGCAAATCTTCGTGTCTGTCCAAAATATATTTGACTGGTTTTTTTGTTAAGTAAGTTCCCAGTGCACAAAACGCTGCCCACATGGATGCTTGATCTTCTTTACCTCCAAAACCACCACCAATACGATTGACATCCACTTCAACTTCGTTCATTGAAACACCGAGTACACGTGCGATGGTTCTTTGTACAGCTGTTGGTCCTTGTGTAGAACTAATGACTTGAATACAGTCATTATTTTTCGGAATAGCGTAAGCTCCTTGTGGCTCTAAATACACATGTTCTTGTCCACCAGAATCTGCTTCTCCCTCAAAAATATATTTCGCTTTTGCAAATGCTTGTTTTGTATTACCCATTTGAAAATTACGAGGATCACTGAGTAAACTTCCTTTTGCATGTGCTTCACGAGGATCGACGGTTATCTTGAGTGGCTTAAATTTTACATCGATTTTGGCCAATGCTTTTCTTGCAATAATTTCTTCTGTTGCCAATACCATTGCAATCGGTTGACCAATAAAGTCCACCAATCCATCCGCCAATAAGGGTTCGTCAGCAATGATACCACCGACTTGATTTTCGCCTGGAATATCTTCGTATGTCACGACTTTGACAACTCCTTCCATCGCCGCAGCTTTGGAAATATCGAGTTTAGTTATTTTTCCATGTGCAATTGAAGCGTAAAATACTTTGGCGAAAAGTGTCCCTGACAGTTCAGGAATATCATCGACATACTTGGTGCGTCCTGTGACATGAAGTGGAGAATCAATGTTTAAAGATTTTCCTTTTTTTGTTTTGTTTAAATTCTTTACCATGCGCCTACTAATTTTTTGACGTCATAAATGTTTGCATCCAAATTCAAAAATTGCGCTAAGAACAATTGTCTTGCTACCAATCTTTTGTAATCAGCACTTCCTCTTGTGTCACTGATAGGAGTAATCTCTTTGTTTAACACTACAATTGCAGCATCTAATGTTTCACTCGTCATCTTTTTGTTTTTCAAAAATTTCACTGTTTTATGAAGGTACATTGGAATCGGTCCAACACCTCCAACTGATAGATGAATATCTTTTATTTTATTGCTTTTATCAAGTGTGATACTAGAAGCGAAATTGACCGTTGCTATATCTAGATATTTTCTTTGACTTACTTTTTCAAAATGAAAGGTGGTTGATTTAGATGGTATTTTGAATTTTACTTTTTCCAAAATTTCATCTTTCTTAATATCCATTTTTTTGTAGCCTTTATAAAAGGTTTTCAAAGCAACGGTTCTTCTTTTTCCATTTTTATTTAAGATAATAGAAGCATCTAGCCCTAACAATATTCCTGTAAAGTCACCGATTGGGGAAGCATTAATTAAATTTCCACCAATAGTTGACATGTTTCTAATCTGAGTTGATGACAACAATTTGAACATATGACCATCATTCGGAATTGCTTTGTTGAATTCAGGAGAGCGATATAAATCTCCCATTGTCAAGGCAGCTCCAAATTCCAATACACCATTTTTGACAGTGATTTTGTTCATGGCTGGATTATCATAAACGGCAACCGGATTTTCTTCATACATTTCCCATGGCTTCTGCACATACAAATCAGAACCACCACCTAATTTTACTCCTTTTGCATTTTTAGTTTTTGTAATTTTAATTGCCGCCAATCGTTTTGGAATAGTTGTAAAATAAGCTGGAATATATTCTTTGTTTGCTAATCCTGAAATAGAGATCTTTTTGAAGTCACGGTTTGCTTTTGTTAGAATAATGTCTGCAGCACGTTCGATTGACTTGTAACCGGTACATCTGCAGATATTACCATCAATGCTTTCAATAATCCCTTCTTTGGTTAACTGAGAATTTGACAATAAATATCCTGACATGGAAACCACAAAACCTGGTGTGCAAAATCCACATTGAGATCCATAAGTATCTACCATCGCTTGTTGGACAGGAGATAGTTTGTCCATATTGAAACCTTCAATAGTAACAATGTGTTTACCATTTGCATTGATTAATGGCATGATACAAGAAGTCATGGATTGATATTGCATCTTTCCATTTGCTAATTGTCCGACCATTGCAGAACAAGCACCACATTCTCCTTCCTTGCAAACTAATTTTGCTCCTTTCAGTTGTTGATTTTTTCTGATAAAATCCAACATGGCAGTTCCGGATGGTGCCTCGGTTTCAATGAGTTCGTTGTTTAGAATAAATTTGATCATATCTTTTATTTTTCCTACGGCAAGAGGTTGGAAACCTTTGCCTCGATATTATAATTTCGGCTTCGATTGGAGTTAGATTTCTCCACTACGGTCGAAATCCGAACAGTATTTTTTGCTAGATCCCTTTGCATCTTTGCCAAAGCGAAAGCTCGGGATGAAAAGCAAAAAAGTACTGAATTCTAGTATTCCGTCTTATTATTTTTGCTATCCCAATCTTGAAAAACTTTGATCGCTTTCTTTTGTCCTAATTGCTTTGTTTTGATTTTTCTATCTTTTAAATCAACTGCAATTTCATCGTAAATGAAGTCATCATCAAAACCAATATCTGCAGCATCTTCACGGCTACAACCATAAAATATTTTCTTTGGACGTGCCCAATAGATTGCTCCTAAGCACATTGGGCAAGGTTCGCAAGAAGTATAAATCGTACAATCATCTAATTGAAAAGATTTGAGATTTTTGCATGCATCTCTGATGGCTACCACTTCTGCATGAGCAGTAGGGTCATTGGTCGATGTGACTCGATTAAATCCTTCTCCAACAATTTTTCCTTTTTTGTCTACTATGACACAGCCGAAAGGTCCTCCAGCATTTGAATTCATTCCTTTTGAGGAAAGCTCGATGGCTTTTTCCATGTAATAACTATCCGTTTTCTTCATATTCGTTTGTTTGATATTTTTTTAAAAAAAGGGCGGGTATAAAGATACAACTCTTTTAGTAAAGCGCATAGTGGTTATGAGTGTAGAGTGATGAGTTATGAGTTGACGCAAATTCGTGAAAAAACACTAGTCCAAGATTTTGGAATCAAGTGTTTTTACGTTTTTGCGTCAACTCATAACGCTACACTCATAATTCATCACTTAAAAGTTAAACCCCAATGTCCTCATTCCAAAGTTCAGGTTTGTTTTTAATGAAAGATTCCATAATGTCGATACATTCTTGATTATTGACGACTTCGACTTTGACGCCACGACTTTTCAAATGTTCTTCTTCACCCATGAAGGTTTTATTTTCACCGATAATTACTTTTGGAATTCCGTAGAGCAAGATAGTTCCTGAACACATTGAACAAGGTGATAAAGTAGTATATAGAGTACATTCTTGATAGACTTTTGCAGATTGTCTACCTGCATTTTCAAGTGCATCCATTTCACCATGAAGCACGACACTTCCTTCTTGGACTCTTTTATTATGGCCTCGTCCGATTATTTTTCCATTGTGAACGATTACGGATCCGATTGGTATTCCACCTTCATCTAGTCCTTTTTTTGCTTCTTCAATTGCGGCTTGTAAAAATTTATCCATCGTTTTTCTTGTGAAAATAGTTAAAAAGACCTGCTATTCGGCATTGGATAAGAGAAAGAAATGGAGATCGTTTACCTAATTTAGGAAGATAGAATAGAATCAGAATAATTTGATGGAATCTTAAAGGGCTTCGTTAAAGTGCGATTTTAATTAAAATTCAAACTATTTATAAAAATAAGCGTATGCTATAACAAGGCATCCCTTAGAAAAAGATTCCTTTTAGACCCCCAAAAAAACACACATGAAAATTTCAAACAACTTGGTTGATAGGATTTCATCTAAATACTCGATTTCGAAAAAGGAAGTCGAAGAAATTCTTGGAGGATTCAAACTGATTGATGATTCTATTATTTTATTGACGCAATTAACTGTAATTACTCCTGTAAATATTAATGTGCAATATGATATCCTAGAGGATATTCTTAAATCTTCCAACATTCACTATTTGTTGTTTAACCCAAAACCCAAATTGAGACCGGATGCTTTATCCAGAAGAACACTTAATGCTCGTCTAATCAAATCGAAAAATTTGATCAAATACATAGCTTTTGGAAATTGTACGGATCAGATTAATATAAACGCAACCCAATAGATGATGGCAACTAGTGAGATTGTCAACTATTCTATTCATGATACGGAAGAGGAAGCTATTAATAAGTTGAGAGAATTAAGTAGCAATGAATTTATTCATAATGTTTGATGGAAAATCGACGACTAACTAAACCTAGAAGAATCAATAAAAAAATAAAACCAATTACCCAACTCATCAAATATTGTTGATTCATTATCATTTGCTCCAATCCTTGATACATCCAATAAGTCGGTAAAATCCCAAATAGATAGTTAATTCCTTTAGGAACAAAAAATGCTAAAATGGGAAGTATAACTAGTAAGTTTATTGTTTTTACCCAAACTAATGCTTCCAACCTTGTTTTTGAAAACAATGAAATTGCAATCGCATAAATAGGAACTAATAATCCTGATAACAATGAAAAAAGGAAGCAAGGAAATATTTCTAATTTGTAAAAAGGTTGAATTACTAAAAGGAGCCAGGTGAGCATTATTGTAATGATCATTGGCATTATAAATCGCCCTAAAATAAAACTAATTTTTTTTACAGGAAGTATACCATATACTTTCGCTACACCTGTTTCCTTTTCATCCACTAACATCATTCCATATATAAAACCAAACATTTGGGTAAGTTGAATAGTTGAAACGAGAATTATGTAATTGGTGTATTCTCCAACAATCGGAAAGGAATTAATAAGCGCCGGCAATCCCCAAAGCACAACAACGAAAATTAAAATGGGTAAGAAAAGAAATGTTTTTAGAGAAGCGTCTCTAAAGATTAACCAGAAATCAGCAATTGATATTTTTAGAATGTGTTGCATCGATTTATGATTTTATAACTTGCTTACAGAATGTTTTGAAAACGAAAAAATAGATCAATAGAGTCCAGATTAAAATTGAAAGATATCCCCATTTTATTTCTGAAAAATTTGGATTGACTTGATAAGAATTGTCAATCAAAAACAAACTGCCCATGACAGGGGAGAAGTCCAATAATTTCCAGTTTACAATGTCAAAATATTTTAGCATAGGAATATTTACAAAGATTAAAAGTACTGGAATTGTCCACAATAAAAACTTCATAAATTCTGATTGAAAAGAAACAATATAAATTCCGGCTAGGCAACACAAAACACAAATACTAAAAACTCCTACGGAAAAATGAATAAAGTGAAAATCCTGCCCCAATGCCGAATATGCCATCGCTAATGCACAAAGCCAACCAATAATCGAAAGTGCTAAAACCCTGCTAATCAAATAAGTATGTGGATTGATTGGAGAAACAAATAAGGCATTTAAGACACCTTGATTCCTTTCTAAAATGATGATAATTCCTATAAAAACAAGTCCTATAATGGCTGGATCATTTAGTATTAGTAAGGTTAATACTTTGTCGATTGCTTCAATATCTTTGAAGAAAAAGAAAATAAGGCCATAGAAAAATGTAACGATAAAACTTATCGTAATTATATTGTTTTTTGCAAGTAATAAAAATTGCCATTTTAGATGTGAAAGAAATGCTTTCATTGCGATAATGTTTTGCCAGTAACTTTCAAAAATACTTCTTCAAGTGTTGCTTCTAATGTATGAATTTTGTCGATCTCATTAGTTTTTATTAATTCTAAAAATTCAGAATTGACGCCAAGATTATGAATTGGAAAATCTTGATTGATTCCATTTTTCAACAATACATTTACTGCATTTTTCCCATGTTTGTTTTTAAGTGTTTTTGGGGAATCTGTAATTTGTAAAACTCCTTCATCAATAAAAGAAACGCTATCACACAATTCATCAGCGGTATTCATATTGTGAGTTGTGATGAAAATTGTCTTGCCTTCTTCTTTCAGCTTTTTGATGTACTTTTTGATAATATGTGCATTTCCTGGATCCAAACCAGCAGTGGGCTCATCGAAAAATAAAATTTCTGGATCGTGCATGATCGCGCGGATAAAATTCAACCGCATTTTCATTCCTTTCGAGTAGGCTTCTACTGGCTGGTCAATTGCTTTTTCAATACCTACCAATTTGAAGAGTTCAGGAATGGGTTTTAGTTTGTTAGAATTGTAAAAGGAACCAAAGAGTTTAAGATTTTCTCGCCCTGTCAATTTTAGATAATGATTTGGAAATTCAAATCCAACACCAATTTTTTCTAGATAGGTTTTATCCCATGATTGAATCGGTTTTTGATCAATAAGAATCTCTCCAGAAAATCCATGGAGTATTTTATAAAGAATTTTTTGAGTGGTACTTTTTCCCGCTCCTGAAGGACCTAGAAATCCAAAAATTTCACCTTTTGAAATGCTAAAAGAAATTCCTTTTAGAATTTTGTCGGTTGAATTTGGGTAAGAAAAACTAAGGTTGCGGACTTCAATCATGTTTTCATAGTGAGTTAAGTCTAAATGGAACGTGTATACAAACACGTCACAAGATAAGAGATTCTTTCTTTTCAATGGACTATTAGATAAACAGATACAATTCTAGATAATCAATAATTTAATTATTAAGTCTGTCACTTTTCTTGTTTCTATTTTAACGAATGGAGTCTTTCTAATTACTTGATAATAAACTGTTTATGAATATTTATTCTTTGGTATTATAACTAGTTGATTTTGAATATGAGCTCGGTATAAGTTTTGAATTAACACTTAATGACTAGGACTATTAATGAAAGGTATCGTTTAAAAAAAGCAGACAATGTTTCGAAATGATAAATATGAAACTGAAGTTGAAAATATATATAACATTTCAGATGATCTATTTTGGAAAGTAAGAAATAGTGTAAGTCTTGTTGATAAAAACATAATTGTTGTTGAAGAAATTGAGAAGTTTTGTCCAGCTACAATCAATGTCGAATTTGATAGATTAGAAGAATTAGTAGAAGGGCTTGACAGTTTTTCGCACATAATCCATTTAGATGGATGTCAAAGGCCAGATGCTCGAACAAGACAAGTTATTATAAAGCGATTTGCAAAATTGTCTAAAAGAATAAATCATATTTCTTACTGTGTAGGAAAAAATGAAATGATTCGGACTTCAATCACATTTGTAATGTATGCTTCAGGAAATGAAAATTTTTCAATTACTAAAACGAAAACGGAGTCGTTGGAAAATTGTTTAAAAGCGAGACCAAGACAAGCAAAATAGATAATCAAACAGGAAGAAATTTTAAAATATGCGCAAAGCAATTGAAGCAAACTTTCTCGAAGATGTTTTTCAACATATGATGGCCATTTCCAAAGGGAAGTGTACGCTCAAGGAGTCTATGATTGAGCAGCGAGGATGTGAGATGGAAAGAAAGATTTTGTTTGGTTTATTGTATATGTTTGAAGATTTAGAATTGTATAAATCGGAATTTGAATACGCAAAAGAATCAGAGTATAAGATTAAGATTTTAGAAGAGAAGAATAGAGAAATCGCACAATTCAATTACGTTGCATCTCATGATTTACAAGAGCCATTAAGAACGGTGATCAGTTTTTCCGAATTACTTAAAAAGAATTATGCAGGTAAACTCGGATCTGATGCTGATACTTATTTGTCATTCATTGTTGATTCATCTGTGAGAATGCAAAAGTTGATAAATGGGTTATTAGAATACTCAAAAATTGGTGCGGATAAGAATTTGGTTGTAGTTGATTGTAACAAAATAATTACTGAGATAATTTCTGATTTTGATACCATATTAGTAGAAGTAGGTGGAAAAGTTATATCTGATCCGCTGCCTAAAATTTATGGATTCGAACTAGAGTTAAGACAATTGCTACAAAATTTAATATCTAATGGTTTAAAATTTAGTGCTCAAAAAGAATATCCCATTATAAACATCAAAGTAGCTGAGAATCAAAACGAATATATCTTCAGCGTTAGTGATAACGGAATGGGGATTGACAAAAAATACCATGGTAGAATCTTCGGAATTTTTCAAAGATTACACAATAAAGAAGCATATAAAGGTACAGGAATCGGATTAGCGACCTGTCAGAAAATAGTAGAAATGCACGGAGGAAGAATTTGGGTGGAGTCTGCCATTGGAGAAGGCAGCAATTTTTATTTTACTATTCCTAAAAAAATTAAAGAATGAAAAGTTTATTGAAAACAATAATGTTGATTGATGATGATGTACCTACCAACTATTTAAACAAAATGGTCATCGATCAAACAGAATGCGCAGAAAAAGTAATTACAGTTAACAGTGGAATTGAAGCACTTTCATTTCTAAAAGAACAACCTAAGGAGATGATGCCTGATTTGATTTTTCTGGATATTAATATGCCGGCAATGAATGGATGGGAATTTCTTGAAGCCTATAAATCAATTCCTGCTGATAAAAAAGAAAACACCGTAGTTATGATGTTATCAACTTCTGAAAATCCAGATGACAAAATGCGGGCAAAGTGTATCAAAGATATTTCTGGTTTCATGGTAAAGCCATTATCGGAAGACGTGGTAACAAATGTAATGGGTGAGTTTTTTACTGAAAAAGCGTAAGTTGATTTTTTTAATTGGATAAAAAAAATACCGACGCTACAATCAATAAAAGCGCCGGTATCAAGTTATACCAATGAAAATAAATTGCGGATTAATTACTTATTACTTTTCTTTTTTGCAGGCCACTTCTTTGCACGCTGTAAGCTCTTAGTCAATAGAAATTCTATTTGACCATTCAAGGAACGAAATTCTTCAGCTGCCCATTTTTCTAGCAGCTTCATGGTTTCTTCATCCATTCGAAGTACAAATCTTTTCTTAGACATAAATTATCTATGCGGGTAGTGAACCTAATTTCAAAATGTAGCTACCTAGATAAATCACATCAACTTTTTTCTCTTCATTCATTTGTAAAATAACTTTAGTAGACATTCCTATTAATGGATATTTTATGATTTCAGTAGTATCATTTTGATATCATAAAGATATCAAAATGAATCAATGTTTCCAAGCATTTTTAGGTTTAATTGGTGATTTATTTCAAATTTATTTACGGACATTAATTGATGTTTCGCCATTGGTGAATTACTTTCCAAAAACCAATATCTTTAGACAACTTATGGTGGGGGTGACGCTTGTCAAGAGTCATGTTCTTTTTCAGATTTCGACTTGTGGAGAAATCTAACTCAATTTGAAAAACGGTTTTTATTTTGTAGTAAATTATGAAGTAGATTTCTCCATTGCGGTTGAAAATTGGAAATGTGGATAATTGCTTGATCCTTCGACCTCTTTGGCTGAAGCCAAAAGCCCAGGATGACAAGCAATATTTACATCTTTGGTAAAGCAAAACCTTAGGATGACAAGCAAGAAACGAAGTCATTATTTCCAACAAAATGGAAAACTTAGAGATAAATAATTTCGTTTGAAAAGAGACTATCAACTAGTAATTAATACACTATCTTTCAGGCCCTTAGAATTAATTTCTAAGATTTTTTTATCCAAAATTCGTTGTATTATTGTTATTTTAAATGTAAAAAATGAAGATATGTGTTAAAGTCACACGTGGAAACTGTTAAAAAACATATAACTATTGTTTAATATATCATTTCTCTCCAACTTGACGTTCAAGATATTACACATTTTAATAAAACTACTAACTACACACAAATGCCCCGATTAACGAATCTCAGATTCTATATCCCCTCATATCATTTCTGTGTAGCTATTGCTCATATTGAGTATTGTAGCTTATAACTTAAAAAATCAGGCTATGGATAAGCCAAATCTGAAAACACTTGACACCCTGGATGACGTAGAGCGGATTGAAGAAAATGTATTTGCCATCATTGAATCAAAAATTCAATACAACGAATATCGCATTAATAATGCTGCAAATTCCTTTATTAATCTAGAAGACACTGCACTGACTGCACAGAAGTCCCCTTCTGAAATGAAACGGATCGTGTTTAACAACGAACACATTATTGATTTAATCAGAAAGTATACAGGAGCTATTAATTTGCTTTTAGTATTGCGTTCAAAATTGAGTAAAGAAAATGCTTACTCCATTTTTTCTATTCTGAAAGAAGATCAATATTTGAGTTTTTCAAAATTCGACCTAGTTTCACTGATTGAAGGAAGACCTCATCAGGTAAGCGCTTAGTAATGTTGTTTGAAGCGTCTTCGCTTCAGATACCATTGAGCTTCTTTAAATTAATCAGGACTGATCCTTAACCCCAACTAGGTTCTGATAAACTCTTTTTACAATTATGTTGTTTAAAGCATGTATTATTGGAAATATTTATGCTTTTAGATACAAAAGCTTCTCAAGCGGAGACGCTTGAAGCAACAACAGCGGAGACGCTTGAAGCAACAACAGCGGAGTAGGGTTTACTCTTTGCCTAGTCCCTGACGAATTCCTTTTTCAATTGCTGGTACACCATCACGCATCCATTTTGGTAACTCATCTCCTTTTAGATAGTGATCAAAAAATTGCAACATGCGTCTGTTGAAATCAATTCTATTTTGACGTTTTAGTGGCCAATGTGGTTCATTGTTATAATTGAGCATCCACGCTTTTTTATTCAATCTGCGCAATGCTACGAAAAACTCTATACCTTGATACCAGGGAACTGCTCCGTCTTTGTCATTATGCAAAATTAAAACGGGCGTTTCAATTTTATCTATATTGAACAACGGAGAATTTTCTAAATACAATTCTGGTTTTTCCCACAACGTACCTCCGATTCGACTTTGTGTATGTTCGTATTGAAACATACGACTTAAACCACTTCTCCAGCGGATACCTCCATACGCACTGGTCATGTTGACTACGGGTGCACCAGACTCTGCACATTTAAAGTCATTGGTTTTTGTAACAATATGTGCAACTTGGTAACCTCCCCAACTATGTCCTTGCAATCCAATATTATCTTCATCCACAAACCCCATCTCCTTGATATGATTTACTCCTGACATCACTGCCTCCATCGCACTTTCTCCAGGATAACCAATTTTGTAATGTACATTCGGGTTGAAAATCAAATACCCTTGATTCGCATAAAAACTATAATTGATGGTCGATCGATGTGGATATGGTGCACGATGCCGATGTAAAGTATTGGAACTCCTTTCATAAAAATTGACAATCATCGGGTACTTTTTGTTTTTGTCAAAACTTTCTGGCTTCACCAACATACCTTCCAGTGCAGTACCATCTTCTGTTTTCCAATTAACCAACTCAATACTTCCCCAAGAATAATCTTTTTGTTGCGGATTGATATCACTTATTTTTTCTACATTTTCAAATGAAGTAGTAGACAACAGTAAATCTGGAAATTGTTGAAAATTTTCTTTAGTAAAAACAATCAAGTTACTTTGTTTTGCTTTCTCGATATCGCGGTTATATGAAAAGTCCTCATTTAAAAACGTCTTTATTTTTTTTGAATTCATATTCAATGATGCATAACCACTACTTTTATCGGATTCATTAAAAGTATGCAACAAAATCTCTTTTTTGCGATCAATGAAATCTACCTCATCATCTAAATCAACAACTCGAAATCGAGTTTTAGTCTCTCTTCCTTTTGTCAATCGTTTTGATTTTCCATTTCCTTTAGGATCCACTTCCCAAATGTCATACCGATCATATAACAATATATTTTTATCATTTTCTGTCCAACCCGCATATCTATAAGAGTAGGGTAGCATTGGACGGTCGTTGATTTCATTAGCCCACTGTTTATTTTCTGTTCCAATTTTTGAAGCACGTTTTTTTGCAATTGAATAACTATTCCAAGTACCATCTTCATGATCAAACCAAAAAATATATTTCCCATCAGGAGATAGTCTTTGCTCACCACGCAATTTCTTTTGAATTAAGGTTCGATTACCACTTTTTAGATTAACCATATACAAATCTCGTGCGATCGGAAATCCTTCCCATGACACATTTTTTTGATAAGGAATCATTGAGTAGGCGGGAATCACCTCTGCATTTTTTGTTCTTTCAAAGCTGACTGCTGGAACTTTTTCATCAGCAATTACTTTTATTTTATTCTCTTTAGTATGATAGACAGATAGGTAAGAACGTTTCTTTTCGTTATCTAAATCAATCTTTTGATGCGGATATAGTTTGTTGTCATTGTGACTCCAAACTTCAACTTGGACAATTTCTTCTGGTAGCAAAAGGGTGTCTTGTAAAATTGGCTGAGGCGAAATTCCAAAGTACAGTTTGCTTCCATCATCTGAAAATTCTAGATTTCGATATTCATTCACCATCCAATTTGTAGGCATAAATTTCGATCTTTGATGTGCTAATCTCGAAACATCGGGCATTCCTTTTCTCCAGTAAAATAAATTGTAGGGTTTGATCTGATTGTAGTTGGTATCAATATCAGCTACAAAGGAGATTTGAGTCCCATAATCATCAATCGCTATTTTTTTAAAAGTGCCTTTTCGTTTGAAAACAGATTCCAATTTTTTATTTAAACAATCATATATGTAAATACCTTGTGTGAATTGATCTTCGACTCCTTTGGATTGGACAACAAGTGTTGGACCTTTCTCTGCAAAATGAAATTGCTCAGGTTCAGGAATACTGTCCAAAAAACCAGAGCTCAATTGTCTAACGTATAAATAGTGTTGAACTTGTTTTGGGCTAGCAGTTAAGTCAGTCCTTGTACTATCTGTGTTCAAAGAATCTTTAGCAACAATAGGTTGCAGATAAGCTTTCTTTTTATAAGCGATCCAATCACCCCATTTTTTTGAGATAATTTTTGATTCGACTTCTGATATCATTTCAACTTTCCTTGACTGTAAGCTATAAATAACCAAAGTATCTTTTGGGATTTTAGATTCTTCAACTTTTCTTCTACGCATTTCTTTCAAAGAATCAAGATCTGGACTGATTGTAAAAACTAGATAATTTTTCCTAAAGGAGAAAGTTGCATTCCGACCACGTTCAAAAGTAGTTGTTTCCCTTTTTATTGTGTTGTAAATTTTAATATTGCTATTTTTCGATTCTGGTCCATATTCATAAACAACCCATTGTCCATCATTCGAAATTTGCCAATCATGCATTTGATTCCAAATATCATAAGTTGTATAATCCATTTTTTGTTTATCTGGATTTTGACCAAAAACATTTAAAAGAAAACAGGAAAAAAGAAAAGTTGAAATCAATCGCGCTCGCATATGCTGAGTTGGTTTAAAGTAGTTCAGTTTTTTTAGTTCAGTTTGAAAACAAAATACCCTTTTATTTTATTTAGTTAATACCATTTGAGTTTTAAAATCCACTTACTTTTGAGTTCAAGCAAGCGCGATTATGAACATAATGGTATAAGATAGGAATGATTTGCTTAATCAAAGAACCGAGATGAAAATTTATAGAAAGGAATACGACCAGTTTGTTCCAGCAACGATTGATAAGGTTTGGGATTTTTTTTCCAACCCAGAAAATTTAAATGAAATTACACCAAATTCGATGAGTTTTGAAATTATTTCTGGTGCCACAAAGCCGATGTATCCCGGAATGATTATCCGTTATAAGATAGCGCCATTTTTAGGAATCAAAATGAATTGGGTGACTGAAATTTCTCAAGTTGTGCAAGACCAATTATTTGTTGATGAACAACGTTTTGGTCCTTACAAGTTGTGGCATCATCAACATCATTTTAAAGAAGTTAATGGAGGTGTGCAAATGAAAGATTTGTTACATTATGCAATTGGATTTGGCCCGATTGGTCGAATTGCCAATGCTGTTTATGTCGAAAATCAAATTGATCATATTTTTGAATATCGAACCGAACAAATTGATCGATTGTTTAATGCCTGAAAGTAGATTTATAACCTGTTTAATAAACTAACGAACTGAAGTATTTTAAAAACAATATAAATACATGAGAATTACCAAATACAACCTATTTTTCTTCTTTCCGATCTTTCTTCTTTTCTCTTGCTCAAAAGAAGATTTGCCATCGAATGATGCTCCTCCAGCTCCACCTGTAGTAGATACAATGGGTTATTCCTTCCTGGCACTAGGAGATTCTTACACTTTCGGATCTGGATTGTTAGAAGAACAAAGTTGGCCATTCCAATTAGTCGATAGATTAGAAACATTGGATGTGACCATTAATGACCTAGATGTAATTGCTAGTTCAGGATGGAACACCAATGTTCTAATAGATCAGATCAATCAACAGCAACCCATTCAACATGATTTGGTTTCTTTACAAATCGGTGTCAACGACCAATTTCAAGGACGTACTTTTGAAATGTTTACAGCGGGATTTGATGAACTATTACTGATGGCAATTGACTTAGCTGGTGGAAAAGAGCATGTAATGGTTATTTCTATTCCTGATTATGGCGTAACACCGATTGGTATGAACAATGCAGCGGTTATTGCTGAAGAATTAGATGCTTTCAATGCTTATATTGAACAACAATGTTTAGCCGAAGCGATTCCTTTTATTGATGTGACAACAATTTCAAGAGATTTGGGTGCTGGTGAAAATGCATTGGCACCAGATAATTTACATCCTAGTGAAGCACAGTACACGCAATGGGTTTATAAAATTTGGCCAGTTGCCAAAGAGATTTTGGAGAATTGATTTTGATTGGTGGTTTATTACCAAAAAAATGGATGCCTTTGGCATCCATTTTTTTTATACTTTTACCATTTTTAGAGCAGATCGTACTAAGCCGCTATGACAAAATTGTTTGACTGGAATGAGAAACAAAGTCGATTGTTTATCGCTTTGGTAGTGTTGTTTATCATTGTCGTTTACTACTTGCTTAGATGTCGATATGTGATGTATAATGGGGATGATGCATGGACTTTGACAAGAGTATATCACTTCCTGAATACTGGTCGACATGAAGATACAATCTTCCGAGCCATCGAAACAGAGGACCGCACCAAGTATTTTAATATCACCTACAATTATATTTTCGGCTATTTCCTACATCTTTTTGGTTGGACCAAATCCAATGCACATTTGCTATGTAACTTTTTTATGGTAGGTGCTTCAGTGATTTGGTTTCATATCTTGAAGCATCTGAAATTTTCCAAAGAAATATGTTGGTTAATGGGCTTAAGTATGTTGTTGTTTCCTGCTTATTATGGAACTGCCAATTTGGTCCGAGTCGATCCAATGACTTTTTTCTGTGCTTCTGCGACTATGTTGTTATTTATGAAAGAGCGCTACTTCTTGTCTTCCTTGATTTTTATGTTGGGAATGGAGTCGCATGTGATGGGAGGTATTGCCGCATTTTATGTCCTTCCATATATGATCTATAAATGGGATCATTTTTTTAAGAATCCAAAATTACTTTTAAAAATTATCGGTTTATATCTAATAGGGATTTTGATTGGAGTAGGGTACTATTTGTATTTGCACCAAGATGTTGTCTCGTTAGAACGATTGAATCATCTCTTGGTTTCTCACAAAAATAAAGGGAAAGAATTACCGAGTTATCTCATTACTTATTTCGTTCAACCAGAGTGGTATATGCACGTTTGGGAGTTTTTTTTATTGATTGGATTTATTGCAACTTATTTGATTAAAAAAGTCTTTAAACATCACAAGTTTGTTTGGTTGCTTTTGATAAGTTTGGTTATCTCTACCTTCATACTTTCTCGTCCCAATCGTGCATATATGGTTTTCGTGTTTCCAGCATTTCAATTGTTGATTCTTTATACTGCAGAACATTTAAAAATATTGAAACCGACTTTTATTAGTTTATTGGTCATTTTTGCATTGCATTACGGTTCCTTTTATTGGATGCATCGGACATATGATTTTGAAAAAACTACTACTCAATTAATCGAAAGTATTCCTGACAAAAATATTCCGGTCGTTGGAATGGCAGATGTTTGGTTTGCTGCCAAAGATCACAAATTTCATTTGATTTATAATTCCATAAAAGATATTCCTGAAAGAAATATTCCTAAAGCTTATGTGGTTCAAAACGATTACATGCACCCGGATTCGTATTCCATATACGTAGAAAAATTGGCGATGGAAAATGGATTGACAAAAGATCCATTATTGGCAAAAAGACGGGATCATTATTTGAATACAATCGCTTATTTTAAAGAGCATTATGATTGTAAATTGTTGAATAGTTTTGTTGCTTTTGAGAAGGATAGTATGTTGGTTTGGATTTGTGAAGAGTAAGCCCGTTTCCTAATCCTAATTTATAAAAATTAAATCCCTTCAATTTATAACAAACTATTTACTAACTGATCTGCTTGTCTAGTAGTCTCTGGCAATCGATAGGTAGGACAAAATTTTAATACGATATCAACTGCAGTTTCCAAATCTATTTTGTGGCCGATACTAACAAACATAGGTTTGATATCATCTTGTGTTCTCAATGCAACCCCTACGATTTTATGATTCCAAATCAATTCTTGTTGATCACCTCGACTGCTTCCTAAAGTAGATTTATCATACATGCCAACCAATTTCTTCTTCGCACAACCAATGGTTGGAATATCCAATTGAATACCTAAATGAGTAGCCATACCGATTCCTTTTGGATGTGCAATGCCATGACCATCACAAATTATTAAATCGACTTTCGTTTTTACTTTTTTGAAAGCTTCTATAATTGATGGTGTTTCTCTAAAAGAAAAAAGTCCAGGTACATAAGGAAAAGTGATGTCCATGATATGGTGAGCTTGTTCGACTACTTCTAATGTATTTGTATTTAAAACTACGACTGCTCCTACCATTTTATTGTTATCCTCATCGTATGCGACATCTACACCGGCTACGTGTTGAATTGGATTTTGTAATTGATTTGTTGTAATTACTTGTTTTGCCAATTCTTCTTGTTCAAGATAGTAGGGTAGGTAGTTGTTGTCTTCTTTGTAGGTTGCTTCTTTCATTAGTTTTAAAATACCAATTTTTTTTACAAAGAATCCTTAATTCGTCCACGTATCTCCGACAATTTCTCCTTGACCAAAATCTCCCCATCTCGAAATACTTCCGCCAATGCACCTTTCGCTTCTTCTTCCCAACTCACTTGATCTCGCATTTTAAAGACGCCATTTTCTTTTGTTATTTGTATCAACCCTTTGGCAGATTTTTTAGTTCCATCATCTGTAATTGGATCTTTGTAAATATCTCTTCCGACTCCGTTGACTTCTCCGTAAGTTGCTTTCATGGCAAACCCGAAAGTGTCTCTTGTGTTGTATTGATAAGTAAATGAGCCAACTCCTAACACGACGTTGGTGGATGCAAATCCTTTTGCTTTCAATCCTTCACAAATGTCTTTAGCTCTTTGTAAGGTGATACTATCGCCATAAATTGCACCGATGTGGCTGTCTAGTTCTTTATATCCTTTTTCATTGGTGGTGCCTCCGAAGATGTCCCATAATAATTCTACCACTCCTTTTGTTTCAGCTTCTGTTGTTCCATCTGCATTCCCACATATTATTTTTACAGGATTTCCACTATCAGGACGGATGACTAATTTGCCATCACGAGCCAATACTTCTTCTTTTAAATTTGGTAAATATACTGTTAAAACTTTCCACAAATCCCAAGTATCGGATACTACTGACACGATCCCATTTGGATAAACCTCGGTTATCAAACGTTTGAAAGTGTCTTCTTCTGCATCATTGGTTCCCATACTCATGACAGAATGTTCAGTCGCAGCAACAGAACCACCCACCAATTCTTTGTCAGAATCAGCATTGTAATATTGCTCTAAAAAATCGACTGCGGGTATCGTATCCGAACCAGTAAAACTCAAAAGGTGTCCAGAAGCACTCATCAATGCCGCTTCCAATCCGGCCATTCCTCTCATCGAAAAATCATGTCCTTGCCAATCTACGAACTCTGGAACCGAAGAAGTTTCGGCAGCATAACTATCTAATATTTTTCGATATTCTCTTGCAATCGTAGCAGAGTTACATGGCAACCAAACAGTCGTTGAACATAAAGTTTCAAAATAATTTGTCAACCAAAAGAAGGCTGGTTTTGTATTGTACATCGTAAACATCGGTACACGTAAAGGTACAATCGATCCTTCTGGAAGTGCTTTGATGACCATCGGAATATATCCTAAATCATGTAAGTCGGCAATATGTTTAATTCCAACACTGTTTGCACCTAAGTAGTTATTGATGCGTCGGCTGTATTTTTTTAAGACTTCTTCTTTTGGTTTATTGAAAAAATTCTCATTAAAATCTTGAATGATGTATTTCTTGATAAAATACTGTAACCCAAAAAATACTACTTCATCAATCCCCTCTAATCGACTTTTTCTTGGTGTCCAGTTGGAGTAAACCAAAGTTGTGTTATCTGGATATTGTCTTCTGTGATCGACTTTGTAGCCGTCGGTATATAATAATGGATTTGTCATGATGGAAAATTTATTTGGTTTCTAATTCTTAATTTCCTTATTCTCTTAACTATCTTAATGGTTCAAATTATTTCTTTTATTTCTTACCAATCGAAACAACATATCATACACTTCTCTTAACCCAGCTCGATCATCCAAAAGTACATTATAATAAATCTTGCGACTCTCAGATTTGTAAAAAGGTGGTTGCTCATTAATCGCATCAAATGGAATCTGATTGTCGTTACAATATTTTTTTACAAATTCAATATCTTCATTCGCAGTGAATACAATCAAATAACAACCGATTGATTTTAAATTTTGTAACAATTGTATTACATCATTAAATTGCCAACCATTTTTATGGTAATCATAAACCGTATTGTCAAAATCATAGGCCACTACAAGTGATTGATGTTCTTTATATTCTTTCAACAGACGTTGATATGCATTCTCAAGGTTAAGATAGTAGTCCATATTTTTATTATTTAGGCGAATTCAATGTCTTGGACATGTGCTCACGTGCTCTTTCACGAGCCAAAGGTTTTCAACCTCTTGGCGTTGGCAACACTTCCAAGCTTCAAGGAACGATTACAAAATTTTCGAAATAGGAATTTGAGTTACAACATCACCTTCTACTGTTTTGACAGCATCCGTTGTAAATATTTTTTCAAAATGGGCATTTAAAACCTCCGTTCCTTTACTAAAAATACCGTGACTTACCGCTAAGTAAAGTGCTCCTGCATTTTTGCGTTTGAGTTCTTCTGCCAAGCCATTGAAAGTGCCACCACCATCACAGATATCATCAACAATCAAACAAGGTCTATTTTTCAAATCGTCTTCACCTACTTTAAATCCTGAAAGTCTTCCAGTTTCAACATTTCTTATTTTTCCGCATTCAATCACTCCATAGTCTTTTAAGAAGGCTGCCACCTTATAAATCTTTTTTAATGCACCGCCGTCAGGTGAAATTAACAATACATTTTCAGGCAATGTTTTTACAATTTCTTCGATGAAAAGATGATTGTCAATGACACTACAATTATCAAGCAGGGCAGGAGTGACTTCTGAGTGCGGATCAAAAATGGTGACTTTGTCAATTCGAGTATTGTTTAAAATATTTGCATAAACTTTTACTGTCAAAGGTTCACCTGGAACCATAACTCGATCTTGTCTTGCGCCCGGAAAGTAGGGTAGGAAGACCTCTATATTTTTCACCCCCATTCTTTTGACTGCATCAATCGCAATTAACAACAAACCAAAATCGTTGAATGAATTGACTCGATGAGAAATCATCACTTCATTTACTTTGCTTAAATCTGAACTGATTTTGATATGTGGTTCTCCACCTGAAAAAGTGAAGCATTCAAAAAGGATGGCCTCTTTATTTGGGTAGGGATTGAAGTTAGTATCTAAGTTTAAAATCATAATTTGCGTATTATATACACAAATATAAACCCATTCCCCTAATAAAGCAAATAATTTGCGTTAAAATTACGCAAATTTAATTTCAAAACTAATCCCTTCTTTCTCTAACTGCCTGTAAATCTTGGAGTTAAACTTAAATAACTTGGCAGGACGACCACTTCCAATACTTCGTTTTTCATCTGTTTCTTCTAAAAAACCGAAGCTTAAAATCTTTTTTCTAAAATTTCGTCGATCAATTTCTCGATCTAAAATGGTGCGATATAGATTTTCCAAATCAGAAAATGGAAACTTGTCTGATAGGAGATTGAAGCCGATTGGTTGGTAATTTAATTTCGCTTTCAGTCGGTTGAGCGCAACTTTGATGATGTCTTTGTGATCATAAGCTAACTTTGGAATTTTTTCAATTGGAAACCATTTGGCATCTTGTGCATCTGTAGTTGCTTTCAAGATCATGTTTTTGGGATTGACCATCCCGAAGTAGGAGACAGAGATAACACGCGTACGAGGATCTCGATTGATGTTGTCACCAAAAGTGTAGAGTTGTTCTAGATATTTTAATTTGACACCAGTCTCTTCTTTTAATTCTCGTTCGACCGCTTCTGATAATTGCTCGTTGTCTTTTACAAAACCTCCTGGTAATGCCCATTGATTTTTGAAGGCACCATATTTTTGTTGGATTAATAATACTTGAAGTGAAGTTTCTTGGTATCCAAATACAATGGCGTCGACTGCTACTTTGATGTTTTGTTTTATTTTCAAAATGCGTATTTTTTACGCAAAGGTAATCTTAATTCTTGGGAGTTGGGAATCTAAGTCAAAAGATATCTTCATTTTGGTTTTAACTTTGGGTACATTTAGAAAGTTTTTTGTTTAAATTGTTAAGAATTGAAGTTGATTTTTTTTGTAAAAAAGTAAACGTCTTCATATTCCAACTGATTTATAGGCACAATTTAATATCAACCTAAATGGGATTCAGTATTCTTCTTTTTTTTGTTATTCTCCCACTAACTACTTTATGTTTGTTACTTGCGGCAATTTTCAAAAACAGAGCGCCATTAAAAGCCATAGTGTATATATGGGGATTTCTATTTTTTATTATATTTCTTAGTATTGTTTTGAATTTTTTTACTAGTAAAAAAGTACTGCGACTGAAACATTATTACGGTGAGTATGTGATTGATCGAGATTTCTTTTCAGGCAAACAAGCCGATTGGCAATACAATACTTTTAGATTCGAAATTACAAAAGCTGATTCTATTTTCTTTTATATCACTAATGAGAGAGAAGTGTTAGAAGTTTACAAAGGGATTATGGTTCCAACTCAATCTAGTTATCACTCTGCTAGATTAAATATCGAATTTGATGAACCTGTACATCATGTTTTTTCATCAACTCCGACGACGCATCGTCAAGTATGGGGTTTTTATTTGGTTTTCAATTCACCTCAATTTCATAATATGTACTTTAGGAAAGGGCGGTGGAAGGCGCTGAATTGATCTTTAAAACAAAAAAAATGCGAAAACCAAATCATCAGTTTTCGCATTTTTTATAACAAAATAAGTCCAAATCTTATTTCCCTTTCTTAGGATGAACCAACTTCATCTCATCCACCAAGTGTTTCGAATCTCCAAATTTGTCAATGATAAAAAGGACATAACGAATATCCACCATGATGTTTCTACAAATAGATTTATCATAATTGATGTCACTCATGGTACCTTCCCAAACTCTGTCAAAATTTAAACCAATCAAATTTCCATTGGCATCGATGGCAGGACTTCCTGAGTTTCCACCAGTTGTATGATTTGAACCTAAGAAACAAACAGGCATTTTTCCATCAACTCCATAATCACCATAATCTTTCTTTTCATACAAATCGACTAACTTTTTAGGTAGATCAAATTCGTAGTCACCAGGAACATACTTTTGCATCACACCTTTTAAATAGGTAACAGGCAAATATTGTAATGCATCTTTCGGTTCATATCCACTGACTTGTCCGTAAGATACACGCATAGTTCCATTGGCATCTGGAAAAAATCGACGTTTTGGAAAAACTTCAATCAATGCTGCCATATAGTTACGTTGCAAATTATCGATCTGAGATTTAATGTCATTGTATTGTTTGGAAACATTGTCATTGTAATGTTTTCGCATCGCAGCACCGAATTTAAAAGCTGGATCTTCACTGATTCGATCAATTACTTCTTTTGGATCTTTTTCAAGCAATGCCATCATTTGATCGCCGTCTGCAATGGTACTCATACCATACATTCCGCCAGCTAGCAAGTCATAGGTTCCATACTTTTTCTTGATGGCACTTGCATGTGGTCCAAGTCCAGCATTTTCATCATACATTTCAACTAGTGAAGCAAACACTTTTTTGTCGATATCTTTATTGTAGTCCTTATACTTGTTTTTTAGAAAAGGTTTCAACCTTCCAAGATAGGAATTGTAACCTTCTTCACCGCTTTCTTCAAAATTGGTTTTCAAACGATTTAAATAATTGACGATAGCTAACAATTCGACATTTCGACCTGCTACTTCATTGTAATAATCTCGTTTCAATGCGTACGGTTCAATCTCTTTGTAGAGTTTGTTGAATTGCGGAAGTATATTACCATATTTTTTAGCGGATTTGGTAGATTGACCAATTAAGTCACTAAATTCTGCTTCAAATTTTTTCTTGCGACCGACACCATCTGATACTTTTAAACCTTGACTTTCACCAATCCATTTTTTCCAATAGTTCGCTATGCTAGCAAACTTTGAAGCATACTGAATTTTAACTTGTGGATCAGCACGCATTTCTGCATCTAGTATTTTCAATGCTTTGTCACGGATTGCAATTTTTGCAGGATTCAATACGTCAACAATTTGTTCAACTGCAGGAGAAGGGAGATACTGATCCGTACGACCTGGAAATCCAAATACCATTGTGAAATCATCTTGCTCAACACCATCTACAGAAATGGGTAAATAGTGTTTGGGTGTATAAGGAACATTGTCCTCAGCATATTCTGCGGGGTTGTTGTCTTTATCCGCATAGATTCTAAACAATGCAAAATCACCTGTATGTCTTGGCCACATCCAGTTGTCCGTATCTGCACCAAATTTTCCAATAGACTCTGGCGGTGTCCCCACCAATCTCACATCATTATAGGTTACCGTAATAAACATGAAATATTGATTGCCTTTGAAAAAAGGACGGATCGTGATTTCCTCAAACTTCTCCAATTTTACAGACGCTTTGAGTGCTTCAATATTTTTATCTATTTGTGATTGTCTTTCTTTTTCTGAAAGATCATCTGATAGGTCATTTAAAACTTTAGAACTAATGTCTTCAATTCTAACAATAAACTTGGCAAATAATCCTGGATTAGCCAATTCATCTTTTTTTGTCTTTGCCCAAAACCCATCTTTTAAATAATTATTTTTCAAAGTGGTATGAGATTGGATTTGACGATATCCGCAGTGATGATTGGTTAATAACAATCCATTCGGAGAGATCACTTCAGAAGTACAAAATCCACCAAAGTGCACAATCGCATCTTTGAGACTTCCTTTATTGACACTATAAATGTCTTCGGCCGACAATTTCATGCCCATTGCTTGCATCTCTTCTTCATTCAATGATTCCAGCAAAAGTGGGAGCCACATGCCTTCAGTGGCAGTAAGCGTAGTTGCCTGAAAGATCAAAAAAGAGGCTAATAAAAAGGTGGTAATTTTACTCATAATATAAAGTATTTTTTTGTGCCTAAATATAGGAATTTGAACTATTAATATGCGGATTTATATAAGTTAAGTTGAGAGATATCAGTTCGTGGTTGCTTATTTATTTTAAGGATTTTGATGTACAATTTATGATATATGATATGAACGTTTTTGTGTGTGCAAACGTCACAATGATCCTATCGCAAATCATGCATCCTAAAATCATCCATCATTTTATTAACAAATATTTCACAGTCTTTTGGTTTTTTCCACGTCTAAAAGATAAACGCACTACTTTTCTATTTATTAAAATTGTAGAATTATGAACAGCTCAAAGAATTTATTAACGCTCTTTTTATCAGGAATGCTTTTGCTCAATGTAGCTAGTTGCACATTTGATAAAACCATTTCAACTATTGCAACTGATAAGAATGAAATTGCTGACGATGTCAATGTAAAGAAAAATGGAGTGGTCAAACCATTGGTTCCGCCTCAAAAATTTTATCAAGTTGAGCGGACTGTAACTGCTGGAGGTTACTTTGATTTTATTGATAATTTGCTGGTTCATTTAGATACTACGAATGCGCATGAATTGGACGAATATGTGGTGATGCGTGCGAATCCGTGGTTGATCGATCGGTTAGCGAATACAGATTATTATATTACTGCTGCTGAAGGGAAATATATTGAAGATCCTAAATCGATTGAAATTTTATCTCCCGGCGACAGTTTGTTAATCCCAAATATTGAACAGACCAACGCATTACTTGAACGAATGGCAAATACTGTTATCGATGTCAACATTCCAGAATTTAAATTGTGGATAAAAGAAGGAGATGCTATTTTACATGAAGCCAATGTTCGTGTTGGAAAAAATACACAACGGTTTTTAGCAATGGCTGGTAGAGATGTAGATTTGAGAACACATCCAGGTGTTGGTACCATAACAAGAATTGCCCGTGATCCTGCATACATCAATCCAAGAAATAACAAACGATATAAAGTGACGAAAAGAGATGATGGAAAAGTAACACAAATGCCTAGAATTCCATGGTTGGAACCAACAATCGGAGGACGACGTTTAGGACAATTGATTCACCCGACAACCAATTTGGCAACCTTAGGAAAAGCATATTCGAATGGTTGTGTAGGTACTTCTGAGGCAACAGCTTGGTATATTTATTTTCATGCACCGATAGGTACCAAAGTACAATTTAGATATGATCTAGAAGTTATTGAAGAATCAGGGGACACTACAAAGTTGAAAGATATTTATCCAGGATTCAAAGCAACCAAGAAAGTATATCCTGTTTACGCAGATGTTAATTCCTCCTTTTTGAAAAAGTTGTTTTCCAAAAAGGAGGAAACTTTTGATGCGGGAGATGTTTGTTATTGTGATGTGGGTTCCATCCTCTAATCCGCCAAAGGCGGATAGGCCCTACCTTAAAAAGGAAGGGTGGCGCGTGAGCACGTGAAAACGTAATTATTCGCGAGCTCAAGTACTCACGTCGCATCTCTTCCTTTTTTTAAAAGGTAAGGGACGTCCAGCTCTGCTGGTACAGGGATGGATCCAACAAACTCAAATATTATGATGAAAACTCAACTGCATTTGATTTTTACCCCAATTATCAGTGGTTTGCCTCATGATTCCCAATTGTATTTTCATATTACTTTTAAGCATGTAACCTAGTGCTGCATAAAAACGATTTCGGTCAAAAATCTCAACAGAAGCATTGCTTCTAATTTTTCTTTGTCCATTAATAAATAATTCATTGTACAAAGACAAATAGATTGTGTTCTTTGTAAAGTCAGTGTTATTAATTGGGATAGTGAGGAATAAGTTGTATCGATATCGGGTTCTGAAATCTTGATTTTCAACAAACCGTTGTTCATATCGAAATCGGTGATTGGTGTAAATTCGCTTACCAAATTTTACTGGAAATAATGCTTCTTGATAGATTCTACTTTCACCGCTGGTTTCATCACTGTCACCAAAAGCGCCGGTTGTAATATTGCCATACCCGAGTGTTAATTTGACATTTGCATCTTTTGGTCGATAAGTAATACCACTTCGGATCAATAACTGTTCAAGGTCACCACCAATATTCCAATTTCGAAATTGTAAATCCCCTTGTATTCCCCATGGACCTTCTTTAAATTTTGCATCATAAAAATACATGTACCAGGCGCCCATTTGGTCTTCAAATTGTGCGGATAAAATATTAGGAGTAAGAATTCCTATCAGTCCAATTATTAGATATTTATACAATCGTCTCATTTCTCAATAAATTTTTTGATTAAAATTATTAACTGCATTAAAGTAAATGAATTTTTTCTTTAAAAGTTTATAATTAATCTTAGAAATGTCTTCGAAAGTTACCCACTCTAATCAACATAGTACCATAAAAAGTTTAAGAATCCTTAAAGGCTTCTCAAACTATTGATAGAATTTGATAAATTTGAACACATAAATCAAAACAACAACCAATGAGACTTCTAATCATCTTCACTACCACTTTATTATTTACTATCACCTCATTTGCACAAACAGAATTGACATTGGAAGATGCCATAATGGGACGTGCAAAAGGTTTGTATCCTGAACGTTTGAGTAACATGAACTGGAGTGGTGATGGCACCTCCATTCAATTTGCTTCACCAGATGGAAAATATATGGAAGTTATTTCTTTAGATGGAAAAATTATCGATAAAGGTATGACGGCCGAATCTATCGGAATTGGTACCGGTATCAAATTGGATAGAATGCCTAGACTTAAGTTTTTGGATAAAGAAACATTTACTTTCAGCCAAAAAGGAAAACACTACAAATATAACACTGCTTCTGCAACTGGAAAGTTAATCGCAACCACTCCTGAAGGGGCGGAAAATGTTGACTTTGATGCGGCTAGTGGCAAGATGGCATATACAATGGAAAATAATCTGTACGTCATGAATGGAACTGCTGATCCAATTCAAGTGACCAAATTTGAAAACAAAAATATCGTCAGTGGTCAAGCGATTGCTCGTTATGAATTCGGAATTGGCAAAGGAACTTTTTGGTCACCTAATAATAACTTGTTAGCATTTTATCAAAAAGATGAAACTGAAGTAACGGACTATCCAATCCTTGATATTTCAACAACACCAGGTACTTTGAAAAATGTCAAATATCCAATGGCAGGGCAGGGTAGTGAGTCCGCAAAAGTTGGGGTTTATAATACTAAAACGAAAAAGACTATTTATCTAGATGTGTCTGGACCAAAGGATCAGTATTTGACGAATGTTGGATGGGGACCAGAGGAAAAATATGTCTACGTTGCCGTATTGAATCGTGGACAGGATTTTATGCAACTAAACAAGTATGAAGCGGAATCTGGAAAATTTGTAAAAACATTGTTTGAAGAAAAGCATGAGAAGTGGGTAGAGCCAGAAAAACCGATTTACTTCATGGAAGGAAATAAAAAGGAATTTTTGTGGATGAGTGAAAGAGATGGATTTATGCATGTATATAAGTACACAACCAAAGGAAAATTGAAAGGCCAGATTACGAAAGGTCGTTGGGTAGTCACTCAAATTCTTGGAACCAGCAAGGATGGAAACACCTTGTTTGTAAAAGGAACAGATGAAAGTGGTCTGAATATGTATGCGTATGCAGTTGATATGAAAACAGGAAGGAAAACACAATTATCTAAAAAAGATGGACAACACAATTATATCTTATCACCTAATAAAGATTACTTAATTGATGTTTATTCCAATTTGGAAACACCTTATGTGGCTGAAGTTGTGGATATGTCAGGAAAATTGATTCAAACGATTCGTACTTCAAAAAATCCTTTGGATGGACATACATTAGGTACCACTGAATTAATCAAAGTAAAAGCGGATGATGGTACAACATTACATGGCCGTATCATGAAACCAAGTCATTTTGATGCTACCAAAAAATATCCAGTTTTGGTTTATGTCTATGGTGGACCACATGCACAGATGGTTTCGAATCGTTGGTTGGCAGGTGCGCCGCTTTGGATGCATTACATGGCGGAAAAAGGATACATCATTTTTACTTTGGATAATCGTGGTTCCAAAAATCGTGGATTTGAATTTGAAAATATCATCCATCGTCAATTAGGAGATGTGGAAATAAAAGATCAATTGGCTGGTGTCAAATATTTGAAGTCATTACCTTACGTAGATAGTGATCGTATGGCAGTGCATGGTTGGAGTTACGGTGGTTTTATGACGACTTCGTTGATGTTACGCGAACCAGGTACTTTCAAAGTCGGTGTAGCTGGTGGACCTGTGACGGATTGGAAATTTTATGAAATCATGTATGGCGAACGTTACATGGACACACCAAGTGAAAATGAAGCTGGTTATGCAAAAGCAAGTTTGTTGAATAAAGCAGATCAGTTGGACGGAGACTTATTGTTAATTCACGGAACTGTTGATGATGTTGTTGTGATGCAACATAATTTAGCGCTCGTTCAAAAATTTGTGGAAGCTGGGAAGTTGATTGATTTTATGCCATATCCTGGTCATCCGCACAATGTGAGAGGGAAGGATCGGATTCATTTGATGAATAAGGTTTTGACTTATGTGGAGGAGAAGTTGCGGGTGGAGAATTGAGAATTTAATTCACGCGCTGGTTCACGTACTGGTTCAACGGGGTTTACCCCATTGTAGACAATGGGCTGAAGCCCGTTGAACCAGCGGGTGAGCGCGTGAGCTCGTGAGTGTGTGGACGAAATGAGGTGATGATAGGACAAAAAAATATTGACGACCATTTTAGATGTACACGTTTTCATCCGTATTGGTCGTCAATATTTTTAATTTTTAATTTTCAATTTATAATAAAACCTCACTCTTTCTTCTTAATATCATAAACAAAGTAAAGCGACTCCCCTTGCCAAGGAATTGTTCTATACTGCTCTTTATATCTTAGTGTTACTTTTTGACCTTCCAGAGATTCTAGTTTTTTGTAAAGAAAATCTTCTTTCACAGAAAAATTCCAGATGTTTCCTAACATTCCTTCTTCACCAGTTTGGATGCCTCCGATATTGAGTTGACCTTCATTAGTTTTGAAAACATTTCCTTTCTTAGACATCTTAATCAAGATCCCTGTACGGGTCCCATCACTGTAAGTCCAAGTTGCAAAAAAGTAGTAGCCGACGCCTGCTAGTATTCCTAGGAAAAATAATCCAAGGACTAATTTCTTCAAAAAACTCTTCGTCTTTTTGACACCAGAATCAACTGTACTAGAGATGGAATCTTTGGTTTCTTGAATGCTTTCAGATATTTTTTCTTTGCGTTCAGAAAGTTCTTCGCTAATCTGATTTTTTTTCTCTTCGAATTCTTCTTTTAATGGACTCATAAGAATGAATTTTGATTTTACTTTTTAAATTATATGTATAAAGGTAAATAAGAATATTAAATTCAGTTGATAAAAATCATCTATTATTTGTACCGATTGTATCATTATTGTGAACTTTGAGCTATTTTGAGGGTGATTTTTTTACTATATTGCGAATCGAGCAAACCCAAAACATGCCGTGTTTATAAACAATAAACCTAACAGATGAATTATCAGAAATTCTATCAGGAACGATTTTTTGACCAAATAGAAAAACGAAGCAAAAAAGGAACTTCCGCTTTGCACGAAATCATGGAAGTTTTAAATATCCAGAAAGGTGCAGTCTACAAAAGGATGAATGGAGACACGGCATTGACGGTGGGGGAGATGACACAATTGGCTCATCACTTCAAAATCTCTTTAGATTCTGTTTTTAATGACAAACAATTTGTCTCATTCTTGCATCCATTTATGCAAACGGAAAAAGCAACGAGTCTGGAATTTTTCAAAGAGTTCACTATGTTTATGAATCCTTTGAAAAATAATAAAGGAGAAGAATTTACTTATCTCGCCAATGAATTGCCAGTCTTCTATTATTTCTCTCACAATTATATTTTCAATTTTGTTATCGCCGTTTGGAATCACTTGCATTGGGAAGACAATGAGTTGTGCATTGACGAAAGTATTGAATTCAAGGATGATGTCCAGGATATGAGAAGTACCATTGCGAAGTTGTATTATGAACAACCCGTGACTGAAATTTGGAACTCCAATATGTTGAACAATTTATATCAGCAAATTATTTTTTGTGTCACCATCCGTGCTTTTAAAAATGAAGCGTTTATTGAAAAGTTGATTAAAGACATTGAAGACTTGATTAAGCATCTCAGAGAAATTGCATTGTCAGGTGTCAAGAATAAAAAAGGTTTGCAAACAGAATCTTCTGAATTGAAAATTTATCTAAATGATTTTGGAAATTATTTAAACATGGTTCAATATAGTTCTGAAAATGGAAGTGGTACTTTTATCGGTTATGACTTCCCGCAGTTTTTGAGAACTTACAATAAGGACTTCTATAATTTTTCTAAGGATTGGTTGAATAAGATTAAAAAACGTTCCGTATTAATCAGTGGAGAAGGCTATCAATATCGAGAATTGTTTTTTATCAAAATGGAAAATGATTTTAAATATTTTAAGGAGCGAATTGAAAAGTTGATGGAGATTTATTATGTATAGGTGAGTACGTGGGATCCATCCTCTAATCCGCCAAAAGCGGATAGGCCCTTGCCTTTTAAAAAAAAGGAAGGGGAGTACGTGAGTACATGAGTTCGTGAATCAATCCGTAATTATGATGTTTAAATTTTACTAGAAATGTACTCGCGTACTCCAGCGTAACACTCCTCCTTTGGCGGATTAGAAGGTGGATCCTTCGAAACAAGCGTCTAATCCACTAAAACGCGCTCCACCCACAAATGCACCTTCTCCAAAATAAACCCAAACACCATCCAAAAAGGAAAATAATCTAACCGAATGTAGCCGGAAACATTCCAAGCATTCGAATAGGCCCAAGGGCAACTTCCAGTCGTGATATCCAATATGAATCCTGCAATATATTCTATGATGAAAATGCCAATCATGTAAGCAATTAACCGACCAATTAAAGGTAATTTTTTTACCAAATTATATCCGATTGGAATTAAAAAAGCAGCGGAGCCATATATGAAAATCATCCAAACATATGAATGACCTTCTAATCGAAGTAGTTCGGAAGTGGTATAACTATTATCTAGAAATTTTGAAAATGCAGTGAAATGAATTTCGGTGGTGACACCAAGACAAGCAAAAATTAAGAAACGGATGAGCATAGTATTAGTAATAAGTATGAAGTATAAAATAAAGTACTGTACGATTATGAATTTGCAAAGGTGCTGTAGAAAGTTTGCCGTGTACTTATTACTATATTCTTCCTACTTTTTACTATTTATTTCACCAAAGTAAAACTTCCAAAAACACCAGCATCCTTATAACCTTGATTCTTATCTTCTCCTGGAATAAAAATAGAGCCAATAAAATTTTCTCGACTTTCGCTGGTATCATTATCACAATAAGCGATGGCGAATCCTATTTCTTTTCCTTCTTCTAATTTAACAGGAGTATTGGGTTGATCATAAACAAAAGTGTCGTCAAAAACTTTCATTTTCATTTCCCAAGTATAGATATCACCATTTTTAGTTCGGATGGTTTCGACATGGTCATTATAGTAGTGTGGCATTTCATCGATTCCATAATCAGCTACTTTGTAATCTAAGCCGATGTGATAAGCAAAAGCATTGTAACTTTTTAAGTGATCTCCTTTTGAGCGATCTTCATCTATAAAAATTTCGACACAATCATCGTCCCAATATCTATTCAATCCATCAGGATAAATATCTATCAACTGATCATCACGAATTTCAGTAATGATGTAAATAAAATCAGTGGTCCACCTTAGTTTAAATTTTCCAGTAAAATCCTCAGGTGTGTAATCAGGACCGATCCATTTTTGATTCATCGGTTGCCAATCAATTCCTGTCCAACAAGCATCGCTGGCCAAACCATCTATAGTTGGCGGATTTTCGGTGAAGCGTAGAGGAGTCGTATTAGGATCGAGTGGGGTTGATTTATCTTTGCAACTGTATATTGTTATAAAAATAAGACAAATTACAATTGTGTATAAAAATTGATTGCAAGTTTTCATGTTCTAAAGATACATTTTTACCTGTGCAATTTTAAAATTTTTCTGAAATCAAATTACCCATATTGTATTTAGAGGCACGTTTGACAGCACCTTCTTTAGTCCATTCATTATTGTTGCCATGAAGCACGCCGCTTTTGTAATTGATTTCAGAAGCTTTTTTTCCATTGTCGTAATAGCGAATGCAAATTCCATGAGGTAATCCTTCTTTGAAATATTCTTCTCTTGATAGTTTTCCATTGCTAAAAAATCCCCATCTTTTTAAGATCCTTCCTTTTTCAATAATGTAAAGCGTGCAAGTTTCATTGCCGTCCAAGTGTTTGACAGCAGTTCCTGTGAAGTGTTTGTTGTTGATTTTATAAATAAAAGGTTGACTTTCGGCAATTCTTTCAGTAGTCAAATCGGATAAAAGCAGATCACCAGAACAAAGCTCTGATGTTTGGATTTGTAATTGAGCAGATAATGTAGTTGCTAGGAATAAAAATAGCAAGCAAATTGTTATGGATATGTATCTGTTTCTCATAGTAGGGATATTTTAAACTGTTTATGGATTTAGATTGTTTTCAAATATTCGATTAAGGCAGTACGTTCGGATGTTGTTAAATTATCACCAAAAGTATGACCTTGATTGCCATAACCTTCTTTTGTCGTATCATAAGTATCTGTATCAACTTTGGAAGTTTCTACAGAATAATTCCAACCTACTTTTTCATAATCGATATCAGAAGTATTAAAAGAACGTTTCCAAAAGGTCGGACGCTGACTACTGTTTAATAAATCTTCCAAAGTTGGAACAGCGCCATTATGTAAATAAGGTGCTGTTGCCCATATTCCATCCAATGGTTGAGCGAGATATCCATTTCTACTTACCAATTGGCCTCCATTCGGATCTTGACCAAACCAACCATTATTGAACCAGTTGATCATATACTCATAATGTGTACCCGAATATCCGTTCACCAGTAATGGGTCGGTACCAATACGTGCAAGGTCTACTAGTAAATTTGGAAAAGATGCTTCAGCGCCATAAGTTCCATGACATTCTTGACAATTTTCAGTAAAAATTACTTTCCCAGTTTCCGCAAGTGTTGTGTTAATTGTTTGAGGGTAAGGAGGGGCTTCAAGTGTATTTAAGTAAGCCAAAAGGTCTGGAAATTTATCATCCAATTCCGCTGCAATTGTTTCGTTTTCCATGGTTAACAAACTAGAGCCCATCAAAAAACGACAAAAATCTCCATTGCCTAATGCAGAATAAAACATGGCATTTTTCTTTTTCAAAACCCACCAAGGTGGTACATCAGTGGGAATCAATTGTTCAGGAATCTCATAAGCAGGTGTTTCATTCCATTCAAGTGTGTTGGCATCTCGGTGTGCAGAAAGTACAGCGGCTAATTTATCTGCAGGATTTGCACCTTTGACATCAGCGACTAAGTAAGGTGCTGTTGCAGCAGTTGCCAATCTGAAAGGTTGATATGCTTCCCATTCTGGTGAACCTTCACCGAATTGTCCAAAGATAAATGCGTCAACTAAAGGAAGTAAACTGCTTTGATCCGTTGTGAAATTGGCACCTGCATTTCCAAGTCCCATGACAAATTCTCCATTGATTGTACTGGCATGGCATTGTAAACAATTTGGCGCAACAACACGTACCCCATTTGGCGCATCCACCGCACTAAAGTCAAATCTAACATTTGCATTGTCACCAGTACGGTCTAATATATTATCTGTATTTGCACCAAAAGCTGCAATATAAGATTCGTAAGGAACACCAGAACTGACGTAGTCTCCATAAATCAAAAATTCCCTTCCAATAGCTGCATTGCCATCACGTTGTTGAATACCTTCAATTTTTGTGGTGAAAGAGGGAGTAGGTGTACACGTTTCTTGTACGGATAATTCATCATCGTCCCCACATCCTAAAATAAAGACTGTAAAAGAGACAACAGTAATGAATAGTATAAAATGTGTTTTTGTCATTTTAAATGGTCAAATGTGAATAAAGGAGTGATGATGATTCTTAGGGTTTATGTTGTCAAAATAGTAAGCGAAAAATACAGTTGACAAATGCAAAGTAAGGGTAATTAAAATTAATGAATATATTGATAACAATATAATTTAATGATTTATTTAACGACTTTTTTGAAGAGATCAAATTGCTGAAGAGGTGCATCAATTAGCCTATAATTTATATTTTCCGGGTGTTTACTTTTTTTCTCCAATAACAAAAATTGGTGTTGTTGATTATTTTTGTCAACACTAATAAAGAAGTGTCTACTCAAATAAGTTTGTAATGCCCAGTTTTTCCAAATGTTATTTTCAATACTAATGGTTGAATGAGGAGGAATCAATTCACCAATTTGATAAACATCATTTAGTAATAGTGGGTCTTTTTTTCTTTTGTCAAATTGGGTAGCCGAAAAAATGAAAACTGTAATCAATAAGCAGTAGGTTGTTATTTTAAAATACTTGAATCCGACATTTGTTGAATTAATTTTGGACATATAATGTAGTAGTGTTGGAGCAATAAGAATGGCAAATCCAATTGCAAAATAAGGAAATGCAGGGACCAGATAAAATCCTTTTTGTACCATGGTCAGCATCATCGGGACTGCACCTGAAACGCCAATCAGTATAAAACAAAAAGCATCACTCCATTGAATTGTATTGTTGATTTTACTTTTGATTTTTTGATAAAGCAACCCAATAATTCCGCTAAAGATAAAAATACCCAATAGCTCACTTATCAATCGTCCAACAATATAAAAGCGACTATCGACCGTATGTGCTGCTTCCACTCTTCCCATCAATCTCATATTGAAATAGAAATCGAATCCTTTGGCTGCTGCTTCATTGGAATAATAAAGAAGTGTAAAAAGTAGGGTAGGGATCAAAAGTAAAATGACAGCGCTGATCAACATCTTGCTAATTGAAAAATTGAAATGAGTAATCCAATAAATACCAATACAGGCTAATGGAAACAAACCGGGTACGCCTTTAGAAAAGGCAGATAGAAATATAAATAAGCCGCAAAGAAATAAGGACATCCATTTGGTAGCATCGCTTTTTGAAAAATGAATTCCAAAATAAATGGCGATAATACTGAATAATCCCATAGTATTTTCTTGCATATTATTTTGATAAGACCAAAAACAAACCGGGATCGTTATCCACATTAATATAGGAAGCCAACTCATTTTTTGTAGCTGCAAATTCTCTGTAAAAATTAATCTCCATGTTTTATGAATTACGAATGCTGTCAATAGTGCCGTCAGCAACGAGTAAAATCGCTCAACAAAAATACTGCTTCCAAAAATTTTGAAGAACATAGATTGTATTCCAAACACCAATGGTGGATGTTCATGAAAGGTAGAGACTCCATTTTTCAACCAAGAGGTACTGAAGATTGGTTCCCAAAAACTACCGATTCCATTTGCTAGATTGTGTGCGACACTAGTGTAAAGTAGCCCATCCATAAACATTCCATCCTGAACTAATTTAGGAAGTAAGACTGCAAAAAAAATAACTGCGGTTAGAATTTGAAATGGACGGTGCTGCATTTTAAGATAAGGTCAATTGTTCTTTTTCAAATTTATCCAACAATAAATTTACTTCTTCAGAGACAGATTTGTTTTCATCTGCTATCCAAACATTGATGTCACCCAAATATGTCATTCCCAAATAATCAGCACTTAATTTGAACGGCATAAAAAAGCCTTCATATTTATCTGGCGAATTGCAAGAACTGATGGCTGCCATTTGTTTGCCTCTGAATCTTCTGCCTGTGTCTTTGTCTATTCGTATTAAATCACTGATCCGATCAAAAAACACTTTCATGATTCCGCTCATGGCATACCAATACACGGGCGTAATGAAAATGAGTCGGTCATATTCCAAAATCTCTTTGGCAGTTTTAATAAAATCATCATTGCTATTTTTGTACTCATAGTCATAATGACCGATTTCTTTTTCTGCTAAGTCAATAAAATTCCATCCATATTTTTTAACCAAAAAATCGGATACAATCCGTGTATCGCCGTTGCTTCTGGAACTTCCTTGTATGAGTATTGTTGTCATATTTATTAATTTTAAGCATCACTTAATTTTTGGATACACTTTTCTCTAAGTGTCCATAACTCCTCAAAAGAAGTAGTAACCTTATTTTTAATAATCCATTTTTTTTAAAAATTTTGATGTATTTCCACTTTGAAAGTATTGACTTGTGTGGAATTAATTTGGTGTTCCTCAAGGATATCATTTTTTACATTTTCAAATGAGGAATTGACATTGGTGATATCAATTCTTTGGTTGCCAATTTTTAAATAGCAATGTGCTTCCGGAATGAAATCAAAGCCATTATCGGTCAACGTACTTCCGATCTTTGGAGTATTGAGGTGATTCATCTTGTATATACCGATGAGGAGTTCGATGTCAGTCCAACTGTTTTCTTCTGCTATCTTTTTGATGAAAGCATGTTTTGAAGAGCAAGTTCCTTTTTTTTCTGCTAGCACTAAATTTAAATCTGCACGATTTTTATTGCGCCCGTAAGGAAGTTGTTGAGTAAATTGAATTAAGGAAGCTAAGTCTTCAATTCCTTCTTGAATCGCCAATTTACTTAAAGGAAAATGGGAAGATAATTTTCGCTGCATTAATCTATCTTTTCCCACGTTAATTTCTCTAGTGTTTCATCGATTTTTTGGCAGATACCTTTTAGTTCTTCAGGTGCTTTATATTCCATGAACTTAATGGATTTACCTTCAAATTTTAGCGTCCAACGCGGAACATCCATGATATTTTTGTCTACATATTCTTCGTCCATATTTTTCAAATCGATTTCATTAGCAACTTTTTTCAATTCAATCAAAGTTGTTTTATCCATTTCAGCGATATGGTTGCCAAGGCGATCTACATTGCGTTGACCAAAATAATCTACTTTTCCGCTCTCGAAAATCGTAAATGTATACCCTGGACAATAGCCTCTACAAGATTCTCGATGCAAATAAAAAACGGGATCATCATCTAAATCGGAAATAGCATCTTCTGATTTGTCTGGAATAGAAATAGTATTGTCTTTTGGTGGAGTTGTGTCAAGTGTAGTTTTGTTGCTAGTGTTACATGCACAAACAAAAGTACACAGCGCTAAAAGAATAAGTATGTTTTTCATAATTGTATGTTTAAGAATATAACGCAAAGCTAAGCATGATTGTTAGAACAAAGAATGTAAGACTTATAATTAGATAACTAAATATGACAAAGTTATATTTTAGAAATGTTTTGATAAATCCTTGACCATAATATCGTTTCATTGCAATAAAGAGATAAAAATATAGTCCAATCATTGATAAGAAAAACGCAGCAGCTCCAAATACTTCTGAACTAACTATATAGGAAGTAATGGCAATTATTGAAACAAGAAGAAATGCAAAAGCATGGTTATGAAAAAGAAAAGTGAGATGTTGAACGAAATAGAAATCATTTCGAACATAGAGTAATTTCAATATCAGCGCAATTGCTGGGATCAGTAAAATCAACATCCAAGTCATATTTCCTAAGACATAATTGAAACTACCTTTAGGATCTGTTGATACTCGAAATGACTGTTGTAATGATAATTTTTCCCAAAAACCAGAGACTCCATATTTTTCCGAAAATGTTTCAAAATCATTGTCCAAAAGATGGATGTCATCTACTGCAACTACGTAATCATTTAAATCTATATTGAAGACAACCATTTCACCAATTCCATTAATCACATCTGTAAGGGTAATAGAATCCATATTATTGAAATAGCGAGTACTTAACTTTGAAGATATGGAGTCTAAAACAATTGTTTCTTTTTTACTTTTGAACTGCTGTCGTTGCTCAAGTAGTAGGGTGTCGACTGATAGTTTTATTTCTTTTTTATGCTGAACTTTAACCAATTCATTTTCAAAATTTCCAGTATTGACCATATTTTTTGCATTGAATATTGTCAAGCTTAATATGGCTAAATGAGCAACCATAAAAACAAAAAACATGCGTAGTGGTTTGTAGTATTTTTCGTGTTGGCCGGCAAAAAATGCGGTAGTTAGTTTTCCTGGAATGAAGAGATCTTTAATCGTATTTGCCAGTTTTCCATCGATATTAAAAACGGTACTAAAAAAATCTGAAAATAAATCTTTTACAGTAATTAGCCCATCGGTACGTTTTTGACTGCAGTTGCTGCAAAATTGATCTGCTTCCGAAAATGGATTGTTACAATTTAGGCAATTGGGAATATTTTTATTGATACGAGGCAAAAGTTCAGGCGTTGGTTTTCATTTAAAACCAAAGTACCAATTTTATTCCTTTATGCGTATTATTTTCTACGGTTCTCGTTAGAAATCCTGTAATTCGACCTATCATTTTGTGTATCTGATAATTTGGAAACTACATCCTTTGTTAAAATTATATACTGAATTTTAACAAAATAACCATCAATTGGTTAACTAATGGTAAAGAATCATGATATGAAGTGTCTTTTCTAAAGTTACTACATCTTAAGAGTAAATATGCTTTGTATTTATATTAGTAACCAAATAATAATTATCATGAAGTTTAGAATAATAATGGTTGCACTTCTTTTTATAGGACTCGCAACATCAGCAAAAGCTAACACCATTTTGGATGTGTTGGTAGACCAAAAAATAAGCATTGAAAACGGATATCGATTTGGAAAAATCAGTTATTTCGACGCAAAGGATTTAATGCGTGAACAAGCACGGATAGAGAAGGTCATCCTAAAAGCCAATAATGACGGAGTGATTACCGTCCGCGAACAAGCTAAGATTACAAAACTGCAACGAAGAGCAGATCATAACATCTGGGTAGCATCTTCAATTTCAAACAGGTATCGTAATAATACCTCCTATTTCGATCGATATGATCCTTGGAATAGTTATGGATCTAGCTGGAATCAAGGTTATTTTTATGGAGGTCAAGATTGTTTACCTAATCAACCAGGGAACTCAACTACGCCAGCTCCTACACCAAAACCAATTCCTAAAAAAACAGTTCGACGAAATTAATTTCAAGAACTCGATTATAATTTGTTGAGATTAAAGCCTGTTTTGCAATTGCAAAACGGGCTTTTTTTATGCTGTAAAATTTTGTGAATATAGAAGCATTAAATTCTATTTAACATGATTTAACGCAAAGGATAAAAGAACTTAAATTATTATTCATCTCGGTAATTTGCCCTATATTAGATTTGAAATTGGTCTTCTTTTGGGCTAATGATTTACCTCAGATTTTTTTTATTAAACCATAATGTAAAACGTATTATTATGAAGAAGCTTCTTACACTTTTTGCTGTTTTATTTGTTTATTCTAGCAGTTTCGCTGTTGTGAATGTAGCGATTGAACAGCATCAACTTCAAGGTTCATTTGAAAATCTTGATCCAATGGTTCAAAACATGGACATGGAAGATTTTATATCGTTGACTCCTAAAAAGTATCGACAAATGACAGGCAAAAAAATGGGCTTTAAAAAGACGTTGCAATTAAAAGCTGCACAACGTGTTATTAAAAAAGTAAAAGCTGAAAATTTGGATGCTGAAGCTAATGCTAATATAACTAAACCTGTTTATGTAATTGCAGCAATTTTTGGACTCGGTTGGCTTGCGATGGGATTAATCGATGATTGGTCTGGAAATAACTGGTGGATAAATTTATTGTTAGTTGCAGTTCCTATCATTTTACTAGGTTCATTTATTTTTATTTCATTAGGAGCTTTGGGCTGGTTGGCCGGCTTGTTACATGCTTTAATTATGGTCATGGATGACTATTTTTAGTCGTTTTGATTGTATTATTAAAAAAGTCAGTACATTGTTATATGTACTGACTTTTTTTGTTTTACTCGGACTCAGTATATCAAAGAAACGAGAAAACCCAACCCAACACAGCACCCAAAACCACAATCCAAAGCGAGCTAAACTTTTTCACACCAAAGACCAACCCAAAACTAATCATAGCAATCACCACCGCTCGCCAATCCAACAAAACATCTCTTCCCATTTCAATCAACACAGCAGCCATAACTGCTACAGCAGCTACATTTACACAGTCTAAAAAATAGCTTAAGAATTTAGAAGACCGCATTTTGGCAACGAGTGGATTGAGTAACCAAACAAATAAAAAAGAAGGTAGAAAAATACCGATAGTTGCTGCAATCGCACCGGAGATTCCATTTAATTGATAACCAATAAAAGTCGCTGTACTTAAGACCGGACCAGGTGTCAATTGTCCCACTGCGATCGCATCTACCAATTCTGGTCTAGATAACAATCCTTTTGCAACTAGTTCAGCATCTAGATATGCGAATAAAACATAGCCACTTCCATAAAGAATCGCACCAACTTTTAGAAAGGATAAAAATACTTTAGCAGTAGTCAACTTTGCCACAATCGTACTCGTCGCTTGCCAAAAGAAAATAGGAAATATAAATACGGAAGGATTGGACCACCGATATCTTGAATAAAAAAATAGGGCTCCTAACAATCCAGCTGCAAGCAAAAGCACCACTTCATTCAAGCCATAAAGTGCTGCACCTAATACCAGTAACCCTAAAAAAATAAGTTCATTAGTTTTCAATGCTTTTTTGCCTAGTTTCAAAACGGCACCTGCGATAACGGCAAGTACCGCTGGTTTGATCCCATAAATAAAGGGCGCTACTTGTGGTAAGGATCCGTAGGTAACATATAAGTATGCAAATATTCCAGTGATGACAACTGCTGGGAAAATAAAACAAGCGCCTGCCGTAAATAATCCCATCCATCCTGCGCGTTCGTAACCACAATGCATCGTCATTTCTGTGGAGTTGGGACCGGGAATCAAATTGGTAGCACCCATTAAATCTAGAAAATGTTCGGTAGACATCCAATTTCGTTTATCAACAATTTCATCTTGCATCATGGCTACATGGGCAGCAGGTCCACCAAAAGCCACGAGTCCTAATTTGAAGAATACAGCAGCTACTTCGGGGAGGTTTTTAGTTTTGCTCATTTGGTCTCAATAGTTTCTCATTTAGTCAAATTATTTCATCATCGTATCTCCTATAAAAATCATCCCTCAATAGTACGAAGATGTTCTACAATATGAAAAACAGCGGGGCAATAATTTATGTTTTGAATATGCAGGTTTATATTTTTCGAAAATTCATGGCGATTGGTATGCGGATAGGCGCGACATGCTTTTGGGCGAACTTCGTAAATGGAACAGGCATTATCAGATTGTAAAAAGCGGCAAGGCGAAACATTCATCACGGTGTCTCCATCTTCATCTTGAATCAAATACGCTTCTTGAAATTCGGAGACCTTCATGCCAAGATGTTTTGCGATTCTATTGGTGTCTGTTTTATTGACAATAGGTGGGATAGAAGTACAGCAATTGGCACATTTCAAACAATCTACTTTCGAAAATACTTTGTCATGAGCCCGATCTGCTTCACTATCTAAAGACTTTGAAATTTTGTGTCTTTTCAAATTCGTTAGAAACTTTTTTTTCGTCAGATAAGTATCTGCTTTTTTATTTTTCCATTCTTGAATTGGGTCCATTTTATAGTAGATGTTTAGACTTTTAGAAGTTTAGAATTTTGGACACTTCTCGTTCAAAGATAAGCATACTTCATATCATAATTGGGAAAAATCCTCCCGCGTCATATAGATCCCTTATAGCTGATCAACAATTTGGCGAAAAATATATTTCCATTTTAATCGATGTTCTTTGATTGGTTTTTGTCGATCGTTTTGAGAAACAATAATGATGTTCTTTTTTTTGGAAACGTAAATGTATTGTGCATACAATCCTTCTGCCATGAAATCTTCATATTCTTTTAGCCCAATATGCCAACTGTAATTGTAGCCATGACTACTTCCTGCATTGGCATTTCTAGCAATAGATTTCTCAACCCATTCTATAGGAACAATTTGGTGTCCATTCCAATTTCCATTATTCAAGTATAGCCGTCCAAATTTTGCAAAATCACGAGCACTCCCATTCATGCAACAAAAGGAACGTTCTAGTTTGTTTTTTTTATCAGTATTCCAAAAACCGTTGGATTCCATACCAAGTGGTTGCCAGATTTTTTCTTGTAGATAGGCTGAAACTGTTTTGTTAGAAACTCTAGTCAATATAATGCCTAAGAGTTGTGTCGTTATATTTAGATAGTGTTGTGTTGTGCCAGGTCGATGTGCAAACTCGATTTTCCCAAGTGATTTTAATATGTCTTTTCCGTAGTAAATATTCGCATCCATTTTCCAATCAAATTTAATTCCAGAAGTCTGATTTAATAAATGTTCAATGGTCAATTCATTGGCATATTGAGTGGACGCAATTTCAGGAATATATTTACTAACTAAATCTTTTTCAGAACCGATTAGTTTTTCTTGAATTGCAATTCCTATTAAAGCAGAGATGAAAGACTTTGCAACGGAGAATGAAGTATTTGGTGTAGTAGCGGATTGGTCATAAGTTTCAAAAAGAATCGTATCATTTTTAATAATCAAAAAAGCATTGTTAGGATAATCTGCTATCAGCTCTTTGATGGAACGAAAAAATGGTATTCTTTTCGTCCAATCATTTACTTTGATTTCTTGGCCCCAATCTTTTGTTGATTTTTTAAATTGGAATGGAGTAGTAGGGGCGAGAAATTGATTGGCATTGTCACGGAGTGCATCTTTTTCATCGGGTACTGCCAAAAAAAGCGCACGCATTGGAAAACAACTAGATATCAGACATATAATTAATAGTCCGAGGATTAATTCAGGAGATTTAAACATAAGTACAAAGATAGGAAATTATAGAAGTCAGAGAATTTTACCGTACATCAAGAGGTCGACCCAAATATTTTCATTTTTGTCGTAGAAATCTTCTTTCAATACACCTTCTTTTTCAAAACCAAGTTTAGTAAATAAATGACTACAAACTTCATTTCGAGCATCAACGCGTGCAATAAATTTGTGCACATCAAAATTAGTAATTAAGTAGTTGGATAAGGTTGTTATCGTTTCGCTTGCTAATCCTTTGTTTTGATAAGTTGGGTTGATACTGATTCCTAATTCCACATTTTTGGGTTCGGCTTGTTGGAAATTGGAAACACAATCGCCAATTAATTGTTTGGTATCATTTGAATAGATTCCTATTTGTGTCCATTTTCCGCGCGTACCGATTGCAATTGGAAGTTGTTTTTCGATAAAATCAATCGCCTCATGTTTGGTAAACGGGTCATAGCCTTGATATTTACAGACATCAGGATTTTGTCTATACTCCAAGAATGAATCTAAATGATTCAATGACAATTTGTCTAAATATAAGGATGATCCTTCCGCTATCACTTTGTGCTTGTTTTTGTTTCGCAAATTACTCAAAATCGGAATTTGAAATTGAGTTTTAAAGGGTAATTTTTCAGGTTTAGGATGAATATTTTACGATTATTTGCCAATTAGCATATTATATCTTAAAATTTTAGCATATAAATTAATCGATATTTATAAATGATTATTAATCAGCTTAATATGTTAAAATTTTTATACATTTGCCAAAAATACCCCTCAATCAAAAATGATTTTAGGAACTCAAATAACTAATAGATTTAAATAATTTTCTTAACTTAAGTCCCTAATAATCACTATTTTATTAAAAATTTTAAACTAAAACGTAAACCATGTTATTCTCAAAACAAAGACAGATTAATGCCTTGATTCCGGATAATTCAGATAAAGGGTTGCAGGATGGGATTAGAGTTATTAGAAATGGTAAAGTAGAAGATATTCACGTTCGGGTAAATATTACTCACAAATATACTGGCGATATCTCAATTACATTAGAATCACCTTCTGGTACTGTTGCTACTTTATTGAAGCAAACTAGAAAGCCAGGTAAAAATTTATCAGCGGTTTTTGATGGTAAGTCTATGGAAAAATTCCGTGGAGAAAAAATCAAAGGAGAATGGAAATTGACCGTCAAGGATGGTTCACCATTAGATCAAGGTTATCTAAATAATTGGACCATAGGTTTTAAGACTGCTCATAAAGACACTGAATTATTTATTACAGATGCTAAAGGAAGTGCTTTAGAAAGTCATCATTACTGTCACCAAAAAGGTAAGGTAAAATCAATTAAAGGTTCATTGGATCTTTTACATCCATCAATTGATAAGATGAAAGTTGAGTTGGTTTCTCCAAAAGGAAAAGCGGTAACTTTGTTTTCCAAAATGGATCCTAAAAAGAACTTAAAGAAATCTTTTCCAAAAGACGTGTTAGCAAAATTAGCTGGCGAGGAATCAAAGGGTGCTTGGTGTCTTAGAGTAACTGATAAGTCTAAGTCTAAAACTGCTCGTTTGAAAAGATGGTCTTTGGATATTGGTGTGGTTTAGCCGATGCGGAATTGCAATTTCAATTGTAATTTCAATGCAGGACGTGAACTTGTTTCGTGAAGAGTTCGTAGCTACTATTTGCAAATGGTTTTGGACAAAGCTCAATTAAACTTCACTGAAGCATTACAGACAAAAATACCAATGGCAAATTCAATTTATAAAATTTATTTTAAATTGAGTTTGCCATTTTTTTATGTACTATCCTTTCTGTTTTTTATTCCAAACTTACTTCAAAGTCAACATGATTTACCCGTAGCTATGGAGCGTTATGATTTTCAAAATGATTCCATACGACTAGATCAGTTGAAGCAGATATATGGGAACAACAAAGTAATCCCAGTCTCAATAAAACAGCAAGTGCTAGTTGCGCTTTCACACTATCCTGAGCTTGTTGATGTACCTATTGAATTTATCTTGAAAAAAGCAAGAGTAGCACACACTTCGTCTATTGTTATTAAAACCATTTTTAGAAAGAAAAAATCTCGTCGATATAAAATTATTATCAGTACAGCCGTAAGTGAAATGTTAAGTCCTGGTCTTCATCAACGACTTTCTTATAATGCAAAAATTGGTGTAATTGGGCATGAATTGGGACATACGTTATACTATAAAGATAAAAGTGGTTTGCAAATAATTGGTTTCGCGATTAAATATCTATCAAAGAAATTTGGAAAAAAAATCGAAAATGAAACGGATCGAATTGCGATAACTCATAACTTAGGGTATCAATTGTTAGAATGGAGTAGGGAAGCGCATGATGCGCTGGAGGAAGCTGGGAGAGGGGAGAATTATTTGACGCCGGAGCAGATATTGGAGGAACTGAACGAAGGAGGACTGTAGACGGTGCTTGAACCATGTAAGGCATTTAAGGAGTGCTTGAAACGATCAAATTATTTATTTACCCTTATATGTCTTATATGGGGATATTCAGAAGTAATCTAAAATTATGATAACCAATGAATTAGGTTGTAGCATCTTTTGGATAATTGCATCAATTTTATGTAGAATTCCTAAAAAACGGGGCAATTAAGTTAAAATTCAACGACGTATTCAAATTGTTGCAAATTCACTTCCAAATAAACATAAACTTGGATTTTGTAGCGGGAGGCCGATTTTATATGTTTGACGGAGGAGTTTATAAAATCTAGACTTTTTGTTTCTTTTTTGGCAATGAAAAAAGAAAAAGAATCAGATTCTTCGAAAAATCACAATTG
>CALDGQ010000045.1 GCA_937941765.1 uncultured Saprospiraceae bacterium
AAAGAAAAAGAACTAGATTCCTCGAAAAATCAAATTAGAAAAAGCAGGGATATTGATGATTATTCAGATTAAATGTAAATCGTATTTAGTGCATCCAAAATGATTCAGAAAGACGGAATTTGTTACTCCTGAATATCACTACGTAAATTTGTCTTGAACTCACTTGCAACAACACATCTACAAAATGGACCAAAAACCAAAATTCTTCAAAACACCTTCCGCTTTCAGCAAATGGTTAGCCAAAAATCACGATAAGAAAACAGAACAATGGGTCGGCTATTATAAAGTAGCAACAAAAAAACCTAGCATCACTTGGACTGAATCCGTGGAAGAAGCCATTTGCTATGGATGGATCGATGGATTGCGGAAATCGATTGACGAAGCATCTTACAAGATTCGTTTTACTCCTAGAAAAGAAAATAGTATCTGGAGTAATAAAAATATGGTGATTATTGAAAAGCTCAAAAAAGAAAAGCGAATTCAACCTGCTGGTCTTGCTATATACGCTAAAAGGAAGGAAGACAAAACAAGTATCTACGCCTATGAGAACAAAAAAATCAATTTGAGTAAATCTTATGAAGCTATTTTAAAGAAAAATAAAAAAGCTGCTAACTGGTTTTACGCTTCGGCACCTTCTTATCAAAAGACAGCAATACATTGGGTTATGAACGCCAAGCAAGAAGCAACCCAACTGAGAAGATTAAATGAGCTGATTGAAAGTGCGGCAAATGGCCAAAATGCGAAACCTTTTCGTAGAAAGTAGTATTCTTACCTTTTTATGTCCTCATTCCTTTCAATGTTAAAGTTGTCACAATTTGTAATGCATCAGACAACCCTATCCCCTTTTTCTGCATACTTTTGATACACCTTAAAATGTAATTAATTTATTTATAAAATATTTCAAAATGATTAAAAACTACTTAACACTAGTTGCCGTACTATTTAGCCTTTCACTTTTTGCACAAGATGTGCCGGAGGTTCAAAAAAGCATGATTACCAAATCCACTGCTACTTGGTGTCCAAATTGTGGAACCTGGGGGTGGAGCCTATTCTTAGGATTGATTGAAGACAATGATGACAATGCATTGGTTATCGCCAGTCATTTTAGTGGTGATTTACAGAATCCTACTGCAATTGCATTGATAGATAATTTCAATTCATCTTCCCAACCTCGTTTTCTATTGGGCAATACTGATCAAGGCGTTAGTAACAGCAATTGGTCTAGTAAAAGAACTGCTATTGCTGCTGATGTGGCTGCAGCTGCTGCGATGTCTCCAGTTGCGAATGCTGGATTGACTGTGATTTTAAATAATGACAATGTTTTAGAAATCACCACTAAAACGATGTTTTTTCAAGAAGCAACGGGTGAATATAACATTGCTGCATACATAATCGAAAATGATGTGATTGCAACTCAAGCTTCAATTGGATCAATGGCAGAACATAAAAATATTTTGAGAGCAAGTGCTTCTGCAGATGCTTTCGGAGAATTATTGTCTAATGGAACGATTGCTGCTGGAACTGCTTTTGACCAAAATTTTACCATTCCTGTCAATAGTGACTGGGTTGTTGAAAATTTGGAAGTAGCATTGGTGATTTGGAAAAAGGACGCGAATGGTGACTGGGAATTTGTCAATACGAATGAAACTAGTCAATTTGATGCACCTGTTATTGATGCGGTAGCTGAAATTGCTGCTACAGATTTAACAATGAATATTCAACCTACAATTGCTTCTTCTAACACTACACTTGTATTGGAGGTAGTTAAAGATCAATCAGATTTGGAAATTACGATTGTGAATCAATTAGGACAAGTTCAATCCACTGTATTGGCTGGAAAAGTAAGTGCAGGAACGCAGACCATTGAGATCGGAAATGATTTAAGTAATGGTGTTTATTTTGCAGTTGCTAGAATTGGAAATCAAGTTTTGACTCAGCGATTTATTTTGCAGTAGATAAAAATTAAAAATGTATATAGGTTAGAGCGACGTGTGCTTAGATTTGCATATGTTGCTTTGATCTGTATATATTTTTGGGTTTCGTGTATTTAATTAGTTTTCCGTGAATTTAAATTTTCCACGCAGATTTCGCAGATTTTCGCAGATAGTATGCGTCATATCTGATCTTAGCTTTTGTTGCGAATTTTGGCATTAGGGTGAGCAACTTTAGGAAATTTTTTCTGCAGATGATCTACAAATTATTCACTTTCCTGACTATTCCTTTTGTAATATTATCAACATTAAAATTGACTAAAATTGCGAGTTTCTTCTTTGTTAATCTTAAATAATTGATCACTTGCTTATGATGTATTCTTGCAAGATTCTCTACTGATTTAATTTCAACTATTACTTTGTTTTCTACGAGTAAGTCTAATCTAAAACCGACCTTCATTTTTACTCCTTCATAATAAACAGGTACCTCAACTTCATCCCGAACTACTAATCCTTCATTTCTTAAAACATATAGCAGTACATCTTGGTATACTGATTCATATAATCCAGGACCTAATTCATTGTAAACTTTAAAAATAGAACCACGGATTTTATATGAAATTTCATCTTCTGTCATAGTATTGTTTTGACTAATGTAACAAAATATTTTCAGTGCAGAAAGATTGATTGCGAAAAGTCTTGTTATTGAGTAAGCGATTTCAACAAGCTGACTGATTCCTTTGACTTACTAAAAAAAATCTGCGGTAATCTGCGAAATCCGCGGGAAACATTATACCTACTCACTTGCTATATCTGACAAAAAAGACAAAATAAAAAAAGTGTTACGCAATGAAACGCAACACTTTCAATATAAATCTTTTTCTAAAGAACAATAGTTTACTTCACAATAACCACCTCAATCCTTCTATTCTGAGCTCTCCCTTCAGCAGTATCATTGGTCGCAACTGGATTAGCAGCACCAAAACCCTGCGTCTTGATTCGACTAACATCAATTCCTTGTGCGACTAACTTTGTACTAACAGCTTCCGCACGTTGTTGAGATAAACGCTGGTTAGAATCTGGATTTCCTTTTGAGTCAGTATAACCTTCGATAGATACTTTTACATCAGGATATGCTTTCAAGATTGCAGCTAGATTGTCAACCTCTACACCAGAAGTTCCCGTAATAGTAGCAGAACCGGAAGCAAAATTTAAATTTGTAAACCTAAACTTACCTTCTCCTTTTCCTCCACCTTTAATAAAAGCCATCATTTGTGAACCTGCAGAACCTGCTGTGAATTTAATACCATCTAACGCTTTTAAAGCGGCATCATTTACAGCACCTAATGCACTAACTGTTTTGTCTTTTACCGCCGTTGCAACATTCTCTGTTTTTGCCACCACATTGTTAGCTACTGACTTTACATCTGGCACATCAACACCACCACATGCCAAACGAGTTAATAAAAACCAAGCCAATGCACCTATTGCTAAAATCGGCAACAACCATTTAAAAATACTCATGATACCACCACCTGTTTCTTCTGCAACTTGCTGAACGACTGGTGCTGCTTTTTTCTTCTGCTTGACCACCTTTTCTTTCGCTACTCTTTCCGTATGATCTACTGTTTCTAATTTTGGTTCTTTCTTTACTTTTTTCTTCTTAGGTTTTTTAACCTCTTTAACTGGTTCTTTTTTGACCCAGCCGAAAGATGACATTTCCAACGTTTCTTTCATGTCTGTTGGCATCATAGATTCAACATGTCCTTTTTGACCATTGATTAAATTCAACAATCCTGCTTCATCCAAATTTCCATCAGAAACATGTTTTCCTAACATACCTAATAAAAATGGAGAAGACAAACGCATTAATTTTGCAGATGACTCTTTTCCAATTCCACTATCTTTAGCAATTAAGTTAGATGCTTCTCTATGTTTTGAACCTACAAAATTTGGAATATCACGCGTTCCAACATTTACCAATCCATTTACAGTCTGAGGACTTCTAGTAAAAATACGATCAACTGTATCTAATATTCCAGCATCCGCTTTTTCAACCATTTTGAAGATCTTCTTTGCACCATCTTTTTCTGATCCTTTTTGAATTAAAGAAGCAATCAAAGTAGAATAAGTTCCACTTACAGCAGAGTTGGTATTTGTAATATCTTCACCGAGAAAATCTGCGGAGTGCTTCGCCAAACTTCCAGCAGTTTTTTCATTTAATTCTTGTAATAAGTTCGCCATGTTTATCTGTTTTTTAATTTAGAATGTTTAAATAAATTCCAATAGAATTTGAGTTTTAAAAATGTCCAACTCTACTTTATTGGGACGCAAAATTACACAAAAGGAATCCTTTACAAATGAACTTTTTACCAACTTTGAGCATTTATTTATATATAGTGTTGATTTTCAATATATTGACTATACGAATTAAATTAAAAGGGGATTCCTAATTAAGAAATTAGTAAATATTCTACACATAATGTTTGTTAGCTTGTGTCCCTATTTGTATTTTAAGCAGATTTTTTAATACAAAAAATTGCTACTGACTTTATGAATAAAATTTTACTTGTTTTGATTTTTTCTTGTTTTTTGATACAATGTACCAATATTGCGAGTGATCCAATTACAGAGGAATTGATGAATCTAAATAGCCCTATTGATAAAAAAGATTATTTAGAAAAGATATACAAAGACCATAATGGTTTGACGAAAAATATGCCTCCAAATATTGCTGAAATAAATCAAAATAAAATTGGAGCCTATTTGGAATTGTTTGGATATCCCGAGCAAGCCTTCGTTGGAGAAATAGCAGCAAAGACTCCTTGGTTGGTCATCCATGACAACAACACTCAGGACCGAACTGCCATTAGAACCAAGTACTTCCCTTTTTTGTTTAAAGGGTTTTTGAAAGGTGATATTAAGGATGAAGAAATGTCATTATTCCTAAATCGTTTTTATGAATATAAATTTGGGGAACGACTAAAAAGTAAAAACTTGTCTGGTACTAAGAATGAAATTATGACTTTAATTAGCTTATTAAAATTGGAGACGAGTTTTAAATAATTTACAATAACATTGTTATATACCTATAACTAAAAAACGTCAATGCCATTTTCTAACACCCAAATCGAACTTTCCGACATTCCTGCCATTCAAGAAATTGAATATAAGCAGTTGCAAAAGTCATATCTGAATGTCAATCTCGTCAGTGCATTGATTTTTTGGACAGTTGTAGCTTTTGTATTTTACTTGAATGTTTTTCTTAACTGGTTATTTGCAGATAAAAAACTGGAAGCTTTCTTTGATCAATATTTGGTCTTTTTATTAATTGGATTTGCTCTAATTGCGCTAGCTAGAATGGCGATTATATATTTTGGGTTTTATAAAAAAGGATATGCCGTTCGAGAAAAAGACATTTCCTATAAAACGGGGTTATTTTTCAAAACTAAAACCATGATTCCATTTAATCGAATCCAACATAGTGAGGTTAAACAAGGTCCAATTGAACGATTATTCGGCATCTCTTCTCTCAATATTTTTACAGCAGGTGGCAGTTCTAGCGACCTTTCGATTCCCGGATTGACCATGGATGAAGCCAACCATCTCAAACAATTTATCATCAACCGTACAATCAATGATGGAGCTAGTTGATATCAATTCATTTAGTAAGCCAACACGTCAATCTATTGTTGCCATATTTTTGATTATATTCAAATATATCAAAATAATGTTGCGGCAGATATGGCCGTTTTTATTAGTTTTTTTTGTCGGTGGATCGGGTAAATCTTACGGAATTTTAATCACTTTGAGTATCATTTCTATTGGTTCAATGATATGGGCGATTATTTCTTATTTCAAATTTTATTTTCATATCGAAAATGATGAGTTAATTATTCAAAAAGGAATTTTTAATCAAACCAATTTGAACATTCCATTTGATAGAATTCAGACCATTAATATCAAACAAAATGTAATTCACCAATTGCTGAATGTGGTAGAACTTGAAGTTGATACCGCAGGAACTAAAAAGGCGGAATTTAGTTTTGACGCATTGAGCAAATCAAAAGCTGAAGAACTTCGATCCATCTTACTTAGTAAAAAGAAAAGTGAACCTGTTCCACTTTCTGAAAATAGTTTTCTGAATGAAACAGATTTAGAAATTCTAGAAGCCCAAAAAGATACGGAAGAAAAAATTCCAATTTTAAATTTATCGATTGCCAATTTGATCAAAGTCGGTGTCAGCCAAAATCATTTCAGGTCTGTAGGTTTGGTAATGATTGGACTATTTTGGATTCAAGAATCGGTCGAAGATGCTGGAATTGATACGGATAGTTATATGAATACTGGTAAAGAATTCTTGTTGAGTGCTAGTATTTCCGCAATTTTAAGTTTGCTTTTCTTAGCTACATTTTTAGCTATTATTATCTCACTTGTAAGAACGGTGTTAACTTATTACAATGCGCATCTTTGGAGAGAAGGCATCCGGATAAAACTATCTCATGGTCTTTTCAATAAAAAAGAAGTTTCTGCTCATTATGACAAAATTCAGTTGTTGCAATGGGGACATAATCCGCTTCAGAAATTAATGAAGATAAAAGATGTGAGTTTAAAACAAGCTTCTTCCGCTGCTGTAAGTTCCAAAAAATCATTGCGAATTCAAGGATGCTCTGATGAACATATTGAGTATTTGAAAGAAAGTTGGTTAGGTGAAGCGGCGTTGGCTAATTTGGAAGTTCATGGTATTAGTATTCATTATTTTTATCGTCGATTGTTGTATCGCCTGATATTTTGTGCTTTACTAATTGCAACTTGTATTTTGGCACAACATTATGCTGGCTGGTTGGTACTGTCTATTTTATTGATTCCCTATTTCATTGCGACTACTTATTTATCCTACCAAAAAAGTGGGTTTGCCATCAATGATCAAACCTTATATATTACGAATGGTGTTTTTGGTGACGATTATGCCATTCTACCACTTATAAAAATTCAAAATATCAAAATAAGACAAACGCCTTTTCAAACTCGAAAGGGATTGGCAGATGTTCGGATCTTTACAGCTAGTGGTAACATTACGATTCCGTATATTTCGAATGATGTTGCGGAAGATTTGTGTAATTATTTTTTGTATAAGATTGAGGTTAGTGAGGAGAGATGGATGTAAGAACCTTAGTGCTTGTACTGACCACTGAGTAAGAGGAATCAAGCGACAAGTCGCAAATATTTAACACAAAGGTACTATGTAAAAAACCAAGTAGTTCACTGAAAAATTTATTAATTTTATAGCATAAAGGAGGTTGCTCTAGAGTAATCATCCACAGTAGGCAGGACTTGTTTCCTGCCTATCCTTTTCTAGACAATTTTTCTTT
>CALDGQ010000046.1 GCA_937941765.1 uncultured Saprospiraceae bacterium
AAATAGACGAACAATTCGTCAGACTGTGCGAAAATACTCGTTCGAGATGAGAGGTTAGAAACCTTCATCTCGTAACACACACGGTATTCGAGCAAAAGGTTTCTAACCTCTTTGCTTTTGGGAATTTTCGCACAGCCTGACGTGTGCACACGTATTGTTCGTCCTATTTTTAATTTTTACATTTTTAATTTTACATGCCTAAGCTCACCCACCCGAAACCGGAGGAATAATAACTACCTCATTCCCATCCGTCAAAACAAAATCATCTCCTTGATACTCCTCTCCTACTGCAAAACGCAATGATGCCAATGCACTAAACTTCGGGTATTTTTCTAACAATTCTTTTTTCAAACTACCAATGGATAAATCGCTCGTCAATTCATAGGACATTTCTTTAGTTTCCAAAATATCTTTTGCGATTCCGTATGCTACTATTTTTATTTTCATGACAAATTTTAACCTCTTCTGTTTTTCTTTTTCTTTCTTTTCTTTGAAGAACCCTCAAGTCTAAATTTAATTGGCAGATTAAAATAAACATCTACATTTTCTCCTTCTTGTTGCCCAGGAATCCATTTTTCAGGCATTGAATTCATCAGATTTACTACTCGCAATCCTTCTTCTCCGCAACCTGCACCGATCTCTTTAACGATCATTGGTTCAGCAATCAAACCGTCTTTTTTAATAATATAGCGAATAACAATTGTTCCTTTAACACCTTGTTCACGTGCTTCTGGTGGGTATTTGACATTTTTATAAATAAACTCCAACATTTTTTTATTAGAACATTGTTTCCGTTCATCTATATCAACAATATCTTCACAACCAGGAAAACGAGGCATTACATCTACCTTTTTGAAAGGTACTTTTTCCTCTTTAGTACTCGTTTCAATTGTTGATTTATCGTCAGTTGATTTAATTTTGTCAACTTGCCCAAACACTTGGACAAAACAGCAAAGGGTAAAACTCAAAAGTAAGATTAGATTTTTCATGTTTTTATTTTTGATATTAAAGTAAAAATAACAAGATAGCTTACAGGAAATGAAATGTAGAAGAATGAATTACTTTAACAAAAGATTAAAATAAATTTCAATAATACTAAACAATATACTTCCAAAGTAACTTTAAACTCACCAACAAGACCAGCACCGATGTCACTCTTCTTAACCAAACTGGATTAAATTTTACAATACCAACTCGTGTTCCTAATTGCCCACCTACAAATACCGCTATCATTAAACCACCTATTAAATTGTAATTCAAACTTGCTAAATTCACATGTTGTAATTGTCCTGTTATTCCAGCAATTGAATTGACCAAAATAAAAAAACTCGCAGTAGCTGCAATGACCTTTGCTTTGTCCCAATTCATCAAATGCAAAGTTGGTGATAAAAACATACCACCTCCAATTCCTACTAGCCCTGACAGGAAACCAATGCTTCCTCCGATCATAGTATTTCTAATTGGTTTAGAATTCAATACTTCAACATCATCAGTTTGATTTTGTTTTTTAAACCATAAAGCGATGGCTGCAAAAAATAATGTAATTCCTAATAATATAAAATAAGTCGTTTCTGTAAGTCTTAAATATCCTCCTAGAAATGCTGCCGGGACAGATAGTAAAATAAGTGGTCCAATCTTTTTCCACCTTAGATATCCATTTTTCCAATACAAATACGAACCACCTGAAACCACTACAATATTGCAAATCAAAGCCATCAAACGAAGCATTTGATAATCTAGTGACCACATCGCTAAAATTGCTAGATAACTACTTCCACCACCGAATCCGACGGAGGAGTAAACAAAAGCGACAACAAAAAATAAGATGATTAATTCTATCTCCACCTGATCGATTTATAGCAAATTAATAAAAATAAATGTAGTCAAAAGATTCTTACAAACTGTACTATAAAATTGGTCAAAGTTCTCTTGTATGGATTGGGCCTTCTTTAAGTTTAAGAGACTGACCTTTTTTTTGTCTAAATACGGCTAATATTTCTGATGCAATGGAATGTGAAATTTCTTCAGGAGACTCTGCTCCTAATTCAAGACCAGTCGGACTATGGATGTATTCCAATGCGGACAAATTTACATCCGATAATTCCTTGTCCATTTTTTGAAACCTTTTTTTAGGACCTAACATACCCAAATAAGGAGGTGGATTTTTTAAGAAATGTTGCAAAATAGTCAGGTCCCATTTATAGTCATGAGACATGAGTACAACAGCGGTATATTCATGTGGCTGAACTTGGAAGTGATTTTCAAAAGAGATGACTCGGTTCACTTTACTTACCAATTCTTTTGTTAACTTTTTCATCCGACCTACCACCCATATTTCCCACCCAAGTGTATGCGCAACATTAGTCATTGCATTTACATCATAATTATCTCCTACAATTACCAATCTAGTTTCAGGACGTATAAATTCCAGTAATACTTTTACATCTTGTCCATCTGATTTTAAATCAAATATTCTAGGAGCTTTTTTTGCTAAAACCGTTTCAATAGCTTCTTTCAGACTAGAAGGCTTTAAATTTAAAAATTGAAGTGCATTGTCATTATGATTAATTAATTTACTCTTAGCAAGTAATTCACTATCTCTAGAAATGACCTTTGCAATAATGGATGGCGTTTCAGCATGAAGAATAGATCTAAGTACTTCGATTTCGTTTTGAGGATCTTCAGGGTCTATTGGTGTGAGCAAAACTTCTATTCTCCCATTGCAACCTAGTCCGATACCGATTTGATTATTGTCATCATCCATCGTATCATAAACGACAAGGGATGATTCATTTTTAAAAATTGCATTTTGTGATTGCTTCAATGCATCTCCTTCCAAACATCCACCACTAATCCCACCTGTCCAAATTCCATTACTTCTAACCAGCATCCGAGCACCAATTCTCCGATAAGAGGAAGCTTCCACACTAACTACCGATGCCAAAGCTACCTTTTCCTTGCTAAGGTCAATCTTATCGTACTCGGAGATTATTTTTCTTATTTCTAGCAATTACTTAAAAGTTTGTTCTGTCTAAAATTAAATTGATATTCTTGATAAACCAATTCTATTGTACAATTTGTTTTATTTAATTCCGTATCTTTCAAGCATGTTATTCGATAATCACGGAAGGGAAATAAACTACATGCGATTGGCAGTAACCGATCGTTGCAATTTAAGATGCTTTTATTGCATGCCTGAAGAAGGTATCAACTATCTTCCTAAAAATGATTTATTGAAATACGAGGAGCTGCTTAGAATAACAAAAATCTTCACAAAACTAGGAATTTCTAAAATCAGAATCACTGGCGGAGAACCTTTTCTAAGGAAAGATTTAATGCAATTTCTTGAAAAAATTTCGGAAATTCCTGAACTCAAAAAAATCAATATCACTACCAACGGGACTTTGTTGGTTGATAAAATTCCGAGATTAAAAGAACTTGGGATTGATTCTATTAATTTGAGTTTGGATAGTTTGGATAAAAAACGTTTTCATGAAATCACGCGTCGAGATGATTTAGACAAAGTGATGGAATCCATGCACGCGTTGATTGCTGCGAATATTCAAGTAAAAATCAACATGGTTGTGATGGATGGGAAAAACACACAAGACGTGATTTCAATGTTGGAATTAGCGAAAGATTTTCCTGTAGATGTTCGTTTTATTGAAGAAATGCCGTTTAATGGAACCAAAGGTCAAGGTAACCCAACATTCTGGTCACATAAAGCTATTTTGGAACACATCAAAACGAAGTATCCAACAATTCAAAAATTAAAAGATCCGGCCTTCTCTACTTCTATGAATTATCAAATCCCCAATTTCAAGGGAACTTTTGGTATTATCGCAGCATATTCTAGAACCTTCTGTGGCACTTGCAATCGGATTCGTTTGACACCACAAGGAATTTTAAAGACATGCTTGTATGACAATGGCGTTTTCAATATTCGAGATTTGATAAGAGCAGGTGCGACAGATGAAGACCTAGTAGTAGCATTGCAAGAAGCTTTGAGCCATCGAGCAAAAGACGGACATGAAGCAGAACAGAATAGAAATAAGAATTTTCCAGTTTCAGAATCAATGGCAACAATTGGCGGATGATATCATTTGACGAAGCATACCAAATCGTACTTCAACATAAAAAAGATTTTGGCTCCGAATATATCCCTTTGCAAAAAGGAATCGGTAGAATTTTACGAGAAAATTGGTCGGCAGACCGAGATCTTCCACCTTACAATCGAGTGACGATGGATGGGATTGCTATCCTCTATGAAGGAGCCAAAAAAGATATTCCATTAAAAATTGAAGGTGTTGCTGCGGCAGGTTCTGAACAAATGACTTTGCAAAATATTGATTCTTGTCTTGAAGTGATGACTGGCGCTATCCTTCCTAACAATACAGATACGGTAATTCGATACGAAGACTTAACCATCAAGAATGGAACTGCTACCATCAATCTTGATTTCAAAAAAGGACAAAATATTCATACCAAAGGAAGTGATAGAAAACAAGGAGACCTACTCATTTCAGAATTCACCAAACTCTCTCCTGCTGAAATCGGTGTCGGTGCTTCCATCGGTAGATCCGAAATATTAGTTTCCAAACTACCAACGATCCTTATCATAAGTACAGGAGATGAACTAGTCAACATCAATCAACAACCACTAGCACATCAAATCCGTAAAAGCAATGTTTATAGAATTGAATCAACTCTAAAAGCAATCGGTGTAAAAGTCGAAACAGCGCATTTAAATGATGACCTAGAAGAAATTGTCGAAAAACTAAAAGACTACATCTCAACTTTCGATGTTCTCATATTAAGTGGTGGTGTCTCCAAAGGAAAATTCGATTTCCTTCCAGAAGCTTTAGAAAAAGTGGGTGTTCAAAAGCATTTCCACAAAGTCGCTCAACGTCCTGGCAAGCCTTTTTGGTTTGGAAGTCATCCAGATGGGTGCACGGTGTTTGCTTTACCTGGCAATCCTGTTTCTTCTTTTATGTGTACACAAGTTTATTTTCTCGATTGGCTAAATGTTTCTATTGGATTACCTCCTATTACTCGTCCGAAAATTGTTCTTGCTGAAGATTTTACTTTTAAGCCTGATTTGGATTATTTTTTAGTAGCTAAGTTGAGTTATGGTGATGATGGGAAGTTGTTGGCTACACCGAAAGCTGGAAATGGTTCTGGGGATTTGGCTAATTTAGTTGATGCTGATGCTTTTTTGAGATTGCCGAGAGGGAGAAATGAATTTAAAATGGGTGAGGTTTTTCCGCTTGTTTTTTATCGATAACTATTTTTGGTTATTATTTGATTGAAGTTATAAAACCGGATGGCGTTTGAATTATAAGAGCACTTGTTGAATAATCTTTTATATCACGTGTAATTACAGTCTTAATATTTCCTTCTTCTGCACAGAAATTTTGAAGTCCATCTTCGAAATCTTTAAATTCTGAGGCTATAGACCTTTCAATTGTAGTTCCTCCAATTGGTAAAATAACCACCAATGGCAATAATCGTTTTATTAGATTTTTAGCTTCCTCTTTTGATAAAAGCCTTCCAACAATGTAATTTATATTATTTACAGACAAAGAAGAGATATAGATTAATAGTTCTTTCTTTTCTGAAAGCTCAAATATTTTAGCAGCTTCGATTGAAAACGGTTTTCGATCTGTTAAGAAATCTATGATTACATTTGTGTCTAAGAAAATTTTTCGTTTTAGAGGCATTGGTTACTTTAAGTGTTTCTTTAGTAATTCATCTTCTAAAAGTGTTTTATAATCCGCTTGGTTTTCTGCCACTTTCACCGCCCCTAATAAAGACTTAATCAAAGGACTAAATTCGTATTTATCATTTGAATCATAACTAGCTTTTGGCTTCGGTTCTATGTCTATTTTCATGCCCGCTTCAGCCGCTGCAAATTTTTCTAATTCATCAATCGAATCTGTAATTGGAATTGATTTCAACTTTCCTTTTTTTCCATGGAAAAGAGTAAGACCAAATCCAATAATCATCATCAATGCTTGAGTCAACTCAATCTCAGAAGTATCCTTACCTTTCAGAATCTTCAAGGTATCGCCTTTTTTAAGATTTTTCTTTTTAAGAAAAGACTCAATCTCTTTACTCGATCTTTGCTTCGTTATATCTAATCTTACTATACTCATAATTCATTTTTATAAAAACAATTATAGCTAAAGATAAGTTCTTTTCGCAATAAAAAAAACCTCCTTGGTAAGCCAAGAAGGTTTTTAAAAATTTGATATAAGAGGTTTTTGAGTAGTCTTATTTTGTTTTTACAAATACTTTGAACTCTGCGATAAAAACTAGAGGATAGCCTTTTTCATCTTCTGCCGTTAAATATACATCTACTGTATTTTCTTGCAGCCCTTCTTTTTCTTTGCTATCATATTCTACATCGATGGTTCCACTTTCGCCCGGTGCAAAAGTTTTGCGTGGCCAATCAGGAACCGTACATCCACATGAACCTGTTGCAAAATCAATCTTTGCAGGTTCTGTTCCTGTATTTGTAAATTTAAATTTTAAAGAACGTTTTTCACCTTGAGTCAAAGTTCCTAAGTCAACTGAATTCTTTTCGAATTCAATTTTAGTTACTTTTTTTTTAGGTGCATCTTGTATCATACCGATGCCGCCATTACCTGAACGTTTCTTTAACCTTGTCTTTTTAATTCTAATACTTGTAGGCCCAGAAATAATTTTGAACTCCGTTCGACGATTTTGTCGATGTAGTTCATCATCACATTTCACACCATTTGCACATTGATTTCTAATTTGAGTTTCACCATAACCTACTCCTTTAATACGGCTAGATTTCACTCCTCTGTCCACCAACCAATCTTTAGCAGAGTTAGCACGTCTTAGCGATAATCTTTGGTTATAACTATCATTACCTTGAGCATCCGTATGTGATCCCATTTCGATAACCATGTCAGGATATTGACGCAAGAGATCTAATACTAAAGTTAAATCTTGTTCTGCGTCAGGTAAAATTTTATCATCATCAAAATCATAGAAAATATTACTCAACTCAATTGGTCTATTCGTTTCATATTCTTCGTACTCATCTTCTACTACCACAGGTGGTGGTGGTGGAAGCGGTCTCAAATTCAATTGTT
>CALDGQ010000047.1 GCA_937941765.1 uncultured Saprospiraceae bacterium
GTTAAATAGTCTTAATATTGTTTTTAACGAGTTATTACTAAGTGCCTAAAAAATCATCATGAATAAGAGATTTTCAAAAGAAGTTAAAGACGTCATAGCAAGCAGCCGTCACGAAGCGCTAAGACTTGGATGTGATTTCATCGGAACAGAGCATTTATTGCTTGGCATGATCCACAATAAAGGATTATTAGCTGTTAAAGTATTGAAATCTTTAAACGTTAATACCAATCAACTGAAGGACAGCATTGAAGAATCTATCAAAGATCTTGTTAGAAATGTAACCGAATTAAATGTCGGTAGCCTTCCTTTAAATAAGCAAGCTGAAAAAGTTTTAAAAGTAACTTTCCTCGAAGCTAAAATGATGAGGAATGATGAGATATGTCCAGAACATATTTTACTTTCTATTTTAAAACATGAAGAAAATTCAGCTTCTAAAATTTTAAATAGATTTGATATCGACTACGAAATTTTCAAATCAGAATTGGAATATGTAAGTCAAGAATCTGAGTACGAAAACAACTCTGATTTTTACATGCAAGGACCTTCTGATTCGGACGAACCATTTGAAGAGGAAGAGTCTTCAAGGTATCAACGTAAAGGAAATTCTAAATCTAGAACTCCAGTACTTGATAATTTCGGAAGAGATATTACCAAATTAGCTGACGAAGATAAACTCGATCCAATCATTGGTCGTGAAACTGAAATCGAAAGAGTTTCTCAAATCTTGTCTCGTCGTAAAAAGAACAATCCAATTTTGATTGGGGAACCTGGTGTTGGAAAAACGGCAATCGTCGAAGGTCTCGCACTTCGTATCCAACAAAAGAAGGTCTCCAGAACCCTATTCGGAAAACGTATTGTTATGCTAGATCTTGCTGCTTTGGTTGCAGGAACTAAATATCGTGGACAATTCGAAGAAAGAATGAAAGCAATCATGAACGAGTTGGAAAAATCTCGTGACGTGATTTTGTTCATTGATGAAATTCACACAATCGTTGGTGCTGGTGGGGCCACTGGTTCTTTGGATGCTTCTAATATCTTCAAGCCAGCATTGGCTCGTGGTGAGTTGCAATGTATCGGTGCTTCTACTTTGGATGAATATCGTCAGCACATCGAAAAGGATGGTGCACTAGATAGACGTTTCCAAAAAGTAATTGTTGAGCCGCCATCGCCAGAAGAAGCTGTAAATATCTTAAAAAATATCAAAGGTAAATACGAAGAGTTTCACAATGTGAAGTACACAGATGAAGCCATTGAGCAGTGTGTACAATTGAGTGATCGTTACATCAGTGATCGTTTCCTTCCAGATAAGGCAATCGATGTAATGGATGAAGTAGGTGCAAGAGTTCACTTAAAAAACATCCACGTTCCAAAGCATATCGAGGAATTGGAAAAGAAAATTGAAGATTTAAAAGATCAGAAAAATACTGCTGTCAAAAGTCAACAGTATGAAAAAGCTGCGGACTTGAGAGATGACGAATCTAAATTGTTACGTCAATTGGAATTCGAAAAGAATGAGTGGGATCAAGAATCTAAAAAGAAAAGATATCCTGTCAACGATGAGCATATCGCTGAAGTAGTTTCTATGATGACTGGTATTCCAGTAAGTAGAGTTGCTCAAAGTGAAAGCAATAAGTTGGTCGGTATGAATGAAGACCTTCAAAAAGTATTGATCGGTCAAGATGAAGCGATTGACAAAATCACAAAAGCAATTCAGCGTAACAGAGTTGGACTAAAAGATCCTTCTAAGCCAATCGGTTCTTTCATTTTCTTAGGACCTACTGGTGTTGGTAAAACTGAATTAGCAAAAGCATTAGCACGTTACATTTTTGATTCTGACGAAGCATTGATCAGAATTGATATGTCAGAATATATGGAGAAATTCTCAGTCAGTAGATTGATTGGAGCACCTCCAGGATATGTTGGATACGAAGAAGGTGGTCAGTTGACTGAAAAAGTAAGACGTAAGCCTTACTCAGTTATATTGTTAGATGAAATTGAAAAAGCACATCCAGATGTATTCAATATCTTGTTACAAGTATTGGACGATGGTCAACTGACTGATGGACTTGGAAGAAAAGTTGATTTCAAAAACTCATTGATTATTATGACTTCAAATATTGGCGTTCGTCAATTGTCAAATTTCGGAACCGGTGTTGGATTCGAAACAAAGTCACGAAAAGATAATGAAAAGGATACTTCAAAAGGTATTATTACCAATGCTTTAAAGAGAGCTTTCTCTCCAGAATTTTTGAACAGAATCGATGATGTCTTAATTTTCAACTCATTGAATAAAGACAACATTTTCAAGATTATCGATATTACTTTGAAGGACTTGTACAAGCGTTTAGATGGTATGGGTTATTCATTAAAGTTGAATGCAAAAGCAAAAGACTTCGTTGCAGAGAAAGGATTTGATCCTCAATTTGGTGCAAGACCACTGGCTAGAGCAATTCAAAAATATATTGAAGATCCATTAGCTGAATTTATTTTGAATGAAAATCCGCCAGAAGGAAGCACATTTGAAGCTACAATGGCGAAAGATGGTAAGAGTTTGGTCATAAATCTCGCTAAAAAAGAGAAGTCTGACGCTAAAAAATAAAAATATCAGTAAATAAGAACTTTATGAAGTACATCTATCGTTGAGGTAGGTGTACTTTTTTATTAAAGGTTGTTTTGTCGTTTAAGTAAAATAGCCTAATTTCAATCATCATTAATTAAATAAAAAAATCTATTGGCACAAAGAAGATACCACAGAAGAAATTTCAAACCACCTGCACCTCCGGCCTTTCGAATTAACGGCCTTATCCGAGTACCTAAAATCCGCCTCGTCGGTGACAACCTAGAAGAAATTAGCGAAGTAATAGGTCAGCAAATTATGTCTGACATTTATCCAACTCATGTTGCACAAGATTGGGCAAGGGAAATGGATCTAGATTTAGTCGAGATTTCACCAAAAGCAGATCCTCCTGTTTGCAGAATCATTGATTTCAAAAAATTCCTATACATCCGTAAAAAGAAGGAAAAGGAAATGAAAGATAATCAAGTCAAAACAGTTGTTAAGGAAATTAGGCTTGGACCAAACATTAGTGAGCATGATTTTGATTTCAAACTTAGACATGCAAAGCAATTCTTGGAATCTGGTGCAAAAGTTAGAGCTTATGTTCACTTCCGTGGTAGAACCATTGTATTTAAAGATCGTGGTGAATTGGTCTTGCTTCGTTTGTTGAAAGAACTCAATGAACATGGTCAACCTGAAGAATTACCAAGATTGGAAGGTAGAAGAATGAGTGTTATTATTTCACCTAAAAAGATTCAGAAAAAGAAGGCAGATAAAGCAGTTAGCGAAAAGAATAAAGCCGACAAACGAAATAAAGAAAAGGCCGAAGCTAAAGCTAAAAAAGCGGAAGCAACTGCTAAAAATGCAGAAGCACAAGAGGCTAATAAAGCCAAGAACAGTGCACCTGCTGAAGATGCAACTAAAGATTCAGCTGATAAACCAGCTGAATAGTTCAGATATAAAGCAAAACCAACTTATTAGAAAGGATTTTCGACCTACTCGATATTTATCGGGATCTGTTGAAAATCCTTTTTATTTTGTCTATCTTTGCGCAGCTTTAACATAAAGCAAACCATTTTTTAAAATTTTCGACTATGCCTAAGATGAAAACTCACTCAAGCGCTAAAAAGCGTTTCAAAGTGACAGGAAAAGGAAAACTTAAAAGATTTCAGGCTTACACTTCTCACATGATGCGTAACAAAAGTAAAAAATCTAAGTTGAGACTTAGAGGTTCTACTCTAGTACATAAATCTGATGAAAAGAGAATGAAATTACTTTTAGGTATTTAAAAAGCTTTGCTCTTTAGCAATTCTAAAACTTATTTTTTAACGAGAATACAGGACTTAAGAATCATTAGATCCCTGTATTGAACTAAAAACAACTTAATATGCCAAGGTCAGTAAACCATGTCGCTTCTAGGAAGAGACGTAAAAAAATCATTAAGCAAGCAAGAGGGTATTTCGGTGCTCGTTCTAAAGTTTATACAGTAGCAAAAAATGCTGTTGAAAAAGGACTTGTTTACGCTTACCGTGATCGTAAAAATAAAAAACGTGCTTTCCGTAGATTATGGATCGCTCGTATCAACGCTGGTGCAAGATTGAATGGTACTACTTATTCAAAATTGATGCACGGTTTAACGAAAAACGAAGTTGGTCTAAACAGAAAAGTATTGGCTGATTTAGCAATGAATCATCCTGAAACTTTTACTTCAGTAGTTAATTCTGCAAAGTAATATTTGTTTGGATCTTAAGATATTGAAAAAGTCCTGCTCTTTGAGTGGGGCTTTTTTTATGTCTTGGCTTTGCACGGGTCGAACGGTTCGCACCATTCTCTGCTAATATACCGTCGCGTTGAGACTTTGATGTGATGCTACTTATTAATTCTTCGATTTTTTTACGTGATTTTTAGCGTCCTCCTTCTGCGCTTTTTCCCCTTTCTGCGTGAGGAATTTTTACGAAACAAGAGCTATGTGTTAAAACGCAACGAATTTCTTTGTGCTCTTTGTTTCTAGGTGATCTTTGTTGTAAAATACGTTCTCTCTGATAAAAATCTATGCACTAAAAACCTATCTTTGCAGCCTATGAAATCTAGTAGTTACCTCATTTTATTTCTTGTTATTGCTGCTATCAGTTTTGGTGGTTTCAAAATGCTTAACAATACAATTGAGGAAACTGCAACTGAAACTTTGGCGAATATCAATCCGGTTCCTGAAGTTGAAGAAAAAGAAATTCCTAAAATTCCTAGCAATACTGAATTGCCAGATTCTTTAAAATGGTTTGAAGAATCAACGATCAAATCACTTCCTATAAAAGATGGTCATTACAAAGTGAGTTGGAAAGTACTAGGAAAAATGAAATTGAACGAGCAATACAATGAAGAAATGGGCGCTTACATCCCCTACCCTATTTTTCATCCGACTGTAAAGGATTTAGATAAACAGTTGATCGAAATAAAAGGATACGTTATCCCAATTGAAGAAACGGGTGATGCTACTATTCTCGTACTTTCCGCCAATCCGTATTCACAATGTTTTTTCTGTGGTCAAGCTGGCCCCGAAACCGTCATGGATATTCAACTTAAAAAGAAAGGAAAAAGATTTAAAACAGATGAACGTGTCAGCTTCAGAGGGAAACTGAAATTGAATGATTCTGATTTGTTTTATCTGAATTATATTTTGGAAGATGCGGAAGTGGTGAAGCGTTAAAAGTTTCGAGAGCGCCAAAAGGTTAGCAACCTTTGGCTCGTTTAACTGATGAACTTAAGGTTAAACTGCGAGATAAAGGTTTCTAACATCTTATCTCTATGTGCGGCGGCTGAGAATTTTCTAAACAACTAAACAAAACGAATGCAAGAAAACGTAATCACCGCGAACGCATTGTTCAAAGAAGTGCTCAAAAAACATTCGCACAACGACCTACCCATTGAACAAAAAATTAAAGCATTCTATGATTTGCTTTCACAACTCTATTTTTTCAAAACGGAAAATGAGAAATTGCAATTCACAACGCTCTTTGCTCGAATAGCTTTTGCAGTCCATAAATTTAAAATACCAAAACAGACTGCGTTTTTTGTTCATCATTTTAGGCGGAAAGCGCAACAACTAAATAAAGTCAAGAAAGAAGATCTCGAAAATATTTATTTACTTGGGCTGAGAGCATTGGCAGATAGTGTTGCTTATTTGTTTCAACAACCTATTCCCGAAGATCTTCGATTGGAATTGCCTAAAGATGGTTTCTATAAAAGTTCTCCAGTTGAAGTGGTGGATTTTAAACAAAGTTGTAAGGTTGTATTGTTGGAAGATGACAAGGAAAATGACCGATTTGTTGCAATCGAAAAAGACAGTCCAGATGAAAATATTTTTGTTCAATATAATATCCCTGAAAGAAACGAGCAGTTTAGTACTACTATAAAATCTATCCGTAAGATATTTGAATTTCCAGTGTCTGTAAATTTGATTGATGTAGAAATTGATAAAGATGGAATTTATCGACCAAAAGCATTTGTGGTTCAACCTGATTTTTTAATGGATGTAACTGCGGTCGCCAATTGTTTTTCAGATACCACCGTTCAAGTCTGGGGATATGCTTTGAAAAAGATGTTGCCATTTACTACCTCTCCTGCTTTGATGATTGGAAATATCGCCAATTTCTTTTTAGATGAATTGATGACCAACCCGGATACTACTTTCAAAAGTTTGATACCTAAAGTTTTTAATTTAGATCCAATTGGTTTTGCCATTATGGACACACCGATGGTCAAAGACATTATCAACAAATCACAAAAACATTACGTCAATTTAAAATCAGTGATTCTTCAAACATTTCCTGAACGAAATATCAATATCAAAGACACTTTTTTGGAACCCACTTTTTATTCAGAAAAATATGGAATTCAAGGTCGTCTGGATGTTTATCACAAAGATCCAAATAGCGACCAATCAGCGATTGTGGAATTGAAAAGTGGAAAAGTATTTCGACCTAATCGACATGGAATCAACAATGCGCATTATACACAAACACTTTGTTATGATTTATTGATTACTTCTACATTTGGAAAAAAATTGAACCCTGAAAACTACATTTTGTATTCTGGAATTGATATTGACCATTTAAAATATGCGCCAGATTCAAAGTCGCAACAACATGAGGCGTTACTTGTTAGGAACCAGTTGATCACTATAGAAAGAATGATGGCTGGATTGGATCATAATTCGATTAAGAAAAATTTATTTGATCGGCTCAATCCTGCTGCTCACAAAAATCTTTCTGGTTTCACTTTAAGAGATTTTGAACTATTTCATAAAGTATACAGCAATCTTAATGACATCGACAAAAGCTACTTTGTGTTGTTTGTTGGTTTTATCGCAAGAGAACATCAATTGGCTAAAAACGGCATTCCTGAGTTAGAAACTTCCCGTGGTCAGGCTTCTTTATGGTTAAATAGTTTTGATGACAAACATCAGAATTTTGAAATCCTTTCTCATTTAGAAATCCAAAAGAATGATGCTAGTGAAGATGAACCGATTCTTCGTTTTCTAAAATCTATGCATACCAATGATTTGGCAAATTTCAGAGTTGGTGATATTTCTGTTTTATACCCGTTTGATGAAGATGGCAAGAATGTCTTGTCCAATCAGATTTTTAAATGTTCTATCATTGCAATCGACAAAGAAAGTGTAACCATAAAATTACGTTCTAAGCAATTCAATAATGATATATTTAAGAAGAATATTTATTGGAATCTGGAGCATGATTTATTAGACAGTGGATTTAATCATTTGTATCGTGGCATCTTTTCATTCTTGCAAGTAGATGAAGATAAAAAGGACTTACTCTTAACACAACGCCCACCAAAAAAACCAGCTGATATCAAAGTCATCCCACCAAGAGAAATGACCAAAGAGCAAGGAAAGGTTTTTACGAAATTAGTTAACACGGAAGAATATTGTTTGTTATGGGGGCCTCCTGGAACAGGAAAGACCAAAGTGATGCTAAAAAATGTGGTTCAATATTTAATCAACAATACGGACGAAAATATATTGCTCCTCGCTTATACCAATCGAGCAGTAGATGAAATTTGTGACGCCATTGAAAGTATCGATAATTTTGTAGCAGATGATTATATCAGAATTGGTTCTAGATATTCAACTGCTCCTCGATTCAAGAAAAATTTATTAGATCATAAAATAAAGGATATCACAACCCGTGATGGAATACGTAAAATAATAGGTGAACACCGAATTTTTGTATCCACTATCGCTTCTATTTCTGGTAAACAACATTTATTTAAGTTAAAGACTTTTCATAGAATGATCATCGATGAAGCTTCTCAGATCTTGGAACCTTTGTTGGTCGGTTTGTTACCTCAAGTTGATAAATTTATCATGATTGGGGATCACAAACAATTGCCGGCTGTCGTGGTTCAAAATGAGGAAAGTTCTGCAGTCGTTCACGAAGGTTTGAAAAAGATTGGGTTAAACAATATGCGGCATTCTCTATTTGAACGGATGTATCTGCGTTGCGTAGAAGAAGGATGGGATTGGGCTTATGAGAAATTAAGTTTTCAAGGAAGGATGCATCAAGATATTATGGCGTTCCCAAATGAACATTTTTATGAAAATACATTGAATATTTTACCTGATAATTTAGCCGCTCATAAGGTTCAATCAGAAGAATTAATTTACAATGTTCCTTTAAATGCTTCTGATTCAGAAAGGATGATTTGTGAAAAACGAGTACTTTTCATCCCTACTCCTACTGATGATTCTAATGTCAAATTGAAAACAAATATTCACGAAGCAGAAACAGTCGCTAAGTTTATCGAGAGTTTTTACAACATTTTTGAAGCTAACAATATGTCTGTCAATCCAGAAACTATTGGCATCATCACACCTTATCGTGCACAGATTGCTCAGATAAAAGAAACACTTCAGAATAAAAATATCAATATGGATAATTTGACGATTGATACTGTGGAACGTTATCAAGGTGGGGCACGTGATGTTATTATTTTATCTCTTTGTGTGAATCATGTGCGTCAGTTGAGTTCATTGGTTTCTTTATCTCGAGAAGGAGTTGACCGTAAGTTGAATGTTGCAATTACGAGAGCTAGGAGGCATTTGGTTATTTTGGGAAATCGGGAGATATTGGAAGAGAATGTTACTTACAAGGCTTTTATTGAGCGGTATGTTGATAGTTATTAGTTATTAGTCATGAGTGTAGAGTGTAGAGTGTAGAGTGGCTTCTCGTAAGGTTTGTATTTTATTGTGTCTATTTAACGAACACACTATATATTGAAATAAATAAAGGTTAAAACTAAATATTTTCATTGATATTATTTCTAGTTATTAATTCAACAATAAGCTTACTTTTCAAATAACTCAGTGCATACAGTTATGAGTGTAAAGTGTAGAGTGGCTTCTCGTATTATTAAAATTATCGGAGATGGCGGGTCTCATTTATTTTTAGAGAAGGTAAAATTCCACGGGAAGCCACTTTACACTCATCAAACTACACTGATAGATTAAAAAAACTCCGTTTTATTAATCTATTCCAAGCATCTTATGCGTCTGTAAACTTAACCGCCACTTCGGATTTTTCATGCAATATTCAAGACAAGCTTTTGTATTTGCTTCTTGCGTTGGGCTGTCCATTGGTTGTAAAAAGAACTCATCGTATTCCATTTTTTCAAAATCTTTTGGATTCATTCCTTTTTGTGGGTAGACTAATTTTAACTCATTTCCTTTCGTGATGACGATATCGGTATTGGCTTTTGGACTCATGCAAATCCAATCGATGCCATCAGGTAATGGTTTGGTTCCATTGGTTTCAATGGCTACTTCGAAACCGGCTTTGTGAAAAGCATTGACCATTGCTTTATCGAGTTGGAGTGCTGGTTCGCCGCCTGTGCAAACGACATATGGTTTCCCTTTTTTTCTTTTCGGCCAAAGTGATTTTACTTTTTCAGCTAATGATTTTGCAGACTTGAAAGTTCCTCCGTTGACACCATCCGTTCCCCAAAAGTTGGTATCGCAAAATTTGCAAATGGCTTTTTCTCGATCGACTTCTCTCCCACTCCACAAGTTGCACCCGGAGAAACGGCAGAAAACAGCAGGTCGTCCAGTCATGGCTCCTTCTCCTTGTAAAGTGTAATATATTTCTTTGACTTTGTAGCTCAAATTTTTTTCTTTTTTTTTAACACAGAGTTCACATTACTTTCGTATTCCAACACAAAGTGCACATAAGAAACAAAGTTCACAAAGGACCTTGTTTCGTAAAATTTCCTCACTCAGAAAGCGCGTGCCGATAGCTATCGAGCATCGCAAAAGGAGGACGTGAAGAATACGTAGATAAATCGCAGAAGAAGAACGCACACAAAAAATCCCAAACCCTTCTTTGTGGTCTTTGTCTCTTTGTGATTTTTGTGGTAAGCCTACGAACATTCGGTCTGAATCTTGGCAATCAAATCTCCTTTTTAGCAATCAACATAAAATAATTGAAGAAAAATTCTTCCTTCATCAAAACACTATCTTTTAATTTCAATTTTCGTTCAGTGAGCATCGCTTCATATTCTTTCAAATCATATTGGTGTGGATGTAATATATCTCCGGGTAACCAACTAAATATTTTTTTAAAGAAAGTATAATTATGTGCATCAATCGACATAATCAAGTGTCCATTTGGTTTGACCATTTTGACCAATTTATCAATACTCAATTTCAAATCTGCAACATGGTTGATGGCATTTAAGCAAAATATTTTGTCGTATTGACAACTACTTTCATATGCTTCCAAAGATGCATTGAAAAATCGTACGTCTGGATACATTGATTTCTGAAAATGATCCAACTTATCTTCATAGTTATTTAACAATGGATCTACGGCATCAACTTTTGCATTCGGCAATGCCATAAATATACCTGCTGGTCCACAACCTGCATCTAGAATTTGTTCTCCTTTATTTATTGTCAAACCCGTTTTTTGAATCAAGTTCAACCAATAATTTCGTTTCCATTCTAGATAATCGGTTTTAGGTTTTCCTTTCAGATATCCTTGCCACCATCGTATTTCAGCCGCTTGAGCGACTTTCCATCTTAAACTCATATTTTTTCTAATTGAAAATATGTGCAATTATACGGCTATAAGGTTAAATTTAGGTGGTTTTTTAGGGAAAGCTTTGGGACACTAGACCCAATGCTTCATTGGCTAGACAAGACCAGGCAGGTTTCGCTAAGCTCAAGGCCATGCTCAAACCTGTCTGATCTACGCTCAGCCTTAAAACACAAATCGCAAAAAAGAGAAAACGATGCTAATTACAGACGGAACAAGAGTTAGACATAAAATAACGGGTGATACCGGCAAAGTAGTCAAAGTTATCAATCATGAGATGGTGGCCGTTTTGACCGATGATGGTGCAATGGAAATTCCAATGTACTTAGATGATCTTGAAAAAATAGAAAATGCATCAACGGTAAAAGGGAAAGTTGTAAAAGGAAAAACAATTCCAACACCGCAAACCCGAATAGCGCCAACTACCAAACCCCAATATACTATTCTTAAAAGTTTAGGTATTCAGGTTGGATTTGAGACGACTGCTTCAGAGACTTCTTATTATGTCCATGTTTTTAATGACACACAATTTGATATTGTATTTGAATGTTCGTTGAAAAAAGGAGACAAAACATTTTTGGAGCATTCTGGGAAACTACCAAGTATGTCGATGGAAAATATTGGAGAAATGAGAAGAGATGCATTGAGTGATCAACCTTTATTATTTTTGGAATGTAGAGAAATTTCGACAGAGGGATTGAGTGAAGTTTTTACAGAAACAATCAAAATAAAACCACAACAATTTTTCAAGAAAATAAGAACGGCTCCTTTTTTGGATAAAGAAATTTATCTATATCGAATGATTACTTCTTTTCAGGATAAAATGTCGGAACTGAAAAGTGAAGAGAATTTAAAAGATTACACGCAACGAAAAATTGAGGAGCAAGAAGATGCCAAACAAGATGTCAACTATGTTCAATTTGATACCCACAATTTAAGTGAGGTCATTGAGTTTTCTAATGAGTTGGATTTACATATCGAAGAATTAGATTCTAATCATCGTAAATTAAACAATCAACAGAAACTACAAATTCAACTTGCTGCTTTTGATGATTATTTGGAACAAGCTATTCGGATTGGCGTGGATCGAGTTTTCATTATACACGGTGTCGGTAAAGGTCGATTGAAAAATGATATCTCACAACGTTTACACGACCATCCTTATGTTTTGAAATTTGTCAATGAATATCATCCAAGTTATGGGTGGGGCGCGACGGAGGTGTTTTTGTAGGTACGTTGCATTGCAACGTACCTACAAAAACAATTGCAACGTACCTACAAAACAAACCTATTTCAACATAGCAACTACATGTGGCTTCAAAAGCTGATACAAATCCGTAGGACCTTTCATATGTTTACCAATAAATAATTCATTGATAATACCGAAAGTATCGATTACAAACACTCTTGGATCACCTAATTCTCCAGCAAATCCCATCGTGCCTAGCTCATCAGTATTAGGAATGATTGGCAGACTAAATGGGTATAGAGAAAGGAAATTTGAAACGGCAGCTTCATCTTCTTTTGCCATCGTCAAAATGATTGCTTTATCTGCAGGATATTCCGCCTGCAACCTTTCTAACAATGGTATTTGCATATAACTGTCTTGGTCGTCAACACTCCAAAAATAGAGAATTACCACTTTTCCTTTGTACTTTGTCAAGGCATGATGATTGCCATCTGTATCAGGTGCTTCAAACTGCATCGGCGGAAATCCTTCAAATGTATTGATAACTTGTTGTTCAATATCTGTAGCTACTTGGTTCATATTATCTTGAGCGATTATAAAAAATGGCATCAACATAAATAAAAACAAGGGGAGGCTAAATTTAAGTTTCATGTGTGATAGTTTTTAAGATTAAATCGGTTAAATAAATTTATAATTTGGTTGCAATATATTCTGCAAATTCTTTGAGATCTCTAAAACGAAAGTCGATATCATAGTCCCAACTTTTATCCACTTCATCTGGATTGTCTTCTAAAAAAACAGTCCGCATTCCACAGTTGATTCCGAAACCCATATCAGAAACGGAGTCGCCAACCATCACTGCATTTTTCAAATCAATTTCCGGAAAATCAGCCATCGCTTGATCTGCCATTCCAGTATTTGGTTTTCGACAAATTGGATTATCTAGCGCCAATTTAGGACAATAATATATCTTATCAATTCTACCTCCTGCATCCTCAATTGTCTTTAACATTTTTTTATGAATGCCATGCAACGTTTCTTCTGTCATCACCTTTTTTGCTATCCCTTGCTGATTGGTCACTACGACAATATGCTTAAAAAATTGATTGAATTTAACAATCGACTCTACTGCTCCTTCATTGAATTTGAATTCTTCCCAAGAAGAAACATAACGATGTGGCAAACGCTGATTGATCACACCATCTCGGTCTAAAAACAAGGTTGAATCTTTATCGAAATATATCAATTTGATTAAAATTTAAAGGGTCAAATTAGCTTCTACTAATTCACAAATGATATGACCTAACATTATATGCGCTTCTTGAATTCTTGGTGTATCTACTGAAGGTATATTCAATACATAATCAGACAACGGCAATAAACTTCCACCCGTTGCACCCGTCATTGCAATGTTAATCAAACCTTGTTTCCGACTTTGTTCAAAAGCTTTTACTACATTCGAAGAATTACCAGAAGTTGAGATTCCAAAAAACACATCCCCTACTCTTCCTTTTGCTTCGATGATCCGACTATACACCACATCAAAGGAATAGTCGTTGGATACTGAGGTCATATAAGACGAATTGACATGCAAAGCTTCTGCGTTAAATGCTTTTCTATCTTTGTAAAATCTGCCTGTAAATTCTGCCGCAATATGTTGTGCATCTGCCGCACTTCCGCCATTTCCGCAAAACAATAATTTCTTGTCCGCTTTCAAAGCAATGGTACAAACTTCTGCAACTTTTTCTACTACATCCAATAAATACTCGTTGGACAAAATCTGCTGTTTCACCAAAATACTTTCAGTAATTACTTGCTTGATCCGCTGTTTCATATCTAATCTTTAAAAGACCGCAATTTAAACCATTTAATGTAGTATAAGTGCGATCAATCGGTTTACTTATTTGTGTAAAGATAGTACTTTTGTCCATGTTAAAAATTTAGATTCATTGAAGTCTCAAAAGCAAAAAATTATTCTTGTTGGTGTCACCTATCCTTACCGTGGTGGTATTGCCGTTTATATGACTTTCTTGTATAACGCACTCAAAACTGACTTTGATGTGGAAGTTATTAATTTCAGTACGTTGTATCCTGAATTGTTGTTTCCTGGAAAAACGCAATATGATACAAGCACACAGCATTTGGATAAAACCCCTAGCAAAAGAATGATGAATTCCATGAATCCTTTGTCATGGAGAAAGACGGCGCAATATATCAATTCCAAAAATCCTGACCTTATTTTATTTGATTGGTGGCACCCATTTTTTGGAATGTGTTACAATGGAATTTGTGGTGGATTAACTAAATCACTTCGCAAAAAAGTGACTTTCAATATCCACAATGTTGTTTCACATGAAGGAAGTAAGATCGATTCTGTTTTGACAAAATTAGGACTTCGAAATGGTACAAAATTTTTGACACTTTCCAACAAAGTTGCTGAAGATATCAAAACCTATTCTGGAGACGCTCCTATTTTTAGAACAGAATTGCCCACACATGGTTGGTACCCAATTGATGCATCTAAAACTGCATTGGAACAAAAGCTGTCACTAGGTTTTGAAAAACATGATATTGTATTGTTATTTTTCGGCTACATTCGAAAATATAAAGGTCTCGATATTTTAATAGAAGCTTTTTCCGATTTAGTCAAACAACATAATAACGTAAAACTATTGGTTGCTGGTGAATTTTATGACAAACCTGAATTCTATCATAATTTAATTGAAAAATTTGACCTCAAAAAAAAGGTCGTGATGTTCAATGAGTTCATCGCCAATGAAGAAGTGGCCAAATATTTTCTTGCCTCCGATGCTGTTGTCCTTCCTTATCGAAGCGCTACCCAATCGGGAATTATGAATATTGCTTATGGTTTTAGTAAGCCTGTGATTGTAACGGATGTTGGTGGTTTGGCGGAATTTGTCCAACAAGATAAAACCGGAATTGTCGTTCCTACTTCTAATGTCAAAGATGTTGTTGCTGGAATTAATCGGTATATCGCCTCAAAGGATGAAATTGATTTTGAGGAAAATGTGAAAGCTCAAGTTGCGGGAAATTCTTTTGGAGATGTGGTTGGGGTTTTTCGGGAGATGTTGGGATGATTCGCTTCGCTCATCATTGACCGCAAAGGACGCATTTTAACACATAGTACACATTAGAAACATAGATGCACATAGCTCTTGTTTCGTAAAAATTCCAATAGTTTATTTTTTTGACATTCACGAGCTCCTATGTGAATCTATGTTTCTATATGATCTATGTGGTAAAACCACGCGCCTTGTTCTGCGTTTTTCTGCGGTTTCCGCGTGAGGAATTTTTACGCCCTCCTTTGTGCTCTCTGTGTCTTATGTGATCTTTCTGTTAAACCAACGCGCCCTCAATCCCGCTCAACAAACTTCCCTGTCTCAACAAACCCAATCTCCTTATCCACCAAATAAGCATTCCGATTAGGAGAATTTCTAGCTACCAACTCGGCTAAGAAGCCGGTCAAGAAAAGCATCGTTCCAATAATCATGGCAGTCAAAGCGATATAGAAACCAGACATCAATGCAATATTCTTAGCAGGAATTCCTTGGATGAGATGATATAGTTTATTACCACCGATGTAGGTGAACAGTCCAAAACCTACGGTGAACATCATCGTCCCCATCGTTCCGAAAAGATGCATTGGTCGCTTACCGAATTTTCCAACAAAAGTAATAGACAATAAATCTAATGGTCCACGAATAAATCTGGAAATTCCAAATTTTGTAACACCGAATTTACGAGCTTGGTGGACCACTACTTTTTCACCGATTTTGGTGAATCCAGACCACTTGGCAATGACTGGAATATATCGATGCATGTCACCATAAACTTCGATACTTTTGACGACTTTATTTTTATAAGCTTTCAGTCCGCAATTGAAATCATTGAGTTGAATTCCGCTGATTTTTCTTGTTGCAGCATTATAGAATTTAGTGGGAATTGTTTTGGTGATGGGATCGTAACGTTTCTTTTTCCAGCCAGACACTAAATCAAATCCATCTTCCGTGATCATACGATACAATTCTGGGATTTCATCTGGACTATCTTGTAAGTCTGCATCCATTGTGATGACCACTGCTCCACTCGCTTGATGAAATGCCGTATTTAGTGCTGCTGATTTCCCATAATTTCTAGTGAAACGGATTCCTTTGACATTTGGATTTTGTTTTCGGAGTTGTTCTGCTACATTCCAAGAATCATCAGTACTTCCATCATCGATAAAAATTATCTCATAGCTGAAGCCATTTTCAAGCATCACTTTTCGAATCCACGCTTCCAATTCTGGAATCGATTCTTCTTCGTTAAACATTGGTATGACTACTGAGATATCCATCATCTAATTATAGCGAATTTGAAGTCTGCAAGTTTCAAATATAGTAGTAAATATGATTATTAATTCTAATGTAAATCTATCAAATATTTTAACATAAAAAAGCAGATGAAGTTCTTACATTCATCTGCTTTTCAAATATATAACGTGTCGTTCTATAAAAAATTATTAAAACTGCCCTGGTGCTTTCTTTTTCATGAATAATCCGGCGATACCACCAGTTATAATTCCAGCAATTGCACCTCCAAATAGAGATGAAAATACCATCGCAACTGGACCTTGAAACATTTGAGAATAACCCAATGCGGTTTCAATTTGCTCATCATCTAATCCTTGTTCTTCAAACTGTGCCGTCAAAGAACCATATAATTCATCGAAAAAATCAGGCGCAATGAAATTGAAAAATACGAGTGACCAAAGTGCAGCGAGTACACCATATGCTAATCCTGTCCACAAACCAACTACAACACATCTGCCTCCACGGATATAACCACCCAGTTCTGCTCGATGTTGTTGGATCGCTTTGACCACACATCCTACGGCTACAAGAAAAGAAATTAAGGATACCGCATACGCTGCCATGCTTGGAGTCGCTGTAGGTTTAGTCAGGCCAGTAATATAACCTACCAGACCAATAACGATGGAGGCTGCTCCCCACATCAAACCCCATTTCATCCCAGCAGGTCTTGGAGAAATAGTATTTGGATCAATTACATTAATTGGATCATCTAAAGTTGGCATAAGTTTTTTGTTTTAGTTAAATAATTCTACTTAATCTAAGATGAATAAATATTCCAACAATAAAGAATTTTGAAGATAAAAATGAAGATTTGTTCGACTAAAATAAGTGTATAATGCTTGTTATTAATTCACATGCACCTTACCGTTATTGAAAGTTGCCAATATTTTACCTTTGAATTCAGTGTCAAAGAAAGGAGCGTTTTTCGATTTAGACAAATTATTTTTTTCTGTAAAAGTCCAAGTTTCTTTCGGATGGAAAATGGTCAAATTAGCCACCTCATTTTTTTCTATTTTAGAAATAGGCAGATTAAATATCTTACGTGGGTTCATTGCTAATTTATCTACTAATTTAATGTTAGATAAAGTCTTGCCTAAATGGGTATTCAATAATGGATAAAACGTTTGCAAACTAATAACTCCGAAATCTGCATTCGGAAATTCCAGATTTTTTAATTCCGCTTCTAATGGCGTATGGTTGGAAGTGATTAAGTCGATAACATCTTCTTTCAAAGCTTTGCGTAGTGCAACAATATCTTTTTTCTCTCTTAGTGGTGGAAGTACTTTGTAATTGGGGTCAAATGTTTCTAACACGGTAGTATCGTAAATTAAATTCATTAAAGGAACTGACGCGCTTACTTTTATTTTTTTTGCTTTGGCTTCTTTAATGGCTTGCATGGTTCCACCACTTGAAAGATTTAGTAAATGTAATTTTGAATCTGCATATTCACTCAAATAAATGTCTCGATGAATCATCAATTCTTCGCTAAGTGCAGGGATTCCTTTCATCCCCATTGAAGTACTGACCGCTCCCTCATGGATCTGCCCACCATTGGATGTTGCTTCATCATAAGGCATGTTCATCACTACCCCATCAAATGCTTTCACATACATCAATGCACGTAACATCAGACCACTATCTTGTACCGATTTTTTGCCATCCGTAAAAGTCACTGCACCTGAATGATGCATGTCTATCATCTCTGTAATGTCCTTGCCAGCACAATGTTGGGAAATAGCTCCGGCTGGAAATATATCTACTAAAGAACCTTTCGCATTATTTTTTAAATATAAAACTTCTGACTTGGAATGAATTTCTGGAGAAGTATTCGGAAGCGGGATAATACCTGTGAATCCACCAGCTGCTGCCACGTTGGATATACTTTGAATATCTTCCCGATGCTCAAATCCCGGGTCACCAATTTTTGTTCCTACATCTACCCAACCCAACGACACATAGGCTCCTTTAGCATCTAAGATCTTGACATTGGTTCCAGTAATTTTTGATTTGATGGCTTCGATTTGCCCTTTGCGGATTAGAATATCCATCTTCTTTCCATGGTGTTTGGAATTTTTGTCTATGATGGTTCCGCCTTTTATTAGCATGTTTTTATTTGATTTCGCCCCTTTGGGGCTTTTTCTTTATTTATACTTTTTTTTCAAATGGCGTTGCCAATTGTTGTTGATTTCGCCCCTTTGGGGCAGGGCTGTTAAGTTCTGAGGATTGAGATGAGCGGTTGGAAACCTTCATCTCGACACGTTGCAAAAAGTTTAATTTATGTTAGAAAATCTAAACTTTTCCTCGAGCCAAAGGTTTTTAACCTCTTGGCGTTTGTAGAACTTAACAACCCTATCCTTTGGGGCTTTTCCGATAGGAAGGTTTTCAAGCTCTTCACCATAGGTCAAAGTTCTAAATATCCAAACATCTACTTCACCTCCCAAAATCTCAACAACAACACTTCAATCGCCAAAAACACTAAAGCCATTATCAAAAACCATCTCCACAAGATTGTACCTTGACTTCTTTCTCCTATGATCGGGGTCAAATCTGCAACCGCAGTCCCATCAATGATCTTTACATTGTCACCACCTATTTCTTTTAAGTCAGCTGAATTGAGATATTCTAATTTTGATTCTTTACGATCGTAGTTGAAAGCGTACTTTGAAAGCGTTTCATCTTCATCTAAAAATAGATTGTAAAAACCTGCTTCCTTGATTTGATTATTTAAACCTAACAATACTTTTGAGCCGATAATTTTTTGTTCAGGAATAAATTCTTCAGAATGACCTTTTAACTTATAAACCATTTCACTTCCTGACAAAAAGTTGTTGGCTTCAATGACATCATCTTGCCCTATGATGTGCGCAATGGTTTTGTCTTTGGCTGTTGAAATCGCCATTTTATAAAGCATTGGAATAAATACCTCTCCATTTCTAACAAGATTATTGTGTTTTTCATTTAATGGAGCAGCACAGAGATAAAAGTTTCCTTGACCTAATTTGTACTTAGATAAAAAAGGACTTCCATCTCGATACGTCAACAAACGTTCTTGTCCTCGACTTGCAAAACTTGATATTTTAAAATTGCTAGAGGTAACCGGTAGTTTTAAAGCCGCATTTCTATTTTCATATACATCTTTAAAAATGAATTCTTGTGTATTAATATCAGATACGGTTCTTTCTTGTTTTTCAAATGATTTTAATTCATTGGCTGACATATTTTGCAAGAAAGATTGGAATGAACTAATGTTGGCATTGGCTCCAGGAAAGACGGTTAAGTTCCCACCATTGGAGACATACTTTTTCAATTCTGATCCCAGTCCAGAGGAGACGCTAACTAAATCATTTCCAACAATTAAATCGTATTCTGGAAATTTGGAATAATCCAAGCTCTTACTACTCTGATTTTTTACTTGAAAATATCCTACTCCTTTAAAAGCAGCACTTAGATAATTATTAGGATTGCCATCATTGATGATCAATACTTTTATAATTTCAGCCACATTAAAAGTGAAGTAATATTTATCGTCAAATTGAACAGGATAATCTGTGATGTTCAATTCCGCTTCATGCCATCCTGTTTTTAAAATGGTGATGTTGACAGTATCTGTTGTAGTGGAACGAGCCGGAATATTTAAGGTTCCAATTGGTTTGGTTTGACCTTCATGCTTTAATGACAAACGAATATTTTCTGCATCTTCATCACTTTGGTTTTTGACACGAACGACTAACGTGTTGGTCTGATTCATCATTTGAACAGGTGCATCAAACCAAGCAGAATCTAAACTGATGTTCTTTTCTTGCACTGATTGTAAGGGTACCAAATTCGTTTCAATCATTGTATCTTGAAAAGTAGATACGTCGGTGATATTTTTCTGAAAATCTGAAATGATGTAAGTTGTTTTGTTTTCAGTACTTCCAGAATTCAATGCTTGTTCTTGACGAGTTGTAACTTTTGACAGCTCTTTTACAGAAGGAGAAATTTTCACTTCATCAACCAAACTCAACGCATCTTCTTTACTGACTAATCTTTGGTGCCTTCCTTCAAAATCATTGGTCAAAATCTGAAAACGATCATCGACATTATAAGCTGTTATTATTTCTCTTGCTCGTTGTTTTGCTTTTTCTATCAATGGCACATCTTCTGATAATGAAGACATACTAAATGAGTTGTCGATAAAAACACTGACGGACTTCTCCCCTTTTTTGACCGTTGAATTTTGAGGCATAAATGGTTGTGCAAAAGCAAATATCAAACATGCTAGTGCCAACAACCTGCTGAGCAAAACCAGAAAGTTTCGCAACTTACGTCTAGCACTCGTTTCTTCTTTCACCTCTTTCAAAAACTTAACATTGGTGAAATACACTTTCTTAAATCTTCTGAAAAAGAAAAGATGAATAATGATCGGTATCGCTAGTGCTAAAAGCGCATACAGGAATGTAGGATATAGGAATTGCATAGTGGCGCAAAAATACGGTTTTTTTTAATACAAAGACAGTACGTATTTTAACACGTAGTTGCTAATGCAAGAAGTCGCATGGGAGGTATTTTTAACACAAAGATCACCTAAGATACAAAGTTCACAAAGGATTTTAAAGTCCTGAAGGGACGATATAATTGCAGAGAATGGTGCAACCGTTCGACCTGAAGGGACGATATAATTGCAGAGAATGGTATAACCGTTCGACCGCGGGACGACAAGCATCAAAAAATCAACGAATCAAAGCAACATCCCCTTGAAAAATCTCAGTCGTCCCATCCACAAAAGTAATTTCAGCATAATAAACAAATACTGCAGGATTCATTGGTTCTCCATTTAAATTTCCATCCCATCCGAAGTTTGGATTATTTGGAAGAAAATTTTGTGCCGTGTAAACCTGTTCTCCCCATCGATCAAAAATCATGAAGTTGTTGATTATTTTCACATCTTGACCTGCAAAAATATTTAGGACATCATTGATGCCATCTGCATTTGGTGTAAATGAATTTGGAATGAATACATTTCTTTCTTTATTGACGATGATATTGATTTCGTCTGTATGTGAACATCCATTTTCATCATATACAATCACCTCTACTGAAGTGGTTATTTGTGGTGTAAAACTTGTTATCAAACAAGAATCACACGATAAGGTATCAGTAGTTATCCATGTAATTGAATCTATTACTTGATTTACTAGTGCATTCAATGAAACGCTATCTCCTAGCTCGATAAAAAGATCTTCTCCTAAATCAACGAGTATTTCATTTGGACTATCAATGATTACATTTGTTTCAAATTGACATCCTTCAACATCTATAATTGCAACATTATAATTACCTGCTGGTAAATTTAAAAATGCTGCGGAAGGTCCAAATGGTGCTCCATCTATTGAATATAAATATGGTGGTGTTCCGCCAACTGGCCCGTTCAAAAAGATAGCGCCTGTTTCTCCATAGCAATCTGGATCCATAATTTGTAATTCCGTCAATTCAATGTTGGTTTCGCTTTCAAAAACATTGACAACATCTGTACTAAAACAACCATTATTGTCATCAGAAACGGTCAGTGTATATTCACCTGGTGTATTCACATCTAGTAAGAGTGGAGGATTCAATGGCAATTCGATATCGCTATTATTGGTTGCCCAATCTAAGGTGATTGAATTTCCAACGGTTGTATTTGCTGAACCAATGGTTTGCAAAGATTGATCACAATCCAAATAAATATCAGCTCCCGCATCTGCCAACGGTGCAACAAAATCACCTAGCACTTCTATTGTTATGTCATTCAAACAATTATTAGAGCTATCGAAACCATATAAAGTGTAAACACCAACTTGGGTGGCAGTTGCAGTGATGTTGTTGCTAATTGTATCCGTCGTTCCATTTGGTCCAATCCAGTAATTCGAAATGGTTGTACTTTGTTGGGAACCGGCTCCTGTCAACACCACTTGATCTGTATTACAATCTAAATTTTCAGCAGTTCCAACCAATAATTCTGGATAATCGATATTCTCAATAATGACGATACTATCTAAAGTACTGCATCCATTGACGATGTCCATTACCGTCAGCGTATAAGTTCCAGACAAAGAAATAGTAACCACAGGATTATTTGAAAATGCTTCCTCATCAGGACCTGCCCAAATATATTCTAAATCCGAACCGCTACTTGAACCCGAACCATCAATCATATAAGTAGCTGATATACAATCTAGTGTAGCGCTATCTTGAAGAATTAGCGTAAGTGGTAGTGCTATTTCTGCAACTGAGGTAGCAACAGATACAGAAGTACATCCAGTTGATAAATCTCTCACTTGTACATTATAAATTCCATTAAAAGGAGGATTGAAAACTACTCCAGTTCCAACTTCTACACCTAAAGCATCGAACCAAACTATTTCAAAACCTGGTCCCGGATTATCTGCTAACAATGGCGGCACGAAATCATCGAAACAATAGGTAACCGATTGAACTCCAGTCGGCGGACTTGGATCTATGCATCCACAACTTCCATCATCACAAGTTGCTAATGGATCGTAATTTGGTTCATTCGGATCGGTACAACCTAACACTGCTGGTTCGATCTCGCATTCACATTGTGCTTCATTCCAAGTTTCAAATCCATTTTCACAAATACCATCATCACAAGTTGGCACTATCAAAATATGCTCACATTCACAATTAGCTCCGTTAAAAATATCAGTTGTGTATTCACAAAAATCATCACAATTTGGTGGCGTCAAAGTGTACACACATTCACATAAATCGGTGTCGTAAACATCCATTGTATAATCGCAAAAATCATCACAAATGGTAGGTACAATTGGACTATATTCACATTCACAGGTTAACTCATTATATACATCGGCAGTTAAACAATCGCTGTCATCACAATCTGGAATGATCAATTCATGCTCGCATTCACAAGTGGTTTCATTAAAAGTATCTGTGGTAAATTCGCAACCATCATCACAATTTGGTGGTGTCAACGTATACACACATTGACATAATACTGGATCGTAAACATCCATTGTAAAATCGCAATTGTCATCACAAGCACCTGGTGTGATTGGACTGTATTCACA
>CALDGQ010000048.1 GCA_937941765.1 uncultured Saprospiraceae bacterium
TTTTTAACAAAAAAAAATTCGATTCTATAAAAATGAAAAAATAGGCTGTATATTTAGCTATACATTTATGCGTTTATTTTTACGCAAGTTCTAAAGAAAACTACACAACATGCTAGTCAAGACTTACGCCGCCGCCGTTCAAGGAGTAGATGCACAAACGATAACCATAGAAGTTAATACTGGAGGAGCCGTCCCTCAACAAGGTCAATCTTATTATAATTTAGTTGGTTTACCCGATAATGCCGTCAAAGAAGGTTTTCAGAGAATGGAGGCTGCATTGAGCAACGTGGGCAAAAAAATGCCTAGACTGAAACTAGTTGTCAATCTCGCCCCTGCAGATATTCGAAAAGAAGGAAGTGCTTATGATTTACCTATTGCCATTGGCATATTAGGCGCGTCTGAACAAATGAAGGTAGAAAAACTAGCGGAGTATATGTTGATAGGTGAGTTGTCTCTAGATGGTGGTGTACGTCCTATCAAGGGAGCTTTGCCGATTGCCATACAAGCCCGAAAGGAAAATTTCAAAGGCTTATTCCTGCCAAAGGAGAATGCTAGAGAAGCGGCGATAGTTAATAACTTAGATGTTTACGGTGTTCAAAATATAAAAGAGGTCATTGGCTTTTTTGAAGGAACTGTCAATCTAAAACCCGTAAAACTAGATACGAGAGATGAATTTTTGAATACCCAGAATGATTACAGCGTTGATTTTTCTGATGTAAAGGGACAAGAAAATATTAAAAGAGCTTTAGAACTAGCCGCAGCTGGTGGGCATAATGTCATTTTGATTGGTCCTCCCGGTGCAGGAAAAACGATGCTGGCTCGAAGATTGCCAACCATTTTACCTCCACTTTCCTTACATGAGGCACTAGAAACAACGAAAATTCATTCTGTATCAGGGGTACTTCCCGCTGGGTCTGCCCTAGTGCCTACTCGACCTTTTAGGTCTCCTCATCATACCATTAGTAATGTCGCGTTAGTTGGTGGTGGTTCAAATCCACATCCCGGAGAAATTTCTTTAGCTCATAATGGCGTCTTGTTCTTAGATGAATTACCAGAGTTCCAACGAACGGTTTTAGAAGTTTTAAGGCAACCCATGGAAGAACGAAGAGTAACCATTTCTAGAGCAAAAATTTCAGTAGACTATCCTGCTAGTTTCATGCTCATTGCCTCTATGAATCCCTGCCCTTGTGGATTTTTTAATCATCCGACTAAAGATTGTGTTTGCGGAGCAGGTGTCGTCAAACGTTATTTGAATAAAATATCTGGCCCTCTTTTAGACCGAATTGATTTGCATGTAGAAGTAACGCCAGTGCCATTGGAAATGCTCGCCAACTACGAACGAGAATCAGAAACCAGTGAAGATATAGCCGAAAGAGTTGTCATTGCCAGAAAAATACAAGAAGAACGATTTAAAGACTTGAAAGATATACACTGTAATGCACAGATGCCGAGTCGAATGTCTCGGGAGGTTTGTAAATTAGACCAAGCAGGTATCATACTGTTAAAAACAGCGATGAAGAAATTAGAATTATCCGCACGGGCTTATGATAGAATTTTAAAAGTGGCTCGGACGGCAGCAGATTTAGACGGGAAGACAGATATTCAGATTGGGCATTTAGCGGAGGCTATTCAGTATCGGAGTTTGGATCGTGAGGGTTGGGCTGGGTAAGAGCATGTAAAATTAAAAATGTATGATGTATGATAAGACGTAGGTTGCTTGTGCTTGCGTATGCCAGCGTGAGGTAACGTGTGCATTTGTGAGGCCGTCATATCATAAATCATACATCTATTGTAATACATCTATAATTTGACGTAGGTTGCGTTTGCTTGCATGAGCTCTTACGTATGCACACAAAAAGGCCGTCATATCATAAATTATACATCAATTATCATACATCAACACATCTTCAAAGATTCTCAATCCGTTGTAACAAAGCCTTCGTTTCCGGAAGCGGTTCAATTCCAAATTCCTTATCAAGAATTGTTTTGCACTTTTTATAAGTTTTCAACGCTTGTGGTCGATTACCGGAATTGAGATAGCCTTGCATTTGAATGCGGTAAGCATCTTCCCATGTTGGGTCCGTTTGCAAAGCTTCTTGAGCAAGGCGAATACTTTCCATGGGCTTTTTTTCCAACAATAGTTCTGCAAGTGTGGTATGTGCAGTAATAGCTAGCATTTGAATTCGTTCTCGTTCTGCGGAAGTCCAATCATTGTAGATTCGATTGGGGAGATAGATTCCGTTATAGATTTCTAATGCTGCTTTGTATGCTTTTTTTGCGATTTTATTTTCATCGTGGAGTGCTTCGTTGGCTAAAGTGACTAGTTCATCTAGCACTTCAACATCTAGCCAGATTTCTTCCATTGCTAATTGATAAGTCAGTCCTTGACGGGTAATGTATTTTGCATCTGTCCTACTTTTGCGATTCGGTTCCAGAGTTTTGACCATACCATGGAGAGCTACTTTGAAATCACGATCTCCGTCTTTCTGACCAGCATCTTCCCAAATTCTCGTAATGATTTGTTCTTTGTGCAATCCATTTCTTTTTCTTGCGGTCACCAAATATTGAAACAATTGAAGGGTCTTATCCCTACCCCATTCTTTTGCAGGGATTGGTTCGCCACTTCGGTGTACTTCAAATTTCCCAAGTGTCAAAATCCACAAAGAAGCTTTTGACTTTTTTTCAAGAATTTTATCCAACCTTTTGTCGAGTGACTTCATAGGATGGGTTACTTAGATTTATTTGATTTGGAAAGCTTGTCTACTTTTTTTCCTAAAGCTGTGATTTGCTTATTCATCTGCTCCATCATTTCCATCATACTTTTCAGATCAGATTTTGATGCTGGCTTATAGGAGTCCAATTCCATTTTTTGGCTGATCTCATCACCTACTTGGCTGATTTGTTCTTGGATTTGAGTGACACCAGTTTTAGGATCTTTGATGGCTTGCATGACAAACTTTGGATATTGAGTTGCCATTTTTTTCCAGATATCAAAACTCTTACTTAAGATACCTTCTTTTTCTTCTTCTGATTTTCCGTCAATCGAAGATAAAGTCAAGTCCGATAATTTTGATTGCATAAAAGTCATAGCATCTTTCATTTCTGAAAAATTGAGTGCCTCATCATCTTGCACATGCGTAATCTTTCCTCGCCACTGGACATTAGATTCTCCATCATCGTCTTTGAAAATTTTTTGCGTGAACCGAAGAACGAATGAGGATGTTTGATTTTGCTTTTTTGCCATGATTAAATGCTTTGTTGTAAAGTTAGGGAATGTTGGGGGATTTTTCTGGGTGTTGTTGCTCGCTTTGCTCGTGGGTTTGATCCCTGTCTGCTCTGGCGGCAGTCAGACAGGCATCCCTGTACCAGCAGAGCTGGACGTCCCTCTAATCCGCCGAAGGCGGATAGGCCCTTGCCTTTTAGAAAAAGGAAGGGGTGGGAGGTAGACAACAGTTCGTGGACAACAGCTCGGATTCAGTCGTTTGCAGTCTTTCCCTACTCAATCTAATATTTCTTTATGCAATGTGCACGTACTCACGCGCTCCCCTTCCTTTTTTGAAAAGAGCCCAAAAAAAAACAGCAATGCCAACCAAAGTCAACATTGCTGAAATTATATTATAATAATAGGTTAGCTTAATTTGCCGAAACTGCTTTTGATGCAATTTGCGGATCAACCTTAGGAGCTCTCTTTGGCTTTGATCTAGATTTTCTACGAGATGTATTATCTAAATAAGCTTTGGCTCTTGGCGTTTGCAACAAATTAAATAGGATTTCTTTAGCTCTAAATAACTGTGCTTTTACGGTTCCCAAAGGTATTTCTAATTCAGTTGCAATTTCTTCGTAACTCAATTCTTCGAAGAAACGAAGTTCGATCATCAAACGATACTTGTGACTCAATTCACTTAATACTGTTCTCATTAATCTTACTTTTTGGTCGCGGATAAATTTCTCTTCCGGATCTAAAGTAGAAGATCTAATGTTGTCAGAATAATCTGCATTACCACCTGGTTCGATTGGATCATCGATGGATAACAACTTCAATCTTTTTTTACGAATATGGTCAATGCAATTGTTAATCGCAATTTTAAACAACCAAGTCGAGAATGCATAACGAGGTGCATAACTAGGTAGTTTGTTAAACGCTTTCCCAAATGCTTCCAAAGTTAAGTCATCTGCATCTTCGCGAGATTTGACCATCTTCAGCATCATGTGAAAAATAGAATTGCGGTAGCGATTCATCAACTCTTTATAAGCATTCTGATCACCATCGATTGCACTAAGGACCCATTGGTAGTCCTCGTTGGCTCTTGGGGAAAGGTTATTTTGTATTTCGGCTTTTACTTCCATTTGTTGGTTTTACTAATGAACAAAGTTGGCGCGAAGAATAGATAGTAGCCTATAAAGAGAAAGTCTAAAAGTGGAATCCATTTAAGTATTGAATCTTCCTGAAACTTTCTTAACACAGATGCGTAAACTAATAATACTACACCCATTCTTATCGCTACCCATCCAAATACAAATACTGTGCTAGAATGTATTAAAATTAAAAATATACATAAAACATAGTGAATCAGATGACTAAGTGCCAATAGTCCAAGCAGTACCTTATGTACTGATTTATAGCTAGTTCCGGTCGACATGTGTCGTGTTTTTTGCCGGATAAAGTTTTTTAAATTTTTTTTTGCGTCCGATCTCGTAAAAGATGCTTTTTCCAAAATCATTGCAACATTTTCATTATTTGCTACTGCGTTGACAAATAAATCGTCATCACCAGATGCAATATGCATGTGCGTTTCAAATCCGGAGCCGTCTTTATAGAGTGATTTTCGATAAATAAGATTGCGACCTACTCCCATGTAGGGCAACCCGATTAGGTTGAAGGAAAAATATTGAAGTGCTGTGTAAACCGTTTCAAAACGAATAAACAAGTTCAGAAAACCTGGCGTCTGAGTGTAAGGACTGAAAGCCAGTCCAATACGTTTCGGTTTTCTGATCTTGGCCTGCATTAATTGAATCCAATTTTTACTGGCCGGTTGACAATCTGCATCTGTCATTAAAAGGAGATCATGTTTGGCAGCTTCTATTCCATGCTTCAATGCATATTTTTTGCCTATAATTCCTTTTGGTTTTTCTTTCAAATTAACCGTCCTCAAGATAGGGTATTTGTCTTGATATTTAGCCAGTACCTCAGCAGTCCTGTCAGTAGAATTATCGTTGACTACTATGACCTCAAAGTAACGGTATTGTTGAGTTAGAATGTGGTCTAAATTATTTTCAAGATTCGCTTCTTCATTTTTTGCACAGATAATGACAGAGACTGGTTCTTGTGTTGATTCGGTTTCATTCGCTTCTTTCTCCTGATATAATGCCAATCGCCCAAATACAAAAATCCAATATCCTAATTGGATAATGGTTGCAGCAACAAATATATAGTATAAGAGGAGCGCCATAATTAGGGATAATTATTCCAGAAGCGATTCGACAACAGCACTTAGCTTTTTTCTTTTTTCGGTCAAATTTTCAGCTAATACCTTATCTCGGGAAAGTTTAAATGACTTTCTGATGTCGTCAAAATTATTGTAATACCACCATGCAAAAACACCCATAGGAATTAGAAGAAGTGCATAGCTCCAGGTAATAATTGGATTCTGAAAAAATTTATTCACTAAGAAAATTTGAAGTCCATAAAATATCGGTGTCGTAACAATACCTGCCATTATTTTTATAGTAGAATAAAATCCTGGGTAAATTTTGATGTTGTTTTTTATTAAGACTGGAATTCCCCATGCTAATAAATTATTGATTGCACCAAAAAGGAAAAATGGAAATCCTATAATTAATAACAATATTTTTACAATTGAAGATTCAGCATGATTGACAACTGCTTGGTCATTTATTTTATTGGCAGTTAAAGTCTCATAGTATTCATTGGTGTTCGTTTCTAGTGCATCGAATCCTTTTGGATTTTCACTTTCCAATTTATTTAAACCAGCTAGTACTTTTTCTGTTCTAAAGAATTCCTTTGACAAGGGAAGCGGTGTTTTCCCATTTAAAATCTCTTCATGTTTTTTTAAAAGGTCATCCCGTTCAATAGTTTCTGCGTCAATCACGAGTGCGCTCATGGCTTCGGTCAACTCTTCAGTCAGTTTCATTGCTGCAGTACGAGGATGTTCTTCATAAGCTGCTTTATACTTTGATATTTTAATAGGTGTTCCTATTTGGATCAAAGCACTTTTCCTAAATGCCAATGCATCCTTATAAGTTACACCAGCTGGTATGATTTCTAATTCGGTATCAAAATTTTGTTTTGCTGCTGCACTTAAGGCAATACGTGCAGTTCCTGTTTTTATTTTACCTAATCTTCGCTCCAACCAACTAGTACCTTGAGGTGCAATGAACAGTGCGCCACCATCAATTAAAAATTCATCACACTTATTAAAAGCATCTGCGTTTTTCAAAGGTTTCCCACCAGTATCCATAAGTCTTTGAATAGGAATGGCGTAAAAAGTATTGAAAAACCATTCCCAAAATGGAGGTTTGAAAAGACTACTATTTGCAAGGAAGTGAACAATACGATTCGATTTTTTACAAACTAGAAAAACATCAACGAGACAATTTGGATGGTTGCTAGCAATGATACATGGGTGACCTTTCCGCATCACATCACCGTTGATGAAAGTGACTTTATCGAAATAAATAAAGTAGGAGATTTCTACTATATTTTTGACAAAGTTATAAAAAAGGTAAAGGAGTAATTTCTTCAATCGATTTTATTTAGCCTTTGAAGTTTAATAAAAAATCTCTTACATCGGTATCAAAATCTTCTGCTTCTTCAAAGTGAAACGCAACTTCCACAGGCAAAACAAAGATAGGTAAATTGTTGTCTTCAATATATTTACGGTGCAGCTCCAAACGCATTGCATCTTTTTCTGTGGTCAAAATGACTTTGTTCTTTGATTCAAAATTCGTGTAAATACCATTCAAGTTTGAAACATCAAAACTGCTAAAATAGTGATGATCTGCATATTCCAAAATTTTTACGGACCAAGATACTTCTTCCAAATATTCAACCAAGTAATCTGTCTTAGCAATGGCACAAATTAAGATAATCTCCATATCCGGAGTAAAATCCAATTTGATATCAGGATTGAAAAGATGATAGGGCTGCAGATATTTATAGTAACTAAAATATATTTTTTGGTGTCCAAGCGGATTCAACTCTTGAATAAAATAGTCTTTATCTTCTTGCGTAATTTCTGGTGGACATTTGGAGACAATCATAATGTCTGCTCGTTTGTAAGAGGAGCGCCATTCTCTCAATCGACCTGCTGGCAATAAATAGTCTTTGGTAAATGGAAGACTAAATTCTGTCAATAAAATATTCAATCCCGGATCAATTGATCGATGTTGAAATGCATCATCTAATAATATGACCTGAAGATCTGGTTGTTGAATAACCATCTTCGGAATCGCAAAAGTTCTACTTTCTGCCACTGCAACAAATACATCTTCAAATTTCCTTTTGAATTGCAAAGGTTCATCCCCTACTATCGTTGCATTACTATTGCTTTCTACTTTGAAATAACCTTTCGTTTTTCGTTTATAGCCACGACTCAGCGTTGCCGTATTGATGTACGGCGCCAATAAACGAATGAGGTATTCGATATGAGGAGATTTACCTGCACCACCAAGTGATAAGTTACCAACGGCTATGACCGGTAGATCAAATTTGACCCCTTTTAGTAAACCTCTTTTGTAAAAGAAATCACGTAAGGAAACCCCTAGTCCATATATTAATGAAAAAGGTGATAATAAGATTCGTACTAAAAGTGATTGTATCATATGTGCTCGTCAACAAATTTAATGGATTTTATCTTTTCCTTTCAAATCTGCATTGGTTCTTTGTACCTTTTGCCCTTTAATTGATAGTTTGATGTATGATTTAGGATGTATGATATGACCGTTATTACGTCAGACTGTGCGAAAATTCCCAAAAGCAAAGAGGTTAGAAACCTTTTGCTCGAATACCGTGTGTGTGTTACGAGATGAAGGTTTCTAACCTCTCATCTCGAACGAGTATTTTCGCTCAGTCTGACGTGTGCGTGCACAAGGGAATTCATATCATAAATCATTTTGAACAAAAAAATGTATGACATAATCGCAATCGCGTATTCATACGCATGTACGGTCATATCATACATCAATTATCATACATCATAATAAAAGTCAGAGAGAATGAGAGCAATGATTTTTGCAGCAGGATTGGGAACGCGTCTGCAACCACTAACTAATAATAAACCAAAGGCTTTGGTAACCGTCAATGGAACCCCATTATTGGAGATTGCAATTAATAATTTGAAGTCGCAAGGGGTAACGGATATCATCATCAATGTGCATCATTTTGCAGATCAAATAAAATCTTTTGTTGAAGAGAAAAATTTCTTTGGTATCAACATTAAATTTTCAGAAGAAAAAAAGAAGTTATTAAACACGGGAGGTGGTTTAAAAAAAGCACTCCCCTTTTTCGATGACGGTCAACCATTTATTATTTGGAATGCGGATATTATTTCAACCGTAGATTTGAAGGAAATGATAAAGATGCATAAAGAAAAAGGTGCTTTATCAACATTGCTCACACGTCAACGAGATACTTCCCGTTATCTTATTTTCAATGAGCAAGATATTTTAATTGGTTGGACAAATTTAGTTGAAGGTGCAATTAAATTATCCAATTTAGAAGCTAGTAAAGAGCGAAGATTATTGGCTTTTGGTGGAATTCATATTGTCTCTCCTGAGATCATTAAGTACATGCCTGACAAAAAAGTCTTTTCTATCATTGATGTGTATTTGGAAGCTGCGAAAAAGGAAAAGTTGGTTGCTTATGTTGACAATGAGATTGAGTGGATTGATGTTGGACGGGTGGAGAATGTGGAGAAAGCTGGTAGTATCATGCGGATGCTTTCTAAAAATGATGGACTTTAATATTTTTCTACCTTGGTTATATCTATTGATAATAGTGGATTTCTAATCCCATCAGATTTGATGGGATTAGAAATATTAAGAGGTTTTCAGTGTCCATTTGGATAGGGTTGGAATTTGGCTGAAAATATTGGAAGAACCTTCACAAGCACCAAGAGGTTGGAAACCTTTGGCTCGCAGTAAAGTTTAGATTTTCTACTAAAATTAAACCAATAGTAGTAGGTTGCCGAGATGAAGGTTTCCAACCTCTCATCTCAGCGCGCAGAATTTAACAACGCTGCTTTTTAAGGTTTTAAACTACGTCAATCGAATCTCATCATTCTTCCCATCAAAAAAGCGATAATCAGCCAACTGAAAATCATTACTTTGATTAATCTTAATCCATTTCCAATATTTGAGATACCACTGTACTTGATGATTCTTCCAGCCATTTTTCAAGAAGGCATAAATATAAGGATGTACTTCCAAACTTATTTTGGAATGAGGTCTCGATTGAATTATGTATTCTAAATCTCTTTCTATTTCGTCTGTCAACAAGATAGATGCATTAACCTTTCCTGTTCCACGACAAGAGAGACAAGCTTCCGCAGTATTTATTTTTACTTCTGGTCTTACCCGTTGTCTAGTAATTTGCATCAAACCAAACTTACTAAGCGGTAGAATAGTATGTTGTGCACGATCTCTTTTCATCGCATCTCTCATCACTCTGAGCAATTCTTTTCTATGATCCGCATTTTTCATATCAATAAAATCAATGATAATCAAACCACCAATATCTCTCAATCTCAATTGTCTAGCGATCTCTTCTCCAGATTCAACATTGACTGCAAGAGCTGCATTTTGTTGATTGCTTGAGCTCATTTTGTGTCCACTATTCACATCAATTACGTGCATCGCTTCCGTATGCTCGATGACTAAATAAGCACCACTGCTCATTGTTGCCGTCTTACCAAAGGAAGATTTTATCTGTTTGGAAACACCGTTTTCATCAAAGATTGGTCTGTTAGATTTATGGTATTTAACGATCTTGATTTTGTCGGGAGATGCTTTACCGAGATAGTTTTTTATGTTGTTGTAGAGTTCCTTATCATTCACGACAATTTTATTGAAATCATCGTTTAGGATATCTCTCAAAATACTAGATGCCTTATCCAATTCGCTCAACAACTTCATTGGAGGCTTGGCACCATTTAATTGTTCGTGGACTTGTTTCCACTTGGCCATCATGGTTTTCAAATCCTCATGTAAGTCTATTACTTTTTTTCCTTCTGCAGCAGTTCTTACAATCAATCCAATATTTTTTGGACGGATACTTTCCACCAACATCTTCAAGCGATTTCGTTCTTCTGAGTTGGCAATTTTTTTAGAAACGGCTACCACATTTGAAAAAGGTGTGAAGACTAAGTATCTACCGGGGATGTTAATCTCACAACTTAATCGCGGACCTTTGGTAGAGATTGGTTCTTTCAAAATTTGGACAAGGATTGTTTCCTTCTTGTCCAGCACTTGGTTGATTTTACCAGTTTTGATAATTTCTGGTTCGTATTCAAAATTATCGAGTGCATGAGAATTGATAGAACCATTGACAGAGTCGCCGGTATATTTTACAAGGGATCTAAGTTTTGGGCCTAGATCAGTGTAATGAAGGAATGCATCTTTTTTATGACCGATATCAACAAAAGCTGCGTTCAGTCCAGGCATTAGTTTTCGAATCTTTCCTAAAAAGATATCTCCTACTGTAAAATTGGTGTTGGTTTTTTGATAGTGTAATTCTACCAACTTCGAATTTTCGAGTAGTGCAATCTCCACTTCTGTTGGAGTTGAATTTATAATTAATTCTTTATTCACAATGTCTTTTAATTAATCTAATAAGCGTTTCAAAAGCATATCGACATTGATAGAATAGCTAGGTTTTGCCAGTTACAAGAAAGGCATCACTGTTTCGTTTAAACCTGGACGGGTTTACGACAACAATTTTAATTAAGATGTTGAAGGCGGATCTAAGAATTTAAAAATTAGCCACAATTTACATTGAAGCCAGGGTTGGATCTAAGATAAGTGCAGCAATCTGCATAAAAGTACGGTCTCTTTATCGGGTAAAAGTTGTTGATCAATTTCGATAAAGAGACCGGGTTCCAAGTTGAAACGTGGAATTACAAATGAATTCCAGTATTCTATCGTCAAATATTATTTAACGGTTTTTCTTCTTGTGTCTATTTTTTCTAAGACGTTTTTTACGCTTGTGTGTCGAGATTTTATGACGTTTGCGTTTTTTACCACAGGGCATACTAAAATATTTTTATTATTATTTAATTCAATTTTGTGCTGATAACTCTTTGCACTTTTGCTCATAAGTTCCTTTCTTCTCCATATTGCCGAGACCATTGTAAGCTTCAGCTAGCAAGCAATTGGCTCTTTTATTCGTTGGTTCCAAGTCGACTGCTTTTTGAAGTCTTTTGGCAGCTTTTTCAAATTGCCCTGTTTGGATACCAAGTCTTCCTATGTTTGTGAGAATCGGAACATTATCCGGATTTTGCTTATTTAAGTCCAACAAAGCCAAAATTCCTTTCATAGGATTATTTTTTGGTGGATAATCTGCATTCACTAATGCGAGGTTAATTTTGTTGTCCAAATTATCAGGCTGCAAAGATATAGCATTTTCATAAGCTTTTACTGCTCTTTCCGAACAATATGACTTTATTTTTTCTTCTTTTGCTCTTTGTAGGGCTATAGAATAGGTAGTTCCGCAGATTGACCATGCTTCTTCGGTGTTTGCTAGTTCAGCAATTTCCTCTGCATAATGACCTGCAAGCGCGGGTTGTTGAAATTCAAACCACTTTCCAGAAAGTTGTTTTAGGTACTGAATTTTGGTGGTATCGGAATGAGCTTCTTGGACAAGTTGCTCTAAAGATGCGATCGTATTGATTTGGGCTGGAGGCATCTTTTCCTTTGCTTCTTTGAGCAGAACCATCACATTCGTGCTTGTTGCGTTGAGCGCTCTAGCTCTATCGACCGCAGCCTGTTCTCTAGGCTTTCGATCGACACCGAAGTAAAGGAAAAGAAATAAAAGTGCCGCCAGACTTATGACAAGCCATTGTAGCTTATTCATAAACTAAAAAATAAAAAGTTAGATGTCAGACTCATGATTGCTTCTTACAGGGTTTTCGTCAGGCAATGAATTTACGTTCCCTTTAACTTGCTCAACAAATACTTTTGCTGGCTTGAAAGCAGGAATGTAATGCTCTGGAATTTCGATAGCAATGTTTTTCTTGATGTGTCTTCCAATTTTCTTCGCTCGTTTCTTGATCACAAAAGATCCAAATCCTCGGATGTAAACGTTTTCCCCTCCAGATAGAGTGCTTTTTATCTCTTTGAAAAAAGACTCTAAAGTTACTAAGACATCAACCTTAGGAACTCCTGTTTTCTCTGAAATTGCTGTTACTAAATCAGCTTTTCTCATCTTATAATTGGATTTAAATATTAGTAAATAATTTTCGACTGCCTGGGTATCTCGAAGTGCACAAAGCTCGTTATTTTCTCACTAAAATGAAAGTAAAATTTCAAGAAAAGTGATATTTATTGTTCTAACTCAATTTATTACACCTATTGATAATCTTTATTTGTCTTTTTTTATATTTATTTCTTCAATCTAATGAAGAGGTAATATATGTCTTACAATTATCATACCTTAGTAGTCTAATAATGAATATATTATATTTTTTAACATATTTTAATACGTAAATTGGCCTATGTTTCTTTCGATGACAGGATATGGACGCGCAGAGGGTGTTTTTGAGGATAAAACGATCATGATAGAAATCAGATCCCTCAACAGTAAATTCTCCGATGTAAAATTTAAAATGCCCCAATTATACCGAAATTTGGAGGCTGATTTGAGGAAAATTATCACAAAAAAGACAGAAAGAGGTAAGATTGATGTCAATGTGGAGGTCAAATCAATGAGTGGTGATGATGAATTTGCATTAAATACACCGCTTTTTAAGCGATACTATAGAGAACTCAGTGCGCTTTCTTCAGAATTGGACATGGAAAAGACTGATATAATGCAAGCAATTTTAAGATTGCCTAACGTAGTGAGTTCCGCTAGTTCTACCTTATCTGATGAGGAAATAGCTAAACTAAAGAGCATATTAAATGATGCTTTGACACATTTCCACAAATTCAGAGTAGATGAAGGAGCGGCAATGGAGAAAGATTGTGTTAACCGAATTACCAATATAATGACCCCTATTGGAGAATTAGCACCTTTCGAAAAAGAACGAGTGGACAAACTTAGAGCTCGTATGAAGTCTCATATGGAAGAGTATGTAGGAAAAGACAACATTGATGCAAATCGTTTTGAGCAAGAAGTTTTATATTATCTCGAAAAACTCGACATTACAGAAGAAAAGGTAAGATTGAAACAACATTGTGAATATTTCCTAGAAGAATTGAATAAATCGAATCTACAAAAAGGTAGAAAATTGAGTTTTATTACTCAGGAAATGGGTCGAGAAATAAATACACTAGGCTCGAAAGCCAATTCTCCAGATATTCAACGAATTGTTGTTAGAATGAAAGATGAGTTGGAAAAGATCAAGGAAATGCTCGCTAACTCTGTCTAAGATCTATTTGATCATTACCGCACATTTAAGCTACAAATACTAAGACATGCGCAAACTGATTGCCGTAACAGCTCCATCTGGGGCAGGTAAAACTACAATTGTTAGACACTTATTGTCAACTTATGACAACCTAGATTTTTCGGTTTCAGCCACTACTCGTCCAATGCGCAAAAAAGAAGTGAATGGTAAGGACTACTATTTTATTGGAATTGAAAAATTCAAACATAAAATCGAGGAAGGAGAATTTATTGAATGGGAAGAGGTTTATGAGAATCAATTTTATGGAACTTTGAAAAGCGAAGTAGAACGCTTATGGGCATTAGATAAGGACATTATTTTTGATATAGATGTCAAAGGCGCTGTCAATATCAAGAAAATTTATCCAGCGTCTCTTTGTATTTTTATTAAGCCGCCATCTTTGGAAGTTTTGGAAAAAAGATTGAAAAATAGAAAAACAGAAACTGCAAAAAGTTTTGCAAAACGTATTGCACGCGTCAAAAAGGAAATGAAATATGAAAACAAATTTGACGTTGTTTTGGTTAATGATGTATTAGAAGTTGCATTGAAAGAAGCAGAATCAATTATCGAAAATTTTGTAAATAGTTAACAGATGGAAACATTGATTACGAGAGGAATTAAAATAAGTGTTGAGACTTTTTATCAACATGAATTTTCAAGCAATAGTTTGAAAGAGTTTATTCATCATTACACAATTACGATTGAAAATAATAGCCATGAAGCTGTCCAATTGCTTCGTAGACATTGGCATATCTGGGATTCAAAATCAGGAGATAGAGAAGTGGAAGGACCTGGTGTAATCGGTGAACAACCTGTTTTGCAGCCTGGCGAATCTCATCAATACACGTCCATGTGTAATTTGAGTTCTGAAGTTGGAAGAATGCACGGCACCTACTTAATGCAAGATCAGGATACGCAAGAAATGTTTGAAGTGGATATTCCTGTCTTTAAGATGATTGCTCCTCAGAAGTTGAATTAGGAAACACGGTTGACGGCAGGACTGTTAAGTTCTAATCATATTCAATGTTGCTCGGATATCGCAACAACATTTTATTTGGCTATTAAGTATTGAGTCACTTCCGTTATTCCTATGAATGTTGATTGCAATGCTGCTCATAATGGACA
>CALDGQ010000049.1 GCA_937941765.1 uncultured Saprospiraceae bacterium
TGATTTTTCGAGGAATCTAGTTCTTTTTCTTTTTTTGAATTTTGGTTGGCTAAAAGGAATAAGCCGTTTCACGGTTCACTTGAATCAAATGTCCTCTGGGACTTTTGATTTCGTTCATGTCGAACATATAAAATCGGCCTCCCGCAACAAAATCCAAGTATATGTTTGTTTTAACTGAATTTGCAACAATTTGAATACGTTGTTTAATTGTAACGTAATTACCCCGTTTTATTGGGTTTCTACGTAAAATTGATGCATTATCCCACAAAAAAAGAATCTAACTAATTAGTTATCATTGTTTTGTCTTACTTCTGAATACCCCTACGTAAGCTGGTGCGAAAAATGCTTTTGGAAAATAACCACAGATTAGTTTTCGGTATCGATATTCTTTTTAGAATTCCAACAGCGACTCTCCATTCAAATTAGTTGTCAAAACATCACTCATATAATTGAAAAATGGCCGAATCGTTTTGAATGAATGCATCACTTCACTGAAAAATTCAGGACTAAAAACTTCTTGATCGGTCCATGTTTTTTCAAAGTAAAATTGCTTCTTTTTTATTAAATCAATTGCTTTATGTTCGATGTCAAATCCTCTTGGTGATGTCTTTACCTCATTTCCTTGAAGTCCTCCAAATGTATCTTTGAATTTTTTGTTTTTCATGATTTTCCGTATTTCAGAATCATCAATTTCAAATTCTTTACGGATTCGTTTCGTGTCAGCTGGATTGGGAGAAAAGAAGCCTCCAGCAAATAGTGAATTGCCAGGCATTAACTGAATGTAATAACCACCACGTAGTTGTGCTGTTGCGCGTACATAACCACCTGCGAATCTAGGGTTGTAAGGTGTTTTGTTTTTGGAAAAACGAACATCTCGATAAATCCGATAAGTCCGATGTTTTTCGATCATATCTGTTTTGTCCAATTCATTTCTTATAGACTGAAAAAAAGCTTTGGCAGCTTCATGATGAATCGTGTAAGTATCTTTGTTTTTTGCAAACCACTCCCGATTATTATTCTTGTCTAAATCCTTTAAGAACTTAAACATTCCCTTGTTCAGTTGCATAGATATGTTTTTTTTGTAAGACAGAAAAAGTACTTCAGACTTTGCAAAATCTCGACATTTACGTCAGATTATAAATGTTTGCCCTGAAGTACTTATAAGTGTATTTCTGAATAGGAGACGAATCAGAAAAATCCAGTAATGTGTTTACAAAAATTCTACTTCACCCGTTCCTAGGTTATAATAAGTTGGAACGATTTTTACATCACCAGAATTTACTGCATTGCGGATAATACTTGATCTCTCTTTCAAATCTTCAACAACTAAAGCAGCATTCTTTTTCACCACATCATTTACAGCAGCACCAGCACCACATGCATCAATAGCAGGAGCTATGTGTGCTAATAAGTGATTAATATTATACCCATTATTTCCACCAGCGATAGCAGCAGTAACTGCACCACAACTTTCGTGACCCATTACAACAATTACCTTGGTCCCACAATGTGCAACAGCATATTCGATACTTCCAATAGAAGAAGAGTTGGCAACATTTCCTGCTACACGAACTGTAAATAATTCTCCTAAGCCAGTATCAAATGCCAATTCTGGAACAACACGGCTATCCGCACAACTCAATACAATCGCATATGGTTCTTGTCCAGAGGTCAAAACTTCTCTTCTAGAACTATCTTGTAATTTTCCATCCAATTTGTCAGCAACAAATCTTGCATTTCCAGCTTTTAATCTTTCAATTGTACTTTCGTGACTCATTTTGTTAAGTTTATTTTTATTAAATAATTATCATTTTTCTAACAGCGAATATATTTTAAAATGTGGTGTTATCAAAATTTTAAACACTCCATAATATGAATTAAGTACATTTTTCAAAGATTAAATGGAACTTATGGATGAACAATATTGTTAAAATCAATTGCAAGAAATTTGTTAATCATCGTCAAAAGAATTTATCCAATGAAAAAGTACGTCATATCAGATATTCACGGATGCAAAAAGACCTTTATTGCGCTTTTGGATAAGATAGGTTTATCGACATCAGATGAGCTATATCTTTTGGGTGATTATATAGATCGAGGTCCGGATAGTAAAGGTGTATTAGATACGATCTTTGAATTACAACAAAATAATTACAAAGTTAATTGTTTGCGTGGGAATCATGAGCAAATGTTATTGGATCAACGGAGTGAAGGTGAGATTTCTGCTTGGACGCGACATGGTGGTTTGCAGACTTTACAAAGTTTTGGGATAGCGGATGGGATGTATATTCCGCATGCGTACATTCGTTTTTTAACAGACCTACCTTATTATCTATTGGTAGACGATTATTTGCTAGTTCATGCAGGGGTGAATTTCAAGGTGCTAAATCCGTTAGAAGATATAGTGTCCATGATTTGGTTGCGAGATTGGTACAAGGATGTAGACAAACATTGGCTTGGGAAACGTATTGTTATACATGGACATACTCCGATGTCTCGTTTGAGTATTCAGTATCAATTGGAGCAGTTGGAAACCCTTCCTGTTCTCGACATCGATAATGGATGTTGTTTTAATCGGGAAGGAATGGGGGCTTTGTGTGCTTTTGATATGGGGGAGCGGAAGTTGGTTTTTCAACGCAATGTAGATTAAATAGCTTTGATTTATTTATACGCATTGGGTAGAAATATTAATTTACATTTACCTTGTTATTAGGAATCAATTAGTTTGTACATAGTCAATGTTTCATTATAAAAAACGAACCCAATAACTACAAAAGCTAAAATAATACATAAAATTACAGCAACCCATTTATTGGTGGAAGTGGGTTCTCTCTTCACAAAGCTAAAAATTAATAGGACAACACTAGCAAAGCTAAACAACTTGAGCATGGACATGAAAAAAAAGGAAGGTACTTCTAGGTTGTCAATTTCGCTATAATTCCCGTCCAAAATTTCACCTATATTTCCTGGCAATGAAATACCGATATAAATTGCAGACGCGAAAGCTATTAAAGAACAAAGAATAGACAGCAAGCTGTAGTTCTGACTTCTTTTCTCAAAACCAGCTTCATCGAAATTATCATTCATAGTGTGGTATTTCTTATGTAATTATGGTAAAACTAAGTGTTTTTTTGTATTAACCAAATATTATCATTTCATTGTTAGAATATAGGCTTTTTCGAAAATTGTATTGTAATTTTATCTAGCGTTTAGACAAAAAGCCCCAGAACGAATTCTGAGGCTTTTAATAGTCATTTCATTATCGAAACAATTATTTTATTTCAAGATTTTGAATATGACCACTTGGTGGTACATCCTTATGCTGATTAGTAGCGATCGAATCACGATAATTAAATCCAATTTGACCTCTTCCGATGCTAGAACTAGTGGCTGAAATTCCAGCAAAGTTCTCCGCTTTTCTTCGGAAAAAACTACCAAATCGAGTGCTCAAACCATTTAAGAAAATACTCAAGATTGGTTGGTCCTGATTTTCTTCTTCATATTCTACCTTGATTCCACTACCTCTTCGAAATACTTCAACACTGATAATACAAACGAATGCTAACAATACACTGAAGCCTACAAAGAACGAGAATAAAGAGCCCCAAAATTCAGCATCTTTATGCTTTGATTGTTGCGTTGCCAGCATGGCTGTTTCTTCTTTTTCGATGGATTTAGAAATGTCATTTTTCTCAGCAGCAATGGCATCATTTTTTTGTTTCTGATGCTTGTCGATTTTCCGAGAAAAGTCGGATTGTAATTTTGAAATTGCTGTTGTTTTTTCTGTTTCTAACTTAACAGCTGTCTTTCGATATTTGTCCGCTTGACTTTTAGCCCATGCGTGTCCGTCTTTAAATTTGGCATCATACGTTTCAGCTTTTACTTCGTACGTTTTGATTCTAGCATTATACTGATCACGTGTACTTGTTACTACCTCTGTATGATTCGCTTTAATGACATCCAGGTCATTTTTGAATCTGGCAGCAATAGCATCTGAACTTATACGATATTCGTTCTTTAAGGAAGAGGCATCGAACGTTTGAGCGACGGGTACATTTGAAACAAAAGCGTGATGAATTCCATTCGTTGATAATCTAAAAGACAACACACCCATGCCAATAGTGATGGCAGCTACAATTGTAAATAAAGCAATATACCAAGTGTTTTGCAATCGTTTCCACACGATCGCTCTCGTCAATACTTGTAAAAATTTTCTTCCACCGAGTTCCAAAATGGCAACAACTAAAATCATCGCTAATATTGAAATAACAATAGAAATACCTTTTGACACATCAGCCATCTCACTTTGTGTTATGTACCAAATCGTCACTGCTTCTGTCAGTCCGCTTACTACCTGCGCAACCTTTCCTATCACATCAATGCTTGGAACAATTGGTCTAAACAGGTTGTAAAAATCTGAGTTTGTTGCAACGGTTTCCGTTGCTTTGAGTTTTACCTGTTTTTTCATAAAAATAAATTTTCGGAATTAGATATGCTAATAACAAATTGCACACAAATTCCAATTAAAAAATGAACCATTTAAAATTGACTCAACTAAAAAGCTTCGCCCAACTTTAAAAAGTTCTTAAAAACACAATACATGATCTGGAAAACACTATCGAAAAGGAAATACTAAAAAGGATAGGATACATTACAACCAAAAATACTTGCACTATTGTTACGTGACTAGTTTGAAAAAGTAACACAAAATAATTGAAAGAAGTTATAATATAGCATAAAATATCAACTATAAGTGTTTGAATATCAACAATTTAAATAAAACATGTAAAATATAAAATATTTAAGTTATTTTAAATATATGCAACTTTAAATAGACATTTCAACCAAAGTACCAGGCCCATTTTGAACTTGTAAAATATTGACTTGAATGTTCTTCCCAAACTTTCTATTCAACAAATGCAGTCTTTGTTTCACCAGTTTTGTGCCTAAAGACTTTTTCTTATGATTTTCTGATTTTACTACTTTGTTGGAATAGGAGAGACCAACCCCGTCATCTTCAATTTTTATTTTCAAACAATCTTTTTCCTTACTTACTTTAATTTGAATCAATCCATTTTCTTCTTTAGGAATAATGCCATGCCAGATAGAATTTTCTAAAAAGATTTGCAATACCATACTAGGCACTTTTTCAAAAGAAGTATCTACTGATTCAGCAACCTCAATTTTATAATCAAATTTCTGATTGGTTCTAACTTTCTCTAGTGCAAGATAATTTTCTAACAATCTCAATTCTTCATCCAAAGGAATAAATGCATCTGTAGAATTTTCTAAAACTTGCCGCATTAAATTTGAAAAACGATTGAAAAGAGATAATGTTTTTTCTTGATCATTTACCAATATTGAAGATTGAATTGAATTTAAAGTATTGAATATAAAATGTGGATTAATTTGTTGACGTAATAAATGTTGTTTGACATCTGCCAATTCTTTCTCCAATTTTATTTTTCGGTGTCTAGAATAAAACCATCCCATTCCTCCTAACAGGAATAGCGAACCAATCAAGCCATAAATGATATTTCTTTTTTGTTGATCTTTAACAGAGATTAAATTATTTTCAGCTTCTAATTTTTCTATTTCTAATTGTTTTTGTGCAGATTGACTATTGGCTTGTTCTGTAATAAAAATACCGATTTTATTCAACGAAAGCATAGAATCTTTAAGCACATTCATATCATCATTTGAATCGAGTGCTAATTTGTAATTGCCTTGTTTTTTGTGGATACTACTTTTTAAATCTAGTAATTCAATAGATGATTTTAGCCTGATATTTGTGTTTAGGGCAATTTCTATTGTATCTAATGCTGGTTTGTAAGCACCTTGTTTAAAATGATAAGTCGCAATTCCTAAATAAGCATCATAAAGTTCTATTGTTTCTTCTCCTTTGTTAAGAAATTGTGCACAGGAGGTTAATATGTTTCTAAAAACATCAATTGCTCGCTTGTTGTTATTTAGTTTTAGATCTAAAGAGGCTTGAATTAATTTTTGATAACAAATTAGTTCTTTCGTTTTGGCGGTAGTAGTGTCACTACTGTTCAAATCCAACATCTCTTGTGCTGCTTCATATCGATCCATCCACAAAAGGATTTCTGCTTTTTGCAGATATGTTGTTGGAAGTGCTTTGTTAAAACTTAATGCTTTCGCATTTTCAATAATTTCATCATATAATTTTAAAGATTTTTCATATTGACCAAGTACCGTGTAAACTCTCGCTATATAAGTTTTACTTAAGGTTTCTCCTCTCAAATTTTTATTATCAATCGAGTAATTATAACTAGTTAGATAATTTGAAACTGCTTTGACGTAATCATTTTCATCATAATATAGATGTCCGAGTTTGTCCAACGATTTAATCGTTATGAATTTCAAATCAAGACTATCTGAAAGATCAATGGAATTGTGGAGCATTATTTTTGCGGAATCATTTTGTCCTAAAATGCGATAAGAAGTACTCATATTGGACATCTGTCCTCCTTTTATAGAAGCGAAACGTTTTCTTTGCTCTTCGTCTCTTGGTTTTACTGTATCAAGTGAACCAATTACACTTTTGTAATATTTGATAGTGCCATGATGATTTCCTTTCATTCGTTCCAGCATAGCAGCATAGATATAATATTTCCAAATCTCCTCATGAAGACCATAGTGGTTGACAAGCTCCTTAATTTGTTGAGTGTATTTGTTGGAATTTTCGAGTTCGCCTTTGTTATGATACAATTCTGCGAGAAAACCAATATAATCAAGATGTTGTGACGGATAATTTTCTATTCCATTGGTAAGGATCGAATTTAATTGGAGAATTGTAGCATCTAAATTTTTTCTTCTTCCGTTGTTTTTTAGTTCAATTAAAGCACTTTCAAATTGTTCTTCTGTCCAATCTTTTGTTTGGCCAAATGAACTTGATGTTACGATAAGGAGTAGGAAAAGAAATGTTAGTATTCTCAATTTTGCTAGGGTTGTCTTCTCTAAAGGTAAAATATTCTATCGAAAAAACTAAAAGTTATTCAATAAAAGCGCCCAATTCAGTTTCCCAAGAATATGGATTGTAATTTATTTTATAATCCGTAATGTCTCTGTTAAGTTGTTCTTGGTAGATTTTCCGAATCCCTTTTTCTCCACCAAAATCAAATTTAAACCATTGAAATAATGCGGTGGTATGAATTGTTTTGTTTTTATCATCAAATTTAGTTTCACCCTCTAGAAATGACTGAGTTGCTAAGTTTAGTTGTGCATTTATTTTTTCCGAGTTGTAAAACGCGATAGGAGGGCAACTTTTAGCACCACAATTTAAAGCGAAATGAATACGGTAATCCAAATGATCGACTGCAAGTTTTTTGATAACACCTCTGGTCCATAAATTTGGAAAAAGACCTAGTGAGTATTTATAACGGAATTTCCTTAAGATACCATGTTCGATATCATCTAAACTAAATTTTTCTCCACCTATGTTTATTCGTTTGACTTTGTAAATCTCTTTTTTGCCAAATTTTTTGGTCGATGCAAGTATTTGATAGAATGCGTTATAATTATTGATCCAAAATGCTTTTCTCTGGTCGTCGTTATTAAGCAATTGGATTAAAGTATCAAGATCAAGCTTTTCTAATTGTTCTTGCAAATCGGAAGTATCTTGTTGCATTTTGACTGCTAACAATAATACTTCAGATATTTTATTTGGGTTTTCAGTCATTTAAATTAGTAGCTTTAACTAGCTTATTAATCATGCCCCTAAATATAAGTCCATGAAAGGGTAGTACAGAATACCAATACAGTCTCCCCAATATTCCTAAAGGTCTAAATGTTGCAGTCTGAATTAACTCCTTCCCGTCAATTCTAAATTCTAACCACGCTTCTCCGGGAAGTTTCATTTCTGCAAAAAGAAGGAGTCTACCTTCTCCTTTGTCGGCATAAAGTACTCGCCAAAAATCAAGTGCATCTCCAACGGATATTTTATCTTGGTTGGTACGACCTCTTCGCAATCCAACGCCTCCAAATATTTTATCCAAGAATCCCCTTAATCGCCAAAGCCAATTGCCGTAATACCATCCATTTTTTCCACCAATACTCCAGATTTTATTTTTGCAACCATTCAGATTCTTAACTTTTCTTTTGCGCTCATCAATAAAGCAACCATGTGAAGGTACTGTTATGAAATCTGAAACTATTATCTTTATGTCACTGCTGGAGTAAGCATCTTTCCAGCTAGAAGCGATTTCATTATTTTCGACTTTTAGAAAGGCTTTACTCAATGATTCTTTGTAACTAATAGGCGTGATATTAAGAATGTTATTTAATTCACTATTTCTACACACAACCTCCACCTTCATGCTATCAACTAAGGACGTTGCTAATTTGTAACTAGTGGATGTAACAAAGTATAGCCAATAGGAAGAAAGTCTAGGAGTCATTACAGGGACAGTCCAAATCTTGCGTCTCAAATTCCTAACTTTTGCAAAACCTAACAACATTTCTTTATAGGATAATATATCTGGGCCACCTATGTCGAAATTTTTATCATAGGTTTTAGGGTTCAATAAACTGCTGGACAAGAATTTTAAAACATCCGTTACACCGATTGGTTGACATTTGGTTTGTAGCCATTTTGGTGTAATCATGATTGGCAATTTTTCTACTAAGTCTCTCATTATTTCAAAAGATGCACTTCCAGAACCAACTATGATACCTGCACGCAAACAAGTAAAATGACAATTTCCGTTTTCAAGTTCTTGTTCCACTTCTTTTCTAGAAAGTAAATGCTCTGAAAGATCCGATTCATTAACAATACCACTTAAGTAAATGACTTGTTTGGCATCCGTTTTATCTATTTGAGTACGGAAATTAACCGCAGATTCTTTTTCTAATACTTTGTACTTTTTTGAAGTAGACATCGAGTGTACTAGGTAATATGCAGCATCAATATCTGTTGGAATATTTTTAAGTGTTTCTTTTTTTAGCAAATCTACTTGAATAATGGAGATATTATTTCGAAGCGATTTCGGAGGATTGAATCGGCTAACATCGCGTACACTGCATACAACATGATGGCCTTTCTCAACTAAAACAGGTAACAATCTCTTTCCAATATATCCGGTTGCACCTGTGAGTAATATCTTCATTGTGAGTAAGGCTAGTTTTAATCGAATGAAAGTACAAATATCAAACTGAATAATAGACAAAAGGTTTATTTAATACCAATCATTTTACATTGCAGTAAGAAGAAATTTAAAACAACACGAGGCAAAGGTTGCCAACCTCTAGCCGTTAATTATAAAACCACCAACCCATTCTCCCGCAATTCTTCCAACTCATTCCCATACCAAAATAAAGTAAAATCTTCAAACTCACGTTCAAAACTTGCTTTTAATTCACCAAAGGTTAAATTCTGATCTTGATAAACAGACATTTTTTCCAACATTTCCAACAACCAGTTTCCAATAGCATTCGGTAGTTCAATGACATAATTATTTTTCTTGGTATGAAATGTCAATTGTTGAACAATGATTTCTTTCCCTTTCTTTGTCTTTCGATATTCTTTTTTTGTAGGTAAACTTTCTAACCAAATAATTTTGGAAGAAGATTTGGGTTGAATTGTTTCTGCGTCATTGATGCAATCAAAAATATATTCTGAATCGACTTTTGGTTTAGGAATTTTAAACTCAAACCATTCCTGAAGAGGTATCTCAAATCCAACTCCATGCATATAATTATACAACGACTTTTTTAATCCAAAACTAAATTGGTCATGATCAATCCCTGTACTGTCTTCAAATGCAATATCATTGTTGGCAAATGTGATTTCATTTTTTTGTGGAATAATTCCATAATCAAAAGGAGCAATTCCGATAGGACTATGGGCAGTCAAAGCAAATTGATGCCAAAAACCAGAATCGACAACACCGGCTTCAAATAATTGTCGAACCATTTCCAGACTATCTACCGTCTCTTGAATAGTTTGCGTAGGGTAGCCATACATGAGGTAGGCATGCACCATAATATTCGCTTCTGTAAATGCATCAGTGACTTGCGCCACTTGTTCGACCGTGACACCTTTGTCGATCAACTTCAGCAATCGATCAGATGCGACTTCCAATCCGCCAGACACCGCAATACAACCTGATGCACTTAATAATTTGCACAAGTCTTCAGTAAAACTTTTTTCAAATCGAATGTTGGCCCACCAGGTCACCACAATTTTTCTTCTGAGTATTTCCAATGCCATCTCTCGCATCAATGCTGGAGGCGCCGCTTCATCAACAAAATGGAATCCGTGATCACCAGTTTGTTCTATTAAAGTTTCAATGCGATCGACTAATTGTTTGGCTACAGCAGGCTCATAATTCTTGATATAATCCAATGAAATATCACAAAATGTACACTTCCCCCAATAGCATCCATGTGCCATCGTCAATTTATTCCAACGACCATCACTCCAAAGACTATGCATCGGATTGGCCATCTCTATCACAGAAATATAACGGTCTAATAACAGGTCAGAATAATCAGGAGTACCAACTTCAGCTTGAGGATAATCTTTTCTAAGGGAGAAATCATTGTAAATGACCGCATCCTTTTCCTTTAAAAAAGTTCGTTTAAATAAGTTGTGATTAAGATTAGAATTTGAAGTATCTATCGTGTTAGAAATTAATATTTCAATCGGCAATTCTCCATCATCTAAAGTAATGTAATCGAAAAAATCAAAAACGCGAACATCTTTTAGACTTCGTAATTCGGTGTTTGCAAATCCACCTCCCATTGCCACTTTAATAGTCGGATAATTTGATTTTATAAATTGGCCACATCGAAAAGCACTATATAAATTTCCAGGAAAAGGAACGGATATGCAAACAAGTTTTGGTTGATATATTTTCAATCGCTCATCTAGTAGGTTCAATGTTATTTTATCAATATAAGTGACCTCATTTTGAAGATGCTCATATAGTTCATCAAAAGAATTAGCACTTCGTCCAAGTCGTTCGGCATATCGACTGAAACCAAAGTTTTCATCAACACAAGTTTTTATAAAATCCGAAATATCTTCTAAATACAAAGTTGCCAAATGCTTAGCAATATCTTGATATCCCATTTCTCCAAAAGCCAACTCTAAATCAACAACTTGATTAAAACGATTGCCTTCCGGCAGTAAATTTTCACTCGCTATTTGTCTAGCTAAAGTTTGATTTTTACCTTGAAGAAAAGAAACAACGGCATCAATTGTTGTGATATAGTCCTTTTTGAGGGCAACCATTCGTCTAGCCGTTTCACCTTTGATTCGTTTCGTATTTACAGCATATTCAAATGCATTTTGCAAACCATTTTTTGAAAATAACTCAAGTATTACTTCAATCCCTAAATCCATTTGGAATGCTGAAATACCTTTGGTGTTCAAGAAACCCTTGAGGTAGGCAGTAGCCGGGTACGGTGTGTTAAGTTGTGTGAATGGAGGCGTAAGTAGGAGTGTGTCTTTGGTCACAATGGCTTTGTTTTCTCTGCTTCTTTGATTATTTAGTTCATCTTTTTAATGTTTGGACATTTAGAATTTTAGAGACTTCTCGTTTGGTTGAAAATTCAACTGTTGATTACAAATACCTAAAAGAGGAAATTTGCAAATTTAATTTCAATCTCAACATCTTAGTGAAGAGTCTAAAAGTCCAAATATCATGACACGTCTCAACGATCTATCATCTTTTTTTCTTAAACTTCTCTTTCCGATTCTCAAATTTTTCTACCTCATCCATCAATGATTTTAAATCATATTTGCGATCTCTATCAGCGGTAATAATATCATTAAAATCCTGCTTTTCAAAATCGAGGACAGCTATTTTTTTATCCAAGAAACTTTGAATTTCTTCTAGCACTTTTTTCTCTGAAGGAGCACAAAAGGAGTAGGCATTTCCTTTGCGGTCACCTCTTCCAGTACGACCAACTCGGTGTACATAATTTTCTGCTTCTTCTGGCAAATCGTAGTTTATGACGATTTGTATGTCTGGAATATCGATACCTCGCGCAGTAACATCTGTACCAATAAGTAAGTTGATATTTCCTTCTCTAAAGTCTTTTAAAACTTTGGATCTTTCTTGTTGATCTTTGTCACCATGAATGGTCAGTGATTTAATTTCGGCCCGTTCCATTGCTTTTGCAACACGTTCTGCACGTACTTTTGTTCTTACGAATGCTAAGATTTTAGCAGCTGGATTTTCCTTGATGACTCGTTCTAGAAAAAAACGTTTATGATCCATTTCGACAAAACAAACGGAGTGTTCAATATTTTTTGCAACCGGATCATTTTTCGATAGTTGAATTCTGATCGCATTTTGACGAATCAATGAGTAGGCGATTTTCTTAATTTTATTATTAATGGTCGCAGAAAAGAAAAGCGTTTGTTGTCTGTTAGGTAATTTTTTAATTAAATCATGAATATCTCCTAAAAATCCTAAGTCCAACATATGATCGGCTTCATCCAAAACCAAAATCTCAATTCTATTGGTACGCAGATGTCCTTGAGCGATGAAGTCAAACATTCTTCCAGGTGTTGCTACTACAATGTCGACACCTTTCTGTAGTGCTTCAATTTGAGGATCTTGATCAACTCCACCAATCAAAGCCATTGATTTGACGATTGTAAATTTGGCGATTTGTTGAAACACATCATTGATTTGCTCAGCCAACTCATGAGTAGGAGCGAGTACGATACATTTGACACCGTCATTTCTTCGTTGATTACTTTTCAGGTCGTACAAAATCTCAATAATAGGAATTGCAAATGCTGCTGTTTTACCAGTTCCAGTTTGTGCAATTGCCAACAAATCTTCACCTTCCAAGATATTAGGAATCGATTTATATTGAATGTCAGTAGGTCTTCGCCAGCCGAGTTTTTCCAGTCCTTTTTGTACTTGTGGGTAAAATTTATAGTCTTCGAATTTCATAGTAGTGCAAGATACGACCAATTATTTATATTAGCAGAATTATGCAGTGAGTTTAATGTAGTGAGCATACAAAAACGCTCGGAGGGCTTCGGGATATTAATATTAAAAGAAGTCTGAATTGAAATCTGAGAAATGAGAAAAAATGGAAAGCCCTCAGAGCGTTTAGTGTAACTTCGAGATACATAAAAGAAAAAATAGAAAGTTTGTTGAAATTAAAACAATTTAATTGCAAGATATCCCCATCACTCCTTGAAGAACAGGAACCATCTTAAATCGTTTTACTTTTTTATTATGTGCTAAATTTTCATTGATAATAGACATAGCCTCATCACAGCCTTTAAAATATTTTTTAATGGCTGCTAAGGATTGCTCACCACCTTTCTTATAACCTACTTCAAAATAATTGAATTTTCCATCAATATATTTGCCATCTTTTGCAGCAGTAATATATATAGTGTGACTCATGTTAGCTCCTTGATATAGAGAAAGTACATACTTATCATTTTGAATCAAAACTGTTTGAATTGCTTTAAGTCCTTTTTTTGAAATTGGCAAACTCGGATAAATCATCTCTTCTGGCAATTCCATTTGAAAACTATGGCTCATAGAAGCTGAACCCATTCCACTCTGAGTCGCATCCATACAATACACAGCTCCTTTATCTAATATTAGCTTATCAATTTCTTTTTGTTTGAAAGTCGCAACTTTTCCTTCTGCATTAATATACAAGATTGTATTCTTGGCAGTGTTTTGACAATCACAACCATTTTCCATCTTCGACATTTTCTTTTTCTTCTTTTTGCCTTCGAATAGTTGGATTTCATCACCAGTTGAGGTGATAATTTTACCAATAGTATTTTGGGAAAATAAAGTGAAAGAAAATAATAAAAGTGAAAAGGATAGGAAAAACTTCATAATAGTATTATTTAAGATGTAAAAGGTTGAATCATTAACTGCTAACCAATTTAATCTAAATTAAATGTGGAGGCAAATTTATTTTTTGATCTGTTATTTATACTATTTATCTGACAATCTGTGAAATTTGTTGAATTTAGTCTAGCGTATAATCCGGTAAAATTTGGAAAATTAAGTAAATAATATTTCGTCAAAAAGAATATATCCTATGATATTAAATGAATGTCAAAAACTAAATCTTGGGAATAGACTCGAATTGTAGCGCTTAATTATCCCGTATTTGAAAAAACAAAAAGATTGTTGTATGTTTAATTTAAATAACAACGATGAATACATTTTTCGGTACATATTTTTTTAGCTTTTATTACTTCAGCATGAAGAATAGGACCTAGTATTTGTACCAATCAAAAAATAAATAGAGAGTCCTGATGTTACATTAGGGCTCTTTTCTTTTGCCAAGTATAGACGTAACTAAAATGCAGCATTTGCTAGATAAAAAAATAATTGTTCAAGGATTTCCAGGATGTTTTCATGAGGAAGCAGCGATCAAATATTTCGGAACGCAAAAGTTAAATATAATCCCATCAACTACTTTTAATTTATTGGGAGAAAAATTAGTTAACAATCCTAAAGATCATTTAGCGATTATTGCGATCGAAAATTCAATAGCTGGCACCATTTTGCAAAATTATAGGATACTCAGAGAGAAACAATTGAGAGTAATTGGGGAAGAGTATTTGAGAATTCGTCATAATCTAATGGCTTTACCAAATCAAAGAATTGAAGATATAAATGAGGTGCATTCCCATCCAATGGCGCTCAATCAGTGCCTTGAATTTTTAGCTAAGTATCCACATATCCGCTTAGTGGAATCAGACGATACAGCATTGAGTGCAAAAAATATAAGAGAAAATAAACTAAATAATATTGCTGCAATTGCGAGCGAAACTGCAGCTCGAATTTATGATCTAGAAATATTAAATCATGGTATCGAAACCTCAAATGTCAACTATACTAGATTTTTTATTGTGCAAGATGCTACTCAAATTTTGCCTGAAGGAGCGTATGATAAAGCATCTATTTACATGAGAGTTTCTCATGAAAAAGGAAGTTTGATGCGAGCGCTTGCATGTCTATACAACAACGATATTAATCTAACAAAACTCCAGTCTTTCCCAGTGTTGGGAAGTGTCAATGAGTATTATTTTCACATTGATGTGGAGTTTGATGATTTTAAAAAATATAAGAAAATGATGAGTGAAATTGATGTGGCAACATTGATGGTGGACGTATTAGGTGTTTATAAAAAAGCAAATATTTATGATCATCAGACCATCGGATAGAGTCAGGAAAGTTGAAACCTATTTCTTTGCACGTAAGTTGGCAGAGATTGCTCAGATGAATGCATCAGGAGCAGATGTTATTAATTTGGGTATTGGAAGTCCAGATTTATTGCCACCAAAATCGGTTTTGCAAACACTTTGTGAGAAATCGAATGGACCTATTGCCAATAAGTATCAATCTTACAAAGGATTGCCGGCGTTAAGAAGTGCATTTTCCCAATTTTATAAAAGACATTTTGATGTTGATTTAAATGAGGATAGCGAAGTATTGCCATTGATGGGTTCCAAAGAAGGAATCATGCATATTGCCATGAGTTTTTTGCAAGCAGGAGATGAAGTGCTGGTTCCTAATCCGGGCTATCCGGCATATGCAATGACCGCGAAGCTAAGTGGCGCAACTACAGTGTTATATGACTTGGAAGAAAGTTTGGGTTGGAAACCTGATTTAAAGGAATTAGGGAAAAGGGATTTGTCAAAAGTCAAGATCATGTGGGTAAATTATCCCAATATGCCGACAGGAGCAAAAGTGGATATTGGATTTTTTGAAGAATTAGTGGCTTTTGCAAAATCGAATGAAATCCTGTTATGTCACGACAACCCATATGGCTTTATTCTTAATAAAACTCCAATGAGTTTGTTGCAAGTGAAAGGAGCAAAAGAAGTCGCTATTGAATTGAATTCATTGTCTAAATGCTTCAATATGGCTGGTTGGAGAGTAGGAGCATTGTTAGGTGCAAAATCATATTTGGATACCGTAATGAAATTTAAAAGTAACATGGATTCTGGGATGTTTCGACCGGTTCAAGAGGCAGCAGTAGTCGCATTGTCGCAAGATCAAAAGTGGTTTCAGCATTTAAATGATATCTACGAATTGAGGAGAAGAGAAGTTTGGAAATTAATGAAATTGTTGGACTGTGTATATGATAAATCTACTGCCGGATTATTTGTTTGGGGAAAAATTCCAAATACTATTAAGAACGGTGAAACATATGCAGACGAAGTGTTACAAAATGCAAAAGTATTCATTACTCCTGGATTCATTTTTGGAACCAATGGTGATCGATACATCCGTATTTCACTATGTTCGGAAATCGAAATCTTTAAAAAAGCGCATCAAAGAATAGCAGCTTATTTAGAAAAAAGAAAAAAATAAGGTACATGAAAATTGGGATAATTGGTTTGGGTTTGATTGGTGGTTCCATTGCAAAAGAATGCAAGAAGAATGGGTACGAAGTGTTGGGTTGTGACCTAAATGCAGCTCATGCAGCAGAAGCATTGAAGTATGAGTTGGTTAATAGGATGGTAGATTTAGACGAATTGGTATATGAAGTTGACACGATAGGTGTTTGTATCCCAGTGGATTTAATTGCGAATATGTTACCAAATTTATTAACCAAAATAAATGCAAATCAAACCGTTTTCGATGTAGGTTCCACCAAAAAAGAAATATGTGATGCCGTTCGAAACCATGAAAAAAGAAATCGATTTGTTGCTGCTCATCCATTGGCAGGTACTGAATTTTCTGGCCCCAAAGCTGCGATCTTTGATTTGTTTAAGAATAAAAAGAACTTGATTTGTGAAGAAGAATTGAGCGACAGAGATGCTTTAGCGCATACTTTGAAAATTTTTGAATTGCTAGGAATGCAATCTTCTTTTTTAAATCCGAATGAGCATGATAAACACATGGCCTATGTCTCACACTTATCACACGTCACTGCATTTACACTCGCGTTAACCGTGTTAGATATCGAAGAGGATGAAAAACAAATATTTAATTTAGCAAGCACTGGATTTGAATCAACTGTTCGATTAGCAAAAAGTAGTCCTGCAACTTGGTCTTCTATTTTTGAAAAAAACAGCGAACATTTGTCGGATGCTTTAGGAAATTATATAAAGCATTTAGAAGCTTTTAAAAAGGTAATTGATGAAGGAGATAAAACAACTTCTATTGAATTGATGAGCCGAGCAAATGATATAAAAAGAGTATTGAATGGAATTGCATTGCAACGGAGTTAGATAGAAACAACGACATACAAAAAAAAGAAAACTTAGAAAATTTAAAAAAATAACACTATGGAAACAATAAAAAAAGAAACCGCAAAAAAATCAATCTTCAGAAAAGGTGAACGTCCAGTAATAATCGGAGGACCCTGTAGCGTCGAAACAAAAGAACAAGTGCTGGAAACAGCTCGACAACTTTTTAGAACTGGTTATGTAGACATCATCCGAGGAGGAATCTGGAAACCTAGAACTCGACCTGGAACTTTTGAAGGGGTCGGCGCCAAAGGATTGCCTTGGATGCAAGAAGTGAAAGAGGTTACGGGTTTACCCGTCACCGTTGAAGTAGCAAAAGCTTCTCATGTCGAATTATGTCTTGAATTTGGAATCGACATCTTATGGATCGGTGCTCGAACAACCGTAAATCCTTTCGCGGTACAAGAAATTGCAGATGCCTTAAAAGGTGTAGATATTCCAATACTTGTCAAAAATCCAATCAATCCTGATTTAGCTTTATGGAAAGGAGCTGTGGAGCGTCTACAAGCTGTTGGATTAAAAGACATTGGCGTCATTCATAGAGGCTTTTCTAATCTTGGTGAAAAGCATTACCGCAACCGTCCACAATGGCAGATCCCATTACAATTCAAAATTGATATGCCAGACATCCCTATCATTTGTGATCCTAGTCATATCTGTGGACGTCGGGATATCTTACAAGAAGTTTCTCAAAAAGCTTTAGATCTAGATTTTGATGGGCTAATGGTAGAGTCACATATTACGCCGGATGATGCATGGAGTGATGCTAAACAACAAATTACACCAGAAGTGATGAAACAAATGCTTGTAGATCTAGTGTTAAGAAGAGATAAGCAGGATGATGGATCCGTTCAAAGTCGGTTGGATTTGCTTCGCCAAGATATTAATCATATTGATGAAGAGGTTTTAAATTTGTTGTCCAATCGGATGAAAGTAGTACGTGATATTGGAACCTATAAAAAAGAGAACAACATTACCATTCTTCAAAAAAGAAGATGGAAAGAGATTCTCGAAAAAGGAAAACTATTTGCAGGTAAGCATGGTTTGAGCGAAGGGTTTATTGTTAAATATTTACAGAGTATTCATGATGAAAGTATTAATCAGCAAGAGGAGGTGATGAATCAAAAGGAATAAATATAATAAGATGATTCCTAAAGTAAATAGAGCATTATTTTCGAACTAATTAAAGAGACCTTTAAATTGATTTAGCGGAGAATCCAGATAAGTATTGTAGAGATGAAAACGGAGCATCTTTACTAAGTTGAATTTGCAGCATTATGATTTATGTGAACTACCGAATTGTTGCGCTTTGAACTCCGATTGCATCCAGTTGTAATTTTTACGAAAGAGATTCATTGAAGCCAAAACTTCTCCGTAATTTATTCGTATGCCTAGAAGCAGAAGTTTCAAATTAATATATTTGCATCATGGAGAAAAATGAATACGATTACGTGATTTTGGGAGCTGGTTTATCAGGAATTTCACTTGCGACCAAATTAAAGAAATCAAATAAAACGGTTTTACTTGAAAAATCAGATGAGCCAGGTGGCTTGGTTAAATCAATTGAGGTGAATGGTTTTTGGTTCGATGCTGTATTGCATTTGCTACATTATCACAACCCCAAAGTAGAAAAGCAACTCAAAAAAATCGTTGGAAAGGATTTTAAATCTATTGCTCCAAAAGCGGATGTGCATACGTCTTATGGCGTGACCAAATTTCCATTTCAATTGAACTTAGGTGGATTGAAAAAGGAATTGGCAATCGAATGTGCCAATGATTATATTGAAAATGCTTATCGGAAACCAATTAAAGTCAAAAACTTTGAAGATTGGTTGATTCAATCTTTTGGAAAAAAGATGTGTGAAGTTTTCTTTTTCCCTTACAATAATAAAATGTGGAAACGGTCTTTAAAATCTTTAGGTACTAGAGATTTTGTTTGGAATATTCAAAATTATTCTATTCCCAAAGTATTAAACGGACTTTTTCAAGATGACAAAAAAATCGAAGCATACAATTCCAACAGTTGGTACCCAATTCCAAGAAAAGGAGCGAAGAAACGTTGCATGGGACTTCTGATTGATAAATTAAAAGCTCCGATTGACAAACAAATTAATCTGAATGAAGAAGTGGTAGAAGTTGACATAAAGAAAAAGTGCGTGACTACCAAATCAAGTACTGGAATCAAACAATATTTTTACAAAAAGGGTTGTGTTTCTACTATTCCACTTCCAGTTCTTCAAAAAATTACCATTCCAAAGCAAAAGAAAACGAATTTAAAATTAAATGGCGTCTTATATGCAATGGTTATGATGAAAGGGGAGAAATATGACACCTCCAATTTGTGGGATTATTTCAGTCAGGAAGAAGTAATCTTTTCTCGTATCATTTATATGCAAAATTTTGACCCTCATTCTGCACCAAATAAGAAGTGGAGTGTGATGGCAGAGATTACTTACAAGGCAGAAGCAAAAAAAATAGATCCTAAAAAAACTGCCAACGCTATCAAGAAAAATTTGTTAGACTTAAATATTGTAAAGAAGAAAACTGATTTTCTAGACATTCATTTTGTGGATCATAAATACGCGTATGCTGTGTTTGAAAAAAGCACAAGTCAGGAAATTCGAAAAGTCACCAAAAGTTACGCTTCAAAAGATATTCATTTGTTGGGTAGATATGGTAAGTGGCAATATTTGTCCATGGCACAAGTCTTTGAAGAAGCGGTTGCGAAAGGAGAAGCGTTGAATAGTTTATGATTTATTATAATTTTCTGAATTTTTGCTGCAGTGAAAATCAGATATTTTTTATTGATACATTTAATGTGATTTTTGGATGATGAAGCTTACTAGCTAATTTACGATAATGAACAACGATATTCTAGACGATTTAACTTCAAAAAATGAAGTAACTTTCATACCTACTGCTTTCAATTGGAGTTCGATAATTCTACTTTGGATTGGAATTTTCTTTTGCTTTAATGAAGGAATTATACTTAATATAAAAGTAATCATCGGTATCCTTTTATTACTCGGTGCGACAATTATTAGTCTATATAATTTTAAATTAGGCATAAAAGTAACGCTCGCTATTATTGTGTTAGGTGTAGTTCATCTAGTTACTTTTTATCCCTACGAATTTTCATTTGGTTTTAGTATCGGTGAGACAAAAGTTGGTTTAGAATAGCAATGGCAATTTCAATGACAATATCAATATCAATGGAGCACGTGGACTCGCGAGCTCACGTGCTCCATTGATATTGACATTGCCATTAAAAAAAATCACTCTTCCAAATAATCAACAAACAACTTCCCACTAAGGTGATCAATCTCATGTTGAAAAATAACGGCTGTAAAATCCTCAATCATCTCTACATGGTGCGTCCCATCTAATTTATCGTACGCTAGTAAGATGGCGTATGCTCGATTGGTAGTCGTAGCTGTTTTGTTGGGAATAGACAAGCAACCTTCTTTACAATCTTGTTTTTTATTGGTGTATTTGATGATTTTTGGATTGATATAACATTCGAAAGGAAAAGGTGCTTTGTCAAATCGTTGGACCCAAATAATGTTTTTCAGAATGCCAACTTGAGGTGCTGCTATACCTACTCCTAAAGACATGCTATCTCTGACAGTTGTAAGCAAACGGTCTGTGAATGCTTTCAATACTGGATCTTTTGGTTTTATAACAACATCTTCACATTTTTGTCTCAAAAGAATAGAATCACTTTCATTGTTTATCTTAAAAACGCGCATTGGAGTGGTTGCATCACCCGCAAGAATTAGCTTTGTTTGGGCAGCATTAAAAGTGGTACTTGTCTGATCAGTACTTGACGATATTTTCTTACTACCACCACAACTAAAAACAAGCAACGAAATCGAAATTAAAAACAAGATATTTTTCATAAGTAATCATTGAATTAGTTGACAAGATCGTATTATATTTTGATTAATTTAAGCCGACTTTGTTTTATATTGGAATCTGAATTGAAACCAATTATGAAAAGAAGAAACTTCCTTAAGCATTCGTCAAAATTAGGTGCTTTAATGTTGGCGAATAATTTACCAATCAATTTTTCAAATTTCAACAAGCTTTCTAAATCAGATTTCGGAAATGATTTTAAATGGGGTGTTGCTTCTGCTGCTTATCAAATTGAAGGAGCATGGAATTTGGACGGAAAAGGTCCATCAATTTGGGATACATTCTCACAAAAAAGTAAAAATATCAAGGATAGAAGCAATGGAAATATTGCTTGTGATTTTTATCATAATTATGAATCAGATATCGCATTGGTCAAATCTTTGAACTTTGATATTTTTAGATTTTCATTTTCTTGGTCAAGAATTTTACCAAAAGGAATTGGTCAGGTTAACCAAAAAGGTATTGCCTTTTATCATCGTGTAATAGACCGTTGTTTGGAAGTAGGATTGGAGCCATGGCCGACGATTTATCATTGGGACTTACCTGAAGCATTGAGTGAAAAAGGTGGATGGGCGAATAGAGATGTAATTAGTTGGTTTGAAGAATTTACAAGTGATTTGACAAAAGCATATGGAGACAAAGTTAAAAATTGGATGGTGCTAAACGAGGCGGCATCATTTTGTGGAGCAGGATATTTAGGAGGAATCCATGCACCTGGAAAGATCTCTTTTAAGAAGTACTACGATGCGGTTCATCATTCCAATATGGTGAGTGGAGCCAGTGCAAGAATCATACGTTCTAATGTCGCTGATGCAAATATTGGAACAACTATTTCTTGTTCATGGGTAGATCCTAAAAATCAAAAGCCTAAGCATATCAAAGCTGCCAAAAAACTAGATGCTTTTTTCAATCGCCTTTACTTGGATCCTATCATTGGTCGCGGATACCCAACAGATGCAGGAATCTTTTTTGAAAAAATTGCCAATCGAGTTCCTTCTAGTGATTTTCAAAAGTTGAAGTTTGATTGGGATTTCATGGGCATTCAAAATTATACAAGAACCGTAGCAAAGGCGGCTATATTTCCACCAGTTATGTGGGCATTTCAAGTTCCACCAAACAAACGAGGGGTTTCAAACAATAAAATTACAGAAATGAATTGGGAGGTTAGTCCTGATGGTTTTTATAAGATTTTAAAGCAATTTGGCACTTATCCGGAACTGAAAAATATGATTATCACTGAAAATGGCGCAGCATTTAAGGATATAGAAAAAGATGGAATGATTAATGATCAACAACGAGTACAATTTTTCAAAGATTATTTATCTGCGGTCTTAAAAGCAAAAAATGAAGGGGTTCCACTGAATGGTTATTTTGTTTGGTCTTTTATGGATAATTTTGAATGGGCAGAAGGATATCGACCTCGATTTGGATTGGTATATGTTGATTATAAAACACAGAAGCGGATTGTTAAGAATTCTGGATTGTGGTTTCAGGAGTTTTTGAAAGAGTAGTCTTTTGAATACAAAAAATGACTAAATTGCAGAATTAAACGCAACACTATGGACGCGAATAATACTTTGGATTTTGATAAGATAGAAGCAACTATCAACCGCCTTTCTAAACGTATACTTGAACGTTTTCCAGGATCCGGTTTAGGTAAAACATGTCAGGATTTTGATAAATTTACTATAAAAAGCAAAGAGATTATTGCATGGATTGACAAACACAATTACTTGCTACGAACCATTACCTATTGCTTCATTTTTGTGATGTTGGCACTCGTTGTTTATAGTTTTACTTTAATCGAATTGAATCTCGATAATAAATTCTCAGAGATTACAACGGTACTTGAAGCATCGCTCAACAACTTTGCTTTAATTGGTGCTGCCATGTTTTTCTTAGTCACATTGGAAGATCGTATCAAGAGGACAAGAGCCATTAAGTTTTTAAATCAAATTCGAGGATACGCCCACGTGGTGGATATGCATCAATTAACCAAAGATCCACAATTGACAATGGACCCAAAATTGAAAACAGAAAGTTCTCCAGTTAGAGATTTTACGCCTTTTGAATTGCAACGATATTTAGATTATTGTGCGGAGTTTTTATCATTAATCGGAAAGGTAGCAGCGCTCTATTCGCAAAGTTTGCAAGATGAAGTAGTGATACAATCTTCTAGTGAAATTGAAACTTTATGTTCTAATATGGGCAATAAGATTTGGCAGAAGTTGATTGTTTTGAATGAGCAGGGATCGTAGTTTAAGTTTAAGAATAAGCTGAAGTTTAAGTTTAAGGGAGGACGCACACTTGTTACGTCTACGCGTATCCCGTTAAACTTAAACTTCCACTTAAACTTATTCTTACTCATCACCCTTCACGCTTCTTCTTCCAATACCGCATCAATCCATAAATATTAGAACTAGATGGATTTGCACTTTCAAAACGTTTTAGTTTGTCATCGGGTACACCTTGTGCGATAAGATCTTGTTTTACAAATTCTTCGAAAGGTTTGCTGATTTCAACGATAGGTGTTCCAGCATCAAAATATGGTTTTATAAATTTCGATTGAGACCAAAGTAATTCCTTCAACTTATTCATGTGAAAGTCGATATCCGTCACACCAGCACCATGTGTCAAATAATAGGTGTCTATTCCATCAATGGCCAAACACTTATCAATGGAGTCCACCCATTCTTCAATATTAATATCAGGAGGTGGGCAAGGTGCCATGACAGGACCTTGTTGCATCCGCACACCAGCGACATCACCAGTAAATAACACATTTCCCAATTGCCAAGCAGTATGATGTTTTGCATGTCCAGGAGAGTGGATAGATTTAAAGTCACAATCCCCAACCGTTACAACTTCATTATCTCCAACAATCTGTAGTTGTTCTGCAGGAATCGGTTTTAAAGTACCCCAGAGCCAGTCCATCATGTCTCCATATATTCTTTTCGCGGATGCCAACAACTTAGCCGGATCATTGATGTGTCGGAAACCTTCAGGATGCACATATATTTTTGCCCCTAATTCTGCCCAACACCAAGCACCACCAGCATGATCAAGATGTACGTGTGTCAAAAATACATGTTTGATATCTTCTTTTTTGTAGCCACATTTTTCAATTCCTTTTACCAGATTATCGAAAGACGAGTGAGGACCTGTTTCGATAATGATCGGCCCCATAGCGGTCTCTACTAGAAAGCTGAATATTTCAAATACGCCTCCATGAAATTGTAGGTCTATTGGATGGACCTTTGTGTTGTAATTCATTTTAATATAATTGTCTCATCTCTCCAGATTTCTTGGAATCGATTCGAATGTAAAATGTGTAATTTAAAGTATTGACATTGTTTTACGAAGAATATTCGAACAAGTAATAGGGAAGTAACGAATAAAAGTAGATTTATTGTTATGGACTAGGTGGAAGAGGTCTTCGTAATCTTCTTGTTGTAATAATCGTATAGTGGTTGCTGGCATGTTTTAGAATAATTGTCTTATCTCCTAAAGTCGATTCAAATGTAAAATGTATAATTTAAAATATTGACCGTAATTCGTGAGTAAGTGAGTATCGCGAGTTAACGGTCAATATTTTACATTTTTAATTTTACATTCTTCAAGATTTAGGATTCATATAATCCTTATAATCCACCATGCTTTGCAAAACAATTTCCCTTGCAACTTTAGCATTTTGAAAATCATCAACGACAACTGTCTTATTTTCCAATTTTTTATAATCTTCAAAGAAATTTCTCAATTCTCTAAAAAAATGTTTGGGTAATTCAGAAATATCATTGATGTGGTTGACACTCATATCGTGTTCTGCAACAGCGATTATTTTGTCATCATGTTCACCTTCATCTAGCATTCTCATGGCACCAATTACTTTTGCTGAAATGATGCACATTGGTACAACGGTGACCTGAGATAAAACCAAAATATCCAATGGATCTTTGTCATCACAATAGGTCTGAGGAATGAAACCGTAATTGGCTGGATAATTCATAGAAGAATAGAGGACTCGATCCATCATCAGCATACCGCTTTCTTTATCGAGTTCATATTTAGCACGGGTGTTTTTTGGAATTTCAATGATTCCATTTACGAATTCCGGCGTTCTTTCACCGATTGCGACTTTATGCCAAGGGTTGTTGCTCTTTAGACTCACTTTTATTCAAGTTTGTTTTTAAAGCGATAAATTTAGTCAATATTATAAGACAATCATAAATTATTAAGGTCGCTAAATTAAATAGAGCCGTTCACATTTAACTGCAAACGGCTCTAATAAAACTTGATTAAAACGCTCTATAATATTTTAATTTTTATGGACAGAATTCAACCATCGCATCGAAGTATTCTTCTTCACTATTTACAACAACTACATCACCTGATTCAAAAGTTAAAGTCATTGGGAATCCAATTTCAATATTTAAATTAGGATCGTTTGGATTGTTCATTATCCATTCTTCAATGATTACTGAAAATTCTTCTTCATTATTTACAGTGGAAGGGTCACCATTAATAATTAAAGTCATAGGGAATCCATTAACTACACAATCGTTTTCTGGTCCAGTAGGTCCGCCTGGTCCGCCTGGTCCACCAGGAACATTAAAACAATCAACACTTAGTGCTGCTAGTTCATCATCATTAGTTACTGTTTCAACATCACCCGTTTCCAAGTGAGTCAACGTAATTGGGTAAGCTAATTCTGGGCTTTCATCACCTGCAGTAAAGATTGTTTCGAAAAACTCATCCATGTCATTGATTTCAACAGTAGATCCATCTTGAAAAACTACAGTTGCTGGAAATTGAAGTTCGTAACAGCTTAAGAAATCCAAGTTTTGGAAATCGCAACCCCATTCAGAATCATAATCATCATCCCATTCTTCATCCCAGTCGATTTCACAGTCACCATATTCAGTGATTCCTTCACATTCAGCTTCACATGCATTTGCATAAAAAATTCCGTCAGCACAAACTGGCGTAAATAATGCTTCCAATTCTTCTTCCGTCATAGAAGCAATAGCAGCTTCAATTTGAGCTTCAATTTCTTCGTCTGATAAATTTTCCCAATCGATATCTTCAAAAGGTCCGTAACAATCGCAGCTAGAAACACTTTCGAATACACCTAAATCATTTTTTGTAATAATGTCATCTACCAATTCAGAATCAATTTCTTCAGTTGGCGTTGGAGTAGGAGTTGTATCGATATCTTCTTTTGTACAAGAAGAAAAAGTTAAACCAATTACTAGAATCGGTACGATGAGTTTTAAATAACTTAATAATTTCATTGTAATAATTTTAATTTAATTTTTTTAATAGTGGTAGTGAATATTCAAGCACCTTTACACTTATATGACGATTACAAAAAGCGCAGGGTTGGGTATTTTCTAAATGATTTTAAATTATATTTTAATCCAGCATTAAATGCATTGAATTTATGGTTAATTGTAGATTCATTGTTATAAGAATCTGTCAAAAACATTTCTGCATTCACAAATACTTGCATAGCAGGACTCATTTGGAAGCCATAAGATACATTAGTAGAAAACAAGTTTTTATTCATTCCAGTTTCTACAATCCAAGCAGTGTGTCGTTCAGGAACATTCGCATCTCCTGCAACTTCTTTAGTGATGGTACCTTTTACTAAAAACATACGATTGTAAGTACCACCTACATTTATACGATGTCTACGAATTGCTAATTCAATAGAAAGTGGAACGGCAGCATAATACATTTGATCTGCCTCAATATGGTTGCCATAAAAATTGCGATTAGCACGACTATACTTTGTATCAAAACCTCTATGTTGCTCCAAAGTATTTGCAATCAAAGTCCTATATTTTACACCGATATTAAGACCAAGATATTTATTGAATTGGAAGTTTTTACCGACTCCAAATTCGTAATTTTTACCTTTAATATTTCCCATTCCTGCAGCACCCATTAAAAAGAAATGGCCTCTCATCTTTCTTTTTACTTTTAGTGAGAAGTCTTTGTCATTTTGAATCGGCTCATTATCAAGTGCTGCAATTGTCAATGTAGGTAATTCATTGAATAGCGTAATCTTGGCATTGTTTCTAAAAACTGAAACTGGTGTATTTGCTCTTGGCGACTGTGTGATGGTTGTTTCAGATTCAGGCACGTTCCTCTGAGTACTAGTAGCGCCAATTATAGTTCCTTTTGGCTCCTGTAAAATTGTAGAGACGCCAGCGTTGCTAAAATCGGTCGTTGAATTAAATAGTGTAGAAGTATTTTGATAATCATTATTTTCTGTCAAATCTTTTTTAACAGAAGTCTCTTTAGCATTTGGTGTTTCAATTGCATTTGGGATGTAAGAAGAACTAGCCTGCTTATTGTTTAAAACACTATTTTGATTTGTTTTTGTATCAGAACTGATTGCTTCCTTTGTATTTGATGCTACATTATTTAATGTTTCTTTTTCTTTTACATTTGTAGTGTTATTACTGTTCAAATCAGTAACAGGTATAATAGGATTATTTGTGTTGACAACCGATTTGTTGCCAGAAAAATATAGCCATCCAATCATGGATAAAAGAATGAGTGCACCAATTACCATTGTCTTGTTGAAAAAAGGCACAGCAACAGGCTCGTCTTCTTTTTCTTGCTCATACAAATCTTTAAAACCGTTCCAAGTTTTTTCATTGTATTCAAAGTCGTTTTGACTTAGTCCATCCTTAAAAAAATCGTCTATATTATTTTTCATCTCGCGATTATTTTTGATTTTGCTTCCACTTTACGCTTTAGTTTTTTTCGAGCATTGGAAACATGCCATTTGGAAGTACCATCACTAATGTCCAGGATTTCTCCTATTTCTTGATGACTATATCCGTCGATTGCAAAAAGATTAAACACATTTCTGGTCATTGGAGGTAGTTCTTTTACCATTCGCAACAACTCAGCATATTTATTGTTAGAAGGTGGCGTATCAAACTGAACATTAGTTTCTTTAAAATCAGTAAAATTTTCAACGTATAATACCTGTTCATTATGACGTTTTGATTTTCTATAAAGATCAATATTGGTATTTATCAATATTTTCTTGAACCAAGCTTCAAAGGATTTTGAATCATCATAAGTTGATAAATTATTTATGATTTTTAAAAATCCGCTATTAATAGCTTCATCCACATCAACTGAATTTTTCTGATACCTTATCGAAATCTGCTTCATAGTCGAAAAGCACAACCGATAAAGATCATTCATAGACCTTTCATCTTTGTTAATGCACTTTTTTAATAATGACTTCTCTAGCTTCATTCTGTAAATAAGTTAACCTTCTATTTGGTGTACGAATGCAAATTTAAGGGGGTTGGGTATCAAACCAGCTTTAATCGAATGTAATTGCGCTATTTCTTGTCAAATGCGGTTATTAGGTTAAATCCGACCAATAATTGAGTAGAATGACGACTTTTTATTTAACTTTCTGACAAATATTTCGCTCTATGAAATTTCTGAATACTTTAATTCTAATCTCTTTAGTTGCTTTAATGACCGTTTTGGGTTGTAAAAAAGATCCTGATCCTGTAACAGGCGGAAATGGAGGAGGAAATCCTGAGCCACCAGTCACAACTGGAGGTGTACCTATTATTACTCCAACTGGTGATGAGGCATTCATGAATCTAGATTCGGACTATGTTTTTGATGACAACAAACTGGCAACCTACGAATTAATTCTACCTGATGAAGCTTTGGAGTTTTTAGATGATGATCCAGCTGCAGAACAATATGTAGAAGGTAGTTTGGTATTTGAAGGGGATACGATTAGTCCAGTAGGAATTCGATACAAAGGATCAATCGGTGCTTTTGTCAATTGTGTTTCCGGTAATAATTGGTCAAATCCATCGGGTTTTAAAACTTGCACTAAATTATCCATGAAAATAAAAATTAATTGGAATGAGGCGCCTTATAAGTTTTTTGGTCTTAAAAAATTGCAATTTCATTCGATGAATTTGGATGATTCACAAATGAGAGATCGTTTAGGGTATTGGTTTTTTCGGGAGATGGGAGTTCCTGCACCTAGGTGCGTGCACGCAAGGTTGGTAATTAACGGCAAATACAATGGACTTTTTAGCTTAGTGGAACAAATTGATGGTCGTTTCACGGATTACAATTATGATGATGGAGACGGAAATTTGTACAAAGAAATATGGCCGCTCAATTCTGATGGAAATGCTTGGTCTGAACAAGATTATTTAAGCAAACTAAAAACAAATGAAGACGATAATCCATCAGCTGAATTAATCCGAAATTTTGCGCAGGAAATTGAGAACGCCACCACTTCTAACATTAAAAATGTAATTGCCAATTATATGGATATTGATGAAATCATGTCTTATTGTGTGGTCGATCGTGTGATCCGACATGATGACGGACCATTTCATTGGTATTGTAATGGTGGCAATTGTGAACCACACAATTTTTATTGGTATGAAGAGCCGAATGAACAAAAGTTGCATTTAATTGCATGGGATATGGACAATGCTTTTGAAAATATAACTGGTGGTAATCCCGTAACCCGAATCGTTGATGATTGGGGAGAAACTAGAAACAATTGTCAGCCTTTTGTGTCAGGTTGGTTTTTATTTCAACAACGTTCAGCCGCTTGTGATCCCTTGACTGCTGGCTGGTCATTGTATGAAGATGAGTATAATCAAATCAAGAACGAATTTAAACAAGGTCCTTTAAATGTTGCAAACGCAAATAGTATGTTGGATAAGTGGAAAGCACAGGTGCAAGAAGCCACGATTGAAGCGAATGATTTGCATGATGATGCCATTTCATTAGGTCAGTGGGAGAGTTCTTTTAATCAGTTGGTAAATCAGTTAGAGATTGCTCGGGATAATTGATGGTTTTTTGAATTGCTAGATAATTGAAATGAATATTGTTGTTCCTATAACAGGTCCTGCAATCCAAATGATTTTCCAAGCTGTTGTATAATCTGAATTAATGACATAATAAATACCTGCAGCATATAGAATTAAACCAAAAAGTGCAAGATAAATAGTGAAAAATAAAAGGAACCCAATTGTAATTAAAAGAATTCCAAGTCCTCCATTGTGTTTTCTTTCTTCTTGGTTCTTTTCGATTGCACTTGCTCTTCGAATTTCGTAATTCTCCATTTTTTTTGCTTGCTCCAAGTCCTCTTGTGAGATGTTTCTTTTCGCTAATTCTTCAATAGCAGCCATTACAAAATCTGGATGTAACTCAGTTCTCATCAATCCAACTAAGAGTAGCAATTCAGGATTGGAATAACTAGGAAGTTTAGAAGTGTCACCATTTGAAAGATCTGAAATATTCACAAAAATATTTATTGGTTGTTATTTAATAATCACTCTGCGAATTTTGCATAAATATCATAACTAACAAACGCCCCATTCTTAACCTCATAATCTCTCATAGTCCCTTCCAAAACAAAGTTCAACTTCCTAACAGCCTTTTTACATTTTACGTTATCCGATTCAACGTAACCTTCAATTCGATGAAGTCCGATAACATTAAAAGCATAATCAAATATTACGGACATGGCTTCTTTCATAATTCCTTTTCCCCAATTTTCTTTCAATAACCAAAAACCAATTTCAGCTTTTTTGTGAACTTTAGTCAGGTCGTTCAAACCACCAGCGCCCATAAATTTGCCATCTTCTTTTGAGCAAACTGCCCACCAAATACCATTTTCATTTTTTTCAAGATCCGCAAACCATTGCATCTGCTCTTTGGTTGCCTCCAAACTATCAAAACTAACTCCATAATATTTTATAATATCGGGGTCAGAAAGTCCTTTAAAAACATTTTCTAAATCGGTATCAACAAATTGTCGAAGTATAAATCGCTCTGTAGTTAGAACAGGGAATTTGCTTTCCATTTTACATAAATTTTGAAGTCAACTTAAAATTTCTCAACTATAATCGTTAAGTTAGTAAAAAAAATAATATGATGTGTAAAATCCAATTTTGTCTATTCCTGATGCTCTGTTTTTTTCAAGTAAATAGTCAAAGTATTGCAGTTACCGAATTTGCTAGTGGTATAGATCTTCCTGTAGCAATTGAAAATGCAGGCGATGATCGGTTATTTGTTGTTGGAAAAAACGGTATTATCTATATTGTGGATCCATCTGGAGCTGTTAACTCAACTGCTTTTCTAAATATTGATCCATTGGTCAATAGCAATGCTGGAGAGCGTGGTTTGTTAGGTTTGGCTTTCCATCCGGATTATGCGACTAACGGATTATTTTTTGTTCACTATAATAATTCTTCTGGAAATACAGTGATTGCGAGTTATACAGTTTCAACTACAAATCCCAATCAAGCAGATGCATCTTCTGCACAAATTTTATTGACCATTGACCAACCTTATAATAATCACAATGGAGGTGATTTGAAGTTTGGACCTGATGGTTATTTGTATATTGGTATGGGAGATGGTGGATCGGCGGGAGACCCTCAGAATTTTGCTCAGAATAGACAATCATTGTTAGGAAAAATGCTACGAATTAATGTAGACACTGGTTCTAACTATACAATTCCGTCCGACAATCCGTTTGTAGATACAGATGAAACATTGGATGAGATTTGGTCATTAGGACTTAGAAATCCATGGCGGTTTAGTTTTGATCGATTGACTGGTGAAATGTATATGGCAGACGTAGGTCAAAATGTTTGGGAAGAAATTAATGTAGAAGCACCAAATACAGCAGGATTAAATTATGGTTGGAAATGTTATGAAGGACCTGACGCATATTCCTTATCAGGTTGTGGCGATCCTTCTATTTATACTGATCCCGTTTATGCATATTTGAATTCAGAAGTTACAAATGGGTGCTCAGTCACTGGTGGATACGTGTACAGGGGGAGTGAGTCTCCAAGTTTATATGGTACTTATATTTATGCGGATTATTGTTCAGGAAAAATCTGGGGTTTGAAAAAACAAAGTTGTGGAACCTGGTTGAACGAACAAATATTTAATGGCCCTTCTAATGAATATACTACTTTCGGTGAAGATGCAGCAGGTGAAATATATGTAGCCGCAATCGGTGATGGGAAAATTTTTAAGATATCCTCAACTTGTAACACGAGTTATAATGCAACTGTGAGTAATGCTTGCTCGGCAGTAGAAGTTTTTGGGTCCATTAGTTTAAATATTTCAGGTGATGTTGAAGCTGATAACATTATGTGGTCAAATGGAGCCACTGGACCAGTTTTGGAAGGTTTGTCAGAGGGAACTTATTCAGTAGAAATTGTTGACAATGCAGGTTGCACTTTTCTTGATTGCTTTGATGTTATTTCAGAAATTGAAGTACCGATTTGTCCTGAAGTCAATCCTGTAACAATATGTGGTTCTAATAACACCCAGTTGCAAGGATGTATAGCTCCAGATGGATATGGATATCTTTGGTACAAAGATGGAGTGCCGATTGATCCTCCGATAACAACACAAGAAATTACTGTTGATGAAGCTGGTCTGTATAGTTTGCAGTTTACCTCTTCAGAATGTAATTCTGCAATATTTCCACTGACTACGGTTGAAGTAATACTGCTAGGTTCGATTGGATTGATGTCTGATGGTGTCAGTGTAGTTGTTGATGATAATTCATTTGCCACCTACCTATGGTTTTTTAATGGTACATTACAACCTGATGAAGATGGAACATCTATTCAATTGAATGGATTTGAAGGAGAAGTTTCAGTGATTGGAATTGACGAAAATGGTTGTCAAACTGATTTATCAGTGTTAATTGTTAGTTCGCTTAAGGATATCTCTTTTGTTGAAAATTTTGAAGTATCACCTAATCCTTTTACTTCGGAAATCTTCTTGAATCTAATGTTAAATGAGCAAAAGGATTTTACAATTGAGATATATTCGATGGATTCAAAATTGATACAATCCGTAAAATATAACAACACAAAAACATTTACGGAATTACTGAATTTGTCAAGAGTAACCTCAGGTTCATACTTTATAAGAATTAATTTTGGTGAATATCAACTGGTTGAAAAAATAGTGAAACTATAAATCTGACAATATGATTCCGCTTCTTTGGAGCTTTTACTTCTTTATACTTACTTTTTTGATTTATCCTATTCTAATATTAAAGCATAGTAGCGCGGTCAAAGCCCTAAAGAGGGCGTTATCATGAGAAATGGGCACCGTCGGCACCGCCTATTTGACTATGCATCCATGTTCAAAGCCCCAAAGTGGGCGTCAGCATAAAGAAATTGCCACCTCCAATTGATTAAACTTCTGCGAATATGAATCAATAATCGAAGCGTTTTTTTGTCTCCAATTTGACACTAATTTCACCATGGGAAGAATTGATAAGACCACAGGAAATTCGGACTACTAGTTAGCTTGCTTTTGCCTGCATCTTTGGATTATAATTATTTAATTCATTCACTAAAAAAATTCAATAAGATGTTTAAATCAAAAGCTTTCTCTTTAGTTATAATGTTTGCATTTATATTTTCTGCAACGATCAATGCACAAGTTAACACCATTTCACTTGGGCAAACACCGGGAGAATTTACAATCAAAAGTTTGACACTATCACCTGGTGATTATCAATTTGAAATAGCCAATAATGGAGTAGACCATGAAGTTGGTTTTGTAGTAGCACCAAAGGGAAAAACAGATCAACCAAATCATATTAAAGAGGCTTATGTAAAAGCTCCTGTAAAAAATGGTTCAAGTTCACTGACAAGTGTAGTGTCTCTTCCTGTTGGAAGTTACGTCTATTTTTGCCCATTAAATCCTACAGATCAATATAATCTAACAGTAGAAAAACAAGTTAAAAAAATTAGTTTAGAACAAGTAAAAGGAGCATTTACAACGGATGGTTTGACACTAGATGCTGGTGATTACGAATTCGAAATTATCAATAATGGAGTAGATCATGAAGTTGGTTTTGTGGTGGCACCGAAAGGAAAAACAGATCCTGCAAATCATATAAAAGCAGCTTACGTGCAAGCACCAGTAAAAGATGGATCAAGCTCAATGACCAATGTAGTATCTCTTGAAGCAGGAGAATACGTCTACTTTTGTCCGCTTAATCCAACAAAGGAATATAATCTTGTAGTTAAATAAAATAAAGTAGTGTTCTTTTCAAAAATCGATGAATCGTCCTTAAGTCTTGATAGCGTAATGTTATCAAGACTTTTTGTTATTATTTCTTGTAGACCATATGCTCAAGAAATTAAATCAATTTTCATTCAAAAAACCATCGCTCTTTCCAGCCCAATATCTATAGTTAGTATCTTGAGCTGCCAAATTAAAATGGAAGCCAATTGAAAAACAAAAAAGGAAAAGATATTTTTTCATGTCAAAATTTTATACGATTAAGAAACTAGGCTGGGATTAGTTGAATAAAGCAACTGTTGAATCTTCATCTTCTTTTGAAATAGTAACTAACAATTTTCTTCCACCAAACTTGGTTACTTTAAAAATTTTTGTTCCAACTGACCACTTTTCCTTTTTAGTAAAATTAGGTAACATAGAAAATCCGTAACTAAATTTAGAACCATCTTTTTTTGGACCAACTACAACAAAGTGATTCCGATTCCAAGAATTGTTTTTTATTTGAAAGTCAATCCATTTTAAATCGGAATACTCTTTTGATTCGGTTGTGTTCTTGTTTATATTAGATAAGGGGATGTTTTTTTGTTCAGTCAAAAATATCAATCGAGCCTTTTCAGTAATATCAGTTTTCAATTGGTTTACTTCGTCAAAAATCACTTCGGAGTCATCATCAATTGACACGAATGCATTTTCGATTTGGAGGGATGACAAATCCATGTCCGTGCCTGTTGTGTTTATTGTTAGATTCTCAATTTTTCCAGCTGCATTTATTTTTCCCACATTGCCAGCTAACAAAAGGTTTTCACCATTTATGTTTTTTATAGTGGTCTTACTATGCGTTCCTTGATATACTGAATTAAGCAACGGAGTACCAATTGTAATGATTGGCAAAACACTAGGCTCAATCCACTTGATTTGATCTAATGTTAATTTTCCATCTTCAAAATTAATCCCAATATATTCTAGTACATTTTTATCGGCAGTGATTTTTAGCTCCTCAGAAAGCGTATAGTCTAGAATTATTTTAGCATTAAATTGAATATCAATGCTAGTGAGATTCTTGACGGATTTGATAATGGTATCCATTTTTTTATTGCCATTTATTTGACCAAATGCTTGACAAGAAAGGAAGCAAAGAAGAAGTACAATTTGAAAAATTCTCATTTGAAATATTTTTAGGTTAAATAATAAAACAAATATGAGCGGAATCGGGGAGAGCTACGACTCATTGTATAATTGTAGGTATCAAACTATAATTGAGACGTCTCAAATTATCTTAAGTTACTGATAATGAGTTGGTTGTCGAAATCGGTGTTTTAACTAATTTCTGTTTAGAAATATTAAAATGGAGTAAAATTGCTGCTTTTTTGGAATTAGGAATTTTAGAAAACCTAACCTTCACGATACACCGAAGGACTCTTCTTGTAAAATTCTTTAAATACGGTACTAAAATATTCAGGCGAAGTAAAACCGCAGGCATAAGCGACCTCACCGATTTTAAGGTCTTTTTGTGCAAGCATTTGTTTGGCTTTTTCCAATCGAAAATCTCGCAATAAATTGGCTGGTGTATTATTAAAGGTTGCACGGAATTTTTTGTAAGCTTGACCTTTGCTTATATGAAGTGCTTTTGCAAAATCATCTAAAGTAAAATGACTGTTAGAAAAATTGGATTCTAAAGTATTTAATACCGATTTACTGAATGGATCTGGAGCAATGTCTTTTTCTTCATTTTGACTGCCAAATTTTAAATGAAGTCGTCGCCTATTTTGAAGTAAATTGTTGACAGTCAATTTAAGCTCCGTATTATTAAAAGGCTTGTTTAAAAATGCATCAGCCCCAGTTTTTAAACTAGTGAATCGAGTATCATCTCCAGCTTTGGCAGTCAATACTAAAATCGGAATGTGATTGGTAACGATATGTGATTTCAATTGTTGACATAAATCCAACCCGCTTCCATCAGGCAACATCACATCTGAAATGATGATATCGGGTACTTGTTGTTCCGCCAATTGTTTTCCTTGTTTTAAATCGTGTGCAATTAACACTTCAAAATCTTCCTTAAACAAAGAAGCAATGTGATCAGCCAAATCAGGATGGTCTTCTATTATTAACAACGAATTTTGATTAGACATTGAAATGGTGGTATCAGCATTCGGAATTTGGGAAGGACCGACTTCATTAGCAATAGACTCCGATTGATGCATCTCAGCAAAAGGAACTTTTAATATAAATTTAGTTCCATTTCCATTTTTAGATTGAACCATTAAGGTACCACCCATTAGTTCTGACAATTCTTTTGAAAGCGCCAAACCGATACCAAATCCTTCATATCGATCTTCATTTTGTTCTGAAGATACTCGATAATACCAGTCAAATATTTTTGATAAATCTTTCTCAGGAATTCCTGGACCAGCATCTTGAACCGATAGAATAAGTTGATTATTTTCTTGGTACATCTCCACTTGAACCAATGAATTAGTAGGTGCATATTTAACCGCATTACTCAATAGATTGCGCACAATTGTTTGAAATTTTGAGTAGTCTAATTCCCCTTTGAAATTTTGCTTTTTGATACCAAGCTTCCATTCGATATTTTTGTATGAAGCAAATGATTTTAATTCGTCAAGCGTTTGTTGCATAATACTTTTCGCATCTCCAATCGTTGGTCGATTTATTAATGCATTGGCTTCTAATTTATTCCACTCCAATAATTGATTGATTTGATCAATTAGTTGTTTCGTATTTCGTTTTGCAACTGTAAGATGTTCTGTTTTTTGAGTCTGATCTTCAGTATCTTCTAGGGATTCTAACTTTGCAGAAATGATGGAAAGGGGAGTCCGTAATTCATGTGTTATAGAAGTGATTAATTTTTCTCTTACTTTTTGAGTTTCTTTTTCCTTTGCACTTAGTAAAAAATGTGCTTTTTGTTTTTGACGTTGACGATACAACCAAAATCCAATACTCGCAATCAATAAAGTAAAAAATGAAAGCAAACCAATGATAGTACTTTTAAATTTAGCAGAAGTCAGTGCTTGATCCGTTTCTAAATCTTTTATTTTTTGTTCATCTTCTAACTGTTTTATAGTGGATTCTGCATTTGCTATTGAAGATTCTCTGATTTCTATATCGTATTTTTCTTGATAATCTAAAATCATCTGATAATACGGTTGAGTTTCTTTATCTCGATTGAGAGCATGAAGTACCTCAACAAAATTTTTGACAACATGACTTTTTACAGGATAACCAGCGGCACCTTTGTGATTGTCAAGACTATCTACCAGCGGTTTCAATATTTCAAAAGCAGCTTGTTTGTTTCCAGCTTTGACTTCAGACTGTGCTTTCATAACTAGAAAAACACCTTCATTGATTGGCTTAGCTGCAATCATTTCACCAACATTTTTATGCAATAAATTTCTGGCTTTGATATTTTCATTTGTTGACCAATACGCATTTACAAGCATGTATATACAACCATCTAAATCACTATTAGCAATCGTTATATCTCCGGCAAAATCACAACATTTTTCAAGCAAGGGTATACTTTGTTTATAATTTTCTTTTTGATTCAACATATTCCCATAAAGTGCATAGCTAGTGATTAGACTTTGTGTATCTTGAGCAATTTCAAACAATTTGATTGCTTTTTTCATTTCTTCATGAGCGCCGTCAATATTTCCTTTTAATGCATAAATCCGAGACAGTAATTGCGCTGATTTTGCCGAAATACCTTTCCACTCTTTAGAAGCTTTTCCATGTTCTAGCGTAATGCTTTTTGCTTGCAACAAATGGTCTAGTGCTTCATCATATGCTTCCAAACTTAAATGAATTTTGGCTTTTTGAACATGTAACCAGGTGATGGCTAAAGGACTTTCATTTTGAGCCAATGCCAAGTCCAATTCGCTTTGCACTATTTGGTCAGAAAGAGTAAAATTGTTTCTGGTTGTAATGAGTAAACCGTCCAGTTTTTCCAATCTTGCAGGATAGGGTGTTTGCCGAAATTTCTCCAAAACAATTGCAATGGAATCTGGTATTTGACCATATCCAATAACAGATAAGAATAGGAATAACGCAAGAAATATAAGTTTTCTCATTTTCAATGATTTTGCCTGACTGAGAGCGGACAGATGCTGAAAGAATTGGGAAAGCTAGTCCAGCAAACTTGTTTGTTTAGTTCTGAAATTTACGAAACTTTTCTTCACTTTTGGCTCAAATACCTTCGATTTACGCATGAAAAAAGGATTTTGAAGATAAAATGAAAAATTTCAAAGGTCTTAAATAAGTGAAGGAAGTAGTTTTATCCAAAGATTTTATAAACATACTTAGCTCTTTTTTAGCTCTTTGTTATTAAACCATCCCCTCAATGTTAAGAGCTTTCATTTGCTTATTTTCAAAACCAAAATTTCAAACATTATGCGATCACTTCTGTCTATTTTGACTTCTCTTATTTTATTAATCCCGACCCACATTTTTGCAAATCCTGTTGATGAAATATACTCTAATCCATCAAATTTAGTGTGCAATGTCAACATCACCTCATCCAATGGAGGGGTTACAATAACGGGCTTGACGAATAACGCTAACACTAAATTATTCAATTCAAATACACAGTCAGTTTGGAGTTGTAATCCATGGGAAGGAAATATTTGTTCTAGCACTGAAACAGTTTCTAATTTGATAAGTGGAGCAACCTACTATTTAAGTGTTCAATCTTCTGATTGTAGCGAATGGATTCCAATTATCGTCCAAGGTGGTGGTGGTAATAATGCCACTTGTAATGATGATATACAAAATCAAGGGGAAGAAGGTGTCGATTGTGGAGGTCCATGTCCAGCATGCAATACACCATGCAATCTTACTGTTACACCTACAAATGGTGGCGTAACAATTACAGGATTATCTAGTGCTGAAAATACTAAGGTATTTACTGCAAATTATTCACAAGAACTTTGGAGATGTAATCCTTGGGAAGGAAATCCTTGTTCAAATTTAGAAACGGTTACTGGCTTGCAAAATGGAACACTTTATCGAGTTGTTGCAAATTCCGGCCTTTGTGTTAGAAATATTACATTCACACCTACTAGTGGTGGAGGCTGTCCTGATGCTGATAATGACGGTGTTTGTAATGCAGATGATTGTCAACCAAACAACCCTAATCGACCTGCTACTCCTGGCTCAAGTTGCAATGATTTTAACAGTGGAACTACAAATGATATCATCCAATCGGATGGTTGTACTTGTCAAGGAACACCAACTGGAAATGGTTGTAATGTCAATGTTACATCTTCTAATGGAAGTGTGACCATTACTGGTTTACCTAATAATGCCAACGCAAAGTTATTTAATTCAAATACGCAATCAGTTTGGGGTTGCAATCCATGGCAAGGAAGTTCTTGTTCTGGAACCGAAACCGTTTCTGGATTAACAAATGGAGCTACCTATTTTTTAAGCGTGCAATCAAATGATTGTGATGAATGGATTCCTGTAACCATTTCCGGTGGAGGAGGTGGTAATAATAAGCCTGATCTTAGTCTATCAACTGATACGCCGGCCATTGGATTTGGAGGCCCAGGTCAAGTATTGAGTTTTAATTTTAACTTGATCAATCAAGGAAATGCAACTGCCTCAGGAAGCTATTTTATACGATCTTATATTTCTACCGATCAAAGTTTGAGTAATGATGATATTCAAGAAGGAGTTATTGCAACAGGAAACACACCAGTAGGATCTACGGAAGTAACTGGAGCTATTACGATCCCTGATGATTTACCACAAGGCGTTTATTTTTTGATTCTAAAAGTTGATGATGACAATGATATCGCTGAGTCCAATGAAAATAATAACATATTAAATACAAATTATTTTTCTGTGAATCTTGGTGGTGGAAATAGTTGTACTAACGTCACCAATGTGGCACTAGGAAAAGCTGCTTCACAATCTTCCACTTTAAATTTTGGTGGAATTAATTCTGGTGCTTCCAAAGCAGTGGACGGAAATACAGACGGTAATTATTTTAATGGTTCAGTTGCAGCAACTAATGGAGAAAGCAACGCATGGTGGCAAGTTGATTTAGGGGCAAATTATGATGTAACCTCAATTCAAGTTTATAACAGAATGGATGGTGCAGATCGTTTGAATAATTTTTACATTTTAACTTCTACAAGTCCGTTCACTTCTAATAATTTAGCGACAGCACGAAGTCAGGCGGATAGTGAAAGATATAATCCAATTACGGCAGGACTTCCTACATTTTGGGATTTTCCAGGAGGAGAAGTAAGATATGTTAGAGTGCAGCGAGCATCTTTCGGATATGCTACCATTGCGGAAGTACGAGTCAACGGTTGTCTTGCGGGCATGTCAGATAATAATTCGATTCAAAGTTTTGAAATATCAAATGATCAAGTGATACCAAATTTTGAAGTTAAAAATATCTTTCCAAATCCAACTTCTGGAGAAGTAATTGGACAAATCGAAAGTACTTTTGATGGTGAAATGTCTGTTCAAGTAGTAAACATTTTAGGACAATTAAAATTGAGTAAAACAATTTTGTTAGAATCCGGGATAAATAGTTTAAGGTTGGATTTAAGTGAATTGGATAATGGAATTTATACGGTTAATTTAGGAAATGGGAAAAAGATGGTGACTAAAAAAATAGTGATTTCGAAATAGATCTTTATTTCATTTTTTATCTGAGAATTGATGAAAGCTGCTATTCTAAATTTGAATAGCAGCTTTTTTATTCAAAATTGAATGCTAATTTGTTAATGGAGTTTTATAAACACTAATTAAGAATTTATTTTATATCTTCAATAGTATAATATGAAAAGGTGTTAAATTATACCTAGAAGTTATTTTTAAAATAATGCTAAATGAAATAGTGAAAGGTACCATTTAGAAAATGCTTAAGTGATAGATTATTGATTTCTTGAAATAACCCCATATGCAGAAATTATTACTAACCCCATTATTTTTTTTACTTATCAATTTGGTGTTTTCAACAGAAGGAAAAAATGATACCGTATGGCAAGGATCAGGAATACCTAATGCGGTTGCGATCGGAAAATTTTTAAATAACAACTTACCTAGTACCACTCCTGGTGGAGCCATTACTGCACCTACATTGTTATCACAAACAGGTTTGTTTTCAAACACTGCGACTTTGACGCCTAATCCCGGTGTGATTCCATACGATATGATAGAACCATTTTGGTCTGATGGAGCTGATAAAAGTCGGTGGTTAGCCATACCAAATGATGGAACACATAATACTGCTGATGAACAAATTCAGTTTTCCGCTGATGGCAATTGGTTGTTTCCAAAAGGAGCTGTTTTGATAAAACATTTTGAATTGGGTGGCCAAAGATTAGAAACTCGATTTGAAGTACATGGTGATGACGGTATCTATTATTATTTGACTTACAAATGGAATGCAACTGAAACAGATGCAACTTTACTAAGTGGAGCTTTGGATGAAAACATAACCGTCAATGGCGCCGTCCAAGTATGGCATTATCCGAGTCGAAGTGAATGTGTTTCATGTCATACTTCACAAAATGATCACGTTCTTGGATTAAAAACTCGATATTTAAACAAAGAGATTACATATCCTATTTCTGGTATCGATGCTAATCAATTAGTAACCTTAAGCCATTTAGGAATTCTGGATGCAACGATAACGGATGCGAATGTATCTAATTATATGGCGGTTGCTGCAAAAGATGATCCCAATGCAAGTTTGGAATACAGAGCGAGATCATATATTGATGTCAATTGTTCCTACTGTCATCAACCAAATGCTCTAAACGGAGCCATGTTTGACGCGAGAATTACAACACCATTTTCAAATCAAAATATATTAAATGGATCGTTGCTTTTTGATTTGGGATTAATAAATCCAAAGGTTGTAATTCCACAAAATGTATCCAACTCCATGATGCATCATCGGATGAATTCTCTAGTTACTGGTGTTGCCATGCCTCCATTATCAAAAAATGTAGTGGATGCAGCTGGCGTTCAATTGATTGCAGATTGGATAAATAGTCTTAGTCCTATCACATCTTCTCCTCCAGTAGCGGCCTTTTTTGCTGCGCCCGTTTTTGGTACCGTTCCACTTCTTGTAAATTTTGATGCAAGTGCTTCCACAGATCCAGATGGAGATCCAATTACGTACACCTGGGATTTTGGAGACGGTGCAACAGCAACCGGTATTACACCTTCCTATACTTACACCGTGCCTGGGTCATACCTTGTTACATTAACAGTTTCTGATGGAGTTTTAGCGGATATTTTCACAACAACAATTACAGTGAATAATGCAAATCCTAGTGCAAATGTAGTATCCTTTACAGATGCAACTAATTTAATTCAAGGGACACATTACAGTGGAGTAGCGATGGCGGTTTCAGATATGAATGCAGATGGAAAAGATGATATTATCCGTTTCAATCAAGCGAAGGATTTGAATGTTCAATATCAAAATAATGCGGGTCAAATGTTTACAAATTATCATTTTGGTCCAGTAAGTACATCCAATGAATGGAGTACTTGCATTGGAGATTTTGACCAAAATGGTTACAACGATGTATTGGTAGGTGGAATCTTCGATGATATAAAAATCATTAAAAATAATAACGGGACTTATCTTTCAGCTCCTCTACCAAATTCTGATGTTTTTCTACAAGGGAGTAATTTTGTGGATATCAATAATGATGGTTGGCTTGATATTTTTGCTTGTCATGATATTGGTTTGTCAAGAGCTTACGAAAATGATCAAACCGGTGCTTTTACTTATAATCCTAACTTAATCTCAACAGCAACCACACCAGTTAGCGATAATTCTGGAAATTACGCCAGCATGTGGACTGATTATGACAATGATGGAGACATTGATTTGTATATTTCAAAGTGTCGCGGAGGTGTTCAAGATCCAACAAGTCCGCTACGACTTAATATGCTTTGGCAAAATGATGGTAACAATAATTACACGGAAGTAGCGGCAGCAGCTAATTTAAAAATTGGCGCACAAACTTGGTTGTCAGATTTTGGAGATGTCGATAATGATGGAGATTTAGACTGTCTGGTAGTTAATCATTTTGAAAATAGTAATTTACTGCTAAATAATGGAGATGGAACATTTACGGATGTGACGTTAACAAGTGGTATTTTACCAGGATTGTCGAGTGACTCACACGTGCAGGGTTTGTTCAGAGATTTTAACAACGATGGTTATATTGATATTATAACCACTGGGCTTCAACATCATATTTTATACAATGACGGAGATGGAACATTTACAGAAGCTCCAAATCCATTTACTTCAAATCAAATTGAATCTTTAGCAGTTGGAGATTTAAATCATGATGGATTCATTGATGTCTATGCCGGATATGCCCAACTATATACATCCCCAACAACAATCAATGATCAATTATTTTTAAATGATGGGAATAGCAACCATTTTTTCAATGTTCAATTACGAGGAGTGGTCAGCAATATTAATGGAATTGGCGCAAGGGTAGAGGCATATGGTGTTTGGGGAAAACAAATCCGAGAAGTAAGATCAGGAGAAGGGTATGGAATTCATAATTCATTTACGCAGCATTTTGGATTGGGACAAGCAACTTCAATTGACTCAATTGTAGTAAGGTGGCCTTCTGGAATTATTCAAACCATAGATGATATTGATAATGTAGATCAATTCTTGCCAATTTGTGAATTAGAAGGAATGCCATGTAATGATAACAATCCATCTACAACTAATGAGGTTTACGATGAGCATTGTGTTTGTGGAATTTTCGTTCCTGTTGATACAGATGGAGACGGCGTTTTTGACCATAATGATATTTGCCCTAACAGTATACTTGGACTAGCAGTTGATGCAAATGGATGTGTGCCAGGTTGCACAGACTTAAATGCGCACGATTATAATCCAACTGCTCAAATAGACAATGGTACTTGCAAGACTTGTAATGATGGGATTATGAATGGTGATGAAACCTCTATTGATTGTGGTGGTAGTCTCTGTTGTTGTTTTACTAATTGCAATATAGGAAGCGAAGTCGCTTCAAAATACGCACTTGGTGCTGATATTGTTGCCGAAAACCCAGCAGGCTGGTTGGTTCATCCAAATTTTAATGGGGTAACTTCATATATCTCAACAACAGAATTACATTGTCAATCTATAAATGCAATTCAGATTGTCAAATCACCAGCAATTTCAGATATTGTTCACAAAATTAATCACTTAGGTGGCAATAAGATATCGTACTCATTTGATATATTGATTCCATCAGGACAAGGTGCCTTCGTTTCACCAGTTTCCAATTTGACTTCATTTGATTTAATGAGAATTATTCAGTTTACCAACGCTGGAAATATTTCTGTTGAAAATAGTGTTGTTGCATCTTATTCGTTTGATACTTGGCAAACCATGACTATTATTCAACATGTAGACAACGCTTTACAAGAAACTTATTTTAATGGAACATTAATACACTCAAAAAGCACAACTGCACATATAATGGCTGGCGTTAATTTCTGGGGATCGGCCGGTGATTTTTACATCGACAATATTTGTATTGAAGATTTAGATCCAGGTTGTAAATCTTCCTTTACATTGAGTGATTTAAATACGGAGCCAATTGGAAATGGATGGTTTGCAACAGATTTTGTGTACGGAAATGGAATCGTAAATAGTAATTTTCAAACCTTTCAAGCAGGTAAGTATGTTGATATGGATGCGGGATTTGAAGTACCTTTAGGCAATGATTTTACTGCTCAAATCGGACCTTGTTTTGAAACAACTAGCAATGATTGTAACAATGCAATTGCATTACCTATCTACACTACTTGTAACCCTATAATCGGAACAAATGAAGGAGCAACCCCATCTGGGTTATTGCCTCTTCCGACTTGTGGAAATTTTGGTAATGGAAATGATGTTTGGTATGAAGTTGATATACCAGCATTAGATACTGTGAAAATAGCTGTCAATTATTTTGAAGGCCCTAATGATTTTGTGTTACAAGCTTATTCTGGAGACTGTGAAAACTTATCTTTGCTAGGTTGTGACGATGATAGTGGAGAAGGCTTTATGCCGGAATTACAATTGGGTGGATTTCAAGCCAATACCAAAGTTTTTGTAAGAGTATTTGAGTATTTGAACAATGAAACTGGACCATTTGAAATTTGCGCAACGAACTAAGCGAGTCGCTCATTTTGAATTAAATAAGAAGTTTAGATTTCGCTTTTAAACATTTTTCATTCGTTCAAAATAATCTTTCGCAGCAGTCAAAACCCGAGGTGCCATTATCAAAGTTGCGGTCATTGTTGGAATGGCCATCAAAGCAAAAAATCCATCAATCAAATTAAGCATCATGTCTAGACTAGTGGTCGCGCCTATTAATATACTTGCAATGTAGAAATAGTTGTAAAAGTGTTTTTTATCCGCACCTATCAAAAAAGAAAGACATTTGGATCCATAATACGAGTAACTAAAAAGGGAAGAAATACTAAATGCAGCAACTGCAATCATCAACAAGTATTTTCCATAAACTGGGAAAGCACTACCAAATGCAGCAGCAGTAAGACTTACCCCATTTGATCCACCAGATTGCCAAACTCCTGTGACTAATATCGCCAATGCCGTAAGTGTACATACTACTAAGGTATCAATTAGTGGACCCAGCATAGCAACCAATCCTTCTCGTACAGGTTCCGAAGTTTTCGCTGCTCCATGAGCGAGTGGGGCAGTTCCAATACCAGCTTCGTTGGAAAAAGCACCTCGACGAATTCCTAACAATATCAATGCACCCAATGCCCCACCAAATAGTGATTCTCCTTTGAGTGCAAATGCTTCTGTAAAAATCATCACAAAATATTTGGGCACTTGATCTGAATAAATAAATAAAATCGTGACGACAGAAATGAAGTAAAGTATAACCATTGAAGGTACCAGTCGTGCTGCAGTTTTACTGATTCTTTTCAATCCGCCTAGCACAACGACAGCAGTGATTCCAGCCAAAACAAGTCCTATAATAAGATTAGATTTAAAACCATAATCCAACCCATTCGGCGCCAAAATAATATCACGAATTGCTTGTGTCAATTGGTTAACATTAAAAACGGGCAATGCACCAATCAGTCCAGCGACAGAAAAAAAGATGGCTAATGGTTTCCATTTTTGTCCTAATCCTTCTGTTATAAAATACATAGGACCTCCTTGAATTTCTCCTGCAGAATCTTTTCCCCGATACATGATGGCGAGGGTGGAAGTGAAAAATTTAGTCGACATACCAACAACACCGCTTACCCACATCCAAAAAATGGCTCCAGGTCCACCGACCGAAATTGCAACAGCAACACCCGCCACATTTCCCATACCAATGGTAGAAGAGAGCGCAGTTGACAATGCTTGAAAATGAGAGATTTGACCTGGATCATTTTCGTTATCGTATTTCCCAGCAGTAATCGCAATCGCATGTATTAAATATCTGAAAGCAATAAACTTAGATCGAATTAGCAGATATAATCCACCACCTATTAATAAAATAAGCAATGGCAATCCCCAAACGAATGATGCAAAATCTGCTATAAATTGGTCTATTGTTTCCATATAATTTTCAAATCGGCTAAAAGAATTTTCTCACCGTTCAAAGTAGTAAAATTCTTTGAAATAATGGTGGAATTAAAATTTGCATAACCAATTTAATTTTAACGAACCACTTGCAATAAGCACCCTGACCACCAAACATATCCAATGGTAGCAATTGCCATTACATTAGAAAGCAATGCAAATAACTTCATTTGACCAATAGTGTACACTTTGTTTTTGTAGATGAAAAATAAGTCAAGTAACAACCAAATTAACCCTAAGCCTAAGGTCGCACCAAAGATATATTCACCAAAATAATAAACAAGAATGGCTACCTCAATCATCACAAGGAAGATGATAATCATTTTTGTTTTGACCGCACCGATAATGGTAGCAGTCGTTTTGCGATTAGCTGCTCGATCAGGAGCGATGTCCATCACTTCACCCATCAGGTGAGATTGCATGGAGAAAAGAAATAGATAAAAGAAGGTTTGCCAAGGTGGAATTGCGGTGTCATTTATCAAAATGCTTAAAGGAACAATCAATAAATAACCAATTTGACAAATTAATTCTAATGGTGGGAGTGAACGAAGCCCATGATTGGGTAAATTATACAACCCATTAATTAGTAAGAATCCTAGAAAGACCGGTATGATATACATTCCTCCAAAATAAATCAGGAAAGGTACTGTTAGAATTTGTACAATCAATATAGGTTTCCACAATCCTTTCAATACCTCTTTAGAAGCTCTAGCACCAAACCAATACGTGTTTTTTCTTGGATTTAACAAGTCGGTTTCATAATCTACCATGTCATTCCAACCATAAACCATGAAGTTAAGCGGAAACGTGATGTAGAATAAACCGAACCAAAAGGATGGATTTTCAAACAAGGTAGCAGCTTGACTAGTAGGCAACAGATACAACCAAATAGTTGCAAACCAAAGACCTGGTCTAGAGACTTTTAAATAAAAGAGGAACTTCAATTGGAGCTTAAAATTTTAGGAATCTTTTCATCCCAACTTGTTCATTGTCAAAATACGCTTTCAAGTAATAAATACCTGGAGTTAATTCCTGAACATTAATGATGTTATTTGTAGGTATGTTGTTTGAAATTAGTTTTCCTAACTCGTCATATATCTCTAGATCAACAATAGGAGCACCGACTTGATTGTTGATTTCAAGTACATTTACTGTTGGATTTGGGAATACTTCAAAAGACAAATCATTATTTATATCTGAAATTGGTGTGACATTTTCGAAAATCTGCTCACAATCTGATCCGTCTGGATAACTAAACTTCGTGTCGGCATGACAAATCAAACTATTAAAAGGATTTGGAGTAAAACAATCCAACATTCTATGAATAAATGGACCTTGATAGCCTTCTAACAAGGTAGCGTCAACACCAATTCCTTCTATCACTTTTATTAATATGTCATCCATTGCGCTACAATCTGAGAAAATTCTCATGTTATAATATCTTCTTGATTGGCCATCAATAGTCTCATCCGCAATTTGATCTACTTCCAAATCAACGGTAGAGCCATCATCCAAAGGTAATGTTATAATTTCTACCACGTTTAAATCAAAATCATAAATAGGAATAAAATCACCATCATAAAAACACCAAGCTTTATTTCCTGATTGAAATGCATAACCATAAATTCCTTCAACAAAAGTTGTGTCATTGGAATTGAGATTGATCATCCTGGTATTGGATTTAAGCACTTTGCAAACCACATTATTGATCGTTTCTGTACCGTCCACATATACTTGAACAATATATTCTAATGGGAAACCAGTATTTTGATGACCATAAACCCATTTCGCATCATCTGACCACCAAGTTTGTGCGGCTAAATTTGTACAAAAAATGAGACCAAATATCAGTAGGATTATATTTTTCATAGTTTTATAATTTCTGAATTATATCTAAAATTAAAAGTTTTTTCAACAGTTTCAAAACTACTATTTTAACAATGTTTCTAAGTAATGTGTTTTGATCCCAAATGATATTTTAAGTGCTTTAATTCTAACTAAATAGTCATTTTTTTCTGCTGAACTAACAGGACTTTTCTGACCAACTATCATTACATTTTTACCAGTATGTTCTGTCGAGATAAATTCGAATACACTTGCTTTATATCCATTAGCTTCCAACAATAATGCGCGAATGGTATCTGTCACCATTTCTGCTTGTCGTTCTTTCAAGATTCCAAAATTGGTGATTGAATCCAATGGAGCAGTAGCATTTAGTTGTTTTCGAATTTGCTTATGACAACATGGAGCACAAATTATTAATTGCGCACCTGCTTCAATTCCTTTATAGATCGCATCATCTGTAGCTGTATCACAAGCATGCAAAGCAATCAGCATATCTATATTAGGCAATGTGAAATTGCTGATGAATCCTTCTTGAAAAGATAAGTTTTTAAAATTGTCTTTTTTAGCAACTTCATTGCAAAATTGCACTAATTCAGGTCTTGCTTCTACGCCGCACATTTTAACATCGATTTGTGCATTGTTTGTTAAATAATCATACAATGCGAATGTTAGATATCCTTTTCCAGAACCCATATCAAATATGTTGATCGTTTGGTCTTTTCCGAGTGATGGATTTTTTTTGAGCAAACTTTCTATTACCTCAACGAATTTTTTGATCTGTTTGTACTTGGCACCTTTGTCTTTTTGTACCCGCCCTTTATCATCCAAAATTCCAAGCTGAACAAGATAAGAAGTATTGACAATTAACTTTGGTTTTTGTTTATCATGTGTTCTCGGAGGTATTTCTGTGAAGGTCGCTTTGTTTTCGTAAAGTCGTTCTTTTCTATTATTCAATTCATAAAATAAATCTTTTTCAGTATTAAAAAGTGCTGCATTCAAAAAGGTATTTTCCATCAAATCATCTATAATGTTGAATCCATCCGTGATACCAAAATTTTTAGTGATGTCGTTGGTTGCATGTCGATGAACAATACAAAAATGCAGCTTCTTTTTAATCACGACGATTTTAATAATTGCTTTTCGAAGTGATGATGTTTTGTCAACATTTCTACTCAAAGTAAGTCTTACAAAGTTATCCTTGTCAACACTTTCTTTAAATGCAGTAATAAATTCCTTTCTTTTTAGCATGTTAGTTTTCAACTTCAAATACGGTTTAATATTGAGAAATGAAGGTAGCATTTTTACCTTACCCAACCATTATTTAAACAACTTCGTTTTCAAGAAAAATAACCTGCTCTATGAAAAATATATCAATAATTTTAATAGCTATTCTCTCTTGTTGTTTTGTCCAATTGCAGGCGCAAGTATCATTAGGTATCAAAGCAAGTCATGTCAAAGCTTGGGAAGAATATGGTGATGTTGGATTGCCCGATGATGCTGAAATCCATGTCAACCGTTTCAGTGTTTCTGCATTGGCATATTACAAAATCAACAACTTTTTAGAAGTGGGAATTGAACCCGGTTTTGTGCAACGAGGTGCAGCTTGTGAACCTGGATTTATTATTTTTGAAAGAGATGCAAAATTATTTTTAAACTATATTGAAGCACCATTGATGGTTAAAATCAATTCCCCTCAAATCGCAAATGTCTTTTCAATCTTTGGAAAAGTAGGAGCGGGTGCATCAAGATTAATCACTGCATTTAGAGAACAAGAAATGTTTGGGGATCCCAATTCTGTTATCCGAACCAAGTTAGATTTAGACACTGAAAACAGTATGAATAAATGGGATTATGGATTGCATGGTGCATTAGGTATGGCTGTAAATTTTGGAAGAAATCAATTTTTTGTAGAAACTAACATTTATCATGGCTTACCAGATGTTGATCCATTGAATCGATCTGAGAATCGGAGTTTGCAGTTTGGGTTAGGCTATATGATGGCTTTGTAGTGGCTCCATTACAATTTCAGAACGCTAAGTTTTTTTATAAATAATCAAAATTAACTTAAAATGAAAATAAAATTATTATTCGTAAGTATATTACTGGTATTTGTAACCTTACAATCAAGCGCCCAAATATCTCTTGGCTTCAAATCTAGTTTCCATGTTTCAGAATTTACCGATCAAGATGGATTCGGAGTTCTTTCAAGGTTTATTGAAGAAGGAGCGGATGTTGGTGTTTATTCAAATTTTAAAAAAGGAGTTGCCGTTGCTGCTTTAACTCAGATTGAATTCAATAAATTCTTTAGCATCATTGTAGAGCCAGGATTTCAAGTGGAAAATAAAAATTCTTTGAACTTTGAGATTGACATTTTTATTCCAAATTCCCATTACGATGTTAACCCAATCTTTTTTGAAATGCCTACTAAGTTTAAGTTTCGACTGCCTTTATTTGAAGACAAGGTTGGTATTTTTTCGACATTTGGTGTGAAACCTTCAAAATGGATATTATCATATGATAAAGAAAAGCTTAATCAAAATCGTATTTTAGCAAAAAATGATTCGAAATTAATCGATGATTGGGAATTGGATAAACTTTTGGGGTTTGGGATCGATGTCAAGTTTGGTAAGCATACCTTCTTAATGGATGTCGATTATTCCGCTCAACCTCTTAGTAATAGAAATTCTGATTCTGATTTTAATTTTAAAACCACACAGATCGGATTGGGGTATTTGGTTGCTATTTAAATTCTCACGGATGTTACCGCAAATATCAATCGGAATCAGGTTAGTACTTTTATAGATAACGTTCCTGAATCACTTGAATATGGTGTAACTCATGTCCAGGCAAAATACTAGCAGCAGCTCTAGCTGACATTGGGCTTCCACTTGCAGTTCCCATTCGTGCCCACATTTCTTCATCAAAGCTTTTGAATAAACTAATCGAAGCTTGTCTTATTGATTTGTATTCTTCTAATAAATCTTGAATATTACGTTGATGTGCTTTTGAAGGCATTACGTAATCATCTTGTTCAAAACCTGGTATTGGAGTCTCATCCATTCTTGCGATTCGCAAAGCACGGTAAGCAAATATCCGTTCTGTATCCATTAGATGTTGCAAAATTTCTTTTGGTGTCCATTTACCTTCCGCATATCTATATTCCAATTTGTCAGTTGCGAGATTTTCAAAAAAAGTAATGGTTGCTTGATATGTCTCTTTGAGTGATGAAGTGATTTCTAAATCTGGTGCGATTTGGATGTAGTGTTTGTAGGAATCTCTGTATTCTTTTGCGGTTACTTCTGATGGCTTCATAGTGTTAGATTTTGGTGAATGTTTTGTTTAATGTTGTTAAAAAAAATGATACCCTTTATTTTAACCCAATCCTTCCGAATTTTCATAAAAATTCTCCCTCCTTTCCCTTTAAAAAAGCTTTAAAAAAGGAAAGGAACCTAACGTGAACTTGTTTCGTGGAACGTTGATTTCGAAATGAACTAGTTATTCATTTGCTAAGAATATGAAAAGAATTCACGTTTTTTTTTCACGTTTGACTCGCGTATGGCATCCTTCCTTTTTTAAAGGGAAGGACCGAGGATGGGTTAATCTACAAAGGGCGACAAAAAATAATCTAAGGATTAGAAACAGGATCAACTCCAGTCATACTCTTATCCACAACACTAGAATCCTTGCTAATTTCCATCGCCTCAATCTTAGGTTCAATTGGTTTCACAACTTCAATAGCACTTAGGCGAGCTACCATATCATCTCTGATTATATTGAATCTTGGCAAATCAGATTTTGGCATTGGTTCAGCAGGAGGAAAGTTTAAGCGACGGTGATTGATTTGTCTGCCATTTTTCCAAAATCTAAAACAAACATGGGGTCCAGTTGCCAATCCAGTCGAACCGACATAACCAATTGTTTGACCTTGCTTGACGTGCACACCTGAACGAATTCCTTTTGCAAATCCATTCATATGTAAGTATTGTGTTTGATAAGTTTTATTGTGTTTGATCTTAACGTACTTACCATTATTTCTTTTGTAGGTAGCGTGTGTGATAACCCCATCGCCAACAGCATAGATAGGTGTACCTCTAGGTGCTGCGTAATCGGTACCTAGATGCGCTTTTGTTCTTTTTAGGACTGGATGAAAACGACGTAAATTATATCCAGAAGAGATACGTGAATATTTAACAGGAGATTTCAAAAACTGTTTTTTCATTGTATTTCCACCTTCATCGTAGTACCCACTATGTCGATCATTTTCAAAATGAATGCCGTAAAATTCGGTATCTCTATTTTTATAATGAGCAGCTAATACTTGCCCAACACCAACAGCTTCTCCATCAATAAATTGTTCTTCATAAATCAATTTAAATTCATCACCTTTTAATGCATGGTGGAAATCAATCGACCAACCAAAAACGTCTTCCATTTTCGAAATCAATTCACTAGACAATCCATCAGCAGCCATTGCATTCCAAAGAGAAGATTCAATGATGCCTGATTTGTCGCGAACTCTAGTTTCAATCGGTCTTTCGGTCACTGTAATGTCCAATGAATCTTTTAAATCATAGACGACATATCGAAATGGATTGGGTTCGTAAATGAAGTGATCGGCTGAAGTAGTGGTGTCTTTGTTTAAAACAAGAAATTTCTTGCCAGCACGTAATTGTTTGACATCAAAAACATCTTTTGATTTGCGTGCAATTTTATCAATCGTCACATAATCTACTTTATGTTTTAAGAGAATGGTAGACAAAAATTCATTGTCCTCAATTTCATCTTTCACCACATTAAAGGTGTCTAATGCAAAACCGTACTTGATATTAGGAACCGGTATATTGAACATACCCAATTGAGCATGCGCCTGATTAGTAGACTTGTTTATTGATAAGTTTCCGCTTGAATTCGTTGAAAAATTCGCAGCACAAAGACCAAATGAAATGGCCGCTACGATAATGAACAAAATCCTTTGTGCTTCTTTATTGGTTAGATGTGCAATCACTGTTTAGTTTCTTTTCCGCAAAATCGGTCTGAGATAAACCCAAATATAGACTTCTTAAGCAGAATCAACAAAACTTGAAACGTTAATAATCAAAACTTTAAGGATAAAATTCTTGATTATGTGTGAATACCCTTATTTCCTTAATATAATATCGACTCGACGAGATTGTTTTTGCTCAATATCACTATTTCCATTGTTGATACTTCCTTTTCCTTCATGTCTAATGATTTTGCCACTGCTCACACCTGATTGCTTCAAATAATTCGCAATAACACCTGCTCTTTTTTCAGAAAGCTTTACATTATAGTCTACACTTCCTTGACTGTCTGCGTACCCTACAATTTCGATATTCCAATCTTTTTCAATAGACAATAAACTGGTCAAAGCTTTGAGTTCATTGACTGTCTTTTCAGTTAAATCATCGGAGTCATGGTTAAAGAAAAATTGTATTCTCTTTTCCGTAACCTCACCGCCTCCTTTTGAAGCAAATTGTGCTTTTGCAGTTGGCACTAAATCAACAAAAAATTCTTCAGTGGTTCCAGGATTACTTGAAGTGAAATGCGCATTGATATAATATTCGAATCCCGGTTCTTCCACTTGGAACGAAACGGCTTTAGATGATGGTACGCACATGAAGAATTTTCCTTCTTCATCCGGCCAAATCATCATCGGATCATTTCCTTTTACACTTACTCTAACAATCGTTGGAATCGGTAAAGTAGAATATTTGTCTCTTACAGTTACTTCCAAGAATCCAGTTTTATCTGGTTGCGCAGCGTAGGGAAGTGTTGCTTTATAAATATCCATTCCACCTTCTCCTTCCAGCCTTGCAGAGGATACATAAGCAGTTTTATTATCAGGATCAATAAATATTCCTAATTCTTTTGCAGGTGAATTGATTGGATATCCTAAGTTTTTTGGAAGTGTCCAAATTCCCAAATAATTTTTAGTATAAAAAATATCTCCTTCACCTTGTCCAGGATGTCCATTAGAAGTAAAAAACAACGTAGTTCCGTCTACAGCAATATAAGGTGCCTCTTCATCTCCAGGTGTATTCACATGTGCACCCATGTTTACGGGCAAACTCCATTCTCCATTTTTATCAATTTGACTGACCCAAATATCTGCACCACCAAATCCTCCTTCACGTGTACTTGCAAAATATAAGTACTGACCATCGCAACTGATAGATGGTTGAGAATCCCATCTTCTACTATTTAGTTTTCCTTCTGCATTTACAAAAGTCTCGATCTTTCCATCTTCGATTTTAGCATTGTAAATATCACACCCACCATATGAATCTTCTCTTTTGCAAATTGCGCAGAATATTTCATCACCACGAGGACTGATTTTAGCCATTCCCTCATTTAGTGGAGAATTGATTCTTCCCATTGGAGAGACGTGATTGAATTTCCCATCATTGATATCTGCGGAAAAAATGTTTTCATCAAGATATTTTTTCTTTCTCGTGAAAATAAATTGATCTCCTGCGGTAGAAATCGCTGGTAAATATTCATCATGAATGGTATTCACTTGCTTGCTAACAGGTGCTACTTTGTCATAGCTAGCCAAATCACCTAGGCTTTCTATAAACTTAATATTTTCAAATTTTTCTGCCAACCGAGATTTGTAATCAATTTCCATGCTTGCCTCCTTTCCTGAATTGACATAAGTTTCACCTTCCATTTCACTAAATCTTTGAAAATAATAATTGGCCAATTCCATATCATACAATTTCAAATAGGAATCACCACATTCAAAAAATGCAGCACGTGATATTTTTTGATCTAATTCGAATGAAGTTTCTAACAATTCAGCTGCTTCTTTATAATATCCTAAATCGTAAAACAATTTTCCTTTAACACGCCAAGCTACTGCAAAATCATTTTTAGTTTTAATCGTGTGATCGAGTTGTTTAATTGCTTTTTCTAATTCTCCTTGATTGATTAATTTTTGAGCATGACGTAGAGATTCTGTTGCATCGGCAGTGCCAATTACATCAGTAGTTTGAGCAGTTATCGTAAAACAGCTAACACAAAGCAAAGTGCAGACAAATAATTTGCAAATAGCTTTCATATAAATCGATGTCTTCATTTTCCTTAATTTCTTTTTCTTCTAAAATGTACATTTAGCCTACTTACTGAATTGTTAGATTGCAACGCAACAGTACCAATTCAATACTTGATGAATTTAATGACGATTCGCAATTGAACCACGTTTGAGGAGGTTTGTTTTCTCAACTTCTTTATTCAGGAGGGAAGTAATGGCTTCTCTCATATGTACTTTTTTTGTACTACATTATGTACGCAAAATGAGGTAGAAAGTTCAGCCCGTTACCTAATCAATTTGCCTATAAATTCTCAATAAATCCAACTTTTAAATAGGATTCATGTATTAAAATGAAAAATGATTGATGCTCAATATGCTATATATGTTTTGGTTGCTTCAAGCGTCCTAGACAGCTGCACGGGACCGCCTGAGAGGCTATGTTTTATTTTCTTAATTAGAAATTAAATCCATTTCAGCATCTCCTTTTTCAATATTAAAATCGTCTGCTAGTATACCACCGACATTTTTATATTTTACTTTCAATGTATATTCTGGTCCAATAGATTGAAGCAAAGGATCAAAAACAACATGCATTACTTCTTCAGCCTGTGCTTTTGCTCTATCCATCACATCATCATCAAGCGCATCTCTTCTAAATTCTTGGCGAAGGACATTGAAATTTTTGTTTAAATCAAATTCCTTTACCTCTCTCAACCAGCCAATATCAAGTTTATCAATTTTAGGATAAACTTCATGCGACAAAATCTTAGGTTCAGGCAGCGTGACGATGACGGTTTTATTTTTCCCATTGGAATCAACTTTGAAATACTCATCCAATTTGAAACCAACTTTCAACACACTAATTGCGGATACTTCTAAATCGGTTGTTGAAACAGAATAACCCCAAACTTTTGTTTGCAATTTTTTATTTAATCCTTTTTGATCTCGTACTTCTAATGTTGCCAACTCTGCAACTACTTTTTCTATACGTTCTTCCATCAATCCTTTTGATTGACTGAAATCGATAATGGAAGCTTTTTCTTCCAATCTTTTGATAGTTGGTTTCAAACCTTCGTTGAGCGCAATTCCACATGGTGTATCAATTTTACTTCCTTTAGCTAAAAAAGTCCCATTGGTTTGTTCCAAAGTGGATAGCAAAACAGAATTGACCAAAAAGCAAGCATATCGAGAAGCTACTTCATTGAATGCATCTACAGAACTTGTAGCTTCGTTGTTATACCAAGTTTGATTGACGGTATCCGATGTATCTTTCAGTGCGATATAATCTTTGTAGTATAATTTTGCCAAATAAGCGTGATGGTCTTTATATTTTTCACGAGTTTTAGCAGAATATTCTTCTCCAATATCCATCCGATAAGCAACATGATCTAATAAAGAAGTATTGAATTGAAATACCAATGAATTGAATTCTCTTTTGTATCGATGAGGGTTCGAAAGAATGGCAATTGTATTTTCATCATCTAATTCAAAATCAAAATCCTTCGGTATGTAGGTGATTTCCATTTCCTGCGGTGTAGTCGTGTAAGTCGGATCCATCGCATTGGTGATCGTCTTAAATGGTTTATCCGTATTGAGATATTTATAAACTGCCAATCCTGCAAAAGAAATTAACGTCATAAATAAGACCATTCGCCCGAGTCCAAAACTAGAGCTACCTCTTCCACGTGAATCTTGTGGCTGGTCATCAAATTCATTTTTTCTTGCCATTGCTAAATTAAGGTTGAGATATATTCAATTAAATAATAAGGTTTAGGGATACCATTGAGACTGTTCTGACGTATTAGTGTCACTTATAATATGTAATGCGAAGATAGGGCATTTTGCAAAGATATCCGTGTCAATAAGAGCAAAATATACATGTAACTTATTGATTATGTTAAACTCATCTACAAACGTTATATACGAATTACTTATTATATGTCACCCTTTTAACATTATGAAAGCTTATCTAAAGCAGCGCAAAAGTCAACAACCACGTTTTGTTACTGAAGACCGATTTAAGAAGATAAACGGAGTTCCCAAACTCCTAAAGAAATAGTTAGTTTTCTGTGATGATAAGTCGTACCGTTTTAGTTAGCGGTGCGGCTTTTTTATATTCCATAATAATCTAATTTATCCTTGAACGGGCTTCCTGAAAATAATTATTGAACACAGTTTTTAATTTTGAATAATCTATCTATTAATCGAGCGCCCTTTTAAGGATTTTTAATAGCAATTTATCCTTGAAAGGGCTTCCTAAAAATAGTTATTGAACACAGGTTTAAATTTTGAATAATCTATCTATTAATCGAGCGCCCGTTCAAGGATTATAGTCGCAATTTATCCTTGAACGGGCTTCTTGAAAATTATTATTGAACAAAGGTTTTAATTTTGAATAATTTATCTATTAATCGAGCGCCCTTTGAAGGATTATTAATCGCAAAAAAATATATTAAAAACCACCAGCAAAATCGACAACCTTAAAAGGGCGAAGTAATAATAATTGAAAATTGATTCCGAATCAAACAAACTTATTCTTATTGAAAAAGAGGAAGCCCTTTCAAGGATTAGAACAAAAAATCAATACCTTCACATCTAATTAGACAAACACAGAAAACACAGATGTTCTATCAACAAAAAACATTGAATTGTAAAGGAAAATTAATTTCTATAGAAACTCCTTTGGTGATGGGGATTCTAAATGTAACACCAGATTCATTTTTTGACGGTGGCAAATATCAAAATGAAAAAGCGATTCTAAAAAGAGCAGAACAAATATTGAAAGAAGGTGGTAATATTATCGATGTAGGTGGAATGTCAAGTCGTCCAAGAGCAGAAATAATTGATGTCGATGAAGAATTAAAAAGAGTCATTCCAGTAATTGAAAAGATCAGTTCAACCTTTCCAGAAGCAATTATTTCAATAGATACGATACAAAGTGAAGTTGCTAACAAAGCATGTGCAGCAGGAGCGAGGATGATCAATGATATCTCAGGTGGAACTATTGATAATGCAATATTTGAGGCAGCTATTCAAAATAAAGTACCTTATATTTTAATGCATATCCAAGGCACTCCGGCAACCATGCAAAATAATCCTGAATATGAAAACGTAGTGTTGGAAATTTTGGATTATTTTATTGCTAAGATTGGCCAATTGAGGCAAAAAGAAATGATTGATATCATCATTGATCCTGGATTCGGTTTTGGTAAATCTGTAGAACATAATTATCAAATACTGAATAAATTACATATATTTAAGATGTTGGAAGTACCAATAATGGTAGGACTATCGAGAAAATCTATGATTTATAAAGTACTAGCGTCAGATGCGAAAAATGCACTTAATGGAACCACTGCCTTACATATGATTGCATTGCAGGAAGGAGCCAGACTACTTCGTGTACATGATGTGAAAGAAGCTGTGGAAACTGTTAAGTTATGGAATCAAATTGATCAATTAAAGGACTAATCTTGTATCATCTCTCCGAATCACAAATAAAAAAAGTAGCGATCAGGTTCTTAAAGAGCTTTTATAAAGATCGACCTCGTCAAGGGAATACCATTGCTGGTTTTGATTTGGAGGCAGCAGGGAATGTCATCATTGATGGTCACCTTTCTTTTGTGAAAGATGATGGGCAAGAATTTCTCGCTACTTTCGAAGCTACTTCAATTGACAAAGAAGAAGAGGTGGTTTACCGACTTCAAAAAAGCAAATTGATTTTGGAATCATTTGCCATTTCATCGGCTATTATTTTATTCGGTTTGGCGATTGCACTGGCATATCGGGATTATCAAATTACTTTTCGGAATTTAGAATATACACTAATTTATATTGTAAGCGCGTTGTTCGGTATGGGTCTGCTGGCTGCATTGCTGATTAATAGAGCGCACAGGTTTCGATATATTTATGCAATTGAACAATTCAAAAGGTATCATGCAGATGAACAATGGATTGTAATTACAGATGATGTTTTTGACTCACCGCAGAATAAATATTTATTAGAATTAAAAAAACAATGTATTAAAAATGGGTTTGGTCTCTTTACGATTAATCAAAAACTGGAAGGGCAATTAATGATTACGCCTTCTCGAAATGAACTTTTTGACAATAAGCGTAAAGGATTGAGTCGTTTTGAGAGTGGTATGTTTAATAAATTGAAAGTAAATAAAGTAGCTTCATTTTTCAGCTCCTTCAAAAATTTATTACAGAGAAAATCTAAAAACAATACTTCTACAAAACGATTTATCAATTATAATTATTGGCCAGCTTTGACATCATTTTTAAGTGTAGTGGCTATAGGAAGTATCTTTTATTTCCAACTTCGAGATACTTCAAAAGTATTTGTAAAAGACGAGTTAGGATATCGAACTAGTTTGTCAAAAGCAAAGAAAACGAAGGAAGCACAAAACTATCTGATTGATACCTTAGCAATGAATCGTTACCCATTTTCGGCAGGAATTCAAGGAGCACTTTCTGAATTGGAATTTTTGGAGGATACAGAGTTGCCATTTAGAAAAATTAATCATGAAGTCATTCAAACTTTTCCAGTTAATAGCGAAGATGATGTCAAATTTTTAATTTCAGTAAAAAACGGATCTTACTATACATACGATTGCGAACGGCTCTTTCATTTTAAAGGAACCAACTATTTACTACAAGACAACGTTTTTAAAATGTGGTCAAATGCTTTTAATAGAATTCGTTTTTTAAAAGAAAAAGGGATTTTCGCACACGCGATTCAGACCAGTTGTTTTGAAAATAACCAACCAGAGTACATTGTGTTTTATGAAATTATTTTTGATCAAAAAGGAGAGGCAGAAGCCGCTTTTCCCGAATATCTTAGTGAGTTGGAATCTGCAGAAATTGTTACTGCCAATGCGAAAATTAGAGAATTACAGTTTTAGAGAATTTTTGATTTTAAGATGTATGATGTATGATTTATGATATGACCGTTGATACGCCAGACTGTGCGAATATGCTTTCGGAAACTGAACCGCAGAATATCCAACCGCAGAATATCGAATGTCGAAGTAGAGTACGTGGACAATTAAACATGAAATTCATTAATATACGTGTATACTCGCGTACTCAACTTCTACATTCTGCAGTTCCTTGTTCGATATTTTGCGGTTCAATTTCGTTTTCGCACAGTCTGACGCATTCATTCGCTCACTCCTAAACGGTCATATCATAAATCATACATTTTTAATCATACATTTTTTAAATCCAACATAAGAAAAAAAGAAAATGCCATTTATAGAGAATTCGAGTTATAGAGCACCGAGATTATTTACGAATGGACATGTTCAAACTTTATATGCTTACCGTTTTAGAAAACTAGAAAAACTCCATTACGAAGTCGAAAGAATCACAACAGCTGATGATGATTTCTTAGAACTATCTTGGTCCAAAGTGGGCGGAAACAAATTGTTAATTGCATTACATGGACTAGAAGGAAGTGCGGAAAGTATTTACATACACGCTGTTATCAAGCATTTTAATAGCAAGGGTTGGGATGGAGTAGGTCTAAATTTTAGAGGATGTGGTCAAGAAATGAATCGACAATTGAGAACCTATCATAGTGGTGAAACAACCGACTTACATCACCTTATTCAACATGTTGCCAATAATTTTAATTATAAGGAGATTGCATTAGTTGGCTATAGCTTAGGTGGCAATGTCGCATTAAAGTATGCTGGAGAACAAGCCAATAAAATGAATCCCCTTATTCAAAAAGTAGCTGCTGTTTCCGCACCTGTCGAATTGAATGGATGTGCGCTAAATTTAGAAGCTTTTAACAATATTATCTATAGAAAAAACTTCTTAACTTCTCTTCGTGCTAAAACCATTGCAAAAGCACAACAATATCCAGACGATATCGATTTGACTGGCTTAAACGAAATGAAATCGTTCTATGAATTCGATGATAAATACACCAGCAAAATTAATGGATTCAGAAATGCAACGGACTATTATACCCAATCTAGCAGCGTACAATATATCCCTAAAATCACGATTCCAGCCTTATTGGTCAATGCAAAAGATGATAGTTTTTTGTCCGAATCTTGCTATCCAATTGCGCTTGCAAAGTCATCCGACCGCTTTTTTCTAGAAACCCCTAAAAACGGTGGTCATGTCGCGTTTATTGAATTCAACGATGATCGGCGATATTGGATCGAAAAAAGGCTGTTTTCTTTCTTTTCTAACTCCTACTAAATCAACTAGTTATATCGATGTTTTAAATAACTGTTAAAAAGAAATTTTGAAGCATTATATTGCAGTTTTAAGTGTTAAAATAGTAGGCTTTACAACCTTCATTTACCGATGTCAAACCAGGATAATAGCAAAAATACCGAACCGGTCAAAAAGACCCGTGCACGATGGAAGCAGTGGCTGCTTCGGTTAGTGGTTTTTCTATTGGTTTTATTCATTGTGGTCGGTACCGTTTTGTTTCTACTTTTTAAAAATGAGCGCTTTCAAAACTGGGCAGTTGATAAAGCCACTCACCAACTTTCTCAAGATCTCAATACAAATGTTTCATTGGAAAAAATCGAATTCAGTTTTATGGATCGATTGGTTTTCAAAAATCTATTGATTAATGACTTGCATGGCGATACATTAATTTACAGTGGTTCATTAATTGCAAATTTAAACACCAATATTTTCGCATTATTACAACGCGATTTGCACGTCAATGAAATTTATCTGGAAGATGCAAAAGTTAGGATTACTCAAAATCCTGAAGAACTGCTAAATAGTTTAAACCAAATTTTTAAAAAAGGAGCCAAAGACCCAAACAAGAAGAGTAGCAAACCACTTTATTTGGATGTCGATTATGTCAGTTTGAAAAATGTTGCATTTGAAAATAATAATTTAAGAAAAGGAAATAATTTATCCGTTTTCGTAGAAGAAGGTGACTTAACAATAGACTCCCTAAATTTAGTTGATAATCAATTTGCAGTTAGAGAAATTAATTTGATAAATCCGATTGTCGAATTAGAGTTGTACGAAAAACCAGATTCTAGTATTTTGGCCATTGGTGAATATGTTGATCCTGATATTCTGGTGGTGGATACGACTGGATTGCCATTGATTATTGAAGTAGCCAATATGACCTTGCAAAACGGAAATTTCAATTTGAACAACTTTAGGAAATCTCCGGAACGAACTTCTCCGGAAACACAACTAGATTTCCACCGATTGAAAGTGTCGGATATCAATATTGATGTTGCTGATTTTAGTTTCAATGATTATGTGTATGAGGCAGTGGTTAACAATTTATCCTGTCAAGAGTCGAGTGGTTTTGTCTTGGATAAGTTGGCAGCACAGCAATTGAAAATTACAGATCGCAGAATTGAGTTGAATGACATGAGCTTAATTACTCCTTATAGTAATTTAGGGGATACATTAATTTTTAAGTTTCGTGAATTTGGAGACTTTGATGATTTTAACAACAAAGTGTTGATGCAAGGTGATTTTTCTAACAGTGTCATTGCGATACGGGATATTATGACTTTTGCACCTAAATTAAATAACAATCCGTTTTTTGTCCAAAATAAAAATGAAGTAGTCAACATCGATGGTACTGTAAAAGGCCGTGTCAATAGATTAAGTGGTAAAAACCTAAACTTGAAATTAGGAAAAGGATTGACATTGAATGGTGATTTTGCGATTAGAGATATCACATTGAAAAATGAAGAGATGATTAACTTGAATGTTGATCGAGTTGTTACAACAATGCAAACGCTTAAATTGCTTATTCCAAATTTCAATCCACCTGAAAATTTTTACAAATTGGGAACCCTAGATTTTCAAGGACGATTTGATGGTTTCTTTGAGGATTTTGTTGCGGATGGAGATTTGCGTACGGATCTTGGTAGAGTGAAAGTAGATATGCGATTGGATTTGAAAAAAGGGAGGGAAAAAGCTTCTTATTCAGGAGGATTGGATTTATATGATTTTGATTTAGCTGCTTGGTCAGGTAATCCTAATTTTGGAATTGTAACTTTTTCATCTGAAGTTCAGGATGGAGTCGGTTTGACAATTGAAACCGTCAACACGGATCTTTCTGCAGTTGTGGAGGAATTTAATTTCAAGGGTTATACTTATCGGAATTTGGAAATGGAAGGCGTATTATCTCAGGGGAAATTCGATGGAGATTTTGTAATTGTAGATGATAACATTGATTTTACATTCTCAGGTTCTGCTGAATTAGTAGATAGTATTCCTGTGTTGGATTTCCAAGCAAATATCAAAAACTTAGATTTAGGAAAATTGAAATTGGTAAAAGAGGATTTAGCATTTGAAGGGGTTGTCGATGTTCAGCTCTCAGATATAGATTTGTCAACGATGGAAGGAGATGCAAAAGTAATCGGATTGAAATTGAGAAGAGCAGGTAAGATTTATGAAGTGGATTCCTTGACGGTTCATTCCGCTTTTGATGCTTTTGGAAAACGCGATTTTGTAGTGAATTCCGAAATCTTGAGCGGTCAGCTTAATGGGTATTTTGACATCCAAGAAGTACCAGAAGCAATGTTGCAATTCTTTGAAAGAAATTATCCAGAATATGCAAGCCGACTGAATGTTGCCAGTAAGAAAAAAGAGTTAAGTCAGAAAAACGTTTTTGATTTTGGTGTCAAAATTTATGATATGAAAAACTTGGGTGAGTTGCTTGATAAATCTTTAGACACTTTAAGAAATATTTCAATTGCGGGCCATTTTGATGGGGTGCGTGATTCCGTCGATTTATTGTTGGAATTACCTTACTTCAAGGCTGGGAATGTTCAATTAGATTCTATATATGGAAAAATAATGGCGGTCAAAGATAATGCGGTCATAGATGCTTCTGTCATGAAAACGTATATCAATAAGAATTTAGATTTAGCACCAATTGAGTTGTTAGGATTTCTGGAGAATGATACACTTATTTTTGATATAGCTGCTTCTAATTTCACTGAAGTATTTCATGATTTAGATTTAAATGGTAAGTTTTTCTTACAAGGCGAAGATGCATTTCAGGTTGAGTTTGATGACTCTGATATCTTTTTCTTAAATGAGGTATGGCGAATTAATTCAGACAACTATATCCGTTTTGGAAAAGGGTTTGTAGATGCTCAAAATTTTGTAATGGAACATGCTAATCAACAAATCAAGATAGAAAGTTATGAAAATACGGGTATTGATTTAAGCCTGAGTAATTTTGATTTAGCATTTGCGGATTCACTTTTTAACGATAAAAACTTGAGCATTGGTGGTTATTTTAATCTAAATGCACGTGCCGATAATATCTTCAAATTAGAAGACATGGAAGCATTGTTAGAAGTTGATAGTTTTATCATAAATGGAAAAAATTGGGGTAAAGTTATAGTTGATGCAAAAGCTCCAACTATCAAAGAACCAATCAATGCCGTGGTTTCATTAAGGAAGGATGATTACGAAATGTATGCTAAGGGTCTTTATAATCCACCCAATTCTACCGAAAAAAGATATGCTGAAAACTTCTTCAGTTTTGATATTGAAACCAATCGTTTTCCAATCAACTTTTTAGATTATTACATTGGAAATGGAGTAACGGGCACAGAAGGCATGGTGAATGCAAAGGCAAGACTTTGGGGTGAACCCAAAGAGCTAAATATCGATGGTCTAGCAGCAGTAGAAGGTGTGGAAACAACTTTAAATTACTTAGGTGTTAGATATTCGATACCACAAGGGCGAGCACGTATAAGCAATACTAGAATTGATGCAGAACCCAATTCATATATTTATGATCCTGATGGAAATGCAGCCTTGCTTGAAGGTGGTTTGAAGCACAATCGACTCAAAGAATGGGGAGTGGATGTACGAGTTTCTTCAGATAAATTTATTGCACTGGATACGGATCGAGACCAAAATCCACTTTACTATGGATATGGTGTTGGTGCCGCGGATATTGAAATAACGGGTTCATTCAAACAACCTAATTTTAATATTAACGCAACAACTTTGGCAGGTACAGAACTAGATATCCCATTAACTTCTAACAATGAGGCTTCGGAAGTGAGTTTTATAACTTTTAAGGATAAAAATGAGGTAATTGATTCAACAATAGCCACAACTGCTAAAAAATTATTGGGACCATCTGTTAATATGAATTTGACGATGACAGAAGATGCAGAGGTGAGATTGATTTTTGATGAGCAAGCTGGAGATATCATTAAAGGTAGAGGGGAATCTGATTTGCAAATTGCAGTTTCATCAAGTGGAGAATTCACTATGTTTGGAAACTATTTTATAAAGTCTGGTGAATACCTATTCACACTTTACAATATTGTCAACAAACCATTTACAGTAAAAGAAGGAGGAACCATTTCATGGAGTGGGGATCCTTTTACGGCTCAAATTGATCTGGAAGCAACTTACAATTCTTCTACAGCACCATACAATTTTATTGAAGAATATGTGACTGATAATCCAACAGCAGAAGGGGAATCTAGAAGTTCAACAAATGTAGATTTGACAATGGAATTATCTGGAGATTTAACAAAGCCGGATATCAAATTTGATTTATTTTTTCCCGATTTGACTGGAGAATTAAAAAACTATACGGATAGTAAGTTGAATAGTATTCGACAAGAAGATAATGAATTGAATCGTCAAATTTTTGGACTTATTGTAATGGGTGGCTTTTTACCTTCTGGAAATCTATCAGGTTCTGAAGTGGTGACCGGAATCAATACATTGACAGAAATGTTGTCTAATCAACTGTCCATTTATTTAACTGAATATTTATCCCAAATCATCACCAATAACAAAGTAATTGACAGAATTGACTTTGACGTAAATTACAATATCTATAATCCTGGAGAATTCGATGCAGTGAAATTCAGTAATCTTTCTTCTCTCAATAATGAGTTACAATCTAACCTAAAAACATCCATGTTTAATGATCGATTGTACGTAAATGTAGGTGGAAATTTTGATGTTAATAACAATGGAGATACGCCACGTGAATATTTAGCTGGAGATGTTATTGTTGAATTTATTTTAACAAAAGATAGACGTTACAGAGCCAAATTCTATACCAGTGCAGAACCTTCATTTGATGGAGGCCGAAATAACAAAACAGGATTAGGTATTAACTATCGTCGAGAGTTTGATACTTTGAGGGAATTGTTTACTAGGAATAAAAAACGTAAAAATTAAGTCTATTTTTTACGGATATTCATTCCTATCGAGTTTGAGAAGCCTCTAAGGATTCTTAAACTTAATACTGGTAAGAAGTATCTCAATTCTCAAATGCTTAAGAAACTGAAAAATCATTTTATGTACTGAAGTTTGAGAAGCCTCCAAGGATTCTTAAACTTAATACTGGTAAGAAGTATCTCAATTCTCAAATGCTTAAGAAACTGAAAAATCATTTTATGTACTGAAGTTTGAGAAGCCTCTAAGGATTCTTAAATTTAGTACTGGCAAGAAGTTTCTCAATCCTCGAAGGCTTAAGAAACTGAAAAGAGGTGTTTAATTCATGAGAAATACATCACCCGCAATTACTTCAGACGTACCATCGCCTTTTTTGATTTCAATTTGATAAATGTAAAGGCCAGAATTCATTGGTTGGCTATTGAAAGTACCATCCCATCCTGAAGAATGATTGTTGACCGCTACATTTTGTTGCATAAAAACCATTTCTCCCCAGCGATCAAAAACTGACATCTCTACAATTTCTAAACCTTCCTCATTTGTAATAAGGTGAGGTAGTCATTAATTCCATCTCCATTTGGACTGAAAATATTGGGTATGTAGGTGGCTGTTCTTTCTTCTCTTGTCATTAACCACTATTTGTAAGAAAAAAATGCCTGATTCTAAATCAGCAATATTGATTGCACCTAACTCACCAGCAATTATTTGTTGAGTAAGAACAAGCTGACCTAATGAATTTAAACCGCTTAATTGAGTCGTTTTTTGATTGTTGGAATTGAAGGTAATATTTACAATATCCATAACCGGATTTGGAGAAATTTTAAAATCAGTATTTGCTTCTACTTCAACTGTAGGAACTGGTTCAGTATAGATATTGTTTGAGATTATCATTAAAAAAAATGAAAATGGATAAAAATCGGATTGTAGGAATAAATTAGAGATTTAATATAACAAATATATTACAATGAAAAAAATATGATAGAGAAAAACTATGAATAAAAAAAACTATGAATAAAGATTACATCTCATCATCCAAAACATCTTCCATGACTGGAACATCTCTTCCCGTTTTCTTATTAAGAATGGCATAAAAAAGAACGACTAAAAAGTGGATAAGAATAAAAATGATTAACCAATAAAGTGCTCTTGGAAGTAAGTCGAATAATTCAAAATTTATAACATACCATACTACGAAGGCAATGTATCCAATTTCAAAAAGAATATTCCCTAAGATGATGCGCATCACTTTTGGATGACGTCTAAGTATTACACTAATTAATATCCAAAACGGAATATTTAAAATAAGAAATATGATCAGGCCGCTCAACATAAACTTCAAGATTTAAAAAAACAGTCACGAATTATAATTATCGTTTTACAACTCGTAGCGTCTTCACCCCGTTTCCAACTTGAATTCTAGCAAAGTAAATCCCTGATGCAACACCATTTATATCGACTGGTACTTCATGAGGACCTGCATTTAAGTTTTGACCCATAATTACTTTTACAGTTTTACCCAACACATCGGAAATATCAATCTTGACGAAATCTTTCTGCAAGATATTGAAAGTGATATTGAAGTTTTGGAAAAATGGGTTGGGACTTGCCTTCGCTTCTGTGATAATTGTAATCTCCTTGTTATTCGAAGCAGCACATTCACTTAAAACAGGCATGTATTGAAAATCATCAGACAATAACATTTTTACTTTTTCTTCCGATACCTCAAACCAATCCATTAAAATTGAACCATAGATCCATCTAAAATCATATTGCATGGCCACTCCTTCATCTTCATCTACATTTTGTCCAATTTCCGGATTGTCACCAATTACACCTGCATTGATACAGCTCCCGAAAACCATCATCGGTGCAGCAGAACCATGATCGGTTCCTACACCTGCATTTGAAATAATTTTTCTTCCAAATTCTGAAAAAGTCATTCCTACAACTCGCTCATCTAATCCTTGCAATTTTAGATCTTCTTGAAAAGCATAAATCGCATCTGAAAGTTTAGTTAATAATTCAGTATGTGCACCAATTGTTGGATCACCGTCAACCACCTGATCTGCATGTGTATCGAATCCACCCAATTTTAAAACATAAATCTTGGTTCCTAACCCTCCTGAGATCAATTGTGCAACGGTTTTCATTTGTTCCGCAAGGGTAGTATCAGGATAGAGTCCACCATTTGAACTTCCAGCTTCCATCGCGGCAACAACACGTTCACCATATTCATTTGACTTCTTAAATGTTTCTACTAAAAAGTCCATTTCAGAACCATAACAATCATCTTGCTGAGCTACTTCAACACCCGTTGTTAATCCACCAATATTATTGGTATTGATGATGGCCATACTGAAATTAGAATCCAATCCTTGACAAGTTCCAGAAATAGATTTTCCTAAAGTAATTGCAAAAGGATCAGGACAATCTGAGTTTGGAAAATTTCCTGGATAACCTGGGAAAGCATCATCCAAATATCTTCCAACCCAACCCGTCGGTTTATATTCATCTGCATCACTAGCTGTATTCCAAATATCAGCTGAACGGAAATGAGAACGATTTTGGTCTGGATACCCGACACCTTGTACTAAGGTTAGATTTCCATTGTTATACATATTTCGAATCCCAGACATTGCTGGATGCAAACCTATTGTGTCGGTCATATCCAGAATATTGCTTTCAGGAATAATCACATTTTGTCTAGCATTGAATAGGTTGTCATAACTATCTAATGGGATAAATGAATTCAATCCATCATTTCCTCCATTCAAATCGATAAGCACTAAAACCCGATCACTGTCTCCGTTGATCATACCTGACATTAAATTGGATGGCATTGCAGATACACTGAAACCACCAAAAAAAGCAGGAAGGGTAAACGCTGTTGTATTTCTAAGAAAAGATCTTCTTTTCATTTTATTCTTTTTTGGTGTTGTTAACTTAATTGGAATTCTGGAACCTGAATCATAGCAAAAAACATATCATTCAGTTTATTAAAAATAGCAATCCGTTTATCTTCATCATCGGGATCATTTAAGAAATCAGAATACTCTACATTCCATTCAAAATCTGGAAGACCAGGAATTAAGAAGTCTTTAAAATAATCCTTTTGTTCTTGCGTCATTGGTCTTGGGAAAATCAATCGGCAAATTTCATCAATCATATCATTGACATCCATGGGGTTGTCCAAAGTTTCAATAAATTCTATCCAGGTATATCCTGGTGCTGTCGGATCTATCCACTGAGTCAACCATTTTATTTGGGTCATCAATCGTTTCCGCAATGATAAACTTGCCGCGTTGATCCAGTCTCGATAAAAGATAGGGGATTGATGATACGCTGCCCAACCTGCAACACTTGGGTGCTGCAAAATTGTCATTCCTAAATCTTCAAATTCCCAATACCAAGCTACCCAAAACCGATTTTCTGTAAGAAAATCTGCTGGTGGTGGAACATGGAAAGTCGACATTGAAGAATAGAAAAAGTCCATAGGATTTTTAATCATACATCCACGTTGCGCCATATCATAGAAATGTTCACTTTTCAAAAGTGCTTTCAATGGTTCTTTGATAACGTAATCATTCGCCAACAACATTTCAGCCATTGGAGTGATTATTTCCGCTTCTACTTCCGGAGTTATATTATAATGTACAAACCAAATGTAAAGTCTTCTGCAAAGGTGGAATGCACATTCATCTTTTTGGAAAATAATATTGATGACATCCAAATATTCTTGCTCAGCATTATTTTGGATAACTTGATTGTCAAAACGATGGGAGAGTACCTTTGTTCCAGTATCGTGTGCCCATGCTCTATAGTTGGCAGGTTCATCCTCTGCGGTCCATGCGCCCCATCCGGTCAACGCACGTGCTATTGCTGCGATATCTTGCTCGGTATAATTGGTGTAATCTCCTGGAGCAACTAGTGGCCCTTTACCAATTGTAAATAATTCTAACAATTCTCTAGCATAATTCTCATTGGGTTCATCTGCTAGGTTTGAAGTACCGTTTAAATAAATCAACATACTTTTGTCAATCGTCATCAGTTCTGTCAATTCTTTAAAATTGCCTAAAGCGCCATCCCTTAATTTATTCAAATATTCCCAAACCATATTCCCAGATCCAGCACCAGAAACCACAAAATGATTGTGCCAAAACATGGTCAATTTTTCTGTCAATGTTTGATCATTTAAATGCATTCGTCGATACCACCACGCCCAAATTGTTTTGCGTCTTTGAAAATTGATACTTACGATATCAGAATCATACGGTTTTCCCACCCATGATTCACCAATTGCCGCTTCTGGATCTTCATCGAAATCAAAATATATTGGAGGATCTACTGGTTCAGGAGCAGCAAACAACGTATCAAAAGTCTGGTCAAAGCCTTCATCAACCGCTTGATTGATCCTTTCTTTTCTTGGACCATAGGTGGTTCGACGTAGCAAATGAGCTGCTTCATCAAATGTCCATGGACCGGTATATTCTGCAAACATAATTGCTGGTTTGATTGGAAGTTATATAATGAAATGTGCTTTAATTATAATACGAACTAAAATAAGAATTATTACCATGTTTATTATGGCACCATTGTGTTAATATATGGCAATAATTGTGCAAAGGTTATTGTTTGACATATTCTAAAACGCTACTATTACGTCTGAGAATTGCCTATTTTCCTTAAATTCTTAAAATATGCACGAATTAATGTGACTAAAAGTGAAGTTTTAACCGTATAACTAAGAAATGATACTGCTTGTCGAGATATATTTGAAATACCCGAATGATTCCTTATAATCTAACTGACAGCCAATAACTAACACATAACTTCTTATGAAGTATATATCCAAAGAAATATTAGATAGACTACTTAATTTCAAGATTGAGTCGATTGTAAATGCAGTTGAAAGATTCAGGAATCATAAAGAGCTTTTCCTACCAGACAGTAAAGAAAAAATTGAAAAAATTCTTGACAGTGAACCAAAGAATGAGCAATTACTTTTGCAAATTCTTAATCACGACTATATACGTCCTGCTTTTGTTGTCCAAGATCGAAGTTTTAGCGTGCCATTGGATCATCCGTGGCAACCTATTTTAGATTCGTACAAAGCTAATTTAGAAAAAGCGATTCAGTCGGTTGGCATTTTTGAAATTGTAAAACAAGGAAAGAAATATCCATCTGGAACCGGGTGGGTTTTGTCGGAAGATTTAATTGTCACTAATCAACATGTTGTTGAAATATTTTGCGAAAAAACTAGCGATGGTTACAAATTAAAAGAAGGATTTGACACGATCACTATTGATTTCAATGAGGAATTTGAAAGAATTCATGATTTTGAATTTGATGTGTTAGAAATCGTTCATGTGGAAGAAGATGACACTAGTTTGTACGACCATACACCTGACATTGCTATTCTTAGAGTTGAAAAGAAAAATAAAAATGGTCGAAATCTTCCGCCACCATTGAAGCTCTATGAAGGTCCAATTACTTTCAATCAATTAATTGCCATCATTGGTTTTCCAAGTGCGGATTATAAAATGCCAATTAAAAGAAAGTTTATCTTTAATAACATTTATGATGTAAAACGTTTGCAACCTGGCTTAATTAAAGATGTCAATATGCTTTATGATTTTGATTTCAAACATGATTGTGCAACGCTTGTTGGAAATTCGGGATCTCCTGTAGTTGATATTATTACTGGTCATGTGGTTGGGACCCATTTTGCTGGTTCGTTGAATGTTTTTGAGGGATATGCGGTTCGTACAGATGTGCTTCGAAGGATTTTAAAAAATGAAGCCATCTAATTATCTCAATTCGTATATTGATTGTTAAGTAAGTTTTTGTAAAAAGTCGTTTGCGTTTTTAACATGCAAATCTCTTTTCTCTTCAGACATTCGATTATAACTATAAAGCAACATTGAAGTTCTTGGATTATTTTGAAAGAAGTCTTGGTGTTTATCAATAAACCGCCAAAACAAACCATCCCAAACTGCTTCCCAATTTCCTTTAGAATAGTTACTCATTTTCTTGATGTAATTAGATCCGCCGACATAAGGCTTTGTGGCAAATAAACCGCCATCTGCGAATTGAGTCATTCCGTAAACATTTGGCACCATCACCCAATCATAGGCGTCGATAAACAATTCCATAAACCATTTATATACTTCATCTGGATCAAATTCGCAAAGCAACATAAAATTTCCTAGGATCATTAGGCGCTCGATATGATGACAATATCCCGTCTTCAAAATCTTTTTAATTGTGTTGTCAATAGGATCAATTCCAGTAGTTCCGTCATAAAAACTGGCTGGAATTTTTTTATCAAATTTCCAAAAATTCATCGTCCGAGAATAACTTCCTTTGCAAACATACATTCCTCTAATAAATTCTCTCCAACCTATTATTTGTCTAACAAATCCTTCAATTGAATTGATAGGTACCTCATTTTTATGTGCAAATGCGAGACTTCGATTTACAATATTCATGGGTAATATTAATCCGACGTTCAACATAGGAGTGAGGACACTGTGATTTAAAAAAGATGCTTCCTTGACAATGGCATCTTCATAGGGTCCAAAAGCAAAAAAACGGAATTCTAAAAACTGCTCCAACCAAGCATCCGTTTGTTCAAAATTAATTGGATAAAACGGATCATTTGAAATAGTACCTGGGTTGTTGGAAAAATATTTTTCAGTGTATTCAACTGCTTCTTTCCAGAATGAGGTTGAATCCGGAAAATGAATGTTAGGAGGTTGTTGGTTTTTAGGATATTTCTTTCGATTGTCTGAGTCATAGGTCCACTTTCCACCAATAGGTTTTTGGTTTTCGTCCAAAAGTATATTTAATTTCTTCCTTTGTTGTTTGTAAAACGTTGTTTGAAAAAATGATTTTTTATCTGCTCTAAAAAAGGTCGCTAATTCTTCATTTGTATTGATAAACTGTGGACTATCTATCACAATTAATGAACAGTCATTAGAAACAGATTTAATTCTTTTGAGCAACCAATTGTCAACAGGATCTATGATGTTGATTTCAGTAATTTTTTGAGCTTTAATTTCTTTGTGAAATTGACGAATATCAGAAAGTGGATTGTTAGAATCAATATATTTGACATCATATCCTTTATCCATAAGGAATTGCTGATAGCATTTCATAGTTGCCCGATGATAGGCAATTTTTTGCTTGTGAAATCCATATTGTTTAAAGAAGAGATATTCTTCAATCAAGTAAACAATGCTGTTTTTGAATGGAAGTGGGCTTTCCTCAAATAGGTGATGCGGGAAAACGATGCTAATTTTTTTGCTCATTCTTTTTATTTCTTCTACACTTTTCACTACAATATTTGACTAATTCCCAATCTCGTTCCCATTTCTTTCGCCAAGTGAAAGGTCTTTTGCAGACTAAACAAATTTTCTCTGGCAGATTAGATTTTTTCAATTGGTATGTTTATTTAAACAATGCGTTGATGTTTTTACTATTCAAAATTTGAACAAAGAAAGTCGAGTAAGGTTCAAAAAAAAACCATGAAAGCATCTATACACTTTCATGGTTTTAACAAAATTATTTATTCTAGTAAATCAAAAGAAAACTTTACGATTTACCTTTTTTAAGATCAATGTAGACCGGTAAATGATCAGAATAGCCAGAATAATAAATCGGCCCTCCATAGGTACGAGTAGGCGTCTTGCCATATTTTGGATGATTGAAAAATAGGTAGTCTTCTTTTAAAATACCTGCTTTTAGATACTGAATACTTCCGGCATCCATTAAATTTTGAGAAACGAAAAACTGATCCATCATATTCCATTCACCACGATAATTGTAGGAACCTTCTCCATTTTTTTCTAAATCACAATGACAACAAAAGATTTCAGCATTCTTTTTATTTTTCGCTTTTAAAACATTTACAATTGAATTGTTAGTAGTTCCGTCATTGAAGTCTCCTAGTAAAACGATACCTTCATTCGGACTTTCAATGCGAATTTTGTCAATCTCCTTTTTAAGTTGACTAGCAACATATAGCCGCTTTGGTTCACTTTCTTCCACACCACCATATCGAGATGGCCAATGATTGACGAAGAAATGAATAATTTCCTTTTCAATGGTCATGGCTTTGACATGCAAAATATCTCTTGTAGTATAATCTTCAATGACTTCTTTAGGAAAATTGATAGTGATTTTATTATGACTCAGAATCTTTAAATGCTTTTTCTGATAAATAAAAGCAGCATCAATTCCACGCATATCTGGCGATTCATAATGTATGAAATCATATCCAATTCCTTTTAAGTCACCTCTAGTTGTCAAGTCTTTTAAGACGGCCGCATTTTCTACTTCACACAAACCCATTGCAATTGGGTTGTCCAATGCATTGATGACTTTTCGAATTCGTTTTAACTTGACGTAATATCTCTTTCCCGTCCAATTTTTTTCACTAGTTGGTGTAAATTCTTCATCCTTTTTTATGGGATGATCTAGTGTGTCAAATAGGTTCTCTACGTTATAAAAAGCAAAACGATAATGATCTTTTCCGTCATCAACTAGTTTTTCAGTAGAGACACATCCTGCAAATAACAAATGCAAAACGATATATAAGAAGGTCAGTTTAAAAGGTATCTGTATGTTCATCTCTTTTTCTAATTAGCCTGCTAAGGTAGTACTTATTTCAAGTTTTTACATAAACAATCATAGGAATATTATCCTGCTATCTCAAAACGAAGCGTTTCTGTTAAAATTGTAACTTTTTAAGCGGAAAAATAAGTTTTTTCAAAAATTCTGTAACCTTTTCTTAACGCAAGTAGTCTTAGTTGAAATTGATCAATCGTAATAAAATAAACCTTTAAAAACCAACTGGCAGAAAACCAATTTGCCTACAATTAAAAAGACAAAAGATGAAAAACTTAGTACTTATAGATCAAGACTCGCAAGCAAATAATATTTCGAAAAATATAATTGTATTGTTGTTTTTACTTTTAAATTTCTTTGCCTTAACAGCACAAAACAGTTCTATTTCAGGAAGTGTATTTGATGATCAAAATGAAGCGGTTGCTTATGGAAATATCTTATTAAACTCAGCTGCTGACTCCACCATGGCGAAAGTTGAATTAAGTGACGAAAATGGTGCATTTAAATTTAATAATGTATTGGATGGCAACTATTTTATTTCAATTAGCTATGTCGGTTTACCTGCTTACAATTCTTCTATAATTGTAGTAGATGGGAATGATATAAATTTACCTAATATCGAATTGGCACCCGCTTCAAATGAGTTGGAGGCAGTCACGGTAACTGCTGCTCGACCTATACTTGAAGTGAAGCCAGATAAAATGGTTTTCAACGTAGACGGAAGTATCAATGCGACCGGTAGCGATGCTTTTGAATTGCTAAGAAAAGCGCCAGGAGTAGTCGTAGATAACAATGATAATGTAAACTTGCTAGGAAAATCAGGTGTTCAAATTTATATCGATGGAAAACCTTCACCTATGAGTGGAGACCAATTAGCAGGATTTCTTAAAACAATTCCTTCTTCTCAAATTGATGCGATTGAAATCATAACGAATCCATCGGCAAGATTTGATGCGGAAGGTGGTGCTGGAATTATTAATATTAAGATGAAAAAGGACAAGAAGCTTGGTGCAAATGCAAGTTTAAACTTAGGATACCGAGATGGAATTACAACTTCTTATAATAGTTCAGTGAATGGAAATTATAGAAATAAAAAAATAAATGTTTATGGAAATTATGCTTACTATCATAGCGAAAATTTCAGCTTCACTGATTTGAGAAAAAAACAAAATGGGTTTAGTGTTGAAAGTAATTCTGATTTCAGAAATGAGCACAATAGCAATTGGGGGAAAGTCGGTTTAGATTATTTTATTGATGACAAATCTACATTTGGAGTTTTAATTGACGGCGGACTAGGAAAGGGAGCTTCTGAAATGACAAATAGGACCGCCATTTCCATGGTTGGTGCTAATAATCCGGACAGTATCTTAGTTGCAAACATGGAAGAAGATGAAGCATATAACAATGTAGAATACAACGTAAATTATACTTACAACAATGGAAATGGAGTCGTCTATAGTGCTGATTTAGATTACGGTATATTTTACAACAATAAAGACACTTATTTGCCAAATAGGTACTACAATTCTGATGAAAGTGTTCAAATAGGTCAAAGTATTTATAGAAACCCAACCGAATCAAAGATTGATATTAAAACTGCGAAGATCGATCATGAACGTCCATTTGATGATGGAAAAATTGAGTGTGGAATTAAATTAGCACAAGTGAAGACTGATAATTTATTCGATTTCTACAACATAATCGATGACTTAGAAATTCTTGACATCAATCAATCCAATGATTTCACCTATCATGAAAATGTCAACGCTGCTTATATTTCGAACACCAAAAAAATTGGAAAATTTGGTTACAATTATGGATTAAGAGCTGAAATGACCAACTCAACCGGAACCTTAAATAGTGAAGTGGCGACCAACAATAAAAAAGTAGATACCACTTACTTCAATTTATTTCCTTCCGCTGGTGTTTCATTTGAAATGAATAAGAAACACAGTTTTCAGTTAAACTATAGTCGCAGAATTAATAGACCAGATTATCATTCATTGAATCCATTCCAACAACGTTTAGACGAATTGACTTATCAATCAGGAAATCCATTTTTAAGACCTGAATACACCAATAAAATAGGATTGACACACACTTTTAATTACGCAATCAATACCACGTTGAGTTACAGTAGAACAACAGATGTGGTTGCTGAAATAACTGAAATTGTAGGTGAAAAAGGAAGTGTAATCCACCCGGAAAATATAGCTAAGCAGGATGTTTTAAGTCTCAACATAAGCGGTGCCATTCCCATTACAAAATGGTGGAGTAGTTTTACCAACTTGACAGTTTTTCATGAACGTTATCAAACGGATGATACGAGTGATTTTGCCATTGATGCGAGCGCTACAACCGCAAATATATACATGCAACATACTTTCAGATTGCCAAAAGATTTTTCATTTGAATTGTCAGGATGGGCGAACTCACCAGGACTTTGGGGTGGAACATTTACAACCTCGCCACAAGGTTCATTGGATATTGGAATGAAGAAAAAATTATTTGACGGAAAAGCAACTTTAAAAGTAGCTGCAACAGATATCTTGAAAACTACCAATTGGAAAGGAAATTACGATTTAGGTGGTCTGGTGATGGATGGTAATGGTGGCTGGGATAGTCGCCAAGTTCGCGTAAATTTCTCCTACTTATTCGGAAACGGAAACGTGAAAAGTAGAAATAGAAAAACAGGTTCTGCAGATGAAAGTGGTCGTGTGAAGTCTGGGAACTAATCTTGATAAAAAATATAGTTGGTTTTGTTTTGTGGAAGTATGCTTCTTTTTGGGAGCATACTTTTTTTAATACATGCTTGTTAACATATTATAAGTTGGAAAAGCTCTGAAGGAGCGCATTTTTGAATCAAATATCGTGACAAAACACTTCTTGAAGGTTCGATAAAATACAACACTTAGCCTATCAAAATCAAAAAACTAGCAAAACTTTAACTCCTTAGACGATCATTTCTACCATCCAATTTTTATTAGTAAATTTATCATCATTAATAATTAAATCTAATTGATCATGAAGGCAATGCCTAAAGATTTTTTGCCGTTCCTAAAAGACCTAAAAAAGAACAATAATAAAGAATGGTTTCATGCCAATAAAAAACGCTATGAGTCTTCGTTGAAAGAACCTTTTAAAGAGTTAGTTGGAGAAGTAATTAGTTTGTTGCAAAAGTCGGAGCCTGATATAAATATTGAACCTAAAAATGCCATCTTTAGAATTAATCGAGATGTTCGTTTTTCAAAAGACAAATCACCTTATAAAACGAATGTGGGCGCCATTATTTCTAAATATGGAAAAAAGCAAAAGGATTATCCAGGATATTATTTACATATCGAAGGAGGCAATTTGATGATTGGTGGTGGGATGTATTTTGTTCAAACTGCAGACCTAAAAAAGATGCGAGATCATATTGCTGCTGATTTAACTCGTTTTAATAAAATCATTAAAGCAAAGAAATTCACTTCTACATTTGAGGAAATAAAAGGGGAAGCCAACAAACGAATTCCAAAAGAATTTGCTGATATAGTCGAAAAACAACCACTTATTTTGAATAAGCAATTTTATTTTATGTCAGAACATGATCCTAAAAAAATATTAGCAAAAGATCCAGCGAAATTTATTGTAAAAACAATGTTGGCAGGAAAGGATTTAAATACTTTCATGAGAGAAATATATTAAAATCAGGTTTATGAAAAATATAGGATTACTTTTTGTTTGTTGTTTTTTTAGTCTGGTTTTGTTAGGTCAAGATAGCCCTCCTTCTGTTCCGCCGCCGCCACCTCCTCCTCCTCCTCCGCCACCTGCAGGGGCATTCAGTCCGTTTGGTAAAAATGTAATTTGTTTACCAGAATGTAATCACTTTGAAGATAGAAATGAGAGAAGGAAATGCGTAACTGAAAGGATGAACAATTGTTTGTATGAACATTTGAAAATGCCACAAATCGCAAAGGATAACAATGTCACTGGGACTGCCGTAATCAGAATGGCAATGGGAGATGACGGAAAAATAGTATATGCTCAAATCGTAAAAGATATAGGAGCACAATGTGGGAGAGAAGCATTGCGAGCTGTCAAATTAATGTGTGAGGATTTAAATATTGCATCGGAAGAAGGGATACGAGGGTATAAGAAAAAGGGAGAATATTTTGGTCTTTATTTCAATCTACCTGTTAAATTTAAAATGGACAATTCAAATAATTGATTTTTTGTAACTGAAACTTTAAATGCCAAAATAAAATTGGAAGTTATTTGTTAAATTTGGGTCACTAACACAAAACATACTTCCGATGAACAACCCGTTTATTACTTCCTTTTTAAAAAAGATCCACCACCAGAATCTAAAGCGGTAGATAAGCTAATTGGTACTCTTAAAGAAAGTAAATCATTGGAGTACTTTATTGAAAATTGTCCAAGAATTAGTGGAGAAGTAGCAACTGAGTACTTCAAAGGAATCGAAATGATATTGACTTCAATTAGAGAAGAAGCTAAGTTGTAAAAACTTTAAGGAATTATTTTTGCTTTCTAAATTATAACACTAGTAATTATGAGTAAAAGAGTAACGGTAACTATTGAAAACCACATTGCAGATGTGAAGTTGAGTCGTCCAGATAAAATGAATGCGATTGATGAAGACATGTTTCAATCCATCATAAAAGTAGGAGAGGAACTCAATGCCAATCCTTCTATTCGATGTATTGTCTTATCAGGTGAAGGCAAATCATTTTGCGCAGGAATTGATCTTTCTAATTTTGACATCAGCAATCCTAATAACATATCGAAGGCTAAATTAACACCACGTACACATGGAATCGCCAACAAATGGCAAAAGGTAGCTTGGCAATGGCGGGAAATGCCAATTCCAGTAATTGCAGCGGTCCATGGCGTCTGCTTTGGCGGTGGATTGCAGATCATGTTGGGAGCAGATATCAAGTACATCACCTCCGATGCAAAGTTGAGTGTCATGGAAATGAAATGGGGGATTTTCCCAGATATGGCTGGTACGGTTTTGATGAGACATACTGTAAGAGATGATATCATCAGAGAATTAACTTATACCAATCGCATTTTTTCTGGTGAACAAGCAGTAGCATATGGTTTCGCCACACACATTGCTGACAATCCTTATGAAGCTGCAATGGAATTGGCAAAGGAAATTGCATCCAAAAGTCCAAGTGCCATCGTCAAAGCTAAAAAGGTTTTGAATGAAGCACCTTATTTGACACCTGCCGAAGGTATGTTGTTAGAATCCGAAGAGCAACAAGCTATTTTGATGGAACATAACCAAGTGGAAGCTGTTTTTTCAAGTATGCAGAAGCGACCTGGTGATTTTAAGGATTTTCGGTAGAGAGAAATAAAGTGCGTGACCTTGTTTCGTAGGATCCATCCCTGTACCAGCAAGCTGGACGTCCCTTGCCTTTTAAAAAAGGAAGGGGAGTGCGTTAGCACGTCGACCTATTCGTTTGTATTGTGTTATAAATTGAATATCAAAAAATAGAAAAGATTATCTTGCGTACTCCCCGCGCAACACCCTTCCTTTTCAAGGAAGGGCCTATCCGCCTTCGGCGGATTAGAGGATGCCTGCCTGTTGCAGACAGGGATCCCACAAAACAAGAGCCATCAAATCGCATCAATACTCATTTCCGCCTCTTCAATATCCTGTGCATAGATTTGATAAAACTCTTCAACATATCGTCTGTTGTTAAATTCCTCTTTACTGAATTGATCGCGACATTCCGCTAAAACATCAGCAGCTCCACTTTTGTCTCTCAATTTCAAAAGCAATTTTCCATAATAATATTTCAAATCTGCATTTTTCGGATGCAAAGCGATTGCTTTTTCATAAATTAATTTTGCTTCATGAAACTGATTCAATTGTTCATGAGCTTGTCCTTTTGCGATAAAAGCAACGGTATGAATGTAGTTTTCACCTACCGATTTCGTCTCATTTGCAATATGTTTGTCTAAGTATTCCAAAGCTTGTTCAGGACAATTTAATCGTTCATAACAAATACCTCGCATATAATCTACACTAATAGTTTGCGGATAGTCTACAAAATTAGGTGTACGTGCATCAACCATATCTAGGTCTGCAATGGCTCTTTCATAATCCCGATATACATACATATAATAATAGCCTCGATAGCCTTGCCATTCAACTGAATCGAGCTCAACCATCTTTTGAAAATTGGAATAAAAGTCAGCAGCCATTCCTCTCGTCATTTGTGGAATTCCACGTTCTCGATAAATGGAAGCGTGTTGATTGTTATACTTTTCTGCTTCTCTAATCAATAGTTGTTCACCTACACTTCCTTGATAATAGAATGTAAATCCAGCTCCATTTAATAACTGCTCGACTAGTTTTTCTTTTTCTTCGGCAGAAAATTCTTTTAAAGGTGTTGAAGAATAGTCTTGACAACCTAACATCGTAATTGTAAAATAGATGTATAAAACCTTATGGCAAAAGCTCAATAATTTCTCCATTTTTCAATTTAAAAGTAATATATGCGTAAGCATCTAAATTGTAATAATTTCCATGACAATGTTCCCAATCTCTTTCTTTTGATACGATATCATATAAATGTTCGACTGTTTCTGTATCAAATTCTTTTCTATTGAAATCTAAATCAGCACTTTCTACCACAAATCGTCCGGATGCTCCTTCACAATTAATAACGAATCGATAAGTAAGATATCCTGATTCATTTTTGAGTTTTTTTGGATTGAGTTTTTTTCGCAAGATTCTCCACCAACTGCCTTTTCCACCTTTCAATTGTGCCCGTTCTTTACATGAGTTGTAATCTGTAATGCTTTGTTCATTGTTACACAATTTAAAATCAGAATGATCATCTAAAGTTTTGGCAGGATCGATATATGCAATCCTTTTCAAATTGTGTTTTGATCGGCGGCGAAATTCAGGAAGTGACATTTTTTCAACAAGCTCGTAAGTGGTCGTATATCTTTCACTATCAGAAATTTGACCTATATAACCTTTTCCTGTTTCGAAAATTTCTACATAATTTCTGACAATCTCCGAAGTGTCACCTCTGTTCGAAACATAACTGGTAGAATCTTTTTTTGAGATAAATTTGCATAAATTCTCATTCAGAATCGTATCTTTTATACCTGTTTGAAAAGAAACGAGGTTTGAAGTTGCATTGTTAGAATAATTGATATCACAGTCAGAAATAGCAGCTTGATTTGCCCAATCGAATTCAACATTTTTTCGACATTTTGGATAAATGGTATCACCTTTTAGTTTGGCGTAACTATCCATAATTCTAAACTTATTTTGACTAACTTGATATTTGTAATACCAGCGCAATTCGTAGGCAGCGTCATAAACACTTATTTCCAATATGTCCGGATAGATTGTTTGAAATTTTCGATAACGAATATCTGTAGCAGGATCACTATTTTTATTTTTGGGAACTCGATGCGCATAATATTTATAGACAAACCCTTCTTGTAATAGTTCAGCAGATGGAAAATATGGTGTCGCCATACCCAAATCAATCGGCTTAGACTTGCACGAAAAACAAAGCAGTAAAATGAATAGGTAATTAAGCTTTCGCTGCATAGTTTCAAGGTTTACTCAAAACTAAATCGAAATTTTCAGTCGTACAATTTTTTATTGTTAATCAGATGTTAAGCGCACATCTAATGTAAAATTTAAAATGAAAAATTAAAAATAGAAAGTTGTTTCGTGTGCTAACACAAATTTCGAAAGGATGGTTCGCGGTCGGGATTTAATCTTCAGCTTGCTCATATTGTACAGACGATTTCCAAAAGTAAAGGAGTACAAAGCCAATAATAAAACTGGTTATAAAATTAAACAGCTTCATTTGTCTTCCGGTATCTTCACTGCCCATTGTATACAATAGCAACGTACTCAATAGACCAACTACGCCAGCTAGCGTTATAACTACTGCATATACTTTTACATGAATTCTTGCTCGATTGGCATCAAAAGATAATAAAACAATAATTACCCAAACACACAATACAACTAATAAAATATGGAAAATGGACAATTCATTAATTAGGTTTATAGATGTTCGAATAAGTCCAGCACCAAGTGACAAAACTAACAACATTGGATACCAAATATTTTTATAGGTGATGTGCCCCATTGTTTAACAGCGTGTTTTTTTTATTTAAAATTGAACTTGTTTCGTGTAAATGCCAGACTGTGCGAAAATACTCGTTCGAGATGAGAGGTTAGAAACCTTCATCTCGTAACACACACGGTATTCGAGCAAAAGGTTTCTAACCTCTTTGCTTTTGGGAATTTTCGCACAGGCTGACGCATACTCCTCGCGTTTGGCTCGCGTTCGGATATTTTCCTTTTTTAAAGGGAAAGGAAGAATATTTGGCACAAATATTCAGGATTGGGTTAAACCCGAGTCACCTTATTCAATAATAAAAAATCCGCTACAACCAAAGCTGCCATCGCTTCAACAATAGGAACTGCACGAGGAACCACGCAAGGATCATGTCTTCCTTTTCCTTTTACAGTCACTTCATTTCCATCTTCATCGACAGAAGTTTGATCTGAGATAATAGTAGCAACTGGTTTAAATGCGCATCTAAAATAGATTGGCATACCGTTGGAAATACCTCCTTGTATTCCACCAGAATGATTGGTGGTTGTTTTTATTTCATCACCTGCTTTAAAGAAACGATCATTGTGTTCTGAACCTCTCATGGTAATGCCACTGAAACCACTTCCATACTCAAATCCTTTACAAGCATTGATTGATAACATTGCTTTTCCTAATGCTGCATGTAGTTTGTCAAAAACAGGTTCTCCCAATCCAATCGGACAACCTTGAATGATTGCACATACGGCACCACCTATTGTGTCTCCTTGTTTTTTAATTTCCTTAATATGGGTGATCATCTTTTCCGCCAATTCCAAATCTGGGCAACGGACCATTGTTTTTTCGATGTTGTCAATTTCAATATCATGAGGTAGGGGAGGCATAGACAATTCACCCACTTGGCTTACATACGCATCCACATATACACCATGATGAACTAACAATAGTTTTGCAATTGCACCTGCTGCAACTCTGGCTGCAGTTTCGCGTGCAGAGGATCTTCCACCACCTCGATAATCTCGGTTTCCATATTTTTCTTGATAGGTAAAATCCGCATGTGAAGGTCGATATTTCGTTGCAATGTGAGAATAATCTTTGGAGCGCGCATCTTGATTTTGGATGAGCATCATAATCGGTGTACCTGTTGTTGTACCTTCAAAAACACCTGATAAAATTTCAGCTTTGTCTCCTTCTTTACGTTGGGTGACGATAGCGGACTGTCCTGGTTTTCTACGATCTAATTCGGATTGAATAAATCGTTCGTCAATTTTCAATCCCGCTGGACAACCGTCAATGATTACGCCAATTGCTTTCCCATGTGATTCACCGAAAGTGGTGATCTTGAATAGTGTTCCAAATGTATTTCCTGCCAATTTCTGCTTCTTTATTTAATTAATTGTGGGGATTAAATTCCGCATTCACAAGTCTATGACCGCCACGAAGATATGGAATAAATAACAATTTCACTTTTGTATTTGAAATCAGTAATGATATCGCATTTCGTCAATTAATAAAATCAATTTATATCGAATTCTATTAAGTGAATTGACAACTATTTTATCCATATTTGATTACATTATAAACGATATTTATCATTCAAAATACTGATGCTTGATTTACAATACAACTTATACCAATCCAAAAACAACTTTTTTAATAAACAAAGCAGTAGGAAAACCATACCCATTTTTGCAGCGCTTAAAAATGGGTGGAATTGGCTCAAAACGAATGAATATTATTGAGTTCAGCTCCGAGTTACAAGAATACAGTACTAAAGTTGCAGACACTCAATTTGGGTTTATTGAATTGCGTCCGAATGGAATCTTGCTATTGATAAATAAGCAATTGCAAAATTATTGTTGGCCTATTCCTTTTAATGAGTTGTATTTCGATGGCGATGTTGACTTAAAAATTGGCACAAAAGTTCATTACTTAGTTTTTGAAAATGGGAAAATACATGGTGCACCTATTTTGAATAGAATTGAAAATCATTAATGCACTATTATTTTTTGAGCAGGATAGAAATAGGACGCTTGTTTACATTGAATAAAATAAATTCCTGAACCAAGTGATAATTCGTCAATATATTGTTTTGATTCACCCAAAGTGGTTTGAAACACTAATTTTCCAAGTTGATTATAAACATTGATTTCAAGGTGATCTATAGAATTTCCAGAGGGATAAATAAATAATGGCGAATTTGAATGAAGAAGTGTTGGGTAAATTTCAATCTTTTTATCATCTTCAATTTCATTTACATCATCGACCAACAATATTTCTACATTGACAGAGTCTGTCCAAGAACAACCGCCAGCATCAGTTACCGTCAATTGAAAATCATAAATACCCGGAAGTCCGTTAGCACCAGATAGCAAATGTGTCGGCAAAGTACTTCCATGCGCCCATTGATAGGTTTCAAAATTTCCGTCAACATGTAATTCATAACTTTCGGAAGGACCTAAAACAATGTCTTCACCCAGATCAATATTGGAACTGGAGCATCCAGTACATTCCGGAATCAAATGCCATCCAATACCATTCAATGTCCAGGGATAAGAACTATAATAAGCAACGATACCTTCTTCTAAATTATAAATAAAAGTATAGCCTTCACCGTCCACATCAAATGCCGAATCATTGATATTAATATTGAGATGGTCATAAATTTTTCCAAGGATATTTTGCTCTATCGCAAAACCAAACATAGTGGGACTACAACTTAAACCCGTTTTCCAACCTTTTATAAATGTTTGATTTTCTGTAGTTTCATTGAGGTCAATTGACTGTTGGCCTTCTGATCCAAGCCAGCTCCACAAGGAAGAAGTATTTGGATTAGAAATTATAGTTAAGGAATCATTTTCGAATTGAAAAGTATGCGAAACTGGTTCGATTGCAGTAGTTAAACTCCAAATAGTACCATCCGAGCCATCTGAAAGTTTTTCGCTAACAATAAAATCACCAGAAGCCAGCACGCTGTCAATAGTCAATATTAAAGTATCATTGAAATAGGTAATAGTTTCAAACTCATTTTGATTACAATAATCAGATCCATGAAAATGTAAGTAACAATTCTGTTGTCCAACTTGAGGTTCTGTAAAACTTATAGGTCCTTGAGCGTTGACATTTTGTAAGAAAAACAAAAGGAATAAAAAGAGTTGGGTAATACGCATTTTAGGATTTGTTTTATTATAGCTAATATAACAAAACAATTTTGTACTTGAAAATTCAATCAGAGGCGATTAAATTTTCAAGTACACTTAATACAATACAATAGAATTAAACTACTTTCACTCGAACAGGAATAATGGTTGCCAATTTTTCCATCAAATAATCTACTTCTTCTTTGGTGTTAGTATGAGAAAAAGAAAATCGAATATTCTTTCTTTTCGGATCAGTTCCCAAAGCTGTCTGAACATGAGAGCCTGCTTCGGCACCAGAACTACAAGCACTACCTCCAGAACAACTGATACCGTGAATATCCAAATTCAGTAAAAGCATATCTGATTTCGGAGAAGGAGGGAATGAGACACTTAAAACATGATAAAGATGTTCGCCATCTGCATCACCATTGAATTGAATGTCTTCAAAATTTTCAGTCAAGGCATTTTTAAGATATTCCCGGATGCCTGCAATGTGTTGGTGACGTTGTTCCATTTCTTCACATGCCAACTCCAATGCTTTTGCCATACCCGCAATTCCATAAATATTTTCAGTTCCAGCACGCATATTTCTTTCTTGTCCACCGCCATGAATCATCGGCTTCACCATGTTATCACCATTGATGTAAACAAACCCTACACCTTTGGGGCCATGAAATTTGTGTGCACCTCCGGATAAGAAACTTATTTTAGTTTTGGAAACATCAATTGGGAAGTGACCGACGGTTTGTACGGTGTCAGAGTGATAATAAGCAGCATACATTTCACACAACTGAGAAATTCGAGACATATCAGATAAAGTCCCAATTTCATTATTAGCGTGCATCAATGAAACAAGTGTCTTTTTATTTTTGTCCGACAATAATAATTCAAGATGATCTAGATCAAAATGGCCTTTTTTGTCGAGATTGACCATAACGATTTCGACACCTTGTTCTTCCAATTTATCTGTGCAATGAAGAATACAATGATGTTCGATCGGGGAAGTGATAATTCTTGTAACATTCAAATCACGTACAGAACAATTTAATGCCATATTATTGGCTTCTGTACCTCCAGAAGTGAAAAATATTTCACCGATAGATGCACCGATTAAATTGGCAATTGTCTTTCTGGCTTGTTCGATTGCGGAGCGGACTTTTCGTCCGTCTGCATGAATGGAAGATGGGTTTCCTGGATGGTCCCGCATCAATTTAGTCATTGCTTCTATTGCTTCTTCACAAAGCGGAGTAGTAGCTGCATTGTCGAAATAAACTCTCATATCAATTCTATCAAATGTTTAGTTTAAGAATCGATTTAAAGATACGTCAAAATATTAAACTGAAACAGAGTTTTGCAAGTCTTTTATGTCACTCATTATCTTACTAATAAGATTTTCTGCAATTCTTGGAGAAGAACTTTCAGCATAAACTCTCAAAATTGGTTCGGTATTAGATTTTCTCAAATGTATCCAGTTATCTTCGAAGTCAATTTTTAACCCATCTATGGTATTAATTCGCTCATTACTATATTTTTCCTTGAGCTTTACTAATAAATTGTCGACATCTAAATCAGCTGATAATGGAATTTTATTTTTGACAATCGTGTACTTCGGATATGTTTGTTTTAGCAACGAAATCGACTTTCCATATTTAGCTAAATAACTGAGCAAAAGTGCAATTCCAACTAAAGCATCTCTACCATAATGCAATTCAGGATAGATAATACCTCCATTTCCTTCACCACCAATTACTGCATTTTGAGCTTTCATCATATTGACTACATTTACTTCACCGACAGCAGATGCGAAATATTGACCACCTCGTTTAGTGGTTACATCACTTAAAGCTCTACTTGAAGAAAGATTGGAAACGGTGTTACCGACTTTATTTTGCAAAACATAATCAGCAACAGCAACTAAAGTGTATTCTTCACCAAACATCTCACCATCATCACATACTAATGCTAATCGATCAACATCTGGATCAACAGCAATTCCCAAGTCAGATTTATTGGCAAGTACTGCAGTACTTAATTGTCTAAGATGAGCAGGAAGTGGTTCTGGGTTATGGGCAAATTCTCCCGACACATCTCCGTTAATTAGTTTAACATCACAACCCAATTTTTCTAACAATGCAGGCACAGCAAGCGTTCCAGTCGAATTTACTGGATCAACCGTAATTTTAAATTTTCTCGCTTTGATAGCATCCACATCTACCAATTCTAAATCCAATACTTTGTCGCAATGGCGTTCGATATAGTCATCAATTACCGTGTAACTCCCTAATTTATCAACTTTAGCAAACTCTATTTCAGCTTCATTGATAATCTCTATTATTTCATTCCCATCTTGAGCAGAAATAAATTCACCACTTGCATTCAAGAGTTTGAGTGCATTCCATTCTTTAGGATTGTGACTCGCAGTCAAAATAATACCTCCACTTGCACCTTCCATCGTCACTGCCATTTCAACTGTTGGTGTTGTTGACAGACCAAGATCAATAATGTCAATTCCCATTGAACGCAAAGTGCTTACGACCAAATTATTGACGATCTCACCAGAAATACGGGCATCTCGTCCAATGACAATCTTAGCACTTTCTGATGATTTCTGAATCCACTTACCATAGCCAGCAGTACATTCTACAATATCAATAGGTGTTAAATTGGTTCCCTTTGTTCCGCCAATAGTTCCTCTGATGCCTGAGATAGATTTAATTAGTGTCAATTTGTGGAGTTTTATAGGTTAAGTATGTAATATACAAATATAAACCTTTTATGTAATATAATAAGTTCCCTCAATATTTGAAAAGACGAATGTAACAACAAAAAGATATATCACTATATTTGCGCACAATAATTACAAGAAAAAATTATGGCGAAAAAAGAATGGTTTGGAGAATGGTTTGATTCCAAATATTATCATGTACTTTATCAAAATCGAGATACAAAAGAAGCCGAGGAATTTATCGACAATTTAGTCGAAACGCTAAAACCAAAAAAGGAAAGTAGAATTTTGGACTTGGCTTGTGGCAAAGGAAGGCACTCGAGATATCTGGCTGGACTTGGATATGACGTAACAGGTCTTGACCTTTCTAAAAAAAGTATAAAAAGTGCAAGAAAATATGAGCAGGATAATTTGACATTTTTTTCTCATGACATGAGACATCCATTTCGATCCAACTATTTTAATTACATATTCAATATGTTCACTAGTTTTGGTTATTTCGAAACGGAGAAAGACAATGTTGATGCGTTAAAGAATGTCTCACTTGGACTCAACAAAAAAGGAATCTTTGTGTTAGATTACTTCAATGCAAAGAAAGTGATTGCAGATTTAAAGGCACGCGAAATCAAAACAGTAAAAGATATTAAATTTAATTTGACTCGAAAAGTAGAAGATGGTTTTATTATCAAAAATATCTCCTTCAAAGTCAAAGACAAGAAATATAAATTTCAAGAAAAGGTAAGTGCTTTTCAAAAAAAGGATTTTAAAAAATTATTTAAAAAAGCAGGGTTACAAATTGACGCCGTATATGGTGATTATCAGATGAATAAGTTCAAACCTAGTTCTTCAAATCGTTTAATAATCGTCGGTTCCAAATGAGTGAATTGATCCAATTTGACGAACAATTATTTCATCTAATTAATAGTGGGTGGAGCAATGCTTTCTTTGATACAATTATGCCGTATTGGAGAAGTAAATTTCTTTGGGTTCCACTTTATATTTTTATCATTTCCTTTTTGATAATTAATTTCAAGAAGGCTGGGTTATTTGTTTTGATGGGTGTTTTTTTGACAATTGGTGTTTCAGATTTTGTAAGTAGCAATGTTATAAAAAAATCAATCAAACGAGATCGACCTTGTAATACAGAACACGTGGCTAATAATATGGAATTACGTGTGCATTGTGGTGGTGGTTATAGTTTTACATCCTCACATGCGACCAATCATTTTGCATTAGCAACTTTTTTATCAATGATTTTAGGACCATTTTTTAGATGGATAAAAGTGCCGCTTTTCATTTGGGCTGCATCTATTGCTTTTGGACAAATTTATGTTGGTGTCCATTATCCTTTAGACATTCTTGCTGGTTCTCTAGTAGGAATTTTACTTGGATATTTGACTACCAAATTTTATCAAATGACCCGATTTAATCAATTACCTCAATATTTTACAGAAGTCGCATAAATGGAAGTTTGGGAATACGCAATATTATTTTTATCAGTGCTATTAGGTGGTGGTGCAGCATTATTTTTAAAAAAGAACAACAAGGAAATCCTTCAAATTGTGCTCGCATTTACTGGAGCTTATATTATGGGAATTAGTGTTTTACATTTAATGCCTACGGTATTTGCAGATCATTCCCATACGATAGGTCTTTGGGTTTTATTCGGTTTTTTCGTGCAATTATTGTTGGAACAACTTTCATCTGGAATTGAACATGGCCATATTCACGTTCATGAACATGGAAAAGGAAATTTCGCCATCCAAGTAATGCTTGGGTTGTGTATTCATGCATTCATGGAAGGATTGCCGCTTTCTGGGTATGAAGATTTGCACATGCATGTTCATTCTCATAGTCACGATCATGGATCTGGAGGTAATTTTTTATTGTATGGAATTATCATGCATAAGATTCCAGCTGCATTTGCACTTGGATTACTACTAATGCTTTCCGGATTTAGTAGAGTCGTAATTATCGGGTGTTTATTGATATTTGCAAGTATGTCTCCACTTGGTGCAATAACGGCTCAATTTTTTCAAAATGGAAATATTAATCCCAAAATAATGAACATTCTTACAGCTATTGTTGTCGGGTCATTTTTACATATTGCAACCACTATTTTATTTGAACAGGACAATACACATCAACATAAAATTCCTATTAAAAAATTAGTTGCGATAGCTGCCGGGATAGGAGCTGCCATCATAACTTTGTAAATATAGAACGACAATTGCTCCGTTAAGCCTCCTTTAATCTGTCACAGGTTTATAAAAAACCCAAGTTGGTTGAATTCATATTGTATAAAACCTGAATAGATTTTTCACTTACTGTTAGTGGATTGCCACTCTTCTTTATCTCTTCCTATAAACTACTCAATATCAATAATTGCGATTATTCGTAATCTTCCACATCATTGCTTGTTACATGTATAAATTCTATTTGATTTTATAAATGGTCCACGGTACAATTCTTGGATATTTTCTATGAATCATAAACTTATAACCAATATTATTTTAATAAAGCACAATTATTAAAGAAATACAGGTAGCACTATGAGATACTTTTTCTCAATAATATTTCTGGTTTTATTCTCAAATTTTAATCTATTCTTCAAACTTTCTAAAAGCGTAAATTTAGAAGAAGAATTGGTTCAGATAGAACATTTATCTATTGGTTCGTCAGCTTTATGGCTTGACCCTTGGGGTAATAGGAAATCTGTCTTTATTCAAGAAAATTCTGGTCAAACCTTGATTGATTATCAAGTTAGAATTGATGTCCCAAATGAACCAGGTATGAGTGGTAACTTTACCGATATAAGATTCACAGATGATGATGGTGTAACGCTATTAGATTTTTGGTTGGAAGGAAAATTTGGGACTACTGCAACTTTTTGGGTGAAAATTCCGAAAATAGGAGCAAACGCAAATAAAGAAATATTCTTATATTTTGATAACATTGCAGCTCCGCTTAAAAGTAATCCTGAAAATACATTCATCTTTTTTGATGATTTAAATTCTGCATCCGGTTGGACTGATTATACAAATGGTTCTCTTGAATTAGATTCTACTACCTATCTTTCTCAAAGAATAAAAACGCTAAAAAAACATGGACCGTGTGATCCTGATGGTGGTTGGAAAAATTTGGGAACAAACATTAGTGATTTTAAGTTAATAACAAGAGAAATACGACCTACTGATACGATTGCTGGTTGTGCATGGAATCGTTATGGTCTTGAAAGCGCTACTTTTAATGGATATGGTATAAGACGTCAGGCAGAGACACAAGGATCAAGTAGTTTTGGAACTGAGAGAAGAACAGGTGGAACAGGAGGAACTGCAAATCAGGTGACAATAAATCAACCAGAAAATATTTGGTATCGAACTGAATTAAATAGATGTAGCGATAATTCTAACAATTTATCATCGTCTATTTTTGATGATAATAGAGCTTTGATTGGGAGTACCGTTAAAACTGATTTAACTTTTAATTCATTTGACATTGTTGCAATCAGAGGAGGAGTGGAGTATCATGTAGATTTTTTAGCCGTTGCAAATTACACTTGTGATGAACCTACGATACTATTAGGAGATAATGATCACATGCTTTCGATCCTTTCAGTTTGTCCAGAACCAGTACAATCCAATGCAAATGTTTACGAAACAATTGAAAATGTTGCGATTACAACATCAACATGTGGTAACGATGCAGATATTACGATAAATATAGATGGAACTTTCGCAAATGATGTTGAATACGTTGTAGGTTGGATCGATTTTGATCAAGATGATGTATTTGAAACAATGGTAAATTTTGGATCTTGTACAATAGCGGGTCCAGCTACGAATTGCAGTATCTCATCTAGCATACCAATTCCAACAGGCACTTCTACAGGAAATTACAACATTAGAATTGTTTTACAATATAATATTGCACCAGATGATCCATGTAATCCATCTAATTTTATTTATGGTGAAGCTGAAACGCATGTTGTAAACGTTGTGGAAGACGATCAAGCACCTACCGCTAATGCCTTGCCATTATTAGGTAATTATAAATGTTATGCAGATATGCCAGCTCCTAATATCAATGATATAACTGGAGAAGTTGATAATTGCCTTGGAATGGTTACCGTATCTTTTATTTCAGACACACCGGATCCAGGTTGTAGTGGTATTGTTACAAGAACTTATCAACTAGCAGATGTAAGCGGGAATACTTCACTGATAACCCAGACTGCAGCAATCAAGGACGATATTGCACCGACCGCCAATCCATTACCAGCTATTGGACCATTTGCTTGCTATGCAGATATTCTAGCAGTTGATATAAATGAGGTGACTGGAGAAGTTGATAATTGTGGTGCTGCTGTTACCGTTAGTTTTATTTCAGATTCAGCAGACCCTGGATGTAGTGGTATTGTTACAAGAACCTATCAACTAGAAGATGATTGCGGAAATACATCGAATGTAACGCAATCCATTTCAATTAATGATAATATTCGTCCGACGGCAGATCCAATTCCTAATATCGGACCATTCGCATGTTACGCGGATATTCCAGCAGCTGATATCAGTATAGTTACTGGTGAATCGGATAATTGTGGCGGTATTGTAACGGTTTCACATATTTCCGACTCTCCTGACCCAGGTTGTAATTGGAATGTTACGAGGATTTATAGAATTACCGATCAATGTAATAATTACGAAGATTTAATTCAATTAATTCCCATCAATGACAATATCTCTCCTACAGCGGATGTTATGCCAACTATTGGACCTTTCGCTTGCTATGCAGATATTCCAGCAGCTGATATAAATGAGGTGACTGGAGAAGTTGATAATTGCGGTGCTGCTGTTACCGTTAGTTTTATTTCAGATTCAGCAGACCCTGGATGTAGTGGTGTTGTTACAAGAACCTATCAATTAGAAGATGACTGTGGAAATACTTCGAATGTAACACAATCCATTTCAATTAATGATAATATTCGTCCCACGGCAGATCCAATTCCTAATATCGGACCATTTGCATGTTACGCGGATATTCCAGCAGCTGATATCAGTATAGTTACTGGTGAATCGGATAATTGTGGCGGCATTGTAACAGTTTCACATATTTCCGACTCTCCTGACCCGGGTTGTAATTGGAATGTTACGAGAATTTATAGAATTACCGATCAATGTAATAATTACGAAGATTTAATTCAATTAATTCCCATCAATGACAATATCTCTCCAATAGCGGATGTTATGCCAGCTATTGGACCATTTGCATGTTATGCAGATATTCCAGCAGCTGATATAAATGAGGTGACTGGAGAAGTTGATAATTGTGGTGCTGCTGTTACCGTTAGTTTTATTTCAGATTCAGCAGACCCTGGTTGTAGTGGTATTGTGACTCGAACCTATCAACTAGAAGATGATTGCGGAAATACTTCGAATATAACACAATCCATTTCAATTAACGATAATAGTCGTCCGACTGCAGATCTTTTACCAGCACTCGGACCATTCGCATGTTACGCAGATATTCCAACTGCTAATATAAATGAAGTAACTGGAGCAACTGATAATTGCAATGGAGTTGTAACGATAAGTTTTATTTCCGATTCAGCAGATCCAGGATGTAGTGGAAGTGTTACTAGAACGTATCAATTAGAAGATGGATGTACTAACACTTCAACCATTACTCAAACGATTACAATTCTAGATGATGTTGCCCCAACGGCAGATCCTTTACCCGCACTCGGACCATTCGCATGTTATGCAGATATTCCGGCAGCAGATATAAATGAAGTTACTGGAGCAACTGATAATTGCAATGGAGTTGTAACGATAAGTTTTATTTCCGATTCAGCAGATCCCGGATGTAGTGGAAGTGTTACTAGAACGTATCAATTAGAAGATGGATGTTCTAATACTTCAACCATCACTCAAACGATTACAATTCTAGATGATGTTGCACCAACTGCAGATGTAATGCCAGCACTCGGACCATTCGCATGTTACGCAGATATTCCGGCAGCAGATATAAATGAAGTAACTGGAGCAACTGATAATTGTAATGGAGTGGTAACGGTAAGTTTCGTTTCCGATTCAACAGATCCCGGATGTAGTGGAAGCGTTACTAGAACCTATCAATTAGAAGATGGATGTTCTAATACTTCAACCATCACTCAAACGATTACAATATTAGATGATGTTGCGCCAACGGCAGATCCTTTACCAGCAATAGGGCCGTTTGCATGTTACGCAGATATTCCAGCAGCAGATATAAATGATGTAAGTGGAGCAACTGATAATTGTAATGGTGTTGTAACTGTTTCTTTCATTTCAGATTCAACAAATCCCGGATGTTGTGGAAGTGTTACTAGAACGTATCAATTAGAAGATGGATGTTCTAATACTTCAACCATCACTCAAACGATTACAATATTAGATGATGTTGCACCAACTGCAGATCCTTTACCAGCAATCGGACCATTCACATGTTATGCAGATATTTCAACAGCAGATATAAATGAAGTTACTGGAGCAACTGATAATTGCAATGGAGTTGTAAC
>CALDGQ010000050.1 GCA_937941765.1 uncultured Saprospiraceae bacterium
TTAAGCATGAAATTCGTTAATATACGTGTATACTCGCGTACTCAACTTCTACATTCTGCGGTTCCCTGTCTGCTTTGACGGCAGTCAGGCAGGCTTGTTCGATATTTTGCGGTTCAATTTCGTTTTCGCACAGTCTGACGTGCTCTTACGTCGTGCCCGCATCAAACCCGTCAACCGTTAACCGTCATCCGTCAACCGTTTTGCAATTTTTTTGTATAAAAAAATTGCAAATAAACCCACGCCAAAAGAGTAAACCCGGCAGATATAAAATAAGCCATTGGAAAATTCTCATGATTATTGGCATAAAACCAAGCCGACAAAATAGCACCCATTCCAATTCCGATTTCTAAAGCAATATAAACGGTCGCCATTGCTCTTCCTCTTTTTTCTTCAGGGCTTACATCTATCACCCAAGCGAATACAGCAGGGGAGGCAATTCCTGCTGAAAAACCGACACATCCCGCAGCAATCATTAATGTCAACGGACTGTTAGCTAATCCCATCAAAACGAGGGATGCGGATAATAAAATGATGGCATATTTGATGACGATAATTCTTCCATATTTATCAGAAACTTTTCCTGCAACTAATCTTGATAACACTGAAAACACAGTTAAACTTGTAAATAACATTCCTTTATTTTCCAATCCTAAATAATCAGATTGATCAGGAGAAATAGTCAACAAAACACCATAACTCAAGTAGGTAAATAGCGTTACAATTGCAACTGGCATTGCAGTTTTTTCAATGACTTCTTTAGGGCCAATTTTTAAAAGTGCGGGTTTAAACTTTTGTGGATTTTCTAAAGTTTCTTTTAAACCCAATAATATAACAATAGAAATGAATGCCAGTGCGGAAGAGATGTAAAATACAATATCCAAAGAATAAATACCAGCTAAATAACTTCCTATTGGAGGAAACATGGAAGCACCTAAATTCATACTAACACCTAAATATCCCATCCCTTCTCCTCTTCGGTGCATTGGTAATATATCAGCGGCATAGGCAGTTGATGCAGTAGGTTTGAAACCGGTAGAAAATCCATGCAAAAATCGCAGAAACAAAAATCCAGAAACCGTCATTAAAATAGGATATAACAAGCTACATACAACACAAACCATCGTTCCAATTATCATCACAGGAACTCGTCCTATCGTGTCTGTCAATTTTCCACTAAAAGGTCTAGACAATCCAGCAGACAAAGTGAACAATGCTATGATCAACCCTTTGTAATCTTCTCCTCCCAATTTTGTCAAAAAAGCTGGCAGTTCTGGAACCATCATATTGAAGCTTCCTGAAAAAAGAATATGACTAATACAAAGTAATGTAAAAGAAGTTGTAAAAAGTGGCTTGGAGGCTTTGGTCATTAAATAATGAGGTTCTTGATGATCTTTAAATGTGCTATAAAAAAAACAACCTGACAGATTAAGAAGATCCGCCAGGTTGTTTCTAATAACCAAGTTGTAAGGAATTTCTTACAACAACTTCTTCAATTGTTGTTCTAAATCATTTCTTGGATTAACCGCTGCGATTTTACCTTCACGGTCAATTAAGAATGTTTTTGGAATACTTGAAACACCGTATTCACGAGCAGCTCCCGATTCCCACTTCTTTAAATCACTAACATGATAATTCCAAATTAAATTATCCTTTGCGATTGCATCTGTCCATCTCTTTTTCTGATTGCTCATTTGTTGATCAATTTGCTCAGGTGTTTTAAAACGAGCTTTAGTACGAGAATCCATACCATCTAAAGAAACACTAAAAACTGTGAATCCTTGATCTTTATATTTCTTGTAAGTTTCAACGACATGAGGATTGGCTCTACGACAAGGTCCACACCAACTTGCCCAGAAATCAATCAAGACGATTTTTCCTTTCAAGTCTGACAACGCATACTCTTTTCCAGTGGGAGAAGGTAATTTAATGTCTGGAGCAGGTTGACCGATTTTGATTTTTTCTTTTGCAGCTCTTTGTGCAATTTGACCAGCCATTTGAGCAGAAAAAGCTTTGTACTCACTGGTGAACGCAGCACCTGGAAATTTTGATTCCAATTTTTTTGCAAGCCCTTCATGAATAGCAACATGGCTTTGATCCGATCTCAAAAGCGTAGAAGCTAAAACTGACGCAGCCATAATATTGCTTGAGTTTTTGATTTTATTGGTAGCACTTGCCATATCTTTACTTCCAACGAATTCACTCATGATAGAAACAAATTCACTAGCATCTGCAGATCCTTTTATCTCCGCATCAAATTTAGTGATGGTATTCAAATCCGTGTTTATTTCTATTCCTTTTTCGGTACCATTTAGTGGAAAAGCAATATTCTTTGCACCAATTCTCAATCTATAAATACCTGGTTCCAAATTTCCTTCAATTGGAATGTGGAAATTTCCATTAGCATCAACATCTGTTTTACCTAATACTTGATTGGCATTTTTCAGAGATGTTTTATCAAAGAAAACTTGCATGTTGGATGCATTGGCAATCGTACCACTTACACCTGGTTTACTAGCAGCTGTGCTACCACCATTTGCATCACCTCCACAGCTAACTGTGAATATGGCTAATGATATAAAAACTAAAAACGTAAATAAATTTTTCATATTAAAAATTTTAGGAATTATCTATTGTATTCTTTTTTCAATTGCGGTATCATACATTTCCTTCCAATCTTGAATATTTCCAAAATTTTCTTGATCTATCTGTATACTTCCTTCGGTGACAACACCCAATTTGAAAACGGGAACACCAGAATTTTCAACAAATTTAAGGAATTCTTGTTCATTTTCAGCAGCTATTGATGTCACAATCCGACTTTGACATTCTCCAAACAAGGATGCATCCTTTCTGATACTACTATCAGTTTGAATTTCAAACCCTAAGTTATTAAACATTGCGCTTTCAATCAAGCAAGTAAATAAACCGCCTTCGGAAATGTCATGTGCAGATTTAACTATTTTTTTGGCAATTAATTGTGTCGCTATTTGTTGCATTGCAAATTCTTCTTCAATGTCAAAATACGGACAAGGTGAGTGATGCTCATCATGAATCAGTCTCAAATATTCACTACTGTTAATGTCCTCTTTAGATTTGCCAATCTGATAAATGACATGTCCAGCTGCTTTAAAATCTAACGTCATTTGATTAGAAACATTTTCTAGCAAACCCAGCATACCAATAGTAGGAGTTGGGTAGACTGGTACGGTTTGACCATCAATAGTTGATTGATTATAAAAACTAACATTGCCACCTGTAACCGGTGTTTCAAATTTTCTGCAAGCAGCGCCCATCCCTTTGATTGCTTCTGTAAATTGATAGTACGCTTCCGGATTGTACGGATTTCCAAAATTCAAACAATTGGTAATCGCAGTTGGAATTCCACCAGAACATACAATGTTTCTAGCAGCTTCAGCAACCGCAATCATAGTCCCTTTAAATGGATCTGCGTAAACATATGCTGAATTACAATCGGTTGTCAATGCCAATGCTTTGTTGGTTCCTTTTACTCGTACCAATGCGGCATCTGATGGACTATTGGTTCCCATTGAGTTGACACGAACCATGGAATCATATTGTTCGTAAATCATTTTTTTGGAAGCAATATTTGGCGAAGTGATTAATTTTTTAGCAACTTCTAATAGATCTGTTGGAATTGAAATATTAGCAGAATTAAAAGCTTCAATTTGATCCATGTATTTCGGACGAGCAGTTTCACGTACATACACCGGTGCGCCTCCGCCTAGCACGAGTGGTTCTGCAGGTACATCTGCGACCAATTCCGCACCTTCAAAAAATTGTAATCTTCCAGTATCAGTTACTTCTCCTATTAATTCACATTCCAAATCCCATTTGTCAAAAACTTGATAGAGTAGTGCTTCTTGCCCTTTTTTTCCAACAATCAACATGCGTTCTTGACTTTCCGACAACAAAATTTCGAAAGGTTTCATGTTGGCTTGACGAGTAGGTACTTTGTCTAACTGAATTCGCATGCCAGTTTTACTTTTGGCACTCATTTCAGAAGTGGAACAAGTAATCCCAGCTGCCCCCATATCTTGCATCCCTACAACTGCTCCTGTTTGTATCGCTTCCAAAGATGCTTCTAACAATAGTTTTTCTTGAAAAGGATCTCCTACTTGTACTGCAGGTAAATCTTCAGCTGAATCTTCACTCAAATCTGCAGATGCGAAAGTCGCTCCATGAATTCCATCTTTTCCTGTTGCCGACCCGACAATGAAAACTGGATTGCCAGGACCATCTGCAACAGCCGACATCGTTTCACCAACTTTTACAATCCCAGCAGACATCGCATTCACTAATATATTTTGATTGTAACAATCATTAAAATAAACTTCTCCTCCAACGGTTGGGACGCCGAAGCAATTTCCATAATCTCCAATTCCACTCACTACACCTTTCATTAAATGTTGGGTGTGTTTGGAATCAATATTTCCAAAACGTAAAGAATTGAGTGCTGCAATCGGTCGAGCTCCCATCGTAAAAATATCCCGATGAATACCACCTACTCCTGTTGCAGCTCCTTGATAGGGTTCAAGTGCGGAAGGATGATTATGCGACTCAATTTTGAAAGCACATGCCAATCCACCTCCAATATCAATCAGCCCAGCATTTTCCTCACCAGCTTCTACTAGGAGTTTTGCGCCTTTTTTAGGAAGTGTTTTTAATTGTAAAATTGAATTCTTATAAGAACAGTGTTCTGACCACATCACAGAAAATATACTTAGTTCTGTGAAATTAGGTTGACGACCTAGAATAGTCGCTATTTTTTCAAACTCTTCTTCATTTAACCCCAAGTTTTTGGCGGTCTCAATTGTGATTGCTGGTTCCGTTAATTGCATTTGGAATTGGTAGTTGTTTAGCTTGCCGCAAAGATAATAATATAAAGGGTTTTCAGACGTTTACTTGGTTTTGAATTTTTTATAATCAAATAGCGTATATGATTTTTGGAATTTGTATTTGTGACATGCTAATTTATTTGCCGACATAGTTTCCTTCAATTTTGTTGAGATATTTAGGTAACAAAATATAAAAATATCAGATATGAAATTATACGGTACGTTATTTTAAAGTCAACAATTCAATTGATATTAAAAAGTATCGTTATTGAAAAAATATCTGAATTATCGAAGCCCACTTAGTAAGCAGATAGCTATAATATTTAGATGAAAAATTTGTCGTCTTACAAAAAAGTGAATATTTATAACAGGGTGTATTCATATTAAATATTTTCTTCATATTACTTGTATTATTAAAAATAATATATTATATTAGCTATATACAAACACTCAATTACACCTCAACCTAGAGAATTCCCAAAACTAAAATTGGTTTTAGAATAGTGGAATGTTAATCAAATATTATGGTTAACGATCATCTTCAAACAATACGCACACCTTATTCTTGCTTTTGATTTTGTCAATTACAATTGATGAATAAAATACACCTACACCTTTTTTTTCTTTGAAATTTAATCGAAGAAGGAGGATTTGCATGTAATTATCCATATGAAAGTAATTCTTTAAATAAAAATAATATGCATCAAGACGAAATAAACAGAGATATTTCAGGAATCCAACCTGATGAAAATACATCTACAAAAACCAAAGTAGGTAAAAATTATCTTTTAGGAATTGGTATTGATCGGTATCAAGATTTCATCCCATTAAAAAATGCAGTAAAAGATGTACAAGATATTTCTAACATTTTAATTTCAAAATACGAGTTTGAACAAAGTAATGTTAAGTTACTATTAAATGAGGCGGCGACTCGAGAGAATATTATCGAAGAACTTGACCAACTGAGTTTGAAAGTAGAAGAAAATGATAAAATCTTGATTTACTATTCTGGGCATGGATTTTTAAACGAAGAAAACAATAGAGGCTATTGGATTCCGATTGAAGCTAAAAATGAAAAACCTTCGACTTATGTTGCCAATGCGAATTTAAGAGATTATATAAAATCGATAAAAAGCAGACACACTTTATTGATTTCTGACAGTTGTTTTTCTGGATCTCTAATGGCAAGAGATGCAACCCGACAAATCTCCGGTGCTTATGATACCTGGGAAGCCAAGAAATCTAGATATGTATTTGCATCTGGAAAAGGAATCGTATCTGATGGTATAGAAAATGAAAATAGCCCGTTTGCAAAAGCTATCATTGATCAACTTTCAAATCCTGCAGAACCGAAATTAAATATTGTCCGTCTAGCTGATGAAGTGACTAGGACTGTTAGATTCAATCATGAACAACAACCTGAAATCCATCCTTTCTTTGATACTGGACATGATGGTGGTCAATTTGTATTCAATCTTAAAAACAATATTGCTTCTAATGTAGCCACTAAACTAATTTCGCAAGCTAAAAATATAGCAACAGAAACAATACCTAGACGTACACCGTTGACTTCTGCAATTATCAAACTGTTGCCTTTCTTGATGATGATTCCAATTGGAATTTGGTATTTCGGAAGTAGCCCTTCTGATACGATTGCTGTTGATAAAACTAGTGATAACGTTGCAATGGCTCCAACTGTTAAAAAATCTGTACCACCTCCAATTAGTCCAGTAGTGACTATGACAAATAGCACCCTGTCGCTCAATACAAAATGGAGTGATGATAACATCATAATAACGATTGATGGTGGTCAACCACCTTATGAATTAATTGTAATGAAAGGTGGTAAAGAAAAAGCTAGTAAAGATTTCAATAAGCCAGGTGTTTATACTTATCCAATAGGTGCTTTTCGATCTAATCCTGGCAGATATACATTTAAAATATTTGATGACAACAATAGGACTGTTGAGAAGCAGGAGACCATTGATCGTAAAAAACCAGGTTCAACTGAACCAGAAGTAGTTACCAATCCAACTACTTCAAACGGAGGCGCTGGTGTTACGATTCCGAAACCTGGATTACCTGCGCCAGGAAATGCAACTTCAGGATTTGTTGCTATAGGAAGTCAGAAATACAAATGGCGACGCTTAAAAGATGGTAAAAAATGGATGACTGAAAATCTCAATTATAAAACGCCAAATTCATGGTGTCTTGGGAATGACAAAAGTAATTGTAAAAAGTTCGGCCGATTATATCTATGGAAAGATGCAAAAATAGTATGTCCTGATGGCTGGCGATTACCGACAGATGCAGATTGGAAAAACTTGGCTAAAAAATATGGTGGGTACGATGATCTTGAAATCACTAAAAATATTGGTAATATTTACAAGCCTTATTCAGCATTACAATCAAAAAATGGTTTTGCAGCTAAACTCGGTGGTACTCGAAAAGACGGTGGTAATTATGGTAGACCAATAACGGGATTTTATTGGACGAGCACAGAAATGAATAACCAGTTTGCCTATTCTTATTTTCTTTATTCTCCTAACAAGACACTTCGGCGGAAGCAGTTTGAGAAAACTTGGGGGTTTTCTTGTCGGTGTGTGGCGGATTGATTTGAATTTTTGAGTAAGCAAGAAAATGTATTTTCTGAACTTTAAAACCTGATTCAAATCATATTTTTAGGCAAAGTTGTTTAAAATAATTCTATAATAACTTATCAAAACATCATGAAATTTTTTCACTACATTTTCCTAGGAGTTATAGTCCTCTTAACTTTCGGATGCAATCAAAATCCAAACTACTACGGCCATTGGCGCTGTGATAGAACCGGAACAGCTAAAAATCTTGGAGATCCAGAAAGGCCAATTGTAGACCTTTATAATGTATTTGGAATGGAATATTTTGAATTTGAAATTTTAGAAAATGGTGACTTCATATTATATGACCACGAGAAAAGTACAACAGTTACAATACCATATACTAAAAACAATCAAGAGAATGTAAATGGTATAGTTGCAGCAGTTGATAATGACACTTTCAAAATAGTGTTTAATACAATTCAACCTAACAAGATGCATTTGGATTGGGATTTAGAAGGTAATGGAGATATCGTTTTGAAAATGAATGTAGATAGATTGTAAATAGAAACTTAACGCCTATTGATTCATCCTCAAATCAAACAATTCACTCCAAAAAACAACACCAAATAAATCCAAAGTAAATCTAAAAAATGCCAATAAACTGTCAACAATCTCAACTTCATTTTCTTTTCAGGATCTGAAAAGTAAACCATGACACTAACCGGTTCTTTCATCCTCTTTTTTGCTGCGACCCAAAAGAAAATCAAAAATGGAAGCCCTGCAATTACGTGCACGAAATGTAAACCAGAAATAACATAAAGATAGCCAGCAGTATTGCTGTAATCAATTGGAATTTGTTTGCTAAATAATTCTGCCCACGCAAACATTTGTGCAACCAGAAAAATGAAGGTTAGTACAATTGTATATAACAATGCATTTTGGTATCCAGTCGTGTTATCTTCTAAGTAACATTGTTTGGCGCGATAAAGTGTGTAGCCAGATCCAATTAAAATAAAAGTATTGACATAAAATAAATAGGGTAGTTGAATCGCTGGTATGCCATTTTGAAATCGAGTATAAATATAAGCAGCCGAGAAAGCCAGAAATAATGCAGTGATACTAGCCAATACCAAAAAGATGACAATATTGTAAGGATGATATCTCAGTGTTGATGGGTCTCTATAATTGGTGTGATTGGCCATTGTTTCAGTTTGTATAAATGTAATAGTATTAACACCATTTATGTTCATAATTACCACTTAAATTTCTAAAATTGATCTAGAATACGAGGTTAGAAATACTCGCTATTCCGAAGAAAAGCGTTTAAATCAAAGTATAAAAAAAAGCTGCACCAATGAATTGATGCAGCTTTTCTATATTTCTAAAATTGAAATTTATTCAAAAACAATTTTCTTAGTCAATACACCTTCTGCGAATTTTAATTCAGCAATGTACATTCCCGTAGATAAATTATTTCTATTGATTTGGAAATATGGAGCATCAACACCAGCATGTGCTTGAACCAATCTTCCTTGTAAATCATAAATAAAAACATCTGTGATATCCATATCCGCAGTCAAATTAATTTGCTCTGATGCTGGATTTGGAGCCATTGTCAAGTTTACATCTTGATCAGAAATGTTGTTGTTGCTTACAACTGTACATCCCAAGTTCATCACTCTACAAGCTCTAGGCGCCCAGTATCCCATAATGCTATCGATATAAATCATTGCAGCAGGATTGTCTGGTGGAGTAGTAGCGTTTTGATTCGTTGATAAATACATATCCCAAGGAGCTGATTCAGTTGGATCATCTGATAGGAATAACATCAAACCTTCGGCACCACCATTATTCATGTTGGCAGCAATAGTCCAATTATCCAATGGAGACCAATCTGGTACCATCGCATCATTAAGTCCCAAATCATTCATCAAAGGAAGTACACCACAACTACCAGTTACATCAACAACTGGTAATTCCAAAACTGGTACAGTTACGATACCATCATTACATGGTGCAAATGGATCTGTAGGTACGTGAAAAGAAACTTGAGGCGTTGAGTTTTCATCAATCCAAGACTTGTCACCTAATGCACCACCCAAGTTTGATGTCATTGCAAATTCAGAAGAATAAGCAGCTAATGCAGCATCAGGGTAGTTAAGCGTATCACCATCCAATGGATTGATTCCATAAGCAGTAGGATCTGCAGCAGGACCGTTTCCATCAATACCACCATTAATAATTTCGATAACCATTGGAAGTGGACCGTTTGGTGTATCAACAATAAATTTTGGTAATAAAACTTCGTTGTAATCATCTAAGTGTCCACAGCCTTGTGCGATATATCCACCTGTACCAATTCCAAAAATTGAAATTTTACTAGGATCGATACCATATGGATTGCCATCTTCTGCAGCAGTTTTTCTGAAAAAACGGTTGCAAGTTCTAGCATCTTGAATCCCACGATAAGCCGCATTGATCAAAGTAGAAATTCTTTCAGTCTGATCTCCTAATGGATTCCATCCTTTTCTGTAACCAAAAATAGCCGCAACATAACCTTTTTTTGCAAGACGGTTGGCAATCTCAACTGGCGTCATGTCAGTCATTGTACCACTAGTATTTTGGTTGTCCGGGAAAGGAAGGAAGTTTCCTGAGTGTGCAATTAAAACTAAAGGTCTTGAAGTTTCGGTATCACCTGATGGAGAATAAATGTCAACTTTTAGCACTTCAGGAACCGCTTCTCCAACAACAGGATATAACAATACAGTTGCGTTGGTTGAATAGCTTACATTAGAAGTGACATTTACTTCTGTAAATACTTCATCAATGTACCTTTCATTTTGTGCTTGAAGTGAAATAACTCCAGCAAACAAGAAAATAAAAAAGTAAATTTTTTTCATAAGTTGTGTTTTAAATTCTAAATATTTTTCTTTTTGAAATCGTATAAAATTGAGAAATAGGCAAGACGTCCAATTTCTGGACCGCCATAAGTTTGAAATTGCAAATTGTTTAATAAATTGGAAGCACCAAGTTTGAAAGTAGTGTGCCAGTTAGGTACAGTATAATTTACTTGTGCATCCAACAAATCGTAGTCAGGTATCAATCCTGTAAATTGAGGAGATCCTTCAAATAAGAATCCTTGTATCCATTTGTAGTTAATATTAAAACCTATATTTTTTATAGATTTTGCACCTAGCGGAATCGTCATGTCTCGTGCTGAAATACTTAAGTTGTATTTATGTTCTGGTGTGTTAAATGCTGGTACGATTGGGTCGTCAATTTGAGTATTCAATCGATTCCATGAATAATTTCCAGCCACTTGGAAGTACTTTGCAAAGTAATAGTTCATTCCTATTGAAAACCCTTGCGTAGTTACGGTGTTAGTAGAATTAGCAGAATATCTATAAGCTTGTAAATCTTGAAGCAAACCTGTTGTTTCACTTGTTTCAATTTCAAGCCCAATATTATATCCTATGAAATCATCGTAAATGCTGTAATAATAACCTGCATCCACATAAAGCGCATTGAACAAAGTAGTTCTATATCCGACCTCAAATGTTTTAACTTTTTCAGGTTGAATACCAGCGATATCAAATGAGTCCAATAACATCGGGTTTTGATTGTTTTGACGGTATTCATTAAACGATTCTACGGTGATCAAATCTTTTACGCCGTTTAGGTTACCAGCTAAAATTGCACGTCCAACGTTCAAGAATAAGTATTGATCAGTTAAAGTTGGATTTCTTACCGCTGATGAAAATGAAGCACGTAAAAAATTATTAGGTTTTGGCTTCCAAACAACAGACGCAGCAGGAGTTGCTACCATGTTGAAATTTTGATTTTTATCAACACGCAAAGTTGCATTTAGCTTAACTTTTTTATCAAGAATTTCATGTTGAATTCCTGTATAAGCACCAAATTCCGAATTGGTAATGGTAGTTCCCATCGTGTCAGAAAAAATAGTTCCTTCAGAAACAGGTGTGTATAATCTACCATTGGCTCCAACAATCCATTTATCAAGAAAACTTGGTGTCATTGTATACTCTCCATGTACATGATATAAAGATGATTTGTCGTAAAACAACGTTCCATTCTCTTCTTCATTAGATTTACGGCTGATGATGCTATTAAAAAGATCATCAAAACGTTGAGTTCCTGGTTCATAATAATCTGCACTTTCAAATTGAATATTTTCAGAATTTGCCCATGCTTGTGCATCATTATGCAATCTTCTCAAATCATCTTCATGCTCAATATTCCATTGATCCAATGCATCATAGTCAAAGAAGAATGGAAAGGTATCTAATTGCAATTGTGGGAATCCAAGTTCATTAATTTGTGATGAGTTATTGGCTAACCAAAAATCAGTATAATCGTTAGCCCATTTTTCATTTGTCTTAGATGCATCTAACAATTTAAGTGCGGTAAAATATGGATCGTAAGAATCACCTGCATCTTCATTGGTAGCATAAGCTCTAATAAAGTATTTATCTTTTTTGCGGAATTCTAATCTGTTTTGGAAAAACAAAATGTTCTTTAAACTAAAACGGTTGTCTCCTTGATAAACAGTAGTTCCTGTTCCAAAACTTGAACTAACAATAAATTCCGGAGACTCAAACTCAGCAGAAGGTTTGGTACGGAAATGTAATGCTACATTTGCTTTAGTATTTCTTGTATCATAATCGACTAAATCAGATTCTGTATATCCTTTTCTGTGGATTAGACCCATTCCTGGAAATTGCCAAGGAGCAGCTTCACTATAATCAAGTCCACCATAATACTCATCACCATACACATTCACAGCGTCATAACCACTTGGTGTGTTGGTTGGATTAAAAGTACCATCTACAGCATCATAGTTATCAGCTACCCAATCATCCGCTCTTAGCGTGAAGAAATTCAGTTTGTAAGCCATGAAATCATGTCCTTCTTTATTCTTGATAGCATCTCCATATCTCAAAGCAAGATTGGCCATATTTCGTTCTCCTACTTTTACACTTGCCGCCAATCCTCTATGGAAAAATGGATTTTTAGTTTCCATCGAAATTACTCCATTAAATGCATTGGGTCCGTAGAAGGCAGAACTTGCACCTACGATAATATCAACTTTCATGACATCCAAATCGGAAGCACCCAAGAAATTTCCAAGAGAAAAGTTAAGCCCTGGCGCTTGATTATCAACTCCATCAATAATTTGTAAAGATCGTACTGGGCTCGTGCTATTGAAACCACGTGTGTTGATTACTTTAAAACCTAAACTTGCTGCGGTCAAATCAACTCCTTTTAAAGCACCCAGCCCATCGTAGAAGTTTTCGGCAGGTGTTTCTTTAATGGCTTTGATATCCAAAGATTCAACTGTCAAAGGTGCAGCTTTCACTTTATCTGTTACTCCTTGTCCTACTACTTCAACTTCCACTAAGTTAACTGCATCTTCGCCTAATTTTAATACTTGTTTCTCTTCTGAATCTATTACAAAGTCTTTTGCTTCATAACCAATGTATGAAACAGTGACGGTAACAGGTAGTTGAGGCACTTTCATTTCAAATGAACCATCATAATCTGTTGTGGTTCCTTTTGTGGTATCCTTGATCAGAACGGTTGCTCCAATCAATGCTTCATTGTTTGTATTGTCTAGAATTTCACCTTTGATTGTCTGTGCATCAAGTTGAAAACTGAACATGGTAAGCAATACCAATAGAGGTGTGTAAATTGTTTTAATCATGTAGCAGAGGTTCTTCGTGTTTAAATTAAACTGTAAATTAATTATTTTTGGAAAAAGACTAGTTAAATGAAGTGATTGATTTGCAAAATTATCACCTGATTTTCAGTAAAATACAACATATAATTTTATACATATCAATTTTATAAGTGCTTGTCACTTAAAAGACGATTTTTAAAAACGCGATTTTCTTCGTTAAATAACATGACCATTTACATCTATACTAACTAATTGACCTAATTTGTAAAAATCAAAGAGTCGTAGATCTGGGTTGCCTCCTCTCAATTTTCGTAATAATTGCTTTTTTCTAGGAGCAAAAATTCGCAATAATCCTTTTTTCATTCCAGGTTTATTCAATCGATTGAAAGTTTTTAAAAGTCGAGTTTCAATTCCTTTTTCTTGTTGGTGCAGCTGAAGCAATGTTTCTAATGACCTATGAGTTTTGTCAATAAAATCATCAAACGTATCTAATCCATCATGCTGAATCATGTTGTCAATATGTAAAATGGAGTAACCTTTTCTTCCCAATTCTAATCCAAACAAGGTGTCTTCATGTCCATATTGATAAATATCCGTATCGAATTTTACAGCTTCAAAAACCGTTTTTTGAATACAGAAACTTACGGTACTGAAAGCACCAAATGGCTTTTTGTTTCGCTTAGTAGCCGTAATGACTTCTCTTTTTTGGCCATAGTACCATCTGAAAAATAATTGTGAGGGAGGTGGTTCATCTGAATAAGTCAATCCACCAACAACTACATCACTTTCAAATGAAGCATCCAAATAATTCTTGACAAAATTTGGATCGATAATCGAAACGTCACAGTCCAAAAATATTAAAGTATTATAATCAGCAGCAGTCGCTAGTCGATTTCGAATAATAGCACGACCTACATTTTCAGAAAGTATTTCGTAATGTACACGGGGTAATTTTGCAACCTCTTTATTGATGTCTTGAAACATTGGTTGCGAATTGTCATCCATCAAAAAGATCTCATAATTGATATTCAATGCAATACACTGATTATTCAAATCCTCAACGAGACGATTGATATTGTAGTTGTATATCGGAATGAGGATTGAGAGCATAAAGGTCGTTTAAATAGGACTGCAAATTTAATTAAAAGAAATTGACTTTCTGACAAAACTGAATGAACTCAAACATTGTTATATTTGCAAACCTCATTTTATACACGTATTCAAGTATTTATAATGGCAACAGCATCAAAAATTCAGTTTCTTCTCAATGACAATGAGCTTCAACCAGAACTTAAGGAAATTGCTCAAAAAGTTATTGATAATAAGCGACTTACGACAGCCGAAGGAAATCTACTTTTTGAAAAAGCGAATTTGGGTTACCTCGGAATTTTAGCAAATCATATTCGTGAAGAAAAACATGGAGATAAGACTTATTTTAATCGAAATTTTCATGTAGAACCAACCAATATTTGCCTATACACTTGTACTTTTTGTTCTTATTCAAGATTAATCAAAAAACGAGAAGAAGGTTGGGAGTATACGTTGGATGAAATCATGGATATTATCAAAACTTATGATGACAAACCCGTCACCGAAGTGCATATTGTTGGTGGCGTATTGCCACAATATGATTTAAAATTTTACAGCGATCTTTTTTCAGCAATCAAAAAACATCGTCCTGAATTGCATGTCAAAGCATTGACACCAGTGGAGTATCATTACATTTTCAAAAAAGCAAAAGTAAGTTACGCCGAAGGAATGAAATTGATGATGGAAGCAGGTTTGGATTCAATGCCGGGTGGAGGTGCCGAAATTTTTGATGAAAAAATAAGAAAGGAAATTGCAGGTGGAAAGTGTAGTGCAGATGAATGGTTACAAATTCATGAAGAATGGCACAACCTCGGAAAACGAAGTAATGCAACCATGCTTTACGGTCATATTGAAACCTTCGCACATCGAATCGATCACTTGAATCGATTGAGAACTTTACAAGATAAAACAAGTGGTTTCCAAACTTTCATTCCTTTGAAATTTAGAAATAAAGGAAATCAAATGTCGCATGTTGAAGAAAGTATGGTTGTTGAAGATTTGAGAAATTATGCTATTAGCAGAATCTTCTTAGACAATTTTGATCACATCAAAGCATACTGGCCAATGATTGGTCGCGAAACGGCTCAATTGTCTTTAGCCTATGGTGTAGATGACATTGATGGAACAATTGATGACACCACAAAAATTTATTCAATGGCAGGTTCAGAAGAACAATCCCCTGCACTAAGCACAATGGATATAACAAATCTTATACGTAATGTACATCGTCAACCAATCGAAAGAGATACCGTTTATAATGTTGTAAAAGATTATACCGATCATGTTTTTGAGGAAGCAGAAGTCTACAAAGGATATGTTTCTTTACCTGTTGTAAATAGTTAGATAATATGGTGATTTATTTTGTGAGACATGGTCAGACGGCGTATAATAAAAATCATATTGTACAAGGTAGTGGTATTGATTCTTCTTTAAATGAAAAAGGTCAAAATCAAGCAAGTGCATTGTTTGAAAAGTACAAGCAAGTACCTTTTGATTTGGTTTTTACTTCCAAATTACAACGTACACAACAAACCGCACAACCATTTTTAGATACTCAAATTCCGCACATCGCAACGGCAGATATCAACGAAATTAACTGGGGTGTTCACGAAGGCAAAAAGAGTACTCCTTTTATGATTACTGCTTACAAAGATTTAATTGAAAAATGGGGAAACAATGATTTTGATGCTAGATTAGAAGAAGGAGAAAGTGCCAATGAGTTGCAAACTAGGCTCAATCGTTTTTTAGATCAATTAAAATCAAGACCCGAAAAAACTATTCTCGTTTTCACACATGGACGAACTTTGAGGTGTTTAATGTGTTTAATTGAAGGGAAGCATTTACGTGAAATGGAAAATTATCAGCATCATAATACTGGCGTTTTTATTGTCAATTATGAAGCAAATAAATTTGAGGTAGTGAAGAAAAATGATATCAGTCATTTGAATCACCTAACTTAATTTTTGAATCGGGAATAAATGGAAAAAGTAAAAATCACGGCAGTCAGTTATTTAAATACAAAACCGCTTTTGTACGGTTTGTTGCAAAGTGAATTGGCTAGTCAAGTTGATTTATCATTAGACATTCCATCTGTTTGTGCTCAAAAATTATTAAATCAAGAAGCAGATTTAGGTTTGGTTCCAGTTGCCATTTTGCCTGAATTGGAAACACCATATATAGTCTCAGATTTTTGTATCGGTGCGGAAGGAGCCGTGGCGACAGTATGCATTTTTTCTCATTGTCCAATCGATGAAATTGAAACGATTTATCTGGATTATCATTCCCGTACTTCTGTCGAATTAACTAAAATTCTACTAAAAAATCATTGGAAAGTTCACCCCAAATTAATATCGGCTACACCAGGTTATGAAAGTGAAGTTAAAGGCAAAACAGCTGCTTTAATAATCGGTGATCGTGCCATGGGATTACATAAAATCTACCCATTCTGCTATGACCTCGGACAAGCTTGGAAAGATTATTGCGGTTTACCCTTTGTGTTTGCTTTGTGGGTGAGCAATAAACCACTAAAAGCAGACTTTATAACAGCATTTAATAGTGCGTTAAAATCAGGAATAGAAGGAATTTCGCAGTTGTCTTTTTTGATTCCTTCTCCAAACCCTGATTTTGATTTGCACAATTACTTTGCGCATCACATTAACTACCATTTTGAAAGCAAAAAGAAAGCAGCTTTGACACGTTTCTTAAATGAAATGAATCATGTCATTCAACCAACTTTAAAAGAATCCTTGCAAATAGTTTAGTTTCTCAATATATTTTTTGAGCCAAAAAACGTGGTATGCAAATTTATTCTAAAGGTAGTTTTATAGTGCTACTTAGCCTACTTTTCTTTTCATGTGAAGGACCAATATCGCCTTACAAGATGGAGTTGCAAGACAACGAAATCGCCTGTCTTATCGATCAAGAACTATTTAATGGTGAACTCGTATTTGCAACACTCAAAAAATTTGATGGTTATTATCAGCTCGAAATTGATGCATTCAAAAACAACAATTCTATCCATTGTTCTTTAATTTCAGATGACGATAAGTTTGTTGGTACTTACTATTTCGACAAGAAAATGTTCAATGGCGTATCTTATTCCACCAACAATTTTAAATTTCTAGAAGAGACCGAAAACGGCAATAAATTGTATTCTTCTCAATACTGTAAAGAAGCATCTGGTCAGGTTGAAATCACCAATTTTAATTTAGAAGAAAAGGTCTGTAGTGGCTTTATTCATGCTAAAACTTGTACTTCTGAGAATGATTCAGATGTTTTGGATCAAAAGATAGTTTCCGAGTGCCGATTCTACAACATTGCTTTTCAGTTAGTTAACAATTAATTATATATGTATTGTATTAATCATATGTTAAAAAACTTAATTGGCATACTTGATTCTTGCAAATCACGCCAAAAGGCATTAAAATTGTACTACAATATGAAACTACTTATCACATATAATACTTTTTGTTGTTGTAGCAACCTCTAGAGGAAGCTCAATAATGTTTGATAAGACAACAAATTATAATCGAGCCTTCTCTGCCTAGAGAAGGCTTTTTTTATGCCTTTTTTTGAGCTAGAAATTATAAATTGAATAGAAGTAAAATACTAAAATGAAAAATAGAAATTTAAATATCACTTGTTGCTGCTGTTGTTGTATTCACCTCAGGTGGATGGGCGCAGCTATAAATTGATATTCGGATTTTAATTAAGAATAACTTTTTCAAAAAGCCTTTCCACAATTTTGTGGAAAGGCTTTTTTTATTTTCAAACCGTTCACCGTTTTCTAAAAAAAAAATTATGACACAATCATTATTACCAAGAAATGAAGTACTCCTAGACCGAGTTAAAAAAGTGAACCGACTTATCGGAAATACACCATTGTATCTTATTAACCGAGTTTTCAAAAAAGAAAATGTATTGATTTATGCCAAATTGGAATGGCAACAACTTGGAGGAAGTGTGAAGTCTAGACCAGCTTTTCAAATTATCAAAGAGGCCATCCTAAGCGGCGAATTAAATGAACAAAAACGATTGCTCGATGCAACTAGCGGTAACACTGGAATTGCATATGCAACCATCGGTGCTGCACTTGGAATCGGTGTGACTTTAGTGATTCCAGAAAATGCATCTAAAGAAAGATTGAATATTTTAAAATCACTAGGTGCTGAAATAATTTTGTCCTCAAAATTTGAAGGAACTGATGGAGCTCAACAATATGCAAAAACAATTTATAAAAAATATCCCAACCAATATTTCTATGCAGACCAATATAGTAATGAGCATAATTGGAAAGCACATTTTGATACCACTGCAGTTGAAATCTTAAATCAAACGTTTTATGAAATTACACACTTCGTGGCGGGTCTTGGGACCACTGGAACTTTTACCGGAGTCGGAAGAAGGTTGAAAAAGCTATTACCTCAAACCCAATTGATTGCTTTACAACCTAATAACCCAATGCATGGATTAGAAGGATGGAAGCACTTAGAAACGGCAATCGTTCCACCTATTTATGATAACAATTTAGCTACAAAAATGAAGGAGGTCGATACTATAGCGGCTTTTGATTTAGTCAAAGAAGTTGCTGAGAAAGAAGGGTTGCTTATCAGTCCTTCTGCTGCTGCCAATTTATTAGGTGCAATACAAGTTGCTAAAGAAATTGATCGTGGAGTCATTGTTACCACTTTTGCAGATAATAGTGATAAGTACGGAGACGTGAATAAGAAAATATTTGGTGAGTAGTGATGGTCAAGTATTTTGATGACGTTTCCTAAGCCTGGTAAGCAATGAGATTAGCTTGGATTAGGCCACGTTTTTATTATGATAGATTTAGGAAGAACAATGTTACTAAAAAAAAATGAAGCATAAAATATCAATCAAAGAAACACCATTGCAAGTCATTTATGATGATGCAATCGAAACATTCCCAAATGAATGTTGTGGTTTTTTATATGGTCAGGAGAAAGATGAACGTGTGATAACCATTGCACAACCAGTCCTCAATTCCAAAAAGGGAGATCAAAGAAGAAGATTTGAAATCAGTCCATTGGAATACATAAAAGCGGAAAAGTTTGCGCTTGAAAATGATTTAGAATTATTAGGGATTTATCATTCTCATCCCAATCATCCAGCGATTGCATCCGTGCATGATTTAGCAAAAGCATTGCCTTTTTTCTCTTATGTGATTGTTTCCGTGATGGATAAAAAAATCGACGATATCAAATCGTGGAAACTTTTAGATAATCAAAGAATTTTTAAAGAAGAAAAAGTAAATATTTTTAAAACAACATTTAAATAAATTGTATAACCTTAAAATTTTATAATCATGGCTAAAATAATTATTCCAACCCCATTGAGAAAATTTACTAATAATCAATCTCAATTTGAAACCACTGGAACCAATGTTAAAGAAGCGATTTTGGAATTAACATCTAATTACACTTCTCTAACAAAACATTTGCTTGATCCAAATGAAAACATTCGTTCTTTCATCCGAATTTATTTAGGAGAAGACGATATCAATGCTCTGCAAAAAGAATTGACCCCAGTAACCGCTAATTCTACTATAAGTATCGTGCCAGCAATTGCAGGAGGTGCTTCACTGCGACTTGGAGATATAGCTCCAGATTTCAAAGCTTCAACCACTGAAGGAGATCTTGAATTTCACAATTGGTTAGGAGAAAGTTGGGGCGTTTTATTTTCGCATCCAGCAGACTATACGCCTGTATGTACGACAGAGCTAGGTACTGTAGCAAAGTATGCGGATCGTTTCAAATCCAGAAATGTGAAAGTTGCAGCACTTTCTGTAGACCCACTAGCAGATCATGAAAAATGGGTTTTAGATATCAATGAAACTCAAAACACAACGGTCAACTTCCCTTTGATTGCAGATCCAGAACGAAAGATTGCCGAATTATACGATAAGATTCATCCAAATGCGGACTCCAAGGCAACTGTTCGCTCTGTTTTTGTGATTGATCCGAATAAAGTTGTTAAATTGATCATCATATATCCTCCGGCAACGGGTAGAAATTTTGATGAAATCCTCAGAGTGATTGATTCTTTGCAATTGACCGCTTATCACAAAGTAGCTACACCTGCTAATTGGAAAAATGGGGAGGATGTTGTTGTGGTTCCATCTATTGCCACTGCGGATATTCCAAAACACTTTCCAAAAGGGTACACCGAAGTAAAACCTTATTTGCGTACAACACCACAACCTGTAGAAATAAAAAACTAATGGCAGAAATAAAATTAAGTCCAGAAGAATTGTCGAGATATAGTCGGCACATCACGATTCCGGAATTCAATATCGAAGGACAGAAAAAATTGAAAGCAGCACGGGTCTTAGTGATTGGTTCGGGAGGTTTGGGAAGTCCAGTGTTATTGTATTTAGCGGCAGCAGGAGTTGGTCACATTGGAATCGTCGATTTTGATGTGGTCGATGATTCTAATTTGCAACGACAAGTATTGTTTACAGTTGAAGATATTGGAAAATCAAAAGCTGAAACCGCAAAAAAGCGACTATTGGCACTCAATCCATATATTGATTTTAAAGTTTACAACACGGCATTTACAAAAGACAATGCATTGGAAATTATCAAAGATTATGATGTAGTCGCTGATGGAACGGATAATTTTCCAACTAGATATCTTGTCAATGATGCTTGTGTTTTGTCTGGAAAAACAAATGTTTATGCTTCTATTTTTCAGTTTGAAGGTCAAGTTTCTGTTTTTAATTACATAGATGAAAATGGAGTAAGAGGACCGAATTATCGAGATTTGTTTCCGGAGCCACCACCTCCTGGCTTGGTTCCTAATTGCTCCGAAGGTGGTGTGTTAGGTGTGTTGCCAGGAATCATCGGTTCACTTCAAGCGAATGAAGTAATCAAAGTGATAACTGGAGTCGGAGAAACTTTAAGTGGACGCTTGTTCTTATTTGATGCTGCTGCATTTTCAACTCGGATTTTGAAAGTAGTAAAGAATCCTGCGACTAAAATTGAAGGACTCATAAACTATGAACAATTTTGTGGAATCGGTGCAGAAGAAGAAAAGGCGATCAAAGAAATTTCGGTCAAAGAATTAAAAAACTGGCAAGACAACAAAGAAGATTTTCAACTCATCGATGTTCGAGAACCATATGAATTTGAAATTGCCAATTTATCAGGAGAATTAATTCCACTAGGGCAAGTTTTGAAAAATGTAGAGAAATTCTCAAAAGATAAAAAAGTCGTCATCCATTGCCGTAGCGGAAAACGATCTGCTGATGCCATAAGAGAACTAGAAAACCTGTATAACTTTGAAAACTTATATAATCTCAAAGGCGGAATTTTATCCTACTCAGATGAGATAGATAATTCAATCCCAAAATATTAAATCGATAGTAACCCCAAGTTGCTACTGCCAGATTGCTGAAAAGTGATCTGGCTTTTTTCTTTTAATGAACTTCTTTTGTTATATCTTGTTATGGATATACTAATTAAATTAAAATATTAAATGATGGAAGTAGCAATAATAGGTGGTGGATGTTTTTGGTGTACAGAAGCAGTTTATCAAGAACTCAAAGGAGTAGAAAAAGTAGTATCTGGGTATGCAGGTGGTCACATTCCCAATCCAACATACGAGCAGATTTGCACCAAAACCTCCGGTCATGCTGAAGTGATTGAAGTAACTTACGATCCTACAATCATTCCATATGAAGAAATTCTTTTAGTGTTTTTCAGAACTCATGATCCAACTACACCCAACCAACAAGGTGCTGACAAAGGTCCACAATATCGTTCCACCATCATGTACACGAGTGATTCACAAAAAGAGGCTGCTGAAAAAACAATTAAAGTATTGACGGAATTAGATGTTTACAAAGCACCTATTGTGACTGAAGTAGTTCCGCTGGATATTTTTTATCCTGCAGAAGATTATCATCAAAATTATTATAAAAGAACAGGTGGTCGGAATCCTTATTGTACCGTTGTGATTGATCCGAAATTGAAGAAATTTCGATCGGAATTTGGAGAACGATTGAAAAACGATGGATAGTTGGTAGTAATAAATTTATGATTTGATATGAATAATCGATAATTCCATTTATCTTAGAAATGTTAAACCACATTTTATCAAATCAAAACAATATGAATTATGAATTACGTAGCAATTCTTGTAGGCGCAATTTTAGTAATGGCTTTAGGAGCATTCTGGTTTCATCCCAAGGTAATGGGAACAAGTTGGATGAAAGGTGCTGGACTAACAGAAGAAGATATGAATAATACCAGTCCAATGGTTTATGTTGGTTCACTTTTGATGGCTGGCGTCATTGCTTGGGCAATGTCCCGATATGCAGGTCATACAGAAGAAGGGATGAGCCAATTTGTGCATGGGATGTATCATGGGTTTATGCCCGCAATTATGTATGTGGCTCCAGTGATTGTGAGTAAAGGACTTTTTGAGAAAAAAGACATCGGCTGGATTTTGAGTGGTGCCGTGTACTGGGTGTTAGCAATTACTTTAGTTGGTGGTGTTGTTTATGCATTGACACCGATTTCGGCTGGATAGATAAATAAAATAAATTACTTTTAAATACTTGTAGGCAGTATCAATTATTTGGTGCTGCCTATTTTTTTTTCATTTAGAACTATTCAGAAGTAAGGCAAAATATTGATAACCAATTAGTTAGATTCTTTTTTTTTGGAGAATAATGCATCAATTTTACGTAGAAACCCAATAAAACGAGGTAATTACGTTAAAATTAAACAACGTATTCAAATTGTTGCAAATTCAGTTAAAACAAACATATACTTGGATTTTGTTGCGGGAGGCCGATTTTATATGTTCGAC
>CALDGQ010000051.1 GCA_937941765.1 uncultured Saprospiraceae bacterium
GTAGAAGATTGTTCCAATCTTCTCATTGTCGTGCATGAATTCATAACTGTTAACAGCATTATCAATTCCGTATCCAGCCATAGAACCAACCGTTTCGAATGCAGTTCCATTTTCAGAAACTTCAACGTGGTATTGGTAATCTTCTCTTTCTGGATTTGTACTCCATCTTACTTGAATATCATTAGCACTAATTACGTCTGCATCAATTCCAATGAATCCTTCAAAACAGAATGCTGGATTATTGATGACAGAAACAGTAATAATGTTTGATTCAACATAAGTATCACATCCTTGAATTCTAGAACATCTTATGAAGTAAGTTGTCTGAGTTAAAGGATTAGAAGCGTAAGCAGCAACATCAGAACCTGAAATTGGTGTCCAAGTGTCAGCAGAGAATGGACCAGGCGTTGTTGTAAACATCCACAAGTATTCCGTGATTCCAGTTCCACCAGAAGGATCTTCAATTGATTCAAATGGATCTACATCAAATCCGCCACAAACATCTTGCGTTGATCCGATAACACCACCATCTGTATGATTCAAGCAGCTTCCAAATAATCCAAGATCGATTGACATATTGTTTCCACTACCAACGACAGTGAAAGGATCACTACAGCCAGTCATTGGATCAACATCTGAATCATTCTCGTCATCACCACAAGCATTTTGTCCAGTTACTTGCCAAGGACCAGGGAAGTTGCTAAAGTTAACAACGTACTCACCAGGTTCAACACAACTGAATAAGTAAGAACCATTGAATGCAGTATATTCAGAATCAACAACAACATCATCAGCAGTACAGAATACACCGTCACCACCAGCTGTTACTAATTGAGCTAATACTTGACCAATTCCTAATTCACCAAGATCTTGGCAACCGTTTTGGTTAGCATCATGCCATACGTAGTTTCCGATTGAAGTAGCATCACTTCTGATGATTTCTATTGGATCACTTAATACAAAGCAACCTGTCAAGTCAGCAGCATTTGCTCCAATTTGAGCACCACCTAATTCACCATAGTAATCAACACACCAGATTAAGCAGTTACCAGCACCAGCACCTTCAAAGTTGAAAGGTGGAGCAGCAGGTAAGCCTAAGATATTTCCAGCAGCATCTGTGATTACCCAAGCGTGGTTGTCACCAACACCAGGAATCATGTCAACATTTACGAAATCATCGATACCATCAGCAGCACAAACTGTTGTAGGATCAGTAGTAGAAATAACAGAAGGTTCAGGCGTTTGTCTAACAACTGAGATTGGGTTAGACAATTCGTAGCAACCAGTTAAGTCAGCAGCATTTGCTCCTAACTCAGCACCACCAACATCTCCATAAGAAGATAAGTGCCAGATTAAGCAAGTACCAGCACCAGCACCTTCCAAGTCGAATGGTGAACCAGCAGGCAAGCCTAAAATATTTCCAGCTTCATCAGTGATAACCCAAGTTCCGTTAGCTCCAACGTTTCCTTCAAGGATAACATTGATTGGATCAGCAACTCCGTCACCTGCACAAATTGTAGTAGGATCAGCAGTTGTAATTGTTCCACCAGCAGGCTGATTTCTAACGACTGTAATAGGGTTGGATAAAGAATAACAACCACCAAGATCAGCAGCATTTGCTCCAACATTAGCACCCGTTAATTCACCATCAAAAGAGATGCTCCAGATTAAGCAAACTCCAGCTCCAGCACCATCTAAATCGAATGGTGGAGCAGTAGGTAAGCCCAAAATGTTTCCAGCTTCATCAGTAATTACCCAAGCAGTATTTTCTCCTGAATTTCCTTCAAGTGTAACATCGATTGGATCACCAATTCCGTCACCAGCACAAATTTCTGTAGGATCGTTTGTAGTTATAGTTCCTCCTTCAGGTTGTAATCTTGTTACAGAAATAGAGTTAGATAATTTGTAGCAACCAGAGATTGCAAAAGCATCAGCACCTACTTCATAACCTTGAAGTTCACCTTCGTATGCAATGTACCAAACAACACATACACCAGATCCAGCTCCTGAGAAGTCTACTGTGTTTGATGCTCCTGTTGCAAGGATAATTGAGTTTTCATCAGTAATTAACCAATCAGAGTTTGAAGCATTACCTAAGTTAGCAACGTCAACATTGATTGAAGTTTGATCAGAATTTAAACATAGGGTAGTGTTGTCAGTAGTTGTAATAAATGGTACACCTAAGTCTGGAGCAGGACCAGAAACACACTGGCAAGTAGCTTCATCATAAGTTTCAACACCATTACAAGCATCTCCGTCATCACAAGATGTTACTTCCGGAGGAGTTCCAGCTACACATTCGCAACCATCCCAAGTTTCCAAACCGTTTGTACAGTCACCGTCATCGCAACCTGGATCTTCCGGAGGAGTTCCAGCTACACATCCACAACCGTCCCAGAATTCAACACCGTTTGCACAGTTTCCATCATCACAACCTGGATCAACTGGAGGAGTTCCAGCTACACATCCGCAACCATCCCAAAATTCAGTACCGTTTGTACAGTCACCATCATCACAACCTGGATCCGTAGTTCCATTTACAGTTGCAGTAGCAGTAGCAGTACATCCACTTGTTGCATCCGTAGCAACAACAGTGTAAGTTCCAGCAGCTAATCCAGAAAGAGAAGCCCCAGTTTGGCCGTTAGACCAAGCATACGTATAAGAACCAGAACCACCAGAAGCATTTGCACTTGCAGTTCCATTGTTAGTACAATCTGAGTTACTGCCAGTAGCAGAAACTGAAATTCCTTCAGAACCATTAATTGTTACAGTAGCAGTACCTGAACAACCTCCACTTGTAACGACAACAGTATAAGTACCAGCAGATAAATTACCATTTGTTTGGCCATTTACTCCGTTGCTCCACTCATACGTGTATTGTCCGTTACCACCAGAAGCATTTGCAACTGCATAACCAGATTCTCCGCAATTAGCATCGAAACCTTCAGCAGTTACAGTAATACCCATATTTTCAGGAACAAAAATACTTGTTGTTCCAGTACATCCATTTTCGTCAGTTGCAGTAACCTCATAGTTACCAGCAGCTAATCCGCTTGCAACAGTGCCAGTAGCACCATTACTCCAAGCATAAGTGTAATTTCCACTTCCACCAAAAGCAACAGCAGTAGCTTGACCCATTCCGCCACCTTCACATCCTACTTCACTTGCCCAAGCACTTACTCCAACAGCAGAAGGTTCCCCAACAAAAGTAGACTGAGAAACAGTACAACCATTTGCATCTGTCACAGTAACTGTAACATTACCAGCAGCTAAACCAAAGACTGCATCGGTAGTTGCACCAGTGCTCCATGCATAAGTGTAAGGAGCTGTTCCACCATATGTAGCAGTTACAGTTGCAGAACCATTTGCAAGTCCATTACAGGTTGCGCTAGTGTTTTCTAAGAATAAACCTAAAGTGTTAGGAGTAGAAATTTCGATACTTCCACTAGCAGTACATCCATTTGCATCTGTTACTGTAACAGAGTATGCACCACCTTGTAATCCAGATACTACATTTCCAGTCATTCCGTTACTCCAAGAGAAAGTGTAAGCACCAGTACCACCTGAAGCAGATGCACCTGCGCTACCTCCACCAGAACAATCAGAACCTGTTCCGTCAACAGCAATATTTAAATCTTCAGGCTCAGAAATGTTTACAGTAGCAGTTGCTGAACAACCATTACCATCAACAACTGTAGCAGTGTAAGAACCACCACCTAAACCAGAAAGTGAGTTTCCTGTTTGTCCATTGCTCCAAGTAACTGTGTAGGTTCCTGTTCCACCAGAAGGAGAAGCAGTAGCCGTACCATTACTAAAACCAGCACAAGTAACATCAGTAGCTGATGCAGTTAAACCGATCGCTGGATTTTCTCCAACAAAAGTTTCAGCAGTTGCAAAACAACCACTTGCATCTGTAATTGTAACAGTGTATGCACCAGTAGCTAATCCTGAGATTGACTGTCCAGTAGCACCGTTACTCCAAGCGTAAGTATAAGAAGTTCCGCCAAATCCTTCAGCAGTAGCAGTTCCATCAGAAGCACCGTTACATGAAGTTCCAGTAGCAGAAGCATTTGCAGAAATATTATATTCTTCAGCGATTCCAACTTGACCAGTTCCAGTACAACCATTTGTATCCGTTACGGTCACGAAGTAATCTCCACCACCTAGTCCAGTGATAGTAGATCCAGAACCAGTTTCGCCAGTAGACCATTCAAAAGTATATCCACCAGATCCACCTGTAGCAGTTGCAGTTGCAGAACCATTGTTAAGTTGACTACAAGCTGAATTAGTTCCAGCTACAGAAACAACAATAGCATCTGGTTGACCAACAGTCTGTGCACCTCCTAAAGTACATCCATTTGCATCCGTTACAGTGACAAAATAATCACCTGCACCCAATCCAGATATAGAAGCTTCACTTGAACCATTGCTCCAAGAATAAGAGTAAGGAGCAGTTCCGCCAGATACAGCAGCAGCAGCACCACCATCCGTAGCACCATTACAAGATGCATCATTTCCTGACATTTCAATAGCAATAGCTTCTGGCTCTAATACTTCAACTTCACCAGTCACAGTACAACCATTAGCATCAACTATATCAACTGTGTAGATACCGCCAGCTAAGCCACCGATACCGTTATTATCATTTCCATTATCCCATGTAAATGTGTAAGGACCAGTTCCGCCACCAACATTTGCAGTTGCAGCACCATCAGCTGCTCCAGCACATGAAACATTGAAGTTTACCATATCTACAAATAAAGTAGCAGGTTCTGTTATTGTAACAGTTTGTTCACTTGTACATCCATTTGCATCAGTTACAACAACTGAATAATCGCCAGGAGCTAATCCTGATAAATCAGGAATCGTTGAACCATCACTCCAAGCATATGTGTAAGGTGCAGTTCCACCAGTTGCAGTAACACCAGCAGTTCCATCATTATCACCATTACAAGTAATATTTGTTGAACTAGCAACAGTCACTAATGCATCCGGTTGTGTAATTGTTACTGAGCCAGCAACAGTACATCCATTTGCATCTACAACATCAATGTTATAAACTCCAGTTCCTAAGTCTGAAATATCAGCAGTTGTACCACCGTTACTCCAAGATATAGTGTAAGGAGTTGTACCACCAGCTAAATTAGCAGAAGCAGTTCCATTATTATCACCATTACAAACTACATCAGTAGTTGTTGGATCAATTGTTAATACATCTGGTTCAGTAACTGTAGAAGTTAATTCGACAGTACATCCATGTGTATCATAAACAGTTACACTATAAGTACCAGCACTTAAACCATTTTGAGAAGAAACACCAGATACACCATTGCTCCACACCCAGTTGTAACCTGGTGAACCACCAGCAGTAGTAACCGAAATTGAAGCATCAGAATCACCGTTACATAACAAAGCATAGTCAGTAACAGTAGCAACTAATTCGTCTGGCTGATTGATTGTGTAAGTAGCTTGTGTAGTACATCCGTTAGCGTCTGTAATTGTTGCAGTATAATCTCCTGCAGCGTTAGCAGAAGGACAACCAGAAACTGTAGGAGCATCGTAAGTTGAAGCACCACTTTCAGTAGCTACTTCATCGACTAATGTTCCAGCACCTTGGCTATCACCATTATATAAGTACGCAATATCGCCATCATTATTCCAAATTGGGCAATCAGCTCTATCGGAAGCAATTCCGATTTCACTTCCCATTGTTCCTATAGCAGGACTAGCAATTTCTCCAGTTGTGTAACCACTATAAATAGTTACACATTCACCTGGTAATAAGATACCTGAAGTAATATTAATTGAAGTTTCTGGACTACCATCCACACTTACTTCATCTTCAATTTCCCATCCAGCAATATCAACACCAGCAGCAGCAGATTCACAACCTGGGCATGCAGCTGTTGCACAAATTTCTATGAATTCTCCAGCAGTTGAACAAGTTCCATCACCCATTCCATCAGCAGATGCAATGTAAACAACAGAAGCAGGAGCATTTGAACAATCAACGCCAGCTTCAATTGTATAAGGAGCAGTTCCGCCAGTAATATTATAATTTACGTTTCCATCATCACCGAAACAAACCGCATCTTCAACTTCAGGATTAGAAGTTAATTCACCTGGTTCATTTACAGTATAAGATCCAACTTCAGAACATCCGTTACCATCTGTAACAGTAACTGTGTAAGTTCCTGCAGGTCTGTTTGTCATAAAGTTGTTTGGATTTCCAGTACTCCATAAATAAGTATAAGGAGGAATTAAACCGCTAACATAAACTACAGTCGAACCATCATTATCACCGTTACAAGTAATATCAGTACCTTCTGTACTAATAATAATTTGTGCTGGATCATTGATTACATAAGTTTCAGTGGCAGTACATCCATTTCCGTCGGTTACAACTAGTGTATAAGTACCAGGTGCAAGATCAGAAATAGAGTTTCCTAGTGTGTAAGGAAATTCCCAATAGTATGAATCCCATTCGTAAGAATAAGGACCAGTTGTTCCTGATGCAACAGCAGTAATGCTAGCATCTTCATCGCCAAAACAATCGAGATTATCAATTGTCTCTGTAATTGTGATAGGAGCTGGTTGACCAACTGCAACAGGACCATAAGAAGTAGAACATCCACAATTATCAACAACGTCTACATAATAATTTCCTGCTAACAATCCATTCGGATCTTCGTTAGAGGAAACAATTGTCCCGTTTGGAGAATTCCATCTCCATGTAAATGTAAGTGCACCAGTTCCACCAGTGTAGTCCAAATCAATTGAACCAGTAGGTAAGCCTGCGCAAGTTAAATCAGTTGCGACTGCACCATTAATAACAGGAGCATTTGCAATTTTGATTTCAATAATGTTTGATTCTCCTACATACAAATCACACCCGTCTCTTCGAGCACATCTAATATAGTAAGTAGTAGTTGTTAGATAGCCTGGTGTTAAATCAGGTGATCCGCCAACTGGCTGATTGGGAACAAAACTCCAATCAGGACTTCCAGGATAATAATCTGAAATACTACTTTGTAACCAAAGGTATTCAATGTCTCCTGAACCTCCTGTAGGGAAGGCATCGTTCGTAATAGTTGCTGCCTGAGTGTTGTAAGGCAAACAAAGTGTTTGGTTTCCGACAATGGCACCACCTTCGGTAACATTATCACAGTCCAACTCTTCAAAAGTAAAATTCGGATTTCCATTTGCCATCATTGAGGGCGAAATAAAAAGGCATAGAGCCAACACGAATAATGACAATCTTGGAGATGGATTTTTCCAGAATGAGTGTCTGTTTCTTTCCATGGAATAAAAATTTTTTTATTTAAGCTTTATAATTACAATTCACTTTAATTTCCCTATGTATCCACATAAGGCATATACAACGATAAGCCACATTGATTGACGCAGTGTCAAGCAAGAAGCTGAGCATTCTTAGATAAAATATAAATCGGTAATTGGACTAAATAAATTGACAGATGTGGGATGTGAATAAACGGCCTGTCATTCTAAAAAGGTGGTTTGTAGGATGTTGTCGAACTTACTTTAAAGTATCTGTGTAAAGTTATTTGCTACAAAAAGGATGAAAATTCATAGTTGCAACTCTACCTCGTAAAAATACGAAATTGAATATGGTTTTCAACAAAAAAAAATAGAAATATTTGAAATTAAAAATTGGTTTTTGATCAAGTCAATATTTGAATTTTCGTTTTTCTTTTAATTTGATTTATAAACCGTTGTTTATCTGTTTTTTAAGCATCTCATTAATTCGTTATGTATTTTAAATACTTGAGGAATTAATCTAATTTTATTATCGTTTTTAATTTCAAAATCGGACAACGGAATTTTTATGTGATCCTTTAATTGCTTGTTAATTCTATTTTCTACCTCCTTTCGGGTAGAAGAATCTCTGGTCATCACTCGTTCAATTCTTACTTCTTCTGGAGCAGTAACCAATATTATTTTGTCAAAATTCTTATAGGATCCAGTTTCAAATAATAATGCCGCTTCATTTAGAATATAGGGTGTTGCAATATCTTGACTTTTGTACCAATTATCTGCATCTGCCCAAACTCTTGGATGAACCAATTCGTTTAATTGACGCAATAAGCCTGCATCCTTAAACACTTTACCCGCTACAAATTTTCGATTAAGTGTACCATCCTTTTCGTACGACTGACTTCCTAACAAATCTTTTACATCCTTTACCAAAGAAGGACTCTCAATCATGAGTTTTTTAGCCCTAATATCTGCATAATAGATGGGTATATTGAGAATCTCGAAAATCCTGCAAACAGTAGATTTTCCACTACCAATACCTCCAGTGATTCCTACTTTAATCATTTTAAAATTTAATTTACAAACAACTTGTTATGCTTTAAACCAAGAATTGTTTCAAATCTCACAAATCAGTGTGAAACTAAGCAGTGTTATTTCTCTTTACGTACTCAAAGTCAAGGCAATACAAAGAAACAATATACTCCATATATTATTAAAATTCGGTCACATTTGCAACAATCAACCAAAGAATTAGCAACTAAAATGGCCTAATTTATTTTCATTCAACAAGTTACAGCTTACCAACTTGCAACTCCAAAATTCAAGAAGCAAAATGTTTCTTAATAACACCGTCACATTTTATTGAGATTATTCAATTCAATAATCTTAAATAACCTCTATCATCTACAGTTATGAGTCGCAAATTTTATACACTTTTTTACATATTGATCGTCAGTACTTTAGCTACGGCGCCATTGTGTGGTCAAATTACAGTTAGCTTCACTACTACAGACGATTCTGGATGTGGATCTCTTTCAACTTCATTTTGTAGCACATCGACATCCAGTGCCGGTAATATAAATTCTTATAGTTGGGACATCTGTGGTGTCACATCTGTGTTAGAATGCCCAGGAGCGATAATTACAAACCCAGGAGGTTGCACAGTTTGCTTAACCGTAACAGATGATGCGGGAAATTCAGGAACTACATGCGAAACTGACTTTGTTGTAGTTAACGATATTCCACAACCACAGTTTTCAGCAAATAGTGTTTCAGGCTGTATTCCTTTTGAAGTAGAATTTATTGATCAAACTATTCAAGGATCTGCTCCAATTACACAATGGACTTGGGATATTGGCGGCTCAGTAGGTGTTGTGATTTCGAATGATCCAAATGACATTATTTCAACCACTTATTCTGTTGCGGATTTATATGGAATTAGTTTGACTGTTGAAGATGCCAATGGATGTACAGCAACTACCTTTGTTGATGATTATATTGAAGCAATTGATGTAACTCCTGTAACTTTCACTGCAGATCAAACTGAAGGATGTACAGAACCTTTTGTTGTTCAATTTACAAATACGACAACCGACCCCACTTTTTCATATTCATGGGATTTTGGGAATGGACAAACCTTTAATGGAGAAAATCCACCTGCTGTTACTTATGCGACACAAGGCAGCTACACGGTGATTTTATATGCAACCAGTTCCGCTTTAGGCTGCACCACTTCTGAAACAAAAGTAGATTTTATAACAATAGGTAGTGATGTATCTTTTACTGCTTCTTCTTATCAAACTTGTTTGGGCGAATCTATTACTTTTGAAGATACTTCTTCAGAGCCTGCAGATTCTGTAAGATGGGTGTTTGGAAATGGAATTTCTTCTACGGATGCTGCACCAAGCATTACCTATGATACGGAAGGATGCTATACGGTTTCACTTGTAAGATATGTGGATGGATGTACTGGATTTAGTTCGTTTGATTGTATTGACATATTGAATACTATTGCGGTTGATTATACTTTAATAAATGGTGATGGATGCCAAGTCCCTCATTCTGTAACTTTTTCTAATCAGACACCAGGTGTCAACTCCTATGTATGGGAAGTGTTAGATGAAACTGGAACTGTGATTACTAACTATACTTTACCGAATTCAACACATACTTTTACAGATTATGGCGTTTATCCCATTAGATTGACTGCCACTAATGCTGGAGGTTGCTCTGGTTCTGAAATTATAGATTCCGTAAGAATTGAACCATTGATTGCATCGATTCCGGATACTGAATTAAAAGGCTGTGCACCGTATACTTTTTCCATTTCCGACAATACAGTTACAAATTCACCAATAACATCTTGGGATTGGGAATTAATAACTGCAACAGGCACTATAAATTCCACTTCAATGTCGCCTACTTTTACATTGGTTGATACAGGATGTGTTGATATTAGATTGACCGTTCTGAATGCAGATGGATGTTCAAGTACGCAAATTTTTCAACAAGCTGCTTGCGCAGGTGTAGGCCCAGTGATTGACTTTGTTGCTGATCCTGTAAATGCATGTGCAGAAGTACCGATTGGCTTTACTGCTTCTGCAGATTCAGACGTTACTACTTATTCATGGGATTTTCAAGGAGATGGAGAATTTGATATGCAGGGAAATCCGGTGAGCTATGAATATCAAGACACTGGTTACTATGATGTTATTTTAATGGCAGAGCATAATGGTTGCATTTCGACGCTGTTGAAAGAAGATTATATTCATATAACACCACCTGTTGCGATATTTACAACTGGAAGTAATTGCAGCAATGTATTAAATGTTGGCTTCGTAAATTCATCCGTTGGAGCAGATTCAATGAGTTGGACAATATCTTTGCCAACTGGAGATGTTGTATTTCCACATGACATTACAAGTTATGAGTTTCCAGATTTTGGTTCCTATTCTGTAACATTGGAGGTTTTCAATAATGAAACGAATTGCTCTGACATTTTCACTAAACCTGTTAATATTTCTGAGACACAAGCAATTTTCACAGCATCTCATTGGTCAGGATGTGCACCTTTTACATTTGCATTGTTAAACTCATCGATTGAAATGGATTCATTTGTTTGGGTATCCAGTGTAGGAGAAATTGTGGATCCAACAGAACCAAGTGTATTAATTAGCTTTACAGAGCCCGGTATATATTCTGGTGATGACATCAAATTAATCATTTATAATAGTCAGGGTTGCGCAGACTCTACAACCTTGGCAGGAGATATAACTATCAATGAAGTTGTACCTGATTTTACAATAACTTCACCTGAAGGTTGTGCACCACATTCGGTTACGTTTACCGACGCTTCTACCAATTTATTTGGTACCAATAATTCTTGGAGTTGGAACATGGATACATTAGATGTTTTAGATGGCCAACAAGTCTCTTACACGTTTGATCAAAGTGGGGTTTATGATATTTCATTAACGGTTGAAGATGACTTAGGATGTTCGAAAACGATTGAATATTTAGATACAATTATAGTCAATGGTCCAACTGCAAATTTCAATGCAGATTCTATAATATGTACAACCACAAATTTCACCTTTGAAAACACAACTACAGGTAATTCTGACACATATCTCTGGGACTTTGGAAATGGAACTACGTCTACAGATGAGAGTCCTTCCCTAAATTTTACTTCTGAAGGAACTTACACGGTTTGCTTAACTGCAAGTGACAATACTGGCTGCTCTTCTACCTATTGTCAAGATATTGAGGTAAGTGATCCTGTAGCGGCGTATACAGCCGATAATACCTATGCTTTTTGTCCACCGTTGGTTGTAAATTTCACTAACGCATCAACAGGAGCAAGCAATTTCGAATGGGATTTCGGTGATGGTACTGGAACTTCAAATTTGGAAAATCCGGCACACGTTTATACTTCTCCAGGCAATTATGATGTAACTTTAATCGTATATAATTCACCTGATTGTGCGGATACTTTGACCTTCAATAATTATATCAATATTGATGGTCCAATTGGGCAATTTGATGTTGTTGCAGATGGTCAATGCAGCCCAGTTACAGTTGAATTTACTGGAACATCACAATATGCTTACAATTTTATTTGGGATTTTGGAAATGGTGAAGTTGATTCAACTTTACTAGTAAGTAGTGATGTCGTTAATTATACTTATGATGTTCCTGGAACTTATATTCCTAAATTAATTCTAGTAGATGATGCTGGTTGTGAAAATGTTTTTACTGGAGACTCTATTATTGTTTCAGAAATGACTGCTTTATTTACAAGTACAGATAGCGTGATTTGTAATCAAATCAATCCTGTAATCCTAAGCAGTATTTCAGAATCATTATATCCAATTACTTCCTATCATTGGTATATCCCAGGAGCAACTCCTGAGGAAGGATTTGGAGAAACCATTGATATCGACTTTACAAACCCTGGTATGTACGATGTAACCTTAGTTATTGAAAATGAATATTGTAAAGACTCTGTTACAATTGCTGACTATATAAGAATTGGAGAATCACCAACAGCTGCATTTTCAACAGTAGATAGCGTGGTTTGCTTTCCAGATTCTATATTTTTTATAGATGAATCAATTGGAAATATTGTAAGTTGGGATTGGGATTTAGGAGGAGGAAATTCATCTAATTTACAGAACCCAATTCAAAATTATTTACCACAAACAAATATTCCAATTCAATTGTTAGTTGAAAATGATATGGGATGTCAAGATAGTGTTAGTAGAATTGTAGATGTGCTTCCTGCTATTGCAGCGAATGTTGTTGGAAACTATGAAATTTGTAAAAATGACCAGATTCAATTATTAGCCGATGTGGATACCAATCAAGGACTTACTTATTTTTGGCAATCTAATCCAAATTTAAGCTGCACCAATTGTTTAACTCCTATTGCGAATCCAGTTGCAACAACAACTTTTTATTTCGTCGTTTCAAATGCAAATATATGTGAAACAACCTATCCTGTTACAGTTACAGTATTATCGGATTCAATCCCTAACATTAATATTACAGGTCCAACTTCAATTTGCGTAAATGAATCTACTCAATTAAACGCAACAGGTGGCGAAGGTCCATTTGCTTATCAATGGGATGCATCACAAACAGGTTTAAGCTGTTACACAGATTGTTCTAACCCAGTTGCTTCACCACTTGAAACGACCACCTATTATTTGACAGTTACCAATAGTAGTGGATGTAGTTCTTCTGATTCATTTACCGTAATTGTGAATAATGAATTTATGGAAATTGCGACCGAAGATCAATTGTTATGTGAAGGTGAATCCGTCCAGTTAAACGTAAGCGAAGGAACCAATCCTACTTGGTGGCCTCATGATAATTTATCCTGTGCTAATTGTCCCAATCCAATTGCTTCTCCAACTGAAGATATTGTTTATACTGTCACCGTTCAGGCAGCTGGCGGTTGTACGATAACCGACTCCGTTTATGTTGATGTAGTAGGGTTAGATGAGGTGGATGCAGGTGATAATATTACCATTTGTTATGGAGAAATAGGATACTTGGAAGGATTCGGGGAAGGTACCATTCAATGGACCCCTGACTTTTTAGTCAATGATGATAACACACTAACTCCGAATGTGAGTCCGTTGGAAACGACAACGTATTATATGCATGTCGATAATGGTTCTTGTATCCTTACAGACTCAGTTATTGTGACGGTTGTTACAGAAACCAGTGTCTATGCACTCGATAAAGAAATATGCGTAGGAGATGGAGTAGAATTGTCTGTTGTAGGAGAGGCGGACACTTATCAATGGTATCCAGAAACTGGTTTATCCTTATCAGTAGTTTCTAATCCAATTGCAAATCCAACAGCAACAACATCTTATCAAGTAATTGCTACCAATGGCACTTGCAATCCTGATACTGCTTATGTTGACGTTATTGTCAATAATCTTCCTGTTGCTGACTTACCACCAATTGTTTATTTCTATCCTGGTCAAACGGTTAGCCTAACAGTTGAATCAAATATCCAAGACAAATCTAATTTCCTTTGGCTAGATCCTGATGGCTTAAGTTGTATTATTTGTGATGATCCATATTTGGTTGGAGATTCGACTGCAACCTATAATGTGGTGGTACGAGATCCTGACAATGGTTGTCCAGATACATTGACTACTACTTTAATTCCTATTGATGAATGTAATGGTAATTTAATTTCTGTTCCAAATGTATTTTCTCCAAATGGAGATGATATAAATGATGTAGTTTATCCTTATTCTACGATCATCGACCAAGTAAAAACATTTAAAGTTTTTAGTAGATGGGGAGAATTATTATTTGAACAAAATGATTTTAAAACCAATGCTGCTGGACATGGATGGGATGGAAAATACAAAGGAAAATATATGCAGCCTGGTGTATATGTCTATTACTTAGAAGCACTTTGTTTTAGTGGGGACAGTGTTATAAAACAAGGGGATATTACGATATTTAGGTAGAATAGACATTTCGGTCTGTTTTCAGTTGAACAGATATCTTGTCTGTTTTATTAAGATTAGGTATGTTCAGAAGTAATCTAAAATCATGATAACCAATGAATTAGGTTGTCGCCTCTTTTGGATAATTGCATCAATTTTATGTAGAATCCCTAAAAAACGAGGCAATTAAGTTAAAATTCAAAGACGTATTCAAATTGTTGTAAATTCACTTCAAATAAACATAAACTTGGATTTTGTAGCGGGAGGCTGATTTTATATGTTTGACGGAGGAGTTTATAAAATCTAGACTTTTTGTTTCTTTTTTGGCAATGAAAAAAGAAAAAGGATCAGATTCTTCGAAAA
>CALDGQ010000052.1 GCA_937941765.1 uncultured Saprospiraceae bacterium
TTAAGCATGAAATTCATTAATATACGTGTATACTCGCGTACTCAACTTCTACATTCTGCGGTTCCCTGTCTGCTTTGACGGCAGTCAGGCAGGCTTGTTCGATATTTTGCGGTTCAATTTCGTTTTCGCACAGTCTGACGTCCTCCCCCGCGTAACACCCGTTCACCGTTCACCATTCACCATTCACCGTCTACCGCTTAACAACCAACTTCCTAGTCTCTACACCACCAATTTCTATAAAATAAATACCTTCATTCCATTGAGAGATATCTAAGTATTTTCGGCCGCCAGTTTCTGTGAATGAAGTGACATGTCTACCAACCATATCAAATATTTGAACATCTGCATACATTCCACCGATCCATTCAATTGTTAAAATAGTATTGGCTGGATTGGGATAAATTTCCAAAAAATATTCTTCCATAATATCTGTAGTTGGAAGAATTTGATCACAAAATCCTATGTTGGGTTCCAGCTCGATATATCCTTGTGCAGTAAAATCTTTTCCATCAAATGCAGCATAGTTTAATGGAAAACGCTTCATTCTAAATGTAAGATTATTGTTAATTTCAAGTGTATCTCCTTGTGTAGCAATAGTAGGTCCGATATGCGGTGTTTTATATTCCCAAACTATCTCATCATCAGGAGTCAACTCAAATGTATAGCCAAATCTGCCGGAACATATAAGCGTATTTCCATTTGGCAGCAATTGCACACTGGACAAACCAGTAGAATAAAGTGCAGATGGTGTTGGATGATCCCAAATCATATCAAAGTCAGCTGGTAAAAACACTTCCTGTTGACCATAGGCCCAATCATACATATCCCATGCTGGTGCGATCACATTAGCCGTAGAAAAATCAGGTCCAACTTGATTATTAAATATTGCAATTTTATTGAAATGAGGATGTGCAGGTGAAACAAAGTCATTCACCCAATGCGCATCGTGATTATTAAATAGTTTTTGGTCTGCAACCGTTCCTTTATCATAGGCTGCAGGATTTCCCCATCGAAATATCAAATCGCCTCCTTTTCCAGCCAATCCACCGACATGTCCCGCAGCTTGTTCTGTTGTGGTGGAATGATCAATTACCCATACCTCATTGAAAAATGGAACCGATAATAAAATTTGATCCCGCTCTTGCAAATAATCAATAGAATTGGCATGCAACCAATCTGCAACTCCATTGTTATCATAATTAATATTGATTAATCCTGGGTTATCGGCAACGACTCCAAAATTGTCTTTTGTACTATCAAAATCTTGCACCAAATGATCCCAAGCATGCCATTCCCAAACCACTTCATTATTCATTGGATTAATTTCAAGAATATAGTCTGGCCAAATTTCATCTGTGTCTAATGTCATAGAGTCTCTACCAGCCTGAACCGCTTCTTGTTTCGTTTTCAATTCCCATACGATCATTAAAATATTGCCATTGGGCATCGGTTCGATATCATGATGTAATCGCTCGGTATCGCTATTCAGTGTATAAGACCACATTAAATTATTGCCCCAATCCCGAATTTCAACTGTCTCTCCTCCTCCACCTGCCCAAATAGCGTCATCGGTTACCAATTGATCCCTCTTGGTTTTGACAAGTGTCCCATCAGGTCTTATATAACTCGTATTTCCAGGGCGAAAATTGTCATCATCATCCCAACGGTGAACTATTTTCCCACAACTATTTAGCAAATAAACAGTTGACTGATTATGAGGATATAACAAGTTGTAGCCATCATAGGATTGACTCGGATCAAACAACAAAAGACCAACTGTATTTTGACAATTTGCTGCCAACCAACTTAATAAAAAGAGGTTTATTATTAGTAAAGGTGTTTTCATATTCATTTATAAGTTTCTTGATTATAAAGATATAATTTAATTTTTGTTTCCGTTGTTTGTTAGTTTCATAGATTTAAAATTTGTAATTTAGTTTCCATATTACACCAAACAATTTGCCCTTATTTTAATAGGCGTTGAATACATTCGCATTCAAGTCCAACATGAAAAAATTACTTAAAACTAAAGTTAGTCGCTTGGAGTCCTTTCCAAAGCAATTGCTTGCTATTACGATTGTTGGAATTTCAGTTTTCATTTTCTTGATTGTATTCAAACCTTTCCACATTAAACATCACCCAGTTGACATGCAAGTATTCCTTGCCACGTCTTATGCAATTTCAACGTTTATTATTCCTTTTATCTTTATCAGTTTTAGAGGAATTTTCAAACTACCTTTTTTTGAAAAACAAAATTGGACAGTAGGTAAAGAAATTTTAACTGCCTTATTTATTTTGCTACCCATCGCACTACTCTACTTTTTAATTGATATCAACTATAACAATGTTTCGAAAAGCTTGTTTGGCTATTTGATTGCGTTGGAACAAGTTTGTTTGTTAGCAATTATCCCAATGCTAATCATTATAATTTTAAAAGTGAATATTTTGCTACAATCAAAAGTAGCACAACGAGAAAAAATTGAAGATGTTAACATTGATATTAGCAAGAAAGAGAAACAATCAATTAATCCAATCCATAAAAATGAAATCGAAAATGAGTCTCCAGGAAAAATCGTCACCATCAAATCAGAAAACAAGTCCGATGAATTTAACTTGAATTTAGAATCTTTTAATTATGCTATTAGTGAAGGGAATTATGTGGATATAATTTATAATCAAAATGGTACAATCAAAAAGAAGACCATCCGAGGTACCCTTAAGCGATTACAACAAGATTTAAGTATGACAAGTTCTATTGTTCAATGCCATAGATCTTACTTAATAAATTCTAAAAAGATCTCATCGATTCAAGGAAATTCTAGAGGCTATAAAATCAAGATTTCAAATGATTTACCAAGCATTCCTGTTTCAAGAAAATACATTTCATCCATAAAAAATGTAATTGATCCTAGCTTATTTAAACAAGAATAACCTTCCCATTCGTCCCATTTGGACCATTTTAAACCTAACTCTCCTTAGAATTGGAATATTTTCTATAAATGTGTCAAATTTACATTAACACAGAGTTATACAACTTTAAGAACTTTTTTAATGCTAGTGCTAGTTCAAAAATACCTTAGAAATTTTTATTTATAACTAATTTTAGTTTCTGAAAAGCACATTAGAGTGGGTGGTATATAGCACTAGTATTATTAAAGGTTCAATTCCTTTTCTATGCTTTTGACCCGATCGACCAATTTTCCTAAATTTCTAGCATGAATGGTATTGATTTTAAAATTCCTAGCTTCTTGGGAAGGTGTCCCAATATGAATAGTGTTAGGTTTTTTGATGGTTTTTGAAACACCCGTTTGAGCACCTAATTTAGTTCCATCTGCAATTTTGATATGACCAACCATTCCTACTTGTCCTGAAAACATACAGTTCTTTCCAATGATTGTACTACCTCCAACAACACTTTGTGCGGCTATATAAGTATGCTCCCCGACTTCAACATTGTGAGCGATATGTACCATATTATCAAACTTAACTCCTTTTTTCAAAACCGTAGACCCTAAGGTTGCTCGATCAATCGCACAATTGGCTCCCAACTCTACATCGTCTTCAATCACCACATTTCCGATTTGCGGTACCTTTTTGTGATTATCTGTTGGGTTGAATCGAAATCCATCGCTACCAATAACAGTTCCTGAATGAAAAATGCAACGGTTTCCAATCACACTTTCAGAGTAAACTTTGACACCTGAAAACAAAATTGTATCGTCTCCTATCACCGCATTATCACCTATAAAAACATGTGGGTACAATTTTACATTATTTCCTATCTTGACATTTTTTCCTATAACAACAAACTCGCCAGCATAAATTTGATCTCCAATTATCGCAGATTCATCAATGGAAGTCATTTTTGAAATTCCAGATTTATTCAATTTCACTTGATTATACATTTCCAATAATTTGGCAAATGCAGCATCCGCATTTTCAACTTTAATCAAGGTCGACGTAACTTCTTTTGTCAATTCAAAAGATTTATTGATAATCACAATACTTGCTTGTGAGGTATATAAATGAGGTGTGTAAGTTGGATTGGATAAAAAGGAAATTGAACCTTGTTTTCCTTCTTCTATTTTTGATAAAGTGCTTACGGTGGCTGATGCATTTCCTACGATTTCTCCGCCGACCAAGTCTGCAATTTGTTGAGCTGTAAATTCCATGTAGTAGTAGTTTTAGTATTTTTACTAAAGGTAGTTTTCTTTTAGTAATTTTGAAAACCACTGGAATTCATTTTGCTTCAAAACAAAAAAAGTCATTCCGCTTTCACGAAATGACTCGAGTTATTAAAGTGTGACTCGTGTAGAATTTTCATTCCACATAAGTTTAGACGACAAAAGGATGGCTTGGTAACTCAAATCAACTTGAGTTTCATATTATAGATATTTACAATGTCACAAATTTCGTTGAAAACATAAAGCAGGCAGTACATGATTGAGAAAAAAGATTTTAACAAATTTTCACCAAAAATAATTGATTGGATCACTCAATACCTTCAAAATCTTGAATCTTACCCTGTTAAATCAAAGGTTCAGCCAAAAGAAATTTATAATCAACTTCCTGATTCACCTCCTATTAAGTCGGAAACTTTAGATGATATTTTGGCAGATCTGGATCGACTTATTTTGCCTGGAATTACCCATTGGCAACATCCCAATTTTCATGCTTTTTTCCCAGCCAATAGCTCTATTGAATCTTTGTTTGCCGAATTTATCACCGCTGCTATTGGTGCTCAATGTATGATTTGGGATACTTCGCCTGCTGCTGCAGAATTGGAGGAGCGTGTATTGAATTGGCTACGAGATGAAATGAAAATTCCCAATAATTTTGAAGGCGTCATCCAGGATACGGCTTCCACTGCAACTTTGTCTGCTATCATTACCGCGCGTGAAGTTGCAACCAATTTTGAATCTAATGAACATGGGGTTCCCAATAATTTACGGGTGTATTGTTCTACTCAAACTCACTCTTCTATCGAGAAGGCAGTGAAGATTGCTGGTATTGGTAGAAAGAATGTTGTAAAGATTGCAGTTGATGAAAAACTAAGTCTCATTCCTAGCGAACTGGAACAAGCTATTCAAAATGATATTGCAAATGACAAGTTGCCTTGTTGTGTAATTGTTTCGCTTGGAACCACCAGTACCGTTGCTATAGATCCATTATTTGAGATTGGTCAAATTTGTCAAAAATATAAAATTTGGCTACATGTCGATGCGGCTTATGTCGGAACTGCATTGTTATTGGAAGAATATCAATGGATGAATAAAGGAATCGAAATGGCAGACAGTTTTGTTTTTAATCCACACAAATGGTTGTTTACCAACTTTGATTGCACCGCCTATTATGTAAAGAATGCAAAATCTTTGATAAAAACTTTTGAAGTACTACCAGAATATTTGAAAACAAAGACAAGAGGCGCTGTCAATGATTATCGAGATTGGGGAATTCCACTAGGAAGAAGATTTCGATCATTGAAATTATGGTTTGTTATCAGAAGTTATGGAATGGATGGTATTCGCAAAAAATTAAGACATCATATTTCGTTGAATGAGTATTTTGCAACTCAAATCAAGTCATCACCTCATTTTGAAATTGTATATCCTCCATTTGCTACCTTTACTGGATTTAGACTACATCCTCACGGGATTGATGATATTGAAAAATTAAATGAATTGAACAAGATGTTTCTGGACAATTTAAATTCAGCAGGCGATTTGTATCTTTCTCATACTAAAATAAAGGGAATGTACTTTATCCGAATGATTATTGCTCAAACCTATGTTGAGCAAGAAAATGTGGACTTCGCAATCGACCTATTGAATAAGTCAGCGCTTGATTTTGTTGAAAAAATCAGGTGATGACTCCATTTCTGTGACGAGAAATTTCTCTTTGAACAATTTTCTATGCGATAAAAAATCAAATAAGTTTTTTAAATTTTGAAGACATATGATGAATATTATTTACTTGCTATGTCACACAAAAAAACATAATTAACTCAGGATTTTGTTAATGGTCAAATATTTGACTGTAATAATTATATCTTTGCACTGACAAATAACACACCATATGTTTCTTATACAATAAGAACATAAACTACTTTTTAAAAATTAGATTGAAGTTTTTGAATTAGAATAAAACAAGCTGTTTACTTAGCTTTTAAAGATAATAATTAAGGTGTGATTTATGCAAGGATTTTCATGTTTAAACATGTTAAGTCCTTGCTTTTTTTACGCAAATGAGTGACCTTCTATTGCTTCGATGATATTGATCAGGCTTTTTGAAACTGGAATTTTATTCTTTGTTTTATAATTATACGGCAAGACTTCCTGTTTTGAAACGGCAACGATCCTTCCCCACTTTTCACTAAACAAGTGAGATTCCATCACTAATCTATCCTCTTTGATTTCTGAAATCCTTACACCAATAATAACTGTATCTGGAAATGTTACCGGGAAAATATATTTACAATCTACATAACCTAATATGATACCTGAATCGGAAGGTTTGAAACCATCTTCATCTTCCAAAGAAGTCATATCAATTTTTGTCTTTTGGAAGTATGCAATTCGTCCAGACTCCACCCATTTTAGATATACCGTGTTATTAACGTGTTGAGCAGCATCCATTTCACCCCATTCTACGACAACCTTGTGTATGACTTTGAATGGCTCAAGTAATTTTTCCAGTGTCTCCATATGCATTAATCAATTATCAAAAATATAACTTTTGAACCCAGATTGTTTGAGTTTCGTTTTCATTTCGGAAACCTGATCTTTATTTTGAAAACCAGTCATGGTAACTCTAAATACTTTTTTTCCATCCACAATCAATTCTTTCAAATTGATAATATTGTCATGGAATTGTGTTCGGACTTTTGCTGCTAAAACACTCGCATTTTTGTGATTTTCAAAATATCCTAATTGCAAATAACTTGTTGAGAATGAAATATCCTTATTTGTATTCAAGTTGTTACTAATTGGTTTATCGACAACCATTGAAACAATATTTGCAGAAGTTGATACAGGTGTATTAATAACATTTGCAGGTTGGGTTCTTTCTGTTCTTATAACAATATTTCTTGGCTGTACTTCTTTTTTAGGATTCAAAACAATCGATTTTCTTTTTGGTCGATTCAATTGAGGTTCGTCTTTAACAGGTGTAGGTTCAGCAATCACCGGATTGGGATCTTGCAAAGACTGAACAACTTTAGCCTTTTCAGTTTTTTGAATTAAATCCGCATTAGAAACATTTGATAATAAATTTTCAGATTTTTCTGACAACTGATTATTTGCCTTTCGCTTCTTCTTTTTCCGTTTTGACGGCGCCCAAATTTTGCCTCCTGTCATAACCATTGGTTTTGAAGTAGCAATGGCATTAGATGGTGGAATTATGCCGTGATTATTATTGGCAGTAATTGCAGGCCTTTGTATCGGATTGTTAGATACAATAGTATTTCCTAGCAATTCTCTATTTTCTATGTGACCTGCAGGTTGATCTTTTACCTTCTTAGTATCGATATTTGAAGAAACTTTTTCATCGGTTTCACTTGACTTTTTTTCATCAATGCGCTTTTCCCTAATTTCATTCAATTGCTTTATTTCAACTTTAGCAACTGTTGACAATATGTTTTGAACTGGTGGCTGAGAAACAGGTGTTTGCGTTTGGATAGATGGTTTTGGGGAAGATGATTGAGGGATACTTAGTGTTGGATGGCTACTCGTTACAATTGTTGAATTTGATATTGGAGAAGATGAATATTGAGTCGGTACATTTCTTTTCATGACTTCAAGAAAAGTAGTCGCATTCATCGTGGATGTATGAATTTCTAATTGCTGACCATACTTATCAAAAAAGATAGTTGTTGGAACTAAAAAAACGCTATAATTATCTTTCCATTCTTTACCGGTCGGCTCATCAACATTCGCTTTGAATGCCAAGAAATTTTCAGAAGCAAATGCCGCAACTTCATCATCTTGAAAAGTGTGATCTTCCATTATTTTGCAAGTGGGACACCATCTGCCACAATAAAACACAAAAAATGGTTTCTCCATTTTAGCAGCTAAGGCCAAAGCTTCTGTATTGGACTTATTTAGAAAAAATATTTCGGACGCAATAGTATGTACTGAAGAACATGCAAGGATCAAAGTCAGTACTAAGTTTTTCAGAATGAAATTTAAGCACATTCGTTAATTGTTTTGATCTAATCAAAAATACAAATATTTTATGTTTTTATCGCTATAGTAGCCTTATTAATAGTATCATGCTTTATTTAAAGAAAAACTAGAAGATATGGTCGCACTACATGCCAATATCTTGGAAACAGAACAATATTTTTCAAGCGACATATCAATTGCTTGAGCTAATTTTTTCTCTTTAATTTCACCTGTTACAATAAAGTGTAAATGTATTGTTATGTATTTTGTTGCTTCTCCATCTGGAATTCGTTCTGCTTCTACTTCTACCTTGTACTCATTAATCTCTTGCTTCATTTTTTTCAATATCATAACCACATCGATACTACTACATGCAGCAGCAGCCATCAACAAAGAATCCATAGGACTTACACCATTACTTTTTCCACCGATGTTGGGTCCTGCATCAAAAAGCACTTTTTTCCCATTAGCTCCAACCGCTTCAAAATTCATGTGATCATCGATCCGGTTGAGTGTTATTTTTTTAATTGTTGATTCCATAGTTTTTATTTTACTTTTTTTTCTTATTAGTTAAATCAAATTCTTTGGACAAACCCAACCACAAGGCGGTATTTACAATTCGATCTTCACCATTTCGAACTATATATTGGTTTTGTATTCCGATACTTACTTTACTCTTTTGAGGTAAATGAAAATTCACTAATCCAACAATCCAATTTTGATTCACACTACTGACCGCTAGTTTATCACTCAATACAATAAACAACTCATCAAATAAAGTCAAACTAACAGGTGTATTTTTCAATTTAAATAAGGGTACGTTGCCAATTAAACGATATCTGAATCGGTTAGTGAATCTATTTCCATCAATAAAAGGATCTGTATTTGTATTGTTAATTAATCCAAGCCATCTATTTTCTAAACGGAATCGATGTGTTACTTTTACTTTTCCATAAGTGCTTTTTAAAACAACTTGTTCCCATAAATTATGTTCTGGAAAAGCAATAGGACCACTCCATTCATGGTAAGGATGGTTGTTGGCAAATGTATATCCAAATGAAAGCGTTACCCCTTTGATCGGTGTGTAATTAATACTCGGACGAAGCACCAATTGCATCCAGTCTTTTACAAACTCACTTCTCCGCCAATGGAATTCTGTATTAATTTTGATTTTGTCTGTCAACTTAAAAACAGGAACCGCTGATGCCCAAAAGGTGTTGTTTTTGTCAATTGTCTGAGCAAAATTATGAGAAGGAATTAAAAAAATTAATAATATGATAACGGTAAATGCAGTTGTACAAAATTTGGACATGATAGAAATTCGATTGCGGTATGTTAAATAACTCTTATAATTTGGCCGAAGGTATAGAATCAATCGGAAAGTGCAACAGTTTTCATTAATTTTAGACATCATTTAAACATATTTTTATTTAACCGTAGAACTAAATTTTTGATTTATGAATTTTGAAAAACTAGTAATGGCATTTGCTGTCTTTTTTTTAACAGCTAATGTTGCTATTGCACAAAAATTTATTGGAGGATCCATGACATTTTCCAAAAAGAAAACTTGCTATATCACTTTGAATAATGGTGAAACCGTCGAAGGTATCATGCAAGATTTGGATCGCAAGAAAGGAAATATTGAAGAAATTACTATTAAAAAAACTGGAAGCAAAAAGAAAACAAAGTACGAACCGTCTGATATCAAACACATGTATTTGAAGCCTTCAGGTTTTGATAAGTTAGGAAAAGCATATGCTTTTTTGAACGATGCAAGATTATGGGAAGGTAATGATTTGGATAGCGAAAAAATTAAAGATGGCTATGTCTACTTCGAACAAACTGAAGTGAAGATTAAGAAAAAAACCATGACCTTATTAATGCAATTGGTCAATCCTTCTTTTGAAGAAAAAATTCGCGTTTATTTTGATCCTTATGCGAAGCAAAGCATGAGTGTTGGTGTCGGTCCAGTTAAAGCTGGTGGTCTCGCAAAATCTTACTACGTTAAGAAAGGAAAAAAGGCGGCTTTCAAATTAGAAAAGAAAAACTACAAAGATGAAAAGTCAGGTCTTTTCGGAAAATGTGATGTTTCTAAAGATTGGTCAGACTTTCAAGAATCAGTTTACAAGCATGCAAAAGATTGTAATTAATCTGAATTGCTAGTTATAGAAAAAGGCTGTGCTCATTTTGAGTACAGCCTTTTTTTTTATTCATTAGTATTGTTAGTTAATTTTTAGAATAAAATTGACTTACATTTGCGCCGCATGAGCGAACAGAAAAAATCTCCCCTTTTTATAATCATCCTGACCGTCTTTATAGACATGCTTGGTGTGACCATCATCATTCCGGTGATTCCTGCATTATTTTTTGAAGGGAATAGTACTTTTTTTGATCCAAGTTTTTCAGAAAATAATCGATCACTTTTGTACGGATTGTTACTTTCTTGTTATCCATTAATGCAATTTTTCGGAGCACCCATATTAGGAGCTCTATCAGATCGACATGGACGAAAACCTATTCTGAGGATCTCAATTCTTGGCTCCATTATAGGCTATTTACTTTTCGGATATGCAATCATCATTAAGAATATATATCTTTTATTCTTTGCACGGTTGTTACCAGGATTTATGGGCGGCAATATTTCCATTGTGATGTCCGCAATTGCAGATATCAGCGATGATCAAAGTAAAGCGAAAAACTTTGGATTGGTCGGAGCCGCTTTTGGAATTGGATTTATTCTAGGACCAGCAATCGGTGGGATCCTTGCAGACAGCACGGTTGTCTCTTGGTTTAATCATGCTACTCCATTTTGGTTTACTGCAATTTTGGCAATTATTAATTTCGTATTGATCTATTCTATTTTCCCTGAAACATTGAAAGAAAAACGAAATGAAAAAGTCTCTTTGTTAAAAGGAATGCAGAATGTGGCCACTTCATTCAAATCACCAAACTTAAGAGCCATATTTGCAGTTGTATTGTTATTAGCATTAGGGTTTTCATTTTATACACAATTCTTTTCTGTGTTGTTGTTGCAAAAATTTGAGTATACAGAAAAAAGTATCGGCTTTTTATATGGCTGGATAGGCATTTGGTTGGCGATCACGCAAGGTTTGATTGTAAGACGAATGAGTGGAAAAATCGCTTCCGAAAAAGTACTGACCTTCTCCATCGCAGCAGTCGGTATCGGGATTATCATTTTATTAATTCCAGATAATGATTATTGGTTTTATATGATCAATCCTTTCATCGCCATCGCTTATGGTTTGACCTCCCCCAATTTAACCACCGTCATTTCCAATCAAGCTACCGCTTCAAGACAAGGCGAAATTTTAGGCATCAATCAATCGATGGCATCACTCGGCACCTCAATTCCACCTTTAATTGCCGGCTATTTGAACACCTTAAATGAGAATTATCCTTTGATGGCTGGTTCGATGTTTATACTTTGTGCTGCTTTGGTTTTTGTGTTTGTTTTTCAGAGGCGGAAGTCTGATGTATGATTTTAAGATGTATGATTTATGATAGGACGTAGATGCGCGAGCTCGAGTCGCTTTGATCCTATCATACATCATCGAATCATACATCAATTATATCATACATCAAAAAAGATTGATTACATTTGCAATATAGGTCCCGTCGTACAACGGATAGTATATAAGTTTCCGGAGCTTAGGATCCAGGTTCGATTCCTGGCGGGATCACCAAATAACTTGTCATGTAAATGGTGGGTTATTTTTTTATTTAAAATGCAGTAGGGACGTTTCATGAAACGTCCCTACTGCATTTTAAAAACCATTAAACATCACCCAACTACTCCACCACCAACTTACGCATAACCGTCTCCCCTCCCAAATCACATTCCACAAAATAAATACCAGTCGGCAACTGCAAATCCGCAACATTCAACTCATAATTGTGAAGTCCAGCTCCTTGGCTTTTAATACTATTTTGCCATCTTGTTTTTCCTTGAAGATCGTAAATACTCAAATTCACATCTGAGTTTTCTGATAATTCATAATTTAAATAACAAGATTCAGCCGCAGGATTTGGAAAGATAGAAAAATTGAAAGCATCCGGTGTGTCTTTAATGGATGTTGTTTCTAATGCATTCGTTGTAAAGTGTACAAATATCAACATCATCTCATCATCTACAGAACCTCCCCAAGATAAATCTTCATCTCCATTATTGACATAGGTTGCTTCATGAATTAATCCACCACCGAACCCCATATTGACAGGGCGCAATTCATCATAAATCAATACGGCTGGATGCTCATTGTCATAATATCCTTGGTTAAAAGTATAATCGAAATTGTAAAATCCTTCATAAAGTTGCTCGCCTTTGTTGGCTTGTGCATCTGCTAAATAAATATCGTAATCAATTCCTCTTGCATGTGTATGTGTGGACAATTGCCAAATATGCCATGTACCACCTGGCCAAGGAAGTCCCTGTACTGGAGGTATCCAAAGATGTTCCGTAAAGGTATGTTCGTTTCCATCAGCTGGTATTTCTAAACCACTTCCCAGTGGTGCTCCTTGAAACATATCAAACAAACTGATTGGAAATATTTGAGAATACATTTCTTCTTGTGCTGTTCCTGCAGGTTGCGTATATACATTGACATAGACTTTTCCACCTAACACACCAGACACGCTATAATTTTTGATATGATAATTCAAATCATAAATGGTGTTTGGAGACATTTTATAAGCTGCTCCATTTGGCAATGCATAGTCTCCTGGATTTTGCCAAGCTGCAACCAAAGTATTTTCGACAATTGACATTTCAGAATCCTCACTATCTCTTAATCCTTCTGGTTTGGTAGCCGCTAATGCTTCTCCCATTTTATATAATATGAAGTGATGTGATTCGTCATTGAATTTTACATCTAATGAATTCACCTCGTAGTTTACATTGTTAGGAACCACATGTTTTTTGAAAAATTCTTGCTCTTCCAATGGTGCTAGGAAGATAGGACCGAATTCCATTTGAAAACCTTCTCCTGGCGCTGGTGGATCAACCGGTGTTGTCATCGGCAGTCCCAATCCATTTTCATAAAAATCTTCTAAGATTTGTGGATCGACAACTGTTCCATTCATTGGCGCACCAAATTGTATCCATTGACGCATCAACTCAATTTCTTTATCTAATAATTGAGGTAGTGGCGAAGGTGGCATCGCATTTCCTTCTGCAACCGATAGTGAATAACTATCATCCCATTGTTCCGTAGCCATTTTGTGAAGCATGAAACTACTTTTTGGATAACCAGGTCTAACCCGTTTATAACCTAGACTCGCAGCAGCAGGATTGACTGGATCAACATCCACTAAGACATCGTAGACTTCTTGGGGTGTTCCACTTAAATCTAGTGCACCTTGTGGCGAAGTACCTCCGTGGCAACTCACACATTTCACTTGAAACATATCATATATATCATCAAATGTGGCCGTTTGTGCAAAAGCAGTTTGACAAGAAATAAAGAAAATAAGACCGAAAAACGATCGATTCAATAACGTAAGCATGTAGATGTAGTTTTTATGTGTTTAAATACCTCTTAAATCTAGGCGAAGTTATTTAATTTTCTATTATATAACATTAACAAAAGATAATTTGTCATTAAAATTCTCTAAAACTTAATACTCATTTCAATATCTTCGCCGCAATGTCAGATATTTTGAAAAAACTAAAATTGGAGTTGTCAGACGCAACGCTCATTGTCCGAGCGCCTGGTCGCATCAACATCATAGGAGAACACCTTGATTATAATGATGGTTTCGTCTTACCAGCAGCTATTGATAAAGCGATTTATTTAGGTTTTACAAAAAAAGAAAATGGAAAGACTACTACGATTGAATCTATAGATTTTGACGAAACAATCGATGTTGAAAATACTGATAACACAAATGGTTGGGCTGCTTATTTTTTTGCTGTTCACAAAATATTGAAGGAAAAGGAAATGTGGCATTCCCCGATTGCTTGCAAAATCTTATCCGACTTACCTGTTGGGGCTGGGATCTCTTCTTCGGCTGCATTGTGTTGTGGTTATTTGTTTGGATTGAATGAGTTGAATGAATGGGGATTAACTAGATTAGAAATTGCAAAATTTGCCCAACAAGTAGAACACGAGATCGGTGTCAATTGTGGATTAATGGACCAATATGCCGTCATGTTTGGATTAAAAGACAAAGCGATTTTGTTGGATTGTAAAAACGAGACGCATCAATACGTGGATTTGAGATTGAGAAACAAAGCACTCTTTTTGATCAACTCCAATATCAAACATGAATTGGTGGGCACACCTTATAATGATAGACGTCGTACTTGTGAAAAAATAATTAGCGCCATTCAAGATCGATATGAAGATATACCTTCTTGGCAAAATGTCAAACATCATATGGTTGATGAAGTAAAACTACATTTAACTGCAAACGAACATCAACAAGGAATTTACGTGGTGGAAGAATTTCAAAGGGTAAAATTTTGCGCCGCTAAATTGATCGAACTAAATGTGACCGCAATTGGTAAAGCATTGTATGAAACTCATGAAGGATTGAGCAAACAATTTCAAGTAAGTTGTGACGAAACAGATTTATTGGTTGCATTAGCCAAACAAAATGAAGTGCTCGGAGCAAGGATGATGGGCGGTGGTTTTGGAGGTTGTACCATTAATCTTTTGGATAAAAAAACGGCACAAAATAAAATTGAAGTCATTACTTCATCTTACCAACAAAAAACAGGCATAACCCCAGATGTGATTCCAGTAAATATTGGAAATGGTGTAGATATCCTAATTTTAGATAACTTATAAGTTATTCATAATCAATTACTTAGTACAATTTTTTTTTAGCTGCTTTTCTGTGTAAATTTCATTTTTTCCAAAAAAAATCCACATTTTTGTTCACATTTTAAAACGACATTACGTTTTAGGAACGAATCAGGCTGCGGCATTCAAAAGCCGCTGTTCTCAATCCTACGAGAACTTATGAGTAATATTTAAAGAGTATTTCTTTTGCATTTTAGATGTAAGAGCAATTGAACTATTTCCTAGGCGATACCCTCAAATTTCTTATTTACATAATTGAATGAAACAATAATTTTCTCAAATGGAGTGATGACTTCATTTGTGTCGGTATTGTATTACATATTTGAAAAACTAATTAGTATTTAAAATTAAAATTATGAAAAAATCATTTATTCAATTAGCGATTTTCGTACTGCTATTTTTGCAAGGAAATGCTATTTGGGCACAAGTCTCAGGAATTAGTTATACGATTTCACCAACTGCTGAAAGAGTTTGGTGGGACGATCGAGCTGGATTAGAAGACAGCTATATGATTGGTGGAAAACTAGGTTTTGGATTTGGTCAAAATTTTGAATTGCGCGGAACTTACATGCAAACATTAGATCAGAAAACTTCTTTTAGTGGTTTTGAATTACCAAACTATGTAGACAGCTTGTTTGTAGGTCAAGATGTAGAGATGACCAGATGGGGAGGTGAAATGAAATTGAACTTAAGTAGAGGAAAACTATTACCTTTTATCACTGCTGGAACGGGTATTCAATCCATCCAATTAGACACTTTCGACACCAACAAACAAATTTATTTAAGTGTTGGAGCGGGTATTGTTTTGAGTGTTGGTGATCGTTTGACATTATCACTAGAAGGAAAAAATACTGCATACCGTTACAACACAATTGGTAGCTTAATGTCTGATCAAGATAAGTTGGCTTATAATATTCAAGATTCGGAATACGGATTGGAAGAATTGAAAAACTGGTCTGCATTGGCGTCTCTTCAATTATATCTTGGAGGAAGAAGACCTGGAAAAATGAGCGCATTAGACAAAGCCTACATGAACAACTTTGCAAATGGCTATAAAGGCCTCAGTTTGACAGCAGAACCGACGGTCGGTTTAATCAAATGGGATGACGATCTTACCTATAGAGAAACGAAGTATGCAGGTGGAAGTGCTGGTTTTGATTTTGGTCCTTACGTTGGATTAAGAGCATTTTACTGGCAAGGAATGCAAGAAGATGATTTGACAAAAAGAGATGATATCGCTATTTATGGTGGTGAGGTAAGAACCCAACTGAATGCTGGAACTGGATTGATCCCTTACCTAATTTTGGGTGGTGGTAAAATTGACATCAAAGAAGGTGAATATATCGGCAAAAGCAGAACTTTACCAGATTCAACTACTTTTTTCTATGCTGCTGAGGACAAACCTTTTGCAATGGGTGGTGTCGGTGTAACCATTCCATTTTCTCGTGGATTTAAAATATTCGGTGGTGCAAAAGCAATGTTAACTTCTGGCAGTCCATTGGATGCCATTGATCAGCCAGACGAAATTCAAACGAGCTGGAACTACAGCGCAGGTGTATTGTTGTCTTTAGGAAGAAAAGCGAAAACAGATAAGTTGTTAGACATTGAAAAAGAAGCAGCAGTTTCAGCTGCACAATCTGAAAATGATAAGCAAGCCGCTTTATTAAAGACGGAGTATGAAAACAGAATCTCAACACTGGAATCACAACTAGACAAAGCACTTGAAGCTGATGATGATGAAAAAGCTGCCGAGTTGATGGACGAAAAAGAAGAAGCGGAAGCGGTAGTGGAAGAATTGAGTCGCCGTGAAAAGAGAAGAGCAAAGAAAGCTGCTGAGAAAGCCGAAAGTACAGTTGCTACTCCTACGAATACTCCACCAGTTGAAATTTCTAACAATGCTTCTCAGAGTGTGATTCGAATGACACCAGGAGAATTTGAAAACTTAATTGAAGAAATTTTGCAAGGTGTCAACCAACCTACTCAACCAATGCCATGGATGTTTCAAAATGATATGATGATGGAAGTAGAAGAAATTGAAGTTGATGAAGATGGGAATGAAACAACTCGCAAAAAAAGACGTGGTAAGAAAGGAAAAAGTGTTGATGCTAAAATCGATAATCTTAAGAAAAACCAAGGTAACTATGGAGATATATCTGAAGAACAACAAGAAATGAACGAGCAGATGTTGGAAATCTTGGAAAGCATGAACAAGAAGTTGGAAGATAAAGATGAGCAAATAGAAGAGATGGAAAAAGAAATGAAGAAGGCTCGTAAAGAAAGAGTTAAAGACGAGAAAAAGAACCGTCGAAAGATGAAAGATATGTTGAAAAAAGATAAGGATGGTGATACTGATAACAAAAAACGCACTAAATTATCTGATCGTGATTATGATGAGAAATTTATCGACGATAGTCATACTGCTGAAGTCCAAGAAGATTTAAATGAAGGTAGCTTTTTTAGAAAAATGAAGTATCAAGGAACTTCTGGTTTTGCGGGTATGAATTTGGGCGGAAGCAACACTTTTAATTTAGGATTGCGTTGGCACTATGATATGAATTTAAGTGACAAAGTTGCACTTGAATTTATGCCAGAAACTTTCTTTGGTGTCGGTTCTGATAACACTTTTGGTATTTCTGCTAACTTCTTGTACCCGATTATTATTGATAAATTAGGTCCTGTCAAACCGTATGTAGGGGTTGGATTAGGTGCATTGAGAATCGAACAAGAAAATGATACGAAATTGAGAGGAGCCACCAATATTTTGATTGGTTCTTATTTGACAGTCGGAAAAGGAAGATTGTATGTCGACTTAACCGGTAGAAATTTATTTAAAAACAACCAATTGGTTGCTGGATATCGATTTCCATTTTAAGCGTTTATATTTACAGATTTTTATTTAAGTAGCACGCAAGTTGAAGTCTCACCTGCTTTGACTTGCAGCTACTTTTTAAATTATTTTCAATTCCAAAAAAATGAAGCAGCTCATTTTAACTTTCTTTGCATTTTGTTTGTTATCAAACTTATCTTTTGCTCAAGAAAATCTAGCGTCACAAGTAGATATCAATCCCGATGAATTGAATTCATTGATTTCAAAATTGGTCGTTGCCAAAAGACAAAAAATGTCCTATCAGCAATATCTGATGTACCAGCAAATTCAAATGCATCAAAAAAGGATTCAATATAAAACCAAAAGAAACAAGAATCAAAAAACTGCTAACACTACCCCATCTACCAACTTAAAAAATCAACGTTTCGACAAAATCGCAAAGATGTTGTCAAATCTCGAAAAAAATCAACAGTCTCCAAAAAGCAGAACTTCCGATATCAGTCGCAAAGAACTATATAAAATGAAGATGGATATTTTGGATGAAATTGCAACATTAAAAGAGGACATAGATGAGATTCCTGTAGCTTCCAATAACGAACCGATTGTTATAAAAGCACCTGCCAATAAGGACGAGCATGTCGAATTATATGAGCAATTGGCAAAGTCAATGAATGACATGAATCAATCTATCCGAGTCATGGAAAAGAAAATTGCAAACGCATCTAGTTCTAATTCTGACAATTCTAAATTGGAAAAACAAGTAAGAGAATTAAGTGATGATATGCAAAAGTTGGAAAAGAAAATAGGAAGTTTTAATAACAACACAAACTCAAAGGATTTCTCCAAGGAACTGAATGACATCAAACAAATGATTGCAAAAATTGATAAAAGCAAATCAACACATACTAAAGAAACCATTCAAACCAACACAATTTCCAACAATAATAATACAAACTACAACTATCTAACAGAAGCAATCAAAGGTCGAGAAATATCGCAAATCCTATTCGCCAATGCTTCCCATGCATTAACGGAAGAAGCTAAAAACACCATCAGAAATATCGCTAATTTAATGAAGCAACATGATCGATTAGATGTTTTGATTGCTGGATATACTAGTTCACAAGGAAGTTTGCTTTACAATCAAGAATTATCCCTCCAAAGAACAGAATCCGTCAAAAGATTTTTAATGGAATTAGGCGTTCATGCTACTCATATTTTTTCAGAATATCATGGTATCGATTACAATGCAGCCGACGATTCAAATGCAAGAAGAGTTGAAGTGAAAATTCTGGTTAGGAAATAAAAAAAAGAATCGGTAATAAGAATTGATTAAATACCACCGAATATTCTTAGTATGATTTCATTAATTTTATTTTGTCCTCGCCGGACTGGCAATACTTTTTCCCGATGAAAAAGTATTCAAAAAATCCTGGCTTTACACAGTTTTTAACGCTCCAAAAGTTTTAAAATCCTAAAATGAAAAAACTCGCCTAACATTACGTTTTCATTTTTAAATGCTTTGCTATGTATACAGGCAAGTATAATTGTGATACCCGTTTGGCTCTTACAATTTTCATTTC
>CALDGQ010000053.1 GCA_937941765.1 uncultured Saprospiraceae bacterium
AAAGAAAAAGAACTAGATTCCTCGAAAAATCAAATTAGAAAAAGCAGGGATATTGATGATTATTCAGATTAAATGTAAATCGTATTTAGTGCATCCAAAATGATTCAGAAAGACGGAATTTGTTACTCCTGAATATCACTAAGTACGTTTTAAAATATTGTAAAAACGAGAAGTGCCCCATTTTTTTATTCGTTTTATCCGTTTGATAAGCCTGCAGAATTGCTTTGTGAGATTGCAAGGATTGTTAAACGTTTATATTAAAAATAAATACGTTAAAAATATTGTAAAAATCAAGTTGTCTTAGGAAACGAAATCTAATTTTACTACTCAAACAAGCCAACAATTCCATCATCCGCTTTAAATTCTTTCGCCAATTCCAACAATGTTTTTCCATCACTATCGACAATCGAAATATCTGCTCCTTCTGCAATCAATCCATTGACCCAATCTATACGATTAAAGCGAATTGCCCATTCAATTAATGTTCTACCACTTGCAAGTTTATTTAAATCTTCTCCATTACTTTTTAGAACTGGTAAAATTCCAATCGTTCCATTTTGAATAGCACTGACAATTGCAGCTTGCTTTCCACCTAATGACAAAAACGGATCAGCGCCCGCATCACAAAGCGCATCAAATAATTTAGCGTGACCAATTGCTTGAGATAATGGGCTCTCCCCTTCTTTATTGCTTTGATTCAAGTCAACTTTATCTTCTTCAATAAAAGTTTTTATTGCAATATTATCTTTTGCTTTAATTGCTGCGATCAATGCACCTGCAGCTCCAATTTCTTTAACCTTATATTTAGTCGCAAAGTCAATCAACTTTTGTTCAGTGACTTGTTTTTCAATAATTGCTTTTTCCTTGATTTCTTTTTCAATCTTTGCCTTATCTATTTCCTCTAGCTCTGCTTTCTTTTTCGCTTCTGAAGCTTCTCTTGCTTTTCTTGCTTCCTCAGCTTTTGCTTTTTGACGATTGTGAATCTCCATATCTTTCGCTTTTGAATCTTCAGAAGAAAGTTCTTTATGCTTAGTCAGTCGATCGACCAATGTTTCATCATTACTTCCTTTTGCAACTTCCAAAGCCGTCGTTCCCATTTTGTTAGCTTTGTTATAATCTCCGCCATTTTCCATCATCATCGCAATCATATCATGATTTGCCCATTCGACCGCTTTAATTAATGAAGTATTTCCATCATGGTCCAATAAATTAGGATCAGCACCAAATTTCAATAGCATAGCAATGATTTCAGTTTGATTCACATCAACTGCCATCGACATCGGAATTCTGCCCAAACCGTCAGGCGAATCAGGTTTCATACCCGTACGTAGTGCTCTTTCAACTATTTGAATTTCGCCTTGTTCGCAAGCTTTCACTAAGTCAAAGCTTTCTAGGATAAATTTGTCAACCATTGAGCGACCGCCCTTTTTTAACTTGTCTAAAAAATTGTCATCAGCCATGATATAAAGTTGTCTTATTAAAAATTGAGTTTAAAATTAAAAAATTACCAATAGGATTCAACTTCAATCCTTTACCTTTGTTGAACTAACACAAGATTAAAGCATAAAATCATAAGATGGAAAATATTAGCCTGTTTAAAAAAGCGATTTCTGAAGGAATTCCAAGTGAATTGCCACCAGTCAAACCTTATGACGAATCTGTCAGTCATGCTCCTATTCGTGTCATAGAAGGTGTTTTGACTGAAAAAGAAAAGGTGTTAGCTATCAAAAATGCATTAAGATATTTTGACAAAAAACATCATGTAATTCTTGCACCAGAATTTGCTGCGGAGCTCAAAAAATTTGGTCGCATATACATGTATCGTTTTCGTCCAGATTATGAAATGAAATCTAGACCAATTGGAGATTACCCGTGTAATTCCAAACAAGCTGCAGCCATCATGTTGATGATCCAAAACAACTTGGATTATAAAGTTGCTAAACATCCACATGAATTGATTACTTATGGAGGAAATGGTGCCGTTTTTCAAAATTGGATTCAGTACAGATTGACAATGAAATATCTTTCTGATATGTCAGATGAGCAAACTTTAGTTTTATATTCAGGACATCCACTTGGTTTATTTCCAAGTCATAAAGATGCACCTAGAGTTGTAGTTACTAATGGGATGATGATTCCAAATTATTCCAAAAAAGAAGATTGGAATAAATACAACGCACTTGGTGTCACGCAATATGGGCAAATGACAGCAGGATCATTTATGTATATCGGTCCGCAAGGAATTGTACATGGTACTACAATTACGTTGTTGAATGCAGGACGCAAGATGGGATTAGGGAGAGATGATTTGAAAGGAAAAATTTATGTCACTTCAGGCTTGGGAGGGATGTCAGGTGCTCAAGCTTTAGCAGCCATCATTACAGGAGCTGTTGGTGTACTAGCGGAAACAGATCCTGAAATGGTTCAACAACGTGTTACCGATGGATATATTTTAAAAGAGAATGTCTTCACGGATTTAGAAAAACTAATTGTTAGAATTCAAGCGTGCAAAGAAAATGAGGAAGCAGTAGCATTGGTGTATGAAGGAAATATTGTAGCACTTTGGGAGGCTTTGGTTGAGAAAAATATTTTTGTCGAATTGGGCTCTGATCAAACTTCCTTACATAATATTGATGACTTAGGGTATACGCCTATAGGATTCACTTATTCTGAAGCAAAAGAATTGTTATTAAAGGATAAAGCAAAATTTATGGATGAAGTGAGAAAAACACTTATCCGTCATGTGAATGCAATAAACATTTTAACTGATCGAGGAATGTATTTCTGGGATTATGGAAATGCGTTTTTAAAAGAAGCTGGAGAAGCTGGTGCTGATATTTATAAAAATAAAACAGAAGGTATTTTCAAATACAGTTCTTATGTAGAAGATATTATGGGACCAATGTGTTTTGATTATGGCTTTGGTCCTTTCAGATGGGTCTGCACTTCAGGGACATTGGAAGATTTATACAAAACTGATGAAATTGCAGCCAATGTAATTAAAGAAATTGCGAAAACAGCACCGGATTCCATTCAAGCTCAATTAAAAGACAATTTAATTTGGATAACGGAGGCGAGAAATCAAATTCCAGTAGTAGGTTCTAAATCGCGCATATTGTATGCAGATGCAGAAGGAAGAATCAAAATTGCTAAGGCATTCAATGATGCGATTGCTGATGGCACCTTATCTGCGCCTATAGTGTTAGGTAGGGATCACCATGATGTTTCAGGAACCGATTCTCCCTTTAGAGAAACTGCTAATATATATGATGGATCTAGATTTACAGCTGACATGGCAGTACACAATGTTATTGGAGATTCATTTCGAGGAGCTACTTGGGTATCATTGCACAATGGTGGTGGCGTTGGCTGGGGAGAAGTTATGAATGGTGGATTTGGGATGGTTATCGACGGGACTTCAGATAGCGAGAGAAGATTGACATCTATGTTGCATTGGGATGTTAACAATGGAATCGCAAGAAGAAGCTGGGCAAGAAATGAAGGAGCGATGGACACTGCAAAAAAAGCGATGGAGCAAAATTCCAACCTTACAATTACAATCCCATCTGTTGCAGATGATGCATTTATAGAAGCTGTTATAAAACAAAGCAATGACAATGGATGACAATGATATTGTTAGCAATCGTGTTTTTAAATATTATGACCTAGAAAAGAAGACTGGACTTTTAATAATCAGTTTTTCGACCATTTGCCTCGTCTCTCCATATCTAACTGAGAGCATCCTTCCTAAAAGACTCTATATCAGCATGATGTTGCCTATCCGTATAATGGCGCTAATACAACTTGCGATTGGTCTAGTCATCCTAGTTACCAATTCTCAAAAAGAAAAAGAATGGAAAAATATTGACCAGGAAAACAGATTTTCCTTTTTAATATTTGAACGAAAAAGAGTCAAAAAAATTGATACAAATTTACGAAAGTTGTCAAACGTATTTATGGTGTTAATTCTATTGAGTGGTCTTTTTATAATTCTTGGCTTTGTTGCAAAATGGGGAGACTTTTCCATAGGGACTGGTATAGGATTATTAATTCCAAGTGCTGTAATTTACTTAATAGATCAATATCGTGCATTTAATGTTGGAACACATTTGAGCTTCTTAAATAGGCGTCCAAAATAGTCCATATTTAATCTTACAAATCCTATCGGATTAGAATTATATATTACATTATAGTGCAAAATGTAACTTTTATATTAAATTAGTGTCTAAATGAATGGGGATCATTGAGATATAGACTTACCACAACCTCATTTATCGTTGTGACCCCATGCATTAAAAGTTCTTTATATACTTTATATATATTTTCGTATTTAATTATTTATCAAACAAAAACAAGAGTTTCACAATGAGGAATTCAATTTATCTATGGGTAATCGCCCTAATTATTTGGATAATCGGTGCATGGTTTGTTTTAAGTAGCTTAATAGGCTGCTGCGGAGGATTCATGGGTGCTGGTTTAAAAATAAGTGATGGGACCGCCTTTGGTGCTTCACATGGAAGTAACCTTATGTATGCACTTTCTAGCCCAGTAGCAACTATGACTAGTGGAGTTAAAGGAGAGTTTAGCAAATTAGCTACTTATTTGAAAGATCATCCAGATCGTGGCTTAACACTAACGGGTCAATATGATGGCGATACCGAAAAGGCTGGATTGGGGAAGCAAAGGGCGGAATCGCTCAAAGCAGAACTAATCAAATTAGGTGCTCCTGCCGCCGCAATTACTACTGCAGGAATAGTAAACAGCAAATTAGGCTGGGACAAAGACGAAAAGAATGCTTATGGCGCAATGGGCTATACATTCAACAAATTGGTTTCTGGTATCTCAATATCAGATGGTGCTAAATTTTCGGCGGCAAATGGTGGCAACTTGAATTTCAACAAATCAAGTTATGCTTATAATACACCATTGAGTGCTGAAGTAAAAGATGTTTTCCAAAAAACAGCTAATTACTTGAAAGCAAATCCTGCACGAAATTTAATGCTAACAGGATACGCAATGAAAAGTGAAAACAATACAAGTGCATTGGGTTCACTAGGATTGGCCAGAGCAAATTCAGTTAAGAATATGTTGACTGGAATGGGTGCTCCTTCTAACCAAGTAGACATTACAAGTCAAATGAGTGATGGTCTAAAATTAAATGGTAATAACATTGTTGGGGGCGTTACTTATGCTTTTGATGCTAAGAACAGCAATAAGCTTGCAGAAGTAACTGCTAGATTAGCGAAGCCTCTAGTGTTGTATTTCCAAACTGGAAGTGATGAATTGAGTTTAGATCAAAATCAAAGAAACTATTTGCTAGATTTGATTTACTATCTCGATAACAAACCAGATGGATCTGCAGTATCTACAGGTCACACAGATAATGTTGGTTCTACAAGTGCCAATGTTAGATTATCTAGAAAAAGAGCAGAATTCGTTAAAGCTTATTTAGTCAGAAATGGAATCAATGGTTCTAAAATTTCTGCTGATGGTAAGGGTCCAAATCAGCCTATCGCTGACAATGGAACTAGCGATGGAAAAGCTAAGAACAGACGAGTGGAAATCTCGATCAAGTAAAAAACAATTATTCGAAAAATATTTGCTAACAAACAAAATAATATAACTATGTTTTGCAATCCATTATGGTGGTTTTTAGCCGCATTAGGAGCAGCCCTGTTGGGCGGAATTATCGGTTGGTTACTAAGAAAAAGCCGAATTTCCCAATTAGAAAGTGAATTAGACGGAAAAAATAGAGCTTATCTAAATTTGAAGTCTGATTATGACACTACTTATAACAATTACAATTCCCTTCAAACTCAATATAGCGATGTAGAAGCTTCAGCATCTACAAGTGCCCAATGGGAATCAAAATACAACTCATTATTTTCTCAATATTCTACAATGGAAACTCAATTTAAGAGTAAGCCAAAAGAGATTGAGATTATAAAAGAAGTTACAAAGGAAATCCCTATCGAAGTTATCAAGGAAGTTGAAGTTGAGGTAATCAAAGAAATCACAAAAGAAATTCCAGTCGAAGTTATCAAAGAAGTTAAAGTTGATAAAATCGTTGAGAAGATTGTTGAAAAAAGAGTAGAAGTTCCTGTTGAAGTCATCAAGGAAGTTGAAAAAATTGTTGAAAAAAGAGTAGAAGTTCCTGTTGAAGTCATCAAGGAAGTTGAAAAAATTGTTGAAAAAAGAGTAGAAGTTCCTGTTGAAGTCATTAAGGAAGTTGAGAAGATTGTTGAAAAAAGAGTAGAAGTTCCTGTTGAAGTCATTAAGGAAGTTGAAAAAATTGTTGAAAAAAGAGTAGAAGTTCCTGTTGAAGTCATTAAGGAAGTTGAAGTGATTAAAGAAGTTACT
>CALDGQ010000054.1 GCA_937941765.1 uncultured Saprospiraceae bacterium
AACGTATTCAAATTGTTGCAAATTCAGTTCAAATAAACATAAACTTGGATTTTGTAGCGGGAGGCCGATTTTATATGTTCGACGGAGGAGTTTATAAAATCTAGACTTTTTGTTTCTTTTTTGGCAATGAAAAAAGAAAAAGAACTAGACTCCTCGAAAAATCAAACTACGAAAAGTTGGGACATTGATGATTATTTAGTTTAAATGAAAGTCGTATTTAGTGCGTCCAAAATGATTCTAAAATTCAGAAATTGTTACTTCTGAATATCCCTATTGTAACTATAATAATACGAGCAGCCACTTTTAACGCTATATTAAATCACCCTACAATGTGAAAAAATAATTATTTTTTCACATTCTTCTCATAAACAGCAATCCACTCATCCACCGTCATCTTAGTCATCAACTCACCAATCAACTCCATAGGAATTTCATCAATCTTTTTGAAACGGACACAGCTCTTGCCCATGTCCAATTTACGATCCGAATGCTTTGGAAATTCAGTTGTAAACCATTTCATCAACTTAGGATCTGCATAGATGCCACTATGATAAACGGCAACAAAATTTTTCTGCGAAGCTAAATTGACGAAGGGTAGGGGTAACTCCGGCTTGCAATGGTAACCATCCGGGTATATCTTGTGAGGAACGACATAACCGATCATTCCGTAGCTCATTGTTTCTTTAAAACCTTTTGGTAAATTCTTTTTAATAATATTCCGAAGCTTCTTGAATTGCTTTTGTCGTTCTTCCGGAACTGATTCGAGATATTCTTTGACTGTTTCTGCTTTGGATTGCATATCTAGTTATTATAAAATGAGTTAACAAGATAAAAATAAATGGATTATTTTGCCCATTTATCCGAAGCAAAAAGATGATGATTGATCCCGACATTGACAATTCCTCTACTTCCAAGCCCGAGTTCTAAAATCAAAGCCCAATCTGTTCCATATCTCATACCAACTGCATTGACGTGCAGATGTAACAAGAAATCATTGCTTTTCTCAGAATAAAAATTTGTTACGATATCCTCTGACTCATCCTTGTTTTCATCGAGGAAGTAGTAATCAGTTGTTGTACTTCTTATACCGCCACCTAGCGATAAACCAGAATACATTTTCAATTTATCATTATTGATCCAATTGTAATGATAACGACCTGCCAATGTCCAATCACTGAAATTAGAATCGCTCCAAGGAAGTTGAGTGCCGGCATTTTCAATTTTATAAGTTAACAATAGCCGTTGATGATTTATCAAACCACCAATTACATGATTGCCTTTACGGATATTATATCCAATGGTGAAGCTGCCACTATTCGCTAAAAAAATACCGCTAAAAGTGTTATTACCTAACAAATCATCAAGTTCAACAAAGTCTGAAAGAAATGAATTTTTTGTATTCTCATCATTGTTGAATGGTAAAAAGTTAGTTCCATAAGTCAGATAAGCTTCTGTATTAGCATCTGGGTTTTGTCCGTAGACTGATAAATTTGAAAGTAAAAAAAGTACGAATAAAAGTTTTTTCATTTTGGTTTTTTAAAATATTATAAAAAGCAAACAGTTTGTTATAAAATGTTGTTGTTTGAGTTTTGCAAAATTTTGAGCATTAAATAATGAGATAGCAATTTATTTCAAACTTCGAGTTCCCATAAAAACATTGACACCAGGTGGAATCGGATTGCCAGAAGATCTACGGAACGAAACAATTTGACCGCAGTGATAAATAGCATCGGTTATAGGTCCATTAATCAAATTCCAAATAGGATATTCCGAAGTTTTTTCACCTCTTTGAAAGATGATTTTGACATTTTTAATATCAGCGTTGACGCCTTTTAGAAATTGAGCGGCACTATCAAAATTGTTTAATGCTTTTAATCTTCGTTCTTCAAAAGTCATCTCCACTTCTTCTACTGGTCGGATATTTGTGTGGCCTAGTACCGCGTTTGCAATGACATTTGACAAATTAAAAAGGTGCTCCAAGGTCTCTTCAGTAGATCGACCATCATTTCCAGGTAGGTAAGCCAAGTCTTCAGGTCGCAATCCTTCAGTCACCCAATAATATCTAAAACCCAATCCTTCGATCATTCTTGCCAACAATAAATTTTCTGTGATGTCATCTGGATATTCACTAATTTTAGAACAAGGATGTGTACTTTTTGGGATCTCCATAGAAATAGGAATTTGAGCAAAACAATAATTTGAGAAAAGTGCAAAAATACACCAGAAAGAAATTCGAAGAAACATATCTTTTTTTGCTGCGAAGGTAATTAAAATGATGCTTTTATTATCTACCAAAATGAGTATTAGAAGACCTAAAAAAGAATTAAATTTGAGTATGAATTTATCCAAACTATTACCACTACTTATTGTCGTAGCATTGCTAGGCATCACACTTTACCAAAGTTATGAATCTGGAGGTGATACGGCAGTTGGCCCATCTGGTGTTCCCGAATATGTTATGGATGTTTTGCATCAAGTAGAATCTACTGGCAAGGCGCCCAAAAATTATGTTGGTGGACGTACATTTCAAAATCGAGAAAAGCGATTGCCAAAAAAGGATAACAATGGGAAGAAACTGAAGTACAAAGAATGGGATGTGCATAAAAAAGTAAAAGGAAAAAATCGAGGTGCAGAACGGTTAGTGACAGGATCAGATGGAAGTGCCTATTATACGAAAGATCATTATAAGACATTTAAGAAGATAGAGGGGCGGTAGGAAACGGTGAACGGTTGACGGTGAAAGGTAAACGGGAGCACACGCGTCCTTTGCGTATGCACACGTGCTCCCCGTTTACCGTCAACCGTTCACCGTCAACCGTTTTAAAAATAAATAAACATGACAATAATAAATAAAGCAGATCGACTCATTTCCAACGCTGAATTACACGTTGCGAAGCTCGATGGTAACAAGACAAAGACGCTCAATAAACTCTATAAAAAATTGGGAAGTCGTTTAGAATTTCCAGACTATTTTGGTAACAACTTAGATGCATTGGCAGATATGTTGACCGATTTAAGTTGGTTGGAAGCTCCAAACGTTATCCTTTATATCAAAAATATGGATGGTTTTTTATCTGCAGAAAATGAAGAAGACAGAGATGTTGTTTTCGAAATTTTTGATGAAGCGGTAAGTGGTCAGATTGAGGAAGAAAGAAGTTTTGAGGTGATAAAAGTAGTTTAGCTCAATGATTAATAATCGATAATGATCTTTGGTAGACCAAGATAGTCCTTATTTTATGAAATACATGAAGTATTAGAGCATCTGAGGGATAGTAATGTATAACAATATAATTGCTAATTATGAACCATCATTACTCCGCAAACTAGCATAAAATCTTCCATTAATTATAAAAACACTATATAATGTATTATTTTGTACCTATTCAATAACTTTTATAAAAAATTTAAAATTTATGAAAAACAACTTCCTCCTCTTTATCCTCTCTCTAGCTTTTACCTCATCTTCATTTGCACAAATTCCTGACTTCACATTGACTGATATCAATGGTCAGGAACATTCGCTTTATGAAGATTACTTGGATAACGGAATGGCGGTCGTAATCAATATTTCTGCAACTTGGTCACCACCTGATTGGAACTGGCATAGTTCAGGCGTATTAGAAACTTTTTACCAAAACTATGGTGGCAACGGCATTCAAGTTTTACATATTGAAGGTGATGCTGTGACTACTATTGATGACCTCAACGGGATTGGAAATCAGACAACAGGAAATTGGGTCGAAGGAACCAGTTATCCGATTTTTAATCCTGAAACAAATGATCTTGTTACCTCGTGGGGATTGCAATGGTATCCGACCATGATGATTATTTGTCCAGATGGCAATGCGTATTCAGATGGATTGACAGCACCATATATCACTTCTGATGGTGGTGTGTTTTATGGAGAATTTCCAAATGCAGAAGCTTTGTTGGATAAAATAACTTCTCTATGTGGTCCAATCGATTTGAATCTTAACGAAGTAATTGCACAAGTTTATGTAGATGATAACAACAATTGCACTTATGATGCTGGTGAAGAATTTGCGCCAGGATTTATGGGGAATGTTGCAGGAAACGGTTTGAGTCTAAACAGAATTTCGACAATGACTGGTCAAATGCGTTGGTTTGTTGATGCTGGGACTTATGATCTTACAATGCAGTCCACAAGTCCGTATTGGAGTTTTTGTAATGACAGTGAAGTATTGGATTTTTCTGGTACGGAAGATTCACTCCATTTTTACTTTGGTGTACAAGCCAATCAAGACTGTTATTTTCCGACCATTGATATTTCCGCACCATTTTTAGTTCGATGTTTTGAAAACAGCTTGTATGTAACTTACTGTAATGAAGGAACAACTACTACGCCTGATGCGTCTGTAGAAGTCGTGTTAGACAGTATGTTTATCTATTTGGGTGCTTCGCAAACACCGATTTCGATCAATGGAAATGTACTGACATTTGATGTTGGCAACTTAGATCCATTTGAGTGTGGAACTTTAATAATTGATGTCGAAGTCAGTTGTGACTCAGAGCTAGGAGATGAACACTGTTATACTGCCGAAATATTTCCAGTAACCAATTGCGACATCACCTCACCGTGGTCACTCGCTGAAGAATGCCAAGAAAATGTCGGGTCTTATGATCCAAATGACAAACGAGCATGGCCTGCAGGTGTGGGATCGACCAATGATATTTTGCCAAATGAAGATTTGAGATATCAAGTTCGTTTCCAAAACACGGGTACTTTTACTGCTTTCAATGTAGTGGTATTAGACACCTTGAGTGCCAATGTTGATTTAAATTCACTTCGATTGGGAACCAGTAGTCACGATTATACATTTGAAATTCTTGATGAAAGAATCTTGAAATGGAATTTTGAAAACATCATGCTTCCGGATTCTAATAGCAATGAACCGGCTTCACATGGTTTCTTTAATTATCAGATCAAACAGCAACCGGATTTGTTAAATGGGATGACAATTGAAAATAGTGCAGCTATTTATTTTGATTTTAATGATCCAATCATCACCAATACTTATGTACATACCATCAATGATATGGTGTTGAATACTCGGAATACACCAGACCAATTGAATGTCAATATATTCCCGAATCCAAATCAAAGTGTATTCAATGTTGTAATTGATGAAGCTGATTATGTAAAAGGGTATTACCAACTGATAGATATTCATGGGAAATCAATTATTTCTCATAATATTCCAAACAGTCAGTTCCAAATTGAACATGAATTACCAAAAGGATTGTACATTTTGAAATTGGTCAATAATGATGGAAAAGTAGCAGAACGAAAAATTGTTGTGCAATAAATTGATCGACTTTTATATTTATTAATTAACTAAATCAGTGTTTACCCTGTTGTAAATGCTGATTTAGTTTTTTATAGAAATGAATTCAACCAAATGCAAAAATGAATTTTAAAATGAAGTATTTCCTCTCAATATTACTTCTGCTTGGTTTTACAACTTTACAAGCTTGTTCTTGCATACAACCACCAAGTGTTCAAGAATCATTCGACAATACACCACTTTTGATTCACGGAGAAGTAGTCAATCTTGAATATGTCTCGGAAGGAGCAATGAATGCAGCGGGTAATGGAAACAAGGAAATTTCCAAAATGAATGCATTACTCTCAACAAAACTATACACAAAAGTTGACATAAAAATCGAATATCAATATAAAGGAAATGTGCTAGAGGATATTGTAACAATATATACCTCAAGAATTGGTTCGGCATGTGGCTATACCTTTTTTGAAGTTGGAAAATCGTTTATAATTTATGCTTCGGTTAGAGCAGGTGTTTATTATACGCACCGATGTACACGAACCAGTCCGGCAAAGAAATACATGTTGGAGGAATTGGATGCTATTTGTGAGTGAAAAGAGAAATGAAAAATGAGTTAGAAATTTCCTATATAGCTTGGGTTTAATTGTACTTTATAAAAAGAATAAATCGAGTTGAAAACGAAATGGGCTTATTTTTTAACTACTGATTAACTAAACGTAGTTATATTGTTTTATTTAATCCTAAATCAAAAATATAGAAGGATTTTGAAGCGGGTGGCCGATTTTATATGCTCGACGGAGGAGTTTATAAAATCTAGATTTTTGATTACTTTTCATCAATGGAAAAGTAATAAGAACTCAGATTCTTCGAATAATTTCTTGAAAAGGAATGAGTTGGAATTTTACCGCTGATTGACACAAAATTACTTTAGCCACAATATTTACAACAAACCTTTTACTAAAATAATACAATGGGGTTGCCAAAGAAAGGAAGTCGTAAAATAATAGTAGGTGAGATTACTTATCACTACCTCATTTCTGGAAATGACGGAACAATCGACTTAATTATAGAACGATTTGATCATAATTCTCAACGGTTAATTACAACATTTAGTTATTTCAATCGAGAAGGAGCGATTCAAATAACACCTAAAATTGTTAAACAAACCATTCATTATGGCATTAAAAATGGTTGGACTCCAAATCAAAAAGGAAAAGAAATCAGATTGAATGGTATTGAGGATAAATTAGAATGGTGAAAATTAAACTAAATTTAAATTTTAAAAAATGAATAAAGATACCTTCTGGAAAATAATGTCAGATACCCAAAAAGAAAGTGGAGGCGATCCTTCTACTCAACAGGAATTAATCGAAAAAGTATTAAATACCGCTTCACCTGAAGAGATTGTCGAATTTGATTCCATTTTCCGAACACTCCATTCAAATGCTTACGATTGGAAATTATGGGGAGCTGCGTATGTTGTCAATGAAGGATGTTCTGATGATTGCTTTTCGGATTTTAGAGGCTGGTTGATAGGGCAAGGAGAAGAAATATATAACAAAGCTATTGCAGATCCAGATAGTCTTGCTGAACTCAATGAACTTGAAGAAGATATGGAAATGGAAGGTTGTAGTTATATGGCATTTACCGTTTATGAGGAGAAGACTGGTAAAGAAATGCCAGTCGATTCAACATCAAGCCATCCAGCTGAGCCCAAAGGAAAGGAATGGGAAGAAGAAGAACTGGGTGAATTACTACCAAAATTAAGCAAGAAATTTGGTTATTAAAACATATTAGATTTGTCGTAAACAAAGTGTTGATTTATTTTTTAATAATTGAAAAGAAGTTGGTATATTATACGTTCTTAGAAAATGGATAAAAAACTTAATGTAATTTATCCTCAACGTATTCAAAAAAAAATCATACAAATGGGATTATTTGACAAACTTTTTGGAAGAAAAAATTCTAGTTCAAAAGAAGGTGGAAACAAGACAGTATCCGGCAAAACTAATCCAGAGAAAAATCCTTCAAAAAAACAAAACAACTTTATTACCAATAGTGCGGAATTCGGTCTTGGTGAAATTGCACTAGGCATTTCGGGAAAAATAAGAGTAGATGGGATTCTGGCATTTGCAGCAATGGAAAAAATTGCAAAAGAGCAAAACAAACCTTTCGATTTTAAAGTGATGTACACGACTTTATTGGAAGAAGGCGCATTGACGATTCCTGTGGTTTGTTCGATTGGAGAGACTAAGTATTCACTTTATTTTATTTATAAAGAAGAAGAATTGCTCAAGTACAAAGATTTGGTGATGCATGTGGGTCGGACGGATTATCCCAATTTGATTTACTTTAGTTCGATCCCAATCTATGATGGCTATATCCCCAAACCAATTATTGAACCGTTTCAATTGGCGGATTTGAGATTTGAACAAAATGCAAAAATTGCTGGTCCATTCGCAATGTGGTGGAGCACGGAATCGGATCCAACATTTCACAATTCAAAAACATATGAGCATTTAAATAAAATGTATCAAATATTGAAAGGGTACGAAACTTACATTGCAGGTTATGTATTACGACAAACCAGAATTATCCAAGAAGTGAAATTGCAAAGAATGAAGCTTCCAGAAAATCCGGTTACCTATGTTATCAATGCACCTGAAGGAAAACAAGTCTTGTTAATCTTATCTCAAGAAAAAGGAATCAGGTTCTTATTTCCAGTAAATAATACCACGCAAGAATATCGGGAAAGGTTTTTAAGAGGAGCTATGGTTGATATGGCTGCAACGGCAATTCCTTTAAGACAACAAAATGCGCCCATAGATGAAGCAACAGATCCAAATGGTTTTGATTGGTTCAATTTTATGACAAGAGTTATCAAGGAAAAGGAAGAAGCAGGGGAGAGAATTGAACAAATTGGAGGTATGAATTTGAATAGTCAAATGAATTGAAATAATCTATTTTATAATTGAACTCAAATGATAAAAGGATTATTCGAAACCCATCTTAACGTCAAGAATCTAGAACGCTCCATCGATTTCTATACCAACACCTTAGAGTTACAACAATGCCATTACGAAGCAGCAAGAAGTGTTGCCTTCTTCTGGATCGGTCCACCAAAACAGTACATGTTAGGCATCTGGGAAAAACCAAAAGAAGAAATTGATATCCGACATTTTGCTTTTCGATGCAAACCAGACTGGATATTAAATGAATCTGTTCAGTATCTAAAAGACAGAAATCTGAAATGCCGAAACTTCTTAAAGGATGGCACTGAAAGACCAATGGTTTTTACGTGGATGCCAGCGATTTCCATTTATTTCGACGACCCTGATGGACACTCACTTGAATTTATTGGATTGCTTGATGGAAAATCAAGACCGGATGGAGGTGTGATTGCTTATGAGGATTGGTTGGAATTGGAGCGGGAATGATTTTAAAGATTAAGCAACGTTTTATAAAATGCCAAGTAAATCAACACGTTACCTAATCCTCTCCTGACACCAAGCAAAACATAAGCTTAGGTAACGAGTATTCATTTTAATATCAAAGATTAAATTTGAAAGGAACGAATTTCTAAAACTTTTGGTTGTGTGGTTTATAGCTAAAATGATCGACCAAAAGAAAATAGAACAATGTCACTTTCCAAAAAATACAATAGAAGTCTTCATGCAAAAATTAGTCTAGGAACCACTTCCGATGACCGATTTATGCCAGACGGGTATGTGACCGCATTTTCTAAAATGAGTAAATTGATTGTTACAGAAAAATTGGATGGACAAAATAATTGCTTCAATAAACACGGTGTTTTCGCAAAATCACATACCGCTCCCACACAACATCCTTGGGATCAACCCTTAAGAAGTCGATGGGAGTTGATAAAAAATGATCTAAAGGACTTAGAGATTTTCGGGGAAAATATGTATGGTATTCACTCCATTGCTTATCATGATTTGGAATCTTTTTTCTATGTATTTGCAGTAAGAGAAAATGACACTTGGTTGTCTTGGGAGGAGGTGAAATTTTACGCTGCAATGTTAGATTTTCCAACGGTACCAGTATGTGATTTCAAAACAGAATTGAAGGAATATTGCGTACCCACCATTTCTGAAGACAAAGCATTGGAAAATTGGTTGACCTCAAATTTGGGAATGACCTGGTTGGAAAGTGTCAATACATCGGGCATGTTGGGTGGTTATGACCCGATTTCCAACAATGCATGCTCGGAAGGATTTGTAATCAGAAATAGTGAATCATTCAAAACCAATGAAGGAGAAATAGATGTTGCGCCGAATGAATTCAATAACTTATTCAAACTAGTACGTGCAGCTCATGTCAAGACAGATGTTCATTGGACCAAAACTTGGAAAGCAGCATCTTTGAAAGATTATGCAAAGTATAAGTGGTTTGGGTATGAACATAGGTGAGATTGGGTTTGAATTTGAGTCAAGAGGTTAGTAACCTTTGACTCGTTCAATTGATGAAGTACCTTGAGAAGAATAATATTTAAAAATCAAAATATAACAAATCGCAGAATTTTGAAGCGGGTGGCTATCGGCATTAAAGATTTATCGTTAAGAAATTTAGAAGTGCGGAGGAAGGAAAAAAGATCGCTGTTTGAGCCACTGAAAGTGTTGTGAGTTTCGATATTTTGTGTGGGGCAATTTAAATTTTAGATAAATATTTACAGCCGTGATTTTTTTGCTTCGTTTTTTCATCAAGGAAAAAATGATGATCAAATATAATTATGGCTGTCAATAATTTTTCTTTTGCAGATTAAAGTAGTGAAAGTCAGTAAAGAATATTCCTTACCCAATCTACACTTAAAAAGCGGTAGTATAATTTAAAAAACCATGTGGAAATTTCCAAAATACGAAATAGGAAAAACAATAGACTGGCAAGACCTATCTAATACCTACAATTGGATTGAAGACATGAAAAGTGTTGAACAAGATCCTATTTGGCATGCCGAAGGAAACGTCTTCATCCACACCCAAATGGTGGTAACTGCATTGATCGGATTACCAGAATTTCAAACGTTATCAGACCAAGACAAACAGATATTGGTGACCGCAGCATTATTTCACGACATCGAAAAAAGGTCAACCACAATAGAAGAAAAAATCGATGGTTCTATCAGAATAGTGGCGCCACGACATGCCAAAAAAGGAGAATTTACAACAAGACAAATACTATATACCCAAATACCAACTCCATTTCAGGTGCGGGAACAAATTTGCAAACTAGTTAGATATCATGGCTTACCATTATGGGCGATTTCAAAAGAAAATCCAAACAAAGAAGTCATCTATGCAAGCACGATTTCAAATACTGCTCATTTGGCTATGCTAGCAAAAGCGGATATTTTAGGAAGAATTTGCAATGATCCTGAAGAACAATTGTTGAAAATTGACCTGTTCAAAGAATTGTGTAAAGACAATCAATGTTTTGGAAAAGAACGTGCTTTTAAATCCAACTACGGTAGATTTTTATATTTCAATAAAGAAGAAGCATCACCAGATTACGAGCCATTTGAGGATTTGAATGGTACGGTGTATATGATGAGTGCATTGCCTGGAAGTGGTAAAGATACTTATATCCAACAACATTTACCCTTGCCCGTTTTATCTTTAGACCAAATCCGACGAGAAAATAAAATCGCGCCAACCGATAAGAAAAAGAATGGTCAGGTCATACAAATCGCAAAAGAAAAAGCAAAGGAATATTTAAGAGCTAAAACTTCTTTTGTATTCAATGCAACCAACATAACAACCGATATGAGGAATAAATGGATCGGTCTATTTACAGACTATAAAGCAAGGATAAAAATTATCTACATTGAAGTACCGTATAAAACATTGAAGCAACAAAACGCAAACAGAGCATACCAAGTACCAGAAAAAGTGATAGATAAAATGATTCGAAAATTTGAAATTCCAACAATACGTGAATCACATGATCTCGAATTTGTAATAAAATAAAACGTAACTCCAATGCAAAAAATAACAACTCAATTTATATTAAATCAATACCGCAGTGGTATAAAAAGTTATTCAGACTTCACCAAAGAAGTCGGCTTGTGGGATTCAGAAAAATACGTTTTTCAAAAATACTTGGAGCCAACCGATAAGATATTAGATCTAGGTTGTGGGACCGGAAGAACCACTTTTCCGCTTGTAAAACTAGGTTACAAAAACATCGTAGCCATAGACTTAACTCCTGAAATGATTGAGGCGGCACAATCTTTAAATCAATATTTTGAAATGGAGATTGATTTTAGAATAGGGGATGCAACAGATTTGGAATTTGAAGCCTTACAATTTGATACCATCATTTTTTCTTTCAATGGATTGATGTCGATCCCAAAACAAAGCAACCGAGATGCAGCACTGAAGGAAATTAATCGCGTCTTAAAAAACGGTGGCACCTTTATATTTACAACGCATGACCGCGCAAGAGAAAAGGAGTTTTTTGAGTTTTGGAAAACAGAAAAAGAAAAATGGGATCAAGGCACTCAAAACCCATCGCTCTATGAGTTTGGTGATTTAGTCACAACTTCTAAAAATGAATCTAGAGAAATATTTATCCACATCCCAATAGAAAAAGAAATCACGGATTGGTTGAACCAACATCATTTTGAAGTAGTTGAAACCTTTTACAGAGTTGATCGATTTGATGAAAGGGAAGCAGTGAAAATGAAATCTGGAGAATGTCGGTTTTGGATTGTTAAAAAAGTTGGGTAATGAAATCATTTGTCAATTGTATCGCGCTCAGCAATGCTACTTAAATACAATAAAATATGCTAATTCTAAATTACGATTTAGCACATCAACAAACGACTACATTCGGTTATACCCGATTGTAGTCGTTTGTTGTATGGATAATGTTAGGAAATAAGGGATTGGTTTTGTATTTTGGTTGTTCATCATCACATGCTAGCATAAATTGACGGGTTTGGTTGATTACGTGTGTAAAATTGTAAACAAAAAATAAATATGTTTTACAATATCAATTTCCCAAAATATCATAACCACCAAAAATTGCTATCTTAATCAACAAATTGGTAAATTAGTATCAAAAGGAATACTTTATAGTAATCTACTTCCGAATTCAATTTTGATCTCGGCGTTGTCCAACTGAAACACAAATATCTGCTGGGTTTGTTGGTTGGGGGTTGGGGTTTGTTTGGGTGGCTATGTTCCTTTGAGTTACCCACAATTAAAAAGAAAAAAATCCATACAGGGAGAAAAAGACGGTCGCTACTCTACATCAAGCAATAGTAAGGTAGTAAAACAAGCAGCTAAGAGAGCAGGTATTCAAATCAATGTACATGTGCACATGCTATGACAAAGTTTTGCAACTCATCTGTTAGAAAATGGCACCAACTTACGTCATATACAACATCTAATGGGGCACAGTAGCCCAAAGACGAAAGAAATCTAAACACATGTAGCGACTACTTCATTTAGCAACACTAAAAATCCTTTGGATTGCTTATATTAGTCCAATGTTATAATGGAATAAACGTACCTGGTGTGTTCATCTCTTATTTTTAGGGATAAACGCACGAAGTGCGTTTATCCAGTTGTTATAGATAATTGAGGAGTGAACATCAACAAAACCAGAAAATATAATATTAAAAAGTTCATGACGACCAAAAATGAGAGCCGTGCAAAAAAATAAATTGACGACCACAAATGATGCAACGATAGGAAAGTTTCAACAAATCTTAAGCAGATAAATAAAGATGACTGAATCTATTAAAAATGTTTTCCAAAAATTAATTATGGAAGAAATCTCAATATCTGAATTTGAGAACTGGTTATATAAAATTCCTGAAAATCAGGATGAAACTGAATCGGAATTGTACTTAGAATTGATTTCATTTAACTTTAAACAAAGTGCTGCAAAAGAACAATTAACTAAAGAATTAACTGGCAAATTATTTTCCGAAGAAGAAATAAAGTCTTGGAAACTTAGAAATATATTTTCGAAATATGGCTGGTTCAAAGAACGAGCAATTCAATTGGACTTTCATAAAAACACGGGGTCTGATACTTACGATTACGCAAAAAATATTTTAACTGAATTTGGAGGATTAAACATCGGACAAGAAAAAATATCTTCTGATTATCCGCCAAACGAAATATGTTTTTTTAGGAAGCCTAAGTATTTTAATGAACCTAAAGTTGGTGAAATTTATTACATAGCTGATACGAGTAGAAGTTATGCAATTATTGGGGTTGGAAAAGAAGAGGAGTATTATATTTTGGTCGAGCCAATTGACACGTTATATTTCTGTGGAAAAGGTTTTGATAATGTAATGGGTGCAATTCTTTTCAATACTAACGAATTGATAAAAGTTTAAAAATATCTATAACACTATGTATGCTGTCCATATGTGGGTAGTCGAGTCTTGAGCTTAGAAACGTTCTTTCGTATGGTCAAATTTTTTCACAAAATTTCATCGTACAAAAAGTTCCCACATACGACACATACATTTAACGTTGAATCCAACAATCAGTTAACGCAATATCTTCTACTCCAGATCATTTTACATCAATGCTTTTGAATCAATCAGAATTGATAAAAACAAACGACTACATTCGGTTATACCCGTTTGTAGTCGTTTGTTGTATGGATAATGTTAGGAAATAAGGGATTGGTTTTGTATTTTGGGTGTTCATCATCACATGCTAGCCTAAATTGACGGGTTTGGTTGATTACGTGTGTAATTTGGGAGGTTGTTTTGGGTTTTTTGTAGGTAGCGTGGGGTGATAGATATGGAGTTATATCTGTACCTTGGTGGGGATATAGAGATGTTATGTGCAACTAACCCTTAATACTAAAATATATACTTGAAGTCATGTAAAACTCAAGCTAAGGGTTGTAAATTATTAGAAGGTACTATGGCAGTGGATTTATTTGTAAACGAAAAACACATCTACTTTTACAACGTTAATTTCTCAGAAAATGCAATTAATTAATCTAAATTTTGACTATTGAAACTAATCGAAAAAATATTCTATAGGAGAAGTAAGCCAGAAAGTTCGGAACACGATACCAATCGTATAGACTATTTATATGTATTCTATTTGCTTTGTATATTTATTGTTTTCATTTCAATTCTGTACTCGGTTATATTAAGGAACTGTACTTCTAAAATTGGGGAATTTGGTGATTCATTTGGTGGATTAAGCTCAATATTTTCGGGTTTAGCTTTTGCAGGTGTTATAATTACCATAATTATGCAAATGAAGGAGCTCCAATTAACAAGAGAAGAAATGATGCTTACAAGAAAAGAATTGAACAGATCTGCAATTGCGCAAGAAGAATCTCAAAAAGCGCTTATGCAACAACTAAAAAGCATGAAAACTTCATCAAATATTGATACTCTAATTTATTATTTAGATAAAGACCTTAATACATTTTCTCAAGATGTCTATGTTGCTAAAAGAATAATAAAAAAACTTACAGAAAGATTATTTGAGGAAGATGAATATATTAATTTTTTACAACCTGACTTTCAATTATTAGAAGAGTTTTCTGTAAATCAAAAAGGGGAATACGGTTACCATATTAAATGCGAAGGATTAGATGTTTTTAATGTTGCAGCATATGCTGTTACTCTTCGAAAAGAAAAAGAAATAAAATTAGATATGGAGAAATATACTTTTTCCCATGGTGAAGTTTTTACTATATACCCCGAATCTAGACTTCGAGGTGTCCATATCTACTTTATTCTGACAGACAAGAGATATTTTAACGAGTGGGAATTGTCTCTATTTGTTCCAGATGATGAAAGCCGACTAAATAGAAATTTCAAAACATCAAAACTAACAAACAAGTAATACACATAACACTGTATCCTATGAAAAGTAGAACTTTAACTATTTAAATATTCTTCCCCATCTTAAATCATTTCAGTTAGAAAAAAAGAAAAAAAATGTTGTAATTACAATGAGTAAGAATAATCAAATTTTAGATAAAGAAACGGATAAAGAAAAATCTAAAATGAGTAAAGGCGTTAAAATTTTACTTGGATTTCTAATGATGTTTTGTGGATGGCTTTCAGTGGGAATTGGATATGGGATAGCGTTACCATTTGAATTGAATACGATTTTGTTCTGTGGAGGATTGATTCTATTTTTAGGAGGACTTGTTTTCATGTTTACTTAATTTTTTGAAAACTAAAAAAGAAAAAGACGAGAGAAAAAACGATCCAGAAAAAAGCTATCACCGTCCATGCCAACAGCCTGGGCACAGTCGTTTATAGAACCGTCAGATTGCACAAAAATTCACCTCACAATACTTTTACAATTAAGCGTTTGTTTTTGAAAAACGAATTCGCATTAAACTAGAAAAAATTTATAAAATTACTTCAGTGCGTATGATGTTAAGTTGAGGGCGAAATTGAAGTGGGAAAAATGAAATTGGCGGTTTTTTGCACAGACTGTGAAAAACGAATTAAATAAATCATTCAAATACCAAAGAAATGTGTAACAAGAAAATACCTTCTGTTCTTATTATATACTTATTGTCCTTTTGTAATGTCCTGATTGCTCAGTCAAACATAGAATGGGCTAAAAACTAAAAACATGAAAGGAACTGGGTATTTATTGCAAGCTACATTGATATCACTTTGGTGGATAGGCTTGTTGTTGAATCAACAGTTTTTTGATGCTTTTCAATTTCCTGGAATTGGTGTCAAAGCATTTAATGCTTTTCTACTTCCAGATTTAGTAATTATTGCACTACTTTCAGTAATACGGGCTTACAATAAAAAAACCTTATTAGAATACATCATTCTTGGTGGGTTTGGGTTTGCAACTTTATATTGTATCAATGCGACCTTATTAACCGGTGGTGGATTCATATCAACAACGATAATGATTCTAGGGTTTTGTTTCAATTTGTTTTTGGTCAATGCAGCAAATGTTTTTAGAAAATCAACCTCAAACAGTTTGTTAGTAAATCTAACAAAAACGATCTTTCAAATTCTTTGTGTTTGGTTAATTACTTTGTTCGTTTTCCCAATTTTAATTCTAGATGCTTTTGAACATACTTCGATTGCTTCTTACAACATCAGAATATTAGCCATATTATTATTTGTGTTTTTTAGTATCATTGGACTTTGGAGTGCTTATGTGATGGTGAAAAATGGAAATGGAACGCCTTTGCCAATAGATCAAACTCAAAAGCTAGTCACGAAAGGTACCTATAAGTATGTTAGAAATCCAATGGCGATTGCAGGGATCGGTCAAGGCGTTGCGGTTAGTATTTACTGTCTGTCCATTCATATCTTTATATATTCAATGATTGGTGCCATCCTATGGCAGTTTGTTGTTAGGCCAATTGAAGAAGAAAATATGATCAAAAGATTTGGTAGCGAGTACGAAGCATATAGGAAAAGCATAAAATGCTGGATACCGACATTTAATTAAAGTGTTGTACCTGAAACTATATTTATACCATGGTGAAATAAATAGCTATATTTATATATTATGAATCAAGTTTTTTTATAGTCCATTATTTAATCCTTCATACAATGAATAAATTTTTCCAAATCCTTTCCTTGTTCATTTTCTCACATTTTATGTCCTTTGAAAATTTGTATGCAAACTGTTGGGAATGCGAAGATAATTTATTTGAGATTTTGCACAACACGAAAGCCACCAATCGAGTTGCTTTTCTTTTTCGAATGGATAGTACGACCGTACGGCATGATTACCATTTTTTGAATCATGGTGAAGTTCTGGATGTTTATCAAGGAAATTTTGAGTCTGCTAGGGTTTCGATAAGAGAAGGAGGGTCGATAGTTCGTAGAGGTTTGGAGCTTAAAAAAAACCATGTCTTTTTTATTCTAAGTAGTCGGTATGGAGGATTTAGAAATCAAGGAGTTGTCAATATAAAGGATAAGGAAGTTATTTCTGCAGATTGGAGATTCTCAAGAAATATTTCTGGAAAAAAAGATAGTGCGTACATTGTTAATTTATGGTCTCAGTATATAGAGGATTCCAAATCAACAACCAATAGACAGGTTGAATATCATTTTGTAGATGGCAAAACTTCCGCAAAAGGAATGATCAAAAACGGAAAACCGCATGGATTATGGAAATACTATTTCAAAAATGGAAATGTTGCTAAGACTTATTTATATGAAGAAGGGGAATTTCTGTACCAAGTAGAAGGATACGAAATGGATGGGCAACTAAAATCAAAATTAGAAAAAATAGGAAAGGAAATACATGGTACATCTTATTACAAATCTGGAAAATTGAACAGCCAAAGTATTAAAGATACGCTTGACAATTTTTTATTAAGAACTAAGTATAGTAAGTATCATGAAAATGGCCAGTTAAGAAAAACGTACACTATTTATGGCATTATGGATTCACGAATTGGTTATAATCATGGGCAATACACGGAATATGACGAAGAAGGTAAAGTGATTTCCAAGGGAAAATATTATTGGGGAGCCAAAGTTGGTAAATGGTTGGAGTATAACAAAAAAGATAAAACCAGTTCAAAGGTCAAATACACCAATTTTAAAACTAAAAAGGACGGCAAAATCCGATTTTTTTATGAAGACGGTCGTTTACGTCATGTCGGTGTTGTAAATAATAAAGGCAGAAAAGATGGAGTATGGAAAAGTTATTCCAAAAATGAAAAATCAACTACACCTTATAAAGATGGGTTAAAGGACGGAATTGCCGAGTCATATGATAGTGGAAAAAAGATTGGGCATACAACTTATGTCAATGGAAAGAAAGATGGCAGTTACAAAGGAATTGAGGTGTACAAAAACAAACGTGCCATAGGTGAAGGAAACTATTTAGGTTATCTTAAAATAGGAGCGTGGACCACGAAGCTCAAGGGCCAAATAGTAGAACGTGCTTTCTACAACGAAAAAGGAAAGTTGCATGGTGAACTTATTCAATTTAATAATGGCGCCAAATTAAAAGTTGCTAATTATGAAAACGGATTGTTACAAGGAGATTATGAGCTTTATTATCGAGATGGAAGTATAAAGGAAAAAGGCCAATATGACAAAGGTTATATGGTAGGTGAATGGGTTGCCTATCATAAAGATGGATCTGAACATGCCAGATGCATTCAATCTTTACCGACCTTACAATCATTATTTAGTGAAGCATGTGGATATTTTCACCATAGAGATAAATTCAAGTTGGATACTTCTAATCAAGTGACTGGTAAATTGGAACCATGGGATTAAATTTGTTGCATTCAAATTAGCTAACATTGAAAATGAACAAAAACAACTACCTATTCAAATCAGAAAGACTCGGTTTCAGAACTTGGCGAAAAGATGATGTGGAAGAATTTGCAAAATTGAATGCAGATAAAGAAGTAATGGAGCACTTTCCAAAATTATTGTCAAAAGAAGAAGTTGTAATATTCATCGAAAAACTTCAAAGTCATTTTGATCTCAATGGATACACTTATTATGTAACAGAAATTTTAGGAACCAAAGAATTTATCGGAATGATCGGAATTGCATTTCAAGAATATAACACAAAATTTACGCCCGCAATAGATATAGGATGGAGATTGAAAAGAAGTGCTTGGGGTAGTGGGTTTGCAACAGAAGGTGCCAAACGATGTCTTGATTATGCTTTCAATGAATTAGGTATAACAAAAATTATTTCCGTCTGCACAATCAATAATATTAAATCCGAAAATGTGATGAAGAAAGTCGGGATGACAAAAATCGGAACCTTCAACCATCCTGATATGAGCGAACATCCTGATTTTGAAAAACATAATTGTTATGAAATAAAGAGCAGCCAAATCGACTTCATGAAATAAACTTATGCAAGTACAAGACATCATCGATTCTATCTCCAATGAATACGCACCATTGTCCAAAGCGTGTCAATTAGAAATATTGGAAGGAGCAAAAATTTTGACATCAAAAAAATCAACAATACTTGTACGTGAGCATGAGTACTCTGACAAAACCTATTTCATTATCAAAGGCTGTGCAAGAGCTTATTATCTGAAAGATGGAAAAGATATCTCTGATTGGTTTGCTTTTGAAAATGAATTTATTAGTTCCATCGTTAGTTTTTTTACAGACAAACCAAGTCCTCATTATATCGAGTTGTTAGAAGATTCAGTTTTAATCGAATTATCAAGAGAAAAAATGAATTCCCTTTCTGATAAATATCATGACTTTGAGAAGTTGATTAGGGTAGTGGTGACCAAAACAATGTTGCGTCAACAAGAGCGACTTGCTTCTATTTTATTTCAAAAAGCAGAACAAAGATATCTCGCGCTCCTAAAAATGTATCCCAATATTACACAACGAGTCTCACTCACCCACATTTCATCTTACTTAGGCATTACGCTTGAAACCTTGAGTAGAATAAGAAGTGCAAAAAAGTGAATTTGATTTATATCAAATGAATTACCACATAAATTGCTGAATATTGTAAGAAAAAGATGAAGCGAATACATTTCTTTTCAGGGTTAACCATTACTATTTTTATCGGCCTACATTTGACCAATCATTTTGTAAGTATTTTTGGAATACAAGCACATCTCGACCTAATGGACAAACTAAGAATTGTCTACAGAAATGTAATTGTGGAATCCATATTGCTAATAGCAGTATTTGTTCAAATTATTTCTGGAATCAATCTTTTCTTTTCGAAGCGAAAGCGGAACAACAAGTTCTACGATAAATTACAAATTTGGTCTGGTCTATACTTAGCTTTCTTTTTATTGATTCATGTAGGAGCAGTGTTGGGTGGTAGATATGTTTTAAACCTAGATACAAATTTCTATTTCGGTGCTGCAGGCCTAAACACTTTTCCTTTCAATCTATTTTTCATCCCATATTATGGATTAGCGATAATGGCATTCTTTGGTCATATTGCTTCCATTCATTTCCTGAAAATGAAGACAAAACTATTTGGTTTGACCATAGAACAACAATCAAAATTCATTCTACTAAAAGGTATTATTCTAACAATATTAATACTATATGGAATGACCAATGGATTCAATGGAGTTGAAATTCCAGAAGCATATGATGTCATGATTGGGAAGTAAAAATGATGCCTTTCGTAATTCTTTTGAAATTAAGCTTTCAAACATTGACAAAAAACAACTAACTTGTCATTAGCCAGGTGGTAGGGCGAGCGGTTACAACATTCTCTGAAGTGTATGTCGTTCCGTTGGAACTCGCTCACAAGGTCTACGAGATTCTAAGTACATCTTTTTCTGCGTTTTCTGCGTGAGGCATTTTAAGAAACAAGAGTTTTGTGATCTATGTTTCTTTGTGAGCTTTGTGATAAAATATGTTTTCTGTTTTTTGCGACTTGTCGCCACATAGTCTATGCATTTCCCTTGATGAGATAAATTTTTTCTGTAAATATTGTAACGGAAGGTAATAGAGATTCTTTATTACTTTCACAATTCTTATATTTAGGGGGACAAGAAAAACGAACTAATGAACAAACTTACCAATAAGAATGTATTGATCACGGCAGGTGGTCAGGGGATAGGAGCTGCAATTACGCAACAATTTATCGATAGCGGAGCAAATGTAGCCATACATTATTTCTCCAGTGAAGAAACTGCCAATCAATTAAAAAAATCTGCGACCGACAAAGGTCAAAAAGCAATTGCCATTCAAGGCGATTTGACAAAAGAAGCCGATGCAAATAAAGTTGTAGAACAAACAGTAGCCGCACTAGGCGGAATAGATATTTTAATTAATAACGCTGGTGCTCTGGTGGCTCGTAAAAGGCTTGAAGAAATCGAATCCATTTTCTGGAATAAAGTCATGGATATCAATCTTACCTCAATGATGTATGTCTCAAAAGCTGCAGCACCCTACTTAATAAAAAACGAGCATAGTAGTATGGTGAATTTAGCATCCTTGGCAGGACGAAAAGGAGGACACGCAGGATCATTGGCTTATTCGACAAGCAAAGGAGCAATTTTGACTTTCACTCGTGCACTATCTTCAGAATTAGGTCCACATGGTGTACGTGTCAATGCCGTTGCGCCAGGTCTCATACTAGGTACGGCTTTTCACAATACACACACGACTTCGGAATCTGCTGCTAAAACAGTTGCTGGTATTCCAATCAAAAGAGCAGGAAATGCTGATGATGTTGCAAGAGCAGTGTTGTATTTAGCGTCTGAATATGATGGGTTTATAACAGGTGCCACACTAGATATTAACGGTGGTTCTTACAATATGTAGCATTCACTTTTTTTGTTTAAAAACTAACTATGAATAAACTGATCAAATTTCTCTTGTCTTTTGGCCCAGGTATTTTTGCTATTGGGTACACAATAGGCACCGGAAGTGTTACTTCAATGATTGTTGCAGGTAATGAATTTGGGATGGATCTACTCTGGGTTTTATTTTTTAGCTGTCTTTTTTCAGGTGTTTTGATTTATGTTTCGGGTAGTTATTACTTGTCCACAGGAGAGACTGCCCTCTATGCAGTCAAAAAGCATTTGCCGTTAGGAAAAATAATTGCCATAGCAATAATTGTAATGGTCGGCATCGGACAATGGAATTCATTGACCGGAATCTTAGGAATCACCTCCAATGTTATATTTGAGATTTTATCGCTCAACTTTCCTGCCTTAGAAGGTTATAAATATCAAACCGTCTTAGGAATTGCCATTTTAATAATCTTGATTTTCTACTCGCTATTAATAAAAGGGAATTATAACATCTTTGAAAAGGTATTGGTATTCTTTGTGACCATGATGGGTTTATCGTTTTTATTTACACTATTTTTTGTGCTTCCTCAACCAACGGATGTGCTAATGGGATTGATCCCCAAGATACCTCAAGTGGAAGGTGCAGGGATATTGATTGCCGCATTTGTCGGAACTACCATGGCAGCAGCAACCTTTTTATCACGCCCACTTTTTATACAAGGGAAGGGTTGGACGAAGGCTGATTTTGTAACACAAAGAAATGATTCTATTGTTGCTGCTTTATTAATTTTCATAATCAGTGGCGCAATAATGGCGGTAGCGAGTGGAAGTTTGTATGGCCATGGACATGAAATCACACACGTACTCGATATGTCTAAAGCACTAGAACCATCCGCAGGAAAATTTGCAGTCAGCATATTTTTCGCGGGCACACTAAGCGCAGGATTATCAAGTATATTTCCATGTTTAATGATCGTGCCTTTAATGTTAGGAGATTACAATTCTGGTAAATTAGATGTAAATTCAAATAGATTTAAAATCATCACAGCAATCGCAAGTTTCTTTGCTTTGACGGTTCCAATTTTTGGGTTTAATCCGATAAAAGGACAAATATTCTCACAAGTGTTCAACGTGTTTGCATTACCACTGGTAGTGTTGAGCTTGTTAGTATTATGGAATCGAAAAAATGTAGGTTTGCCTAACAATAGAATTGTGACCAATGTCATCATGGTTGGTGCTTTTGTGTTTTCATTAATTATTATGGTCAATGGTCTCAGGGATATCTTTGGATAAATTAAGTTGAAATGATCAAAAATAAAACGTCAAAAGTAATTTTTGTAATGGGTGTCAGTGGTGCAGGAAAAACTTCCATTGGTCAATTATTAGCAAAAAATTTACATGTTGATTTTATTGATGCAGATGATCATCATCCCACTTCCAATATTGAAAAAATGAGTGCGGGTATTCCATTGACAGATGAAGACCGTTTGCCATGGTTGGACAACTTACATCAAATTGCAAAAAATCACTTAAATATAGGAGGTGTCATTACCTGTTCTGCACTTAAAGAAAAGTATCGAGATCGTCTTTCCCGTTCAATACAAGATGAGATTGTTTGGATTTATCTAAAAGGTAGTTATGATTTAATTTACAAAAGAATGCAAAATCGTAACCATCATTTCATGGATGCAGCCATGCTAAAATCTCAGTTCGAAACACTTGAAGAACCAAAAGATGCGATTGAAATTGATATTGTTGATGCACCCGAAATTATTGTTGAAAAAATAATAAACGAAATAATGATGAAAGCAGAGATAGGCGTCATCGGAATGGGCGTAATGGGTAAAAGCCTTAGCCGCAATCTGGCAAGAAATGATTTTAAAGTAGCGCTTTATAATAGACATGTTGTAGGTAAAGAAGAAAATATCGCTATTGATTTTAAGCAAGCATATCCTGAACTGAATCAAGCGCAGGCATTTGATGATTTACAAAAGTTTATCCAAGCATTGGAAAGGCCTCGTAAAGTTATTGTTATGGTCAATGCAGGGGCAGCAATTGATGCAGTTTTGAAATCGCTTTTAGAAAATTTGGAAGCAGGAGATATTGTTATTGATGCAGGCAATTCTCATTACAAAGAAACCAATCGTCGCATCCAATTGCTTCAGGATAATGGACTTTATTTTATCGGCACAGGTGTTTCTGGAGGAGAAAAAGGTGCGCTGGAAGGACCCTCTATCATGCCATCAGGAGATAAATTAGCTTATCAGAAAATTCAAAAATACTTAGAAAATATTGCCGCAAAAGATGATAACGGTAGACCTTGCTGTACTTATGTTGGGGAACAAGGAAGTGGACATTTTGTTAAAATGATACACAATGGAATCGAATATGCGGAAATGCAATTGCTTGCTGAATGCAACTCAATCCTAAAGCATCAAGGGTTGTCCAATGAAGCAATCGCTGATATATTTGAAGATTGGATGAAAGATTTAGGAAGTTATTTGTTAGGAATAACCGTTGATATCCTTCGTAAAAAGGATGGCGATGTTTATCTATTAGATCGTATCATGGACAAAGCTGCTAATAAAGGGACTGGCAAATGGGCAACCTCTTGCATTGCAGAATCGGGAGTTGCAGCTACCATGATTCCGGCAGCGCTTTTTGCTAGATATCTATCTTTCTTTAAAGAACAACGTCAGATGGCAGCCGCTCATTTTTCTATTCAAAACAAATCGAGCGAAGAAAGAAAAGTTGCTAAAGAGGAATTAAAAAATGCGTATCAATTTAGTCGGATCATCAATCATCATCAGGGATTCTCCTTGATCAAAAGTGTCTCAGATCAAAATGAATGGAAAGTAAATTTGAGTGAAATAGCCAGAATCTGGACAGAAGGATGTATTATAAAATCTGATTTTATGAAAAGTTTAGCAAACACTAGTAAAGATGAAAACCCAATTTTATTTAGCGAACCTTGGAGTTCAATTCTGAAAAAATCTCATAAGGACATTCAAAATGTAGTTATAAAAAATGTAACAAATCAATTACATGTCCCGTGTTTGATGGAAGCGCTTAATTATTTCCATGGGATCAAAATAGCGGATGGTTCAGCAAACCTAATCCAAGCACAACGAGATTATTTTGGTGCACATACCTATCAACTAAAAGGGGACGAATCAGGTAAGAAATATCATACAAAATGGAGTGATTAATTTTTATAATTTACCAATAATGTAACCGCCATTTTCAAATGATGCTACTCAATGTTCAATTTTAAAACACAATTGCAATGTCCAAATCCAAAGAAGAACTTTCAGGCTTAGCATTAATGAAGCTGATGCAAAAAGGTGATTTACCACTGCTATCTATTGCAATTACATTTCCGATGAAAGTCATTAAAGTAGAAAAAGGAATTGTAGTTTTTGAAGCAGTTGCGGATGACCGACATTTAAATCCGTTAGGTGGTGTACATGGAGGATTTGCAGCCACCGTGTTAGATTCTGCGCTAGGTTGTGCGGTGCATACCGAATTAGAAAAAGGAGTAGGCTATGGGACCATAGATTTGAATATCAAAATGGTTCGGCCAGTTCCAAAAAATACAGTTTTATTGGCAACAGGAAACGTTTTAAATAAAAGTAAGTCACTTGCTATTGCCGAAGGAACACTAAAAGACAAAGATGGCAAACTATATGCACACGCAACTGCTACTTGCAAGCTAGTTCGTCTAAAGTAAAATATTATTAAAATCAACTACCTTAAAATGAAGAAAACTAAACAACAAGGAATTAAATATTCAGTAATTACCGTTGCCTTGGCTGGGTTTTTATTTGGATTTGATACCATCGTGATTTCAGGAGCGGATCAGCCTATCCAAAAACTTTGGAATACTGGAGATTGGTTTCACGGTGTTTTTATAATGTCAATGGCACTTTGGGGAACCGTACTTGGCGCTTTGTTGGGCGGAATTCCTTGTGATAAATTTGGACGGAAAACCACCTTATTTTGGATTGGAATTTTGTACTTAATCTCCGCATTAGGTTCTGGTTTAGCGACAAGTCCCTATCTATTTTCATTTTTTCGATTCATTGGAGGACTTGGTGTTGGTGCTTCTTCAGTAGCTGCTCCAATTTATATATCGGAAATTGCACCTGCTAAAAAAAGAGGAGGCTTGGTCGCCACCTATCAATTCAATATTGTATTCGGAATCCTAATTGCCTTTTTTTCCAACTATATTATCGGACAATATATGGGAGAAGGTGCTTGGCGTTGGATGCTTGGAGTTGAAGCAATTCCAGCGGCTATTTATTGTTTGATGATTTTAGGAATCCCAAATAGTCCAAGATGGTTGCTGCTAAAAGGTAATGATGAAGCTAGTGCTAAAAAATTACTACAACAATTGGATCCAGAAGGAAATATAGATGAACGAATTGCAGCCATAAAAAAATCAGTTTTAAAAACGAAAAGCAATTTTTTCTCAGGGCAATATAAAAAGCCTATTATGTTGGCTTTTTTATTAGCATTTTTCAACCAAGTATCTGGTATCAATTTTATACTTTATTATGCACCGAGAATTTTCGAGACCGCAGGAATTGATCAAAGTAATACATTGATAGCTTCGATACCAATAGGTGTTGTAAACCTTGTGTTTACATTGTTAGGAATGTATTTAATCGATAAAATGGGTCGAAAACAATTAATGACGATAGGATCTGTTGGCTACATTATTACTTTACTTGGTGTTGCTTGGTCGTTCTACAGTGGTGCAGAAGGTTGGATGGTTGTTTTCTTTATCAGTGCATTTGTGGGAGCGCATGCGATTGGGCAAGGTGCCGTCATCTGGGTATTTATTTCTGAAATATTTCCAAACTCCGTTCGTGCAAACGGAATGTCACTAGGAAGTGGGACCCACTGGGTTTTCGCTGCCATCATCACAATGATCACACCTGCAGTTTTGTCTGCCTTTTCACCAGTCACCATATTTATGTTTTTTGCCGTAATGATGTTACTCCAATTAATTTGGGTGAGAACAAAAATGCCTGAAACAAAAGGTAAAAAACTAGAAGAAATTGAATTAGAATTGTTAAACGATTAAAGGATATCAATATGACCTATTATTTAAAACCAATTGGATTTTTAACATTAATTTTTTTATTGTTGATAATATACAGCTGCGGTGAAGAACAGCCTAAGGTAGCTATAAATAACACTACAATTACGAATGGCTATAATGAGCAACATCGTCCGCAATTTCATTTTACACCAGAAGCCAACTGGATGAATGATCCTAATGGAATGTTTTATTATGAAGGAAAGCATCATTTATTTTACCAATATTTTCCGGACAGTACCGTTTGGGGCCCTATGCATTGGGGACATGCGCAATCAGAAGATTTGGTGCATTGGGAACATCTTCCGATAGGACTATATCCAGATTCAATTGGATGTATTTTCTCTGGAGGTGCGGTTGTTGATAACAATAATACTTCGAAATTAGGAACTACTGAAAAACCGCCAATTGTAGCTACTTTCACCCATCATGATTTTGTTGGTGAAAAAGCAAAAACAAATGATTTTCAAAAACAAAGTATTGCCTATAGTTTGGATGGCGGTTATAAATGGACAAAATACAAGGACAATCCTGTGATCCCCAATACTGAAAAAATCAAAGACTTTAGAGATCCAAAAGTAGTGTGGCATGAAGATTCCCAAAAGTGGATTTTGGTTTTGGCTGCTTATGATCGTGTCAAGTTTTATAGTTCCCCAAATCTTACTGATTGGGAATTTCTTTCTGATTTTGCTATCAAAGGCGATAAGCGCTTATGGGAATGTCCGGATTTATTTCCAATGAAAGTAGAAGGTGCCAATGAAAAGAAATGGGTATTAATTGTTAGTATTCAAAAAGAGGCACCAAATGAAGGAACTGCAACTTCTTATTTTGTGGGCGAATTTGATGGTAAAGCATTCAAATGTGATATAAAAAATCAAAAGTGGTTAGATTGGGGAACCGACAACTATGCTTTTGTAACTTGGAATAATATTCCTAAAGATGATGGTCGAATCCTTGGGATAGGTTGGATGTCCAATTGGCAATATGCTCAAATTGTACCAACCGAAAAATGGAGAAGTGCCATGACGATGACCAGAGAATTGAAGTTGCTAAATATAAATGGCGACTATCAGATATATAGTACACCTGTAAAAGAATTTCAAAAATTAAGAGGCAAGTCAACAGCTTTTGGCCAGATGGACATTAAAGAAGAAAAAGTGTTACAAGGATCATTTGTTCCTTCACAAGCTGAATTTGACTTTTCTGTAAATTTAAAGAAAACGACAGCCGCAACATTTGGAATTAAATTTAAAAACGATGTTGGGGAGTACTTCGTTATAAAATTCAACAAAAAGAATGGAAAAATGTACGTTGATAGAACGAAATCCAATAGCAATAAATTTTCTGAAGACTTTTACAAAAAGATCCACTCTGCTCCAATAAATTTTAACCAGGAAGAATTGAAAATCCGACTTTTTATGGATGCTGCCTCTGCTGAAATTTTCATTGATGATGGCGCAATCAATTTTACAAGTATTTTGTTCCCTTCAAAAAAGTTTGATAAAATTTCTTTGTTGGTAGAAGATGGGAACTTAAATTTGAATGAATCAAGAATATATCCTTTGAATAGTATTTGGAATAAATAACGAAATGATTGAAAATCTAATAAATTACTTTTTAAAATTTCAACCACTTTCTGAAGAAGAACAAAACATTCTTCGAAATGGCACTGAAATTAGCGAGATCAAAAAGGGAACTATTTTACTTAAAGAAGGTGATACTCCGAAAGACAACTATTTTGTTATAAAAGGGTGTATTCGACAATACTATCTCAAAGATGGAGAAGAAAATACTTCCAATTTTTTTACAGAAGAAGAATGGATTTTACCATTCACTAGTGTTGAAAATGATGGAAAGTCTAGCTTTTTTTTAGAATGTCTTGAAGATTCCCATGCGCTGATTGCAAATGATGAAAGTGGAAATGAGTTTCTTGATAAATTTCCTGAATTTCTAAAAATATCTCAACGAATACTTGAAAAGGAAATAATCCGACAACAAAGTGAAATTGCAAAGTTTATCAATCAAACACCTGAACAAAGATATACGAACTTGCAAAAAAATCGACAAGATTTATTAAGTAGAGTTCCGCAATATCAAATTGCTAGTTACATCGGAGTCAAACCAGAATCTTTAAGTAGGATCAGAAAAAGGTTGGCTTCAGATTCTCGTTCTAAAAAATAGAAAGTCGATAGCTTTTCATAACAGTATGATTGAATCTAACCCTCAAAACAAACACAAAATGAATTTCAAATTAACATTCCTTTTAATTTTCGTTTATCAAATAAGTATTGCACAAGTATTTGTAGAAGCGACCAATAACTCTTTTATTGAATGGCCAAATGCTTCTATAGCTTTCGCAGATGTTGACGGAGATGACGACCAAGACATCTTGATTCTAGGATATCTTTCGACACAGACAATGGGTAAAATCTATTTGAATGATGGATTGGGGAATTATACTTTAGGACCTCAACCACCATTTCCAGGAAAATTTTTCAGCACAATTGATCTCGCAGATATTGATGGAGATAATGACTTAGATGTGTTGTTTACTGGGACACTTCCAGGTGTAGGCGCGGAAACAAATTTATATGTTAACAATGGAAATGGAATTTTTACGGAGTTGACTACAAATTTTATAAATGTAACTAGTGGAGATGCAGCATTCGCAGACGTTGATGGAGACAATGATCAAGATGTATTGATAACAGGAAAAAATGATGCAAATGAATGTCATACAAAACTGTATTTAAATGATGGAACTGGAACATTCGAAGAAGTCGTTAATGGACCCTTCATTTCTAATTGTAGTAGTGCTGTTGAATTTGCGGATATTGATGGAGACTTAGACCTAGATGTTTTGATTACTGGTACAGGAGACTTAGTGAGCCAAGCAAATTTGTATCAAAATGACGGCGGTATTTTCACCCTAATGATGCAAGATGATATTAGTTCTGTAACCAATAGTAATATCAGTTTTTTTGATGTTGATCAAGATGGGGATCAGGATTTAATTACAACTGGAATACAAGGAAGTGAGGTTTTTACAAAATTGTATCTCAATGATGGAAGTGGTTCTTTTTCAGAAGATGTTAATTCTGATTTTGTAAACTCAAATGGTCGTGGTCATGCTATTGGAGATATAGATGGTGACGCGGATCTTGATATCATTATTACTGGCCAAACATCTTTACAACAACCAACTACTCGCTCAACCAACCTGTATCTGAATAATGGAAATGGAATTTTTTCGGATGTTGTTGATAATCCTTTCGTAGAAACAAATGGGAAAGTATTGATGGCAGACGTTGACGGAGATGCAGACTTGGATGTTTTAGTTGCTGGATATGATGGGACAACGGGTGTAACCAGACTTTATATAAACGAAACGGTCGTCAATACAACACAGCCTTTTATAAATGATCGATTAGAATTTTCAATTCATCCCAACCCAATGATGTCTGGTAATTCAATAAATGTGGAAGCTTACTCAAATTATAACAAAAAATTTACAATTTTAATTTACGATGTATTAGGAAGAATTGTCGAAAACATTGAAACAACTTTACTAATTGGAGACAATCAATTTTCCATCGATGGTTCCAAATTGGAGAAAGGAAATTACTTCGTTCAATTTAAATATGATGACCAAATTTTGATTAAAAAATTGCTGACACATTAATAAATAGTAGTCAAGAATATGCGCTAGATAAAGTTTACTATACTTCTGAAGTTTAGTAAACGTTTTTATTTTATGCCTAATGACTTTTACCAGAGTTTTTACCAGAGCTTTCTGTTTCCATAAATTTTATACCAAAAATAAATTAACTTTGGCACCTATAGACCAATATTTAAGAAGAAGTGGAAAAAGTATTAACGATCCTATTTATATTTGTAGTTCAATTACTTGCTGCCCAGCCTGCGGTCGAAGATTTTAAAAAAATATTTAGACTTGAAATATCGGAAACCAATACACCGATTGTCATTGATGGGAAATTGGATGACCAAGCATGGACTACTGCCAATCGAGGGACTGATTTTTGGCAAAAAGTGCCGTTTTTTGCAGAAGGAGCTGACCCAAGAACAGAAGTGATGTTGACTTACGATAAAGATAATCTGTATGTTGCAACAAAGTGTTTCCAAAAAGAAGACATCATCATTCAATCATTGAAACGAGATGAGTATTGGGACAACGACGGTATCGCCATCGTACTTGATCCATTAAATACTCGGACCAACGGATTCCTTTTTGGTGTTTCCGCATCTGGCCAGCAATGGGATGCTTTGCGATCACCTGATGATATCAATAGCGATTGGAGTAATAAATGGTTTAGTGAAGTTCAGGTAGAAGAGGAATTTTGGTCGATGGAAATGGCAATTCCTTTCAAGATTCTGCGATTCAGTCCAGAAGAAAAAGAGTGGGGAATGAATTTCGTTCGCAATCACATCAATGAAAATGAGTTTCACAATTGGACGGCGGTACCCGAATCATTTTGGCCGCCAGATGTTGCATTTGCAGGTGCATTGGTATTTGACAAGGCACCAATACCAAAAAAAGGAAACTTCAATCTGGTTCCTTTTGTTACTGGTTCAATTAATAAAGTGGCAGGTGAAAAAGTTGCTGTAAAAGGATCAGCAGGTTTAGATGCGCGCGTTTCTGTCAGTCCAACCCTTAATCTTGATCTAACTTTCAACCCTGATTTTTCTCAAATTGAAGTAGATGAATTGGTTACCAACCTTACTCGATTCAATATTTTTCTACCTGAAAAACGGACTTTCTTTTTAGAAAATGGAGATTTGTTTGCAGATTTTGGTTATCCATCGGTAAGACCCTTTTTCTCAAGAAAGATCGGATTGGATAGCGAACGACAAGCAGTTCCTATTTTATATGGTGCTAGATTAACTGGAAATTTAACAAAAACCACACGTTTGGGAGTCATGAATATCCATTCCTTAAAAAGTGATAATTCTTTTGCCCAAAACCAAAGTGCAGTGAGTTTTCAGAAAAATTTTGGTCGATCTTATGTAAGAGGATTGTTTTTAAATAGACAATCTTTTGATGGAGTAGAAACGGTCAAGAAAGACTTTGGAAGAAATACAAGTTTGGATGCGGCATATATTAGTGATGATGGAAAAATTACTTCTTGGGTTGCGCTTAATCATTCATTTAAACCAAATATAAAAGGTAAAACTGGTTTTTATACCTATGGTTTTCAATTTCAAAATCCATCATGGGAAATATTGCTTGCAAGTGCAACAGTTCAAGAAAATTATTTTGCGGACATGGGGTTTGTTCAAAGGATTGAAAATTACGATGCCGTTCGCGACACCTCCATCCGGGTAGGGTTTAATGATAACATTTCAGGTATCACTTATCGTATCAGACCAAAGAAAGGTAAAATCACAAGACATAACATTAATTTGACGAATGTTTATTACACCAATTCAGATTGGAGTTTCAATGAATTGTTTAGTGAATTCAATTACTCGATTGCATTTCGGAATACAGCAGGGTTTGAAATAGGAGTGGAGCGAAATGATATCGAGCTTTTGTATCCATTTAGTTTTGTATCGGAAGGGGAGCCGCTTCCCGCTGATCGATATACTTTTTCAAATGTTTCTGCTTCCTTTTCTTCAGACGAACGGAAAATGATCCGCTTTGGATTGGGTGGACAGACAGGTGATTTTTATAATGGAAAATTGCATCAAGCAAATGCAGAAATCAATTTCCGGGTACAACCTTGGGGAAATTTAGGTTTTGGTTATCAATGGAATCAACTTGATTTTCCAGCTCCTTTTGGTGACGAAATCATCACTGCTTTGTTAGGGAAATTGGAAATAGGATTTAATAGAAATTTGTTGTGGACTACTTTGTTTCAGTATGTAGATCAAAATGAATATATGGGAATCAACTCTCGATTGCAATGGCGTTTTTCTCCGATGTCAGATGTCTTTTTAGTTTTTGTTGATAATTATGATGTCTTTAATGGTCTTGGGAGTGGAGGAGAAATTCAGACAAACAATCGTGCAGTTATTGTTAAAGTAAATTATTGGTATTAAACATATGAACGATAACGATAATATATTAGATGCAGCCGAAAAAAAGTCAGGGCCTAGAATTTGTCCCGAATGTGGATTTCAATATCCGGTTTCCTTATTTATAAAAAGGTATGTGCTTAAATTCGGGTTTTCAAAATGGACGTGTCCGAATTGTTCCAAATTGATAAAATATAATTATTATAAATCTAATCTTATTAGTCTAGTTGGTTTCTTAGTTTGTGTGTTTTCATTTCAGGCTTTAAATTCAAAATTTGGATTCAATTTACCTTTCTTTCTTTTCTTAGTCCCTTATTTTGTTTTCCTTTTCATACTCCTGAAAAATGAAAAATTAGAAAAGCATGAGTAAAAGAAAGGCTGGTAAAAACCTCTAAAAAATTAAAATATTTCCATCAAGGGAACTATTTCATTAGAACCATAGAAGGGTTTATATTGTTAGTAGAAGAATTAGATCTGCTGAATTGGATAGGAGGCACCAAGAGATTCTGGAAATTCTAATGAAAAGAGAATTGTTTAATCATAGCGCATATAATAATTGCAATTTTCGACTTTGGTACAATCCTCATAAAAGACTGAGAAGAAAAGCGAATATGTCTATGAGTAATATCGAAATAGAAAATTTGGATGCTTATTGTTATCCTGATTTGAAATACAGTTATTGATTTTGAAAAGCTCCAAAGGACCCACATCAATAGTCTAATGTCCCTAAAACATTCGGGATGGTAGGTTATTTGATGTCACTTCAAGTGTTTTGGAGCGTATTTTTGTGTCAAAAATCATATCAAAACACCTATCAAATACTAAATTCGATGACACTAAATAAGTGCATAAACAGTAGCTAATAGCAAGTCAAGACTAAGGAATACGAGCAAAATATTGACCAAAATGCCACAAAAACACCCATTTTACCCCATTTTTTAATCACTTTCAATAAAAAGGTAAAATCTTGGCACTAAATACATTAAGAAGTTGTTTCTTGTAATGTGGTAAGGATGTTAAGCTTATATCCTGCCTATTTATATTTTAATTTTTTTCTAATGAGTAACGGTACAGTAAAGTTTTTTAACGACGGTAAAGGTTTTGGATTTATTACGCCAGATGATGGTGGTAAAGATGTTTTTGTTCATGTAAATGGATTGAACGGTCTAAGAATTACCGAAGGAGACAAAGTCTCTTATGATGTTGAGGAAGGACAAAAAGGATTGAATGCAGTAAACGTCCAAAAGGTGTAATTGCATTTAAATCTTAAATTTATATAGGTCCATTAACTGATTGTTAATGGGCCTTTATTTTTTATATGAGAATATAATTATCGTGAAAGTTTATGATGCTACTATTATTTCTATTAAAAAATTAGTAAGTATGTTGTTTGAAAAACTTCCTAAAGAATAGAGGAAGACTAATTGTGGTGAAGTTTAAAACAATAACGAAAATCAATTTGGAAAATGAGGATTAACTCATATATAGCGACTGGAAATTCCTTCCCAGTTATTCTAGAAGATGATCAGCAGCAGTACTTTGTAAAGTTAAGGGCTGGTATGAGCGGCCAACAAGCAATGCTAAGCGAATGGATTGGTAATAAATTGGGAGCTCAAATAGGAATCAAAACACAAACGCCTAAGTGGATTGAACTAAATGAGGAGGTGAAATTTAAAGATGGAATTCATCTAGAAGTAAAAGAATTAGTCACTAAAAGTGTTGGTCTCAACATTGGGTTTACTTACCTAGAAAAAGCACAAGATATTTCAAAAGTCGAATTAGCTCAGGTAGATAAGCAAACTTTAAATGAGATTTTCTTATTTGACCTCTTGATGATCAATGTCGATCGCACTCCCAATAATATGAATTTGATGAAGGTTGATGAAGAGATCATTTCAGTCGATTACGAATCAAGCTTATTGGTTCAAGAATTAATTCACAACAAAAGCTTACTAAGTGATCAACGTATTTTGCAATGCCTAAGAAATAATCCGCTATATGAAGATTTGAATGAAGAAATTACAGAAGCATTCATTCAGAAAATTAGAAAAATATCAATAGGTTCCATAACTTCAGAAATTCCAGCAAAACTATTAAATGAAAATACTCGTAATTTGATTGTTGAAAATTACGAATTTAGGAAAAAGCACAATTGGTTTTTGAATGACACCTTGAAAAAATTGAAAACACTCAAAACCGAAACAAAGGAGGAGTTGAAGCGAAAAAGGCAACAGAATCAAGCGGACTTTAAACGGAAGTTTGAGGAGAATCGTAATAAATAATATTTATATCAGTCTTGGTAATCGCTCGTTTCGTAGATTTATTTTCAAATAGAAGATGGTTTCTATTAACTTAATTTTTAAATTCCTTGAAGCGTTAAAAATTAAAAAACTATAAATCATGATCAAAACGATCAAAAGAGTCATTTTAAGTTCCTTATCTATCTTGCTTATTACTTGTCTATTTTGGACACTGCTATTATTAAATCCAAAATGGTCATATGCACATGAAACTGAATTTGGATTAGTAACTGTTTATCACAATCAACAATTGGATGCACAAACCAATGCGGTATTGAAAGATGTAGTTGCTCGTATCCAAAAGTCTGCATTGTATAACAATGATATTGCAATTCAACTTTGTTTAAACGATGATCCAATTTATCCGAGTCTTCATCCTCTAGCTGGACAACCGCTTGCATATGCATTTCTTAATAAAACAGTAATCAGAAATTGTAATGTTAAGTTCAATGAAAATGTCGCTGAAACCCAATGGGCCGTAAATAATCATGAACTCCGAAAATTCAATTTGACTTGGTTGCTAGCTCATGAGTTTACCCATAATTTACAAAATAATGCTGATTTTAGTTATGTTTTAAAAACCGCTACTGGAAAAATTAATTGGAAACTTGAAGGTCATGCAGACTATATAGGAAGAGGTTTTAAAAATGATGGAGCACTAAAATCGAAAATAGAAAACTTCTTGTTAGAAGAAAAAAAGGAACATACAGGACTTCCTGTTTTTGAACTTGAAGATGGGACCAAGCAGATATTTTCTTACTACAAATATGCTTTGGTGATACAATATCTGTTGGAAGAGAAAAAATTAAGTTATAAAGAAGTTTGCGAATTAGAAACCGGTTTGGATCAGTTGTATATGGAGATGGTTGAATGGAGCAAAAACTAAAATTTCAAAATGAAAAATGACCAAATACTGGATGCTGACATTGCAAACCCACAAGGAAAACCATTTCACTTAATTTGGCTAACACTTCTTTTAATTGGGACCGGCGGTTTTATTGGAGCGACCACAAATTTGGTAAATGGAAATGTCAGTGAGCTTTACTTTCAACGAATCATGGGTTGGAATTTTCCAGGAATTTGGAAAGCAGCAATCCTACAAGGCATTTTTGAAGGATTCATTTATGGATTTATTTTCAGCATCATTTATACAATTGGATTTGCCATCATTACAAAACGAAAAGCAGACTGGAATTTTGTAAAAAGACAACTTACGAAAATGGTCAAGTTGATCTATTTATGTTGGATAATTGGTGGTGTCATTGCCATATTTTTGTCAGTGGTATTTTCCGATGATTATCAGCGACTCATACGAGGTGTGCCTATAGAGTCGATACAACGAATAAGATATGCATGGGTAGGAGGTTCCATTTGGGGAGCATTGATAGGTGGAATAATTTCCTTAATTTGGGGACTATTCAATACTTATCGTGATTGGAAAACTGAATTTAATAGTTTAAAAATTCCAAACTTATGACCAAATTAACGCTCATAACAAAAACCATCAGCTGCTTATTTTTCTTGACAATATTTTCAAGTAGTGCTGTAGTCGCTCAAATGCAATTGGACAAAACATTAGTCTACGACGGTGAAACAAGGTCCTATACTGTTTACATTCCAGCGAGCTATCAAGGAACCTCAAACGTGCCTTTATTGTTTAATTTTCACGGAGGGAACGGTGATATTGCTTCACAACTCTATGTTTCTGACATGAGACCTTTAGCCGAAGCGGACGAATTTATATTGGTATATCCACAAGCACTTGGAGATCCAAATGATGGGAACTCTGCCAACTGGACCCATAAAGAGCCGACCACACATGATGATATTTTCTTTGTAGAGGCTATGATTGATGAATTGGCAACTGAATATATGATTGATCAAAATAGAGTGTACGGCTGTGGTTATTCTAATGGAGGTGAGTTTTGTTTTGATTTAGCTTGTCGACTAAGTCATCGCATTGCTGCTATTGGTGTTGTAGCGAGATCGATGTATATTGAAACTTTCAACACTTGTGCACCTACATATCCAATTGGAATTGTGACCATTCATGGTACGGAAGATGAATACAACGGTTTGGTTTGGGGAGGTGTTACTTACTATATAAGTTTGGATGACACCAATGAATATTGGTCAAATTATAACAATACAAATTCAGAAGCTGTGATTTTGGATGTTCCAAATACAAATACTTCAGATGGAAGTACGGTCGAGCATCACATTTGGGAGAATGGAGATGGTTGTGTTTCCGTTGAACATTTTAAAGTTATTAATGGTGGACACGACTGGCCAGGTACCTTTGGAAATATGGATATCGACGCATCTGTTGAAATTTGGAATTATGTTTCTCAATATGATATCAATGGATTGATTGATTGTGATGGCACCTCTGTTCTGGAAAATATTGAATCCAATAACCGAATTACTATCTACCCAAATCCTACAACCGATTTTCTAACAATTGACATGGATGGTAACACTCAACAATCAATTGAAGTTTATTCAATGGTAGGTAAACTTTTAATGTCAGAAAAAATTCACTCGAATACGCAAACGATTGACGTATCTCATTTGTCCAGTAATATTTACTTTTTGAAAATTGGTGGTGATGTTTTGAAATTTGTAAAAGGAATCTGATAGTATTTACAAATTAGCGTCTAAAATATCATCCTCAATAATAGAAGAATTTCTTTCTAGATCACTTGGTGTAAGTGGTGTTAGAAATAGGAGAACAGCAGGAACGAAAAGGTAGTTGAAATAGATTAATGCTGTTTTTACTGGGTTTGGAGCATAGACTCTTGATAAGTTTCCAAGTATCAGATAAGTCAGTCCAGCTATTAAAGCTAGTAAAGTAACAACATAGCTACTCCAAATTATTACTTTAATTGCAGTAACATTTTTGCCACTTTTAGTTAAATATTTGGTTAAAAAAATCATCAATACAAAAAATGGGGAAGTCAAAATGAAAGCGGCAAATGTCCAAATAAAAACGCTCCATAGTATAGCTAGAATAGGTCCCGTATTAAAAAATAAAAGGATCAAAAAGTTATAAAACATAATGACAAAAATTGATTTCCACCAAACTTTGAAAATAAATAGAAATTGTTGTTTTTTATAAAATGGTAAATTCATGAAAGTGTAATTTGCTACACCGAATATAATGATTTAGGTAGAATTTATAACATTAATTTTACTAAAAAAAGCGCAACATTTAATTAGTTAAAGTGTTTAATAAAAAAAGTGATACATTATTAAGAACACTAACACCAATGGACATATACGACGAACAATATGTAGCCAATCTATTTAACCGAATGTCCAAATCCTATGGAACCGCCAATTATATATCTTCATTTGGCTTTACAGAAAGATGGAGAAGACAATGTGTTCAAGAAATTAATTGGAAAACGGAAATGGAAAACGGATATGATTTAATGTCTGGAATGGGAGAGTGTTGGAGTTTAATCAATAAGGCAGCGCAACATTCGCATCAACTCAATGGCGTTGATATTTCTCCAGAAATGAATAAAGTTGCAAGCGCAAAAGCTAACCAATTTCCGTCGATTCCCATTCAAGTGTTAGAACAAAATGTATTACAAAATTCAATTCCGTCCAACTCAGCAGACTATATACTTTCAGCATTTGGATTGAAAACCTTCTCAGATAAACAATTACAACAATTAGCTTCCCAAATCAGTCGATTGCTGAAATCAAACGGACAATTTTCATTTATAGAAATTTCCAAACCTACCAATAAGTTATTGCTACTTCCATACATGTTCTATTTAAAATTCTTGATACCTTTAATAGGCAAGCTGTTTATGGGAAATTCTTCTGACTACAGTATGTTAGGAATTTACTGCGAAAACTTTAAAGATTGCGCTAGTTTTAAAAATTATTTAGAAGAGGAAGGATTAGAAGTGGTGTTTAAGAAATATTTTTTTGGGTGTGCGACTGGTGTGGTGGGGCGAAAAAAATGATATGCTGAGAATAATAAATGAAGCTCATCAAATTAAATAATAACTGCGAATTAAGTTCAAAAGATGTTAGATTCTTTGGTGGGCATTACTCCTTTTTCGAAAAAGTTAAAATGGATGGAATAGGTTCACCAAGAATCATTTACGATTCAGGAATTGAAGCGTTCGACCAAATAAAAAGAGATGTTGCAGGTGAAACAAGTTTCGTAAACTTTGAACTATTAAAAAATGGTTTGCTATTAAGATTAAATGTTAACCAAAGATTGGCATGCATTGGATTACGATTGATTGATATCAAAGAAATAAACTTGTTCGGATACCGTTTAGAAATTGATGTTAGATATAGTGCGGATGCTCGTGTGGTTCATTATGGGGAACTAGAAATTATCACAACCAATGGAAATTTGAAATTTACCATTCTCGTCAATGCATTCGAAAGCATATTAAACTACTTCATAAAAAAAGGACTAACTGAAAAATTTAGCTTTTTAGAAATGAGCAAACCACCAGAAAAAGATTATTGGTATTTAGTAGCTTTAATTGATAAGTTGATTGAATCGGGTGGGGATGGGTTTGAATAAAAATAAAAGGTCATTCAAATCCCCCGCAAAGCCCCCAAAACAGTCTGCCCCAAAGCCGCCTCCTCAATTACAATAGGAGAAACCACCCGCGCTTCACAATCACTAATCCCACAACGTTCACACGTAGTATGCACTTCTCTGATCTTTAACTTAGGATCACTCAAAAAATGAAAAATACTTTTTAACGATGGATTTACCAACAAACCAAGCGTAACACTGGAGCCATTATCAGGGTTTAGAAAACCGGGGGTAGCTAATGTTAGACAAAGGTATTCCTTATCCGAATTCCAATACTTAGAAATTTGAGCATCTGCAAGAATAGGAGTTTCTGATTTAGAAGCCTTAACAAAACGCAATTCTTTGATGGTAGTGATCGAGACCCAACGATTGCAATAATGTTCGTTTAACTCATTGTTATACGGACTATGTAATTGTGAAAGGTGTAAATCTTTTTTCATACTAAAAGACTGTAAATTTTCATTACCGGTCATGCGGATAAAAAATAAATCTTCCAAGCCAAAATAATGAGGTAAAACATTGGTCAATCGCTGCATCAGTGTTTCAGCTGTAACATTATATTTACTTAGCAAGTCTAAAAACATTTGAGGTTGCCAGCTATTTTCTCTTGCCAACAATCTAAAATCATCGGCTAAAGTTTCACCGTCCATCATCAAAGCCGCTGCAAAATGAGACGCTTTATAGTTGTTTAATAATATTTCAAAAGAACTGATTTCTGCAATAGTTGTTTCATAAGGTCGTTCCTCTAAATTTAAATATTGAAATCCTAATTCTCTAGCCAAGAGAAAACATTGTTGAGCATCAGACAATCCTTGTTGAATATAAAGCACTTTTGTTGCTGGCTTATAATAAGAACGGATATGTTTGATTGCATCATTTTTACTCAACTCATCGAAATTAATTTTGATACCCTTAATTTCTAATAAAAGTTCTTCCAAAAAATCAGGCGTAAAAGCATGCTTCTTCTTTATCGAGAATTCCTTTTTAAAACGATCAACCGCATCTTCCAATTCCGGAAAATGATTGTTATGCATAGCTTGATAAGATCGCAAAGCTTCTAGATAAAATTGTTTTTCATCAATTTGATAGTTGCGAGCAATTTTAAACATTGTAGAAATGAAAGCATTGACTTTAACTGGCGTTTGTGTAAATAATTCTAAAAGTTTCTCCAGACTAATTCCAAATTCGTCCAACGGAAACATTCTAAAAAACTTAGAAGACAGCAAATCTATAATAGGTTGTAGCTTTTTGGAGGCATTCGTCGCTACCATATAATTATAGTCAACATCCAAAGCTTCTGCTAATTTGGTGATCTTAGTTGGCTTAGGATAGCGTTTCCCCTTTTCAATATCATTCAAATAGGAGGTAGATAACCCGGTTCGATTGGCCAATTCCTGATAGGAAAAATTCTTTTGTTGCCTCAAATGTCTAACCTTGAAACCTAAGATGAGCCTTATTATTTTTTCGTTATCCAGCATTTCTAATGTGTTTTACTAATACAAATGTAAAAATTTAACACAAAAAAAGAAATTTTACCTAATAGCGGATATTCCGCTATTAAAATAAAATCCTTATATTGCATCATATTTTTAATTCTACCGTTAAAATTTTATGGAAAAGAACGTATCAGACAAGATAACCTTCCCAAATGTTGAAGAAATGACCATCAAAGGTCATTTTAAGGAAGGTTATGAAACCATTCTTACCGCTGAGGCATTGGAATTTTTAAAAGCATTGCACCGTAAGTTCGATGCACAAAGAAAAAATTTACTGCAATTAAGGATTGAAAGACAGGAAGAGATAGATAATGGTGTGATGCCTGATTTTTTACCATCCACTAAATCGGTGCGAGAAGGTGATTGGCAAGTAGCTCCTTTACCACCTGACTTATTGGATCGACGTGTAGAAATTACGGGTCCTGTAGACAGAAAGATGGTGATTAACGCTTTGAATTCTGGTGCTAAAATGTTCATGGCAGATTTTGAAGACAGCAATACTCCAAATTGGAATAACAATATCCAAGGGCAGATTAATTTGCGTGATGCCAACAATCGAACCATCGATTATACCAATCCAAAAAATGGAAAATATTATCAGTTGAAAGAACAAACGGCTACTTTATTAGTTCGTCCTAGAGGCTGGCATTTAAATGAAAAACATATTTTAGTTGGTGGCGAACCCATGAGTGGTGGATTTGCGGATTTTGGATTGTACTTTTTCCACAACGCTAAAACATTGTTATCTAAAGGAAGTGGGCCTTATTTTTATTTGCCCAAATTGGAAAGTCATTTAGAAGCTCGATTGTGGAATGAAGTGTTTGTTTTTGCTCAAAACTATTTAGATATTCCTCAAAAGACGATAAAAGCAACCGTTTTAATTGAAACGATATTAGCCAGTTTTGAGTTAAATGAAATCTTGTATGAATTACGGGATCACTCTGCTGGATTAAATTGTGGAAGATGGGATTACATTTTTTCTTACATAAAAAAGTTCAAAAATTTACCAGGATTCGTAATGCCAGATCGTTCGAAGATCGGGATGAAAACTCATTTTATGAGTGCCTATTCTCAATTGGTGATTCAAACTTGTCATAAACGTGGTGTGCACGCAATGGGTGGTATGGCTGCGCAAATTCCGATTAAAAATGACCCAACAGCTAATCAAAAAGCAATCGAGAAAGTCAGAAATGATAAACTAACGGAAGTGAAAAATGGTCATGATGGAACATGGGTAGCACATCCTGGTTTAGTTGAAGTAGCGATGGCTGTTTTTGACGAGCACATGCCTGAGAAAAATCAAATTTCAAATAAAAGAGAAGACTTCAAAGCAACTGCTTCAGATTTAGTGAAGCCACCAGTTGGAACGATTACAGAAGCAGGACTTCGAAAAAATATTAATGTCGGAATTTTGTATATCGAAAGTTGGTTGAGAGGAAATGGTGCCGCAGCGATTTATCATTTAATGGAAGATGCTGCTACAGCCGAAATTTCCAGAACTCAAATTTGGCAATGGATTCACAATGATGCAAAATTGGACGATGGAAGAAGTATCACTTATGAATTGTACCAAGAATTATTGCCAGAAGAGTTGGACAAAATGAGAGCTTACGTTGGAGACGAAAATTATGAAAATGGAAAATTTACAGAAGCAACTTCACTTTTTGATCGCTTGATAAAAGAGAAAGAGTTTATTGAATTCCTGACTTTACCAGCATACGAATTAATATAACAACACCCTCCCAGTTTTAATAAGTAACGTTCATGTCTTAACCCCAATTGAGACATGCGTGTTTAAATTTAATCTTTGAACAAAAGATTACACTCAAAACATCCCTAAATTTTTTGATTGTATTACCTAACTTCAACTATACTTTTATTATGACAAATTATAAGTCAAAAAACTACAAATCTACGCTTGAAGTCATTCGAGCGTTAAAAGAAAAACACGGATCTAGCTGGGCTGGAATAAGTCCAGAAAATGCAGCTCGAATTACGATTCAAAATCGATTCAAGACTGGATTGGATATCGCTAAATATACGGCAGCGATTATGCGTCAAGACATGGCTGAATATGATGCCGATTCATCAAAATATACTCAGTCATTGGGATGTTGGCATGGATTCGTTGCACAGCAAAAAATGATTGCAGTCAAAAAACACTCGTCAACTAACAAGAAATACTTATACCTTTCTGGTTGGATGGTGGCAGCATTACGTTCTGAATTAGGTCCTTTGCCGGATCAGTCAATGCATGAAAAAACTGCAGTTCCAAAATTAATTGAAGAGATTTATACTTTTTTACGTCAGGCAGATGCTGTTGAATTGAATGACTTATTTCGTCGCTTAGAAGAAGGAGAGGATGTCCAATCTGAAATCGATAATTTTGAAACTCATGTAGTTCCAATTATTGCGGATATTGATGCAGGTTTCGGAAATGAAGAAGCTACTTATTTATTAGCGAAAAAAATGATTGAAGCAGGAGCGTGTGCGCTTCAAATTGAAAATCAAGTATCTGATGCAAAACAATGTGGTCACCAAGATGGAAAGGTAACAGTACCGCATGAAGACTTTATTGCTAAGTTGAATGCTTTACGTTATGCGTTTTTAGAACTAGGAGTTACTGATGGTATTATCGTTGCACGAACGGATTCAGAAGGTGCTGGTTTGACTCAAAAATTACCAGTATCTAAGGAGAAAGGTGATCTTGCTTCAAAGTATTTAGCATTTGTAGAAGCAGAAGAAGTAACGATTGAAGAAGCAAATGACGATGATGTTTTATTAAAAAGAGATGGCAAACTAGTACGTCCGGTACGGATGCCAAATGGTTTATACAAATTCAAAGAAGGATCAAATATTGATCGTGTTGTATTAGACTGTATCACCAGTTTACAAAATGGAGCCGACTTACTTTGGATAGAAACACCAACACCACATGTCGGTCAAATTGCACACATGGTGAATAGAATTAGAGAAGTAGAACCATCTGCAAAATTAGTTTATAACAATTCTCCTTCATTTAATTGGACGATCAATTTCCGCCAGCAAGTATATGATGCAATGGTGGAAGCAGGTGAAGATGTTACTGCTTACGAACGTGGAGCGTTGATGGATGTTAAATACGATGAGACTGCTTTGTCAAAACGTGCTGATGATTTGATTCGTACATTCCAGGTAGATGCAGCTCGTGATGCTGGGATTTTCCATCATTTAATTACTTTACCAACTTACCATACCACTGCATTGCAGATGAACAACTTATCAAAAGGTTACTTTGGTGAATTGGGAATGTTGGCTTATGTTCAAGGTATCCAACGTCAAGAAATTCGTAAGGGTGTATCTTGTGTGAAACATCAGCGGATGTCGGGTTCTGACATGGGTGATGACCACAAAACATTCTTTGCTGGTGAAAAAGCATTGAAAGCAGGTGGTGCAAAAAATACAAGTAATCAATTTGATTCTGTTCCAGTTTAAGTTTTTAGGAATAAGATGAATTATAGATACTGGTTGTAAATATATTGTTGCAATCAATAATTTTAAAAACGGCAGCTGGACCAATTTGGTTTGCTGCCGTTTTTTTCATAGAATGGTGCAACCATTCGACCGTTCGACCAAAAAAAAGACCTTCCCGGAAAACGGAAAAGCCTTTAATTCTACTGTTTAAAATTGGTTCGTTTGAATTGATGAAGTTGTAGTTAGTCCCTTGACTAGTATATTGAAATCGTCCTATTCATTAATAGCGACAATCAAATAATTTCTTTGATTTCTAAAATAACTATTAAAGCTGCTCATAAGCTGATAAAGTCAAAAACTCCTCATACTCATCTTGCATCACCAACTTTGTAAAAAGTTCTGTTGCTTCTTTAAATTTACCGTTCTTAAAATTGTCAGCACCGACATATGTTTCGATATCTGTCATTTCATCCTTAATCATTTGAGCAACCAAATCTTCCGTGACAATAGTGCCATCTTCCATTTTGGTTTTATTTTGCATCCATTGCCAAACTTGTGTTCTAGAAATTTCAGCAGTTGCAGCATCTTCCATTAAATTATGAATAGCAGCGGCACCGTTTCCTCTTAGCCAACTCTCGATGTATAGTATTCCTACGTTAATATTTTGTTTTAAACCAGCCATAGTCACCGTTCCCTTCGGCACCATCAACAAATCTTTCGGTGAAATATTCACATCCAATCTTTTGTTATTGATCTGATTCGCATTTGGCATATGCGTATTGAAAATATCCATTACTGCTGTTACCATTCCTGGATGAGCAACCCAAGTTCCGTCATGTCCATCTTTAGCTTCTCTTGTTTTGCCAACACGAACTTTGTCCATAGCTATTGTATTTGCAACTTCATCATTCTTGATTGGAATTTGTGCAGCCATTCCGCCCATTGCGTGCACACCACGTTTATGGCAGGTCTTGATAACCAATTGGCTATAAGATTTCATACAATGTGTTTCCATTCCAACTTGAGCTCTATTTGGAAAAACAAATCCATCTAGATTTCTGAATTTTTTAATAAAACTAAAAATGTAGTCCCAACGTCCGCAGTTCAATCCTGCAGAGTGATCTTTCAATTCATATAAAATCTCATCCAGTTCAAAACTGGCCAAGATGGTTTCGACTAAAACAGTTGCTTTGATTGTTTTTTGTGGGATGTTCAAATAGTCTTGAGCAAATACAAAAACTTCATTCCACAATCTTGCTTCTAAGTGACTTTCAATTTTTGGTAAATAGAAATATGGACCAGAGCCTTTTTCTAACAATATCTTGGCATTGTGAAAAAAGAAAAGGCCAAAATCTACTAAACTTCCGCTCATTATTTCACCATCACACCACATATGCTTTTCTTCCAAGTGCCATCCACGTGGACGAACCATTAAGGTAGTTACCTGATCATTTAGTTTATATTTTTTACCTTTTGCGTTTTCAAAAGTGATCGTTCTGTTGATTGCATCACGCAAATTGATTTGTCCGTCAATCACATTATTCCAATTCGGAGTACTACTATCTTCAAAATCTGCCATGAAAATTTTTGCACCAGAATTAAGGGCATTGATAATCATTTTTCTGTCGACAGGTCCTGTGATTTCTACTCGACGATCCAACAAATCAGGTGGAGTAGGAGCGACCGTCCATTCAGATTCGCGGATCTGTTTGGTCTCAGGCAAAAAATCAGGCATCACACCTTTATCAATCTCTAATTGTCTTTTTTCGCGATTGACCAGCAGCGATTTTCTTTTGTTATTGAATTGCTTGTGAAGTTCAAAAAGAAAGGTCATTGCTTCTTTCGAAAGTATTTGATCATAACCAGCATGCAATTCTGCTCGAATCTCAATACCAGCTATAGAAACGGAGTTCGTATCTATCATTGATAGGTTCAATTAATAAAAGTTGAGAAATTAAATTTTCGAATAAAACTAAAGGGAATGCTCTTATTGATAGGTCAAATTAAGCACTAAATCGACGATAAATCAATGAGAATGGTGTTCGTACATATTATAAACAAATGTCACACCAAAAAAAAATTTCAATAAATCTTTCAAGAAAACAACACTAAATAATGTAGATAATTTTTACTCAGACGAAATTTCCTTGTTGAATTTTATAGGTGGGAAATTTACTTTTGAAAAGTAGGATGCGTTTAGAATTTAATAATGTTTTAGCTAAAAAATGCTAAACTACTCATCAATACTCAAACGCATCTTTAGCAAATCAGGTTTGAAATTTCGTTTTTCGTAAGCTTTGACAGCACTTTTATTTTCGGCATAAACATCTAACTGGATTTCTTTCAATCCTTTTGTCTTTGCCCACTTGATTAAATGATCAATTATTTTTCCATTAATGCCTTTTCCTCGAAAATTAGGAGACACAAACATAAAACCTAGGTAGGCATATTGATTAGGATTCTTATAAGGCTTCGAAGTTTTGATAAGCGCATAGCCGGAGCCAATTATTTCATCATCAAAACAAGCAACAATAACACAAGCATCATCTCGTTTGATGAGGTCTTCCAAATCATAATAAGATATCGGATCATCTTTCAGATTCGGATCAAATGGTCGTTCATATCGAATAATTTCTTGTTCAATGATTTTTAGTTGGGGTACTTCTTCCAGTCTAGCTTCCCGAATAATCATGTCTAATATTATTTTAAGCACTAAAAAAAATCCTGAAGGGACGATATAATTTCAATGTTCGATGAAACCGTTCGACCACAACCCAAGCCTACTCAATCCGCTCCAAAGTAGCCACCAAATACTCCCAAAATTTCTGCACCGAACTAATCTGAGCCTTCTCATCAGGAGAGTGCGCACCTCTAATGTTAGGACCAAAAGAAATCATTTCCATTTCCGGATAATTAGTCCCTAGAATTCCACATTCCAAACCAGCATGACAAGCATTTACATTGGCTTCACCATCAAACATTTCTTTATATAAATCACTCATCAACTTCACGATATTAGAACCTGGCTTTGGTGCCCAACCCGGATAATCTCCTCCTGTAGTCACCGTTGCACCCATCAATTCAAAAGTAGAAGTAATAGCATTTGCTTCATCTGTTTTTTCACTGTCAACGGAACTTCTTGTTAAACAATGAATTTCATATTTACCATCTTTTAACAATACTCTTGCTAAATTATTCGAAGTCTGTACCAAGTCTTCAATATCCGGAGACATTCTATAAATACCGTTTGGACAAGCATAAATAGCACGTAATAAACTTCGTTGTAGCTTAGATGAAATAACATTCTTCACAGTTGCCGGTTCGATTTCAAATTGAATTTCTGAATCCGTAGTGCCATATTCAGCTTTTAGAACATTTTGATAATTCTCAACCCTCTTTTTGAATTCTGCATTTTTATTGTTAGGAACTGCGACTTCTGCAAAAGATTCTCTAGGTATTGCATTTCTTAAACTACCGCCGTCAATAGAATGAATTCGAAGACCTAAATCTTTATCTACCTCAAACAAAAAACGATTCATTAATTTATTAGCATTCGCTCGGCCAAGATGAATATCCATTCCTGAGTGACCGCCAGTCAAACCTGTCAAACTAATTTTATGAGATTTATGCTTATCTGGCATCATGATGAAATCGTATTCTCCGTTAGCAGAAACATCGATTCCACCAGCACATCCAATCGTCAATTCATGATCATCTTCGGTATCAAGATTCAACATTATTTTTCCATCTAGCAAGCCACCTTTCAATCCCATAGCACCTGTCATTCCAGTTTCCTCATCAATTGTAAAAAGTGCTTCGATAGGAGGGTGAGCAATGTCTGTAGATTCCAAAACAGCCATGATTGCAGCAACACCAATTCCGTTATCAGCACCTAATGTAGTACCATCTGCACGCACCCAGTCTCCTTCGATCAACATCTTAATACCTTCTGTCTCAAAATCAAATGTCGTGTCCGCATTTTTTTGATGAACCATGTCTAGATGACTTTGCATTACCACCGTCGTTTTACCTTCCATTCCTTTTGAAGCAGGTTTTTTGATAATGACATTACCGACTTCATCTACGATTGTTGCAAGTCCTAATTTTTCACCAAAGTTTTTAGCAAAGGCAATTACCCGTTCTTCTTTTTTGGAAGCGCGTGGTACTTCATTTAAGTCTGCAAAATTTTTCCAAAGAGCAATTGGTTTTAGTTGTCGGATATCTGTTGACATATTGTTAGTTTAATTTTTTTGAATTAATGATAAAATTAGGTAAATAATTGATACCGAAACTGATTGCTATCGTGTATTTCGGTATTGAAGAAGTCGAGTACGCGAATCCACATATATATTAACGAATTCATGTTTGGTTGTCCGCGTACGCTACTTCAATATTGGACATGCTGCGGTGCAATTTCCAAAAGCACTTTTCGAACAGTCTGACGTGCTCCTACGCGAGCCAAAGGTTTCCAATCTCTTGGCATTTTTAACGAGCGAGATGAGCGGTTGAAAACCGGCATCTTGGACGTGTTCATACGTGAGGCAGTACGAAAACAGAATTGAATGCAGATACTGGTACCGATTAACTATCGTGTATTTCGGTATTTGCGGTTCAAGTTAATGCAAAGCAGCCCGAATTTCCAATCCTTCAATCGCTTCCGCTTCCTTCTCTACCCACCATTCCAATCTTGAATATACTTGTTCTTCAGGAAAATAATTCAACGCCATTTTTACAAAGATGTGTCCATGTTTTGCTTCTGACACCCAAAGCATCTTATAAAATTTTTGCAGTTCAGGATCTTCCAATGCTTCTGCAACCATTCTGAATCTTTCTGCTCCACGAGTTTCCAAAACAGAAGCGATTAATAACCGATCCAAGAAACGTTCTTCTCTTCCGGAATGACATTGTTTGATTAACGCTTTGACGTATAAGTCTTCACCAATAGAGTGTTGCAACTGAATCCCTTTACTTTCCATCAATTGGTAGACTTGTTGAAAGTGTTCAAGTTCCTCCACTGCTGTTTCTATAAGTTCAGGAAGAATTTCAGTTCTGTTTGGATATTTAGCAACAAAACTCATAGCCATTGCAGATGCTTTCCGTTCACAATCCGCATGATCTTGTAAGAATGCAGGAAAGTCATTCATGACCGCATCGAGCCATTCTTTTTTAGAAGCTACTGCTAGATCAAGGTTCAGTTTCATGTAAGTTTAATTTTGTCCAAATTTAGAAAAAATTAATTCTTTTAATGAAAATATTAGGAACTAGAAACGATCTAGATTGAATAACTTTTAGAAGTTTGGAAACTTAAGTGTGATTATTATGGGAGATTTGATTTGAAAAAAAGGTGGACTTGTTTCGTTTTACTCATCCCTGTACCTACGGACGTCCTTTTTATCTTTGAAACATGGAAGGGGATTACGTGTCTTTATTTCGAATCCAGATATTACTCTCAAGAATTTGTAACATATTGAACACGAATTCCTCGCGTAACACCCCGCGTATGGGTCCTTTCCATTTTTAAAGGGAAAGGAGGGAGAATTTGTATTCAAATTCGGAAGGATTGGGTTAATCTAAATACTAGAAAAATGAACAATCTTTCCATTGTATCTAAATTTCTTTTGCGATTCCTTCTCGCCTAAATCTTTTTTATAATCTCTTTTTACTTTCTCAAAATGAGATTCAACTTTATTAATTTTCAACTCATTTTCATTACCATTAGAAATAGCATCCGTGATATAGCCATGCATCATCACTGAAAATTGCTTTTTGAAAAGAGTAGGGTGGTTAAAAATTTCAGTTCCTAACACTTTGTCTCCATTGACAACAATCATTCCTACAACATTATCCGTGTAATCAAATCGACCTTCAAAAAAACGAATGTATGCATCTCTTTTGTTAGTAAATTCTTCAGAATCTTCAAGTGCAGCGTAAGTCTTCGTTTCAGATTCAGCTTTGTTTGCTCTAGTGACATCACCGACTGCTGCCCAAACGGCTTCTTGACTTTTGCTATATTTTACTTGCTGTCTCACTTCATTGGAAGCAACATTTACATAACCATTGAAAGCATAAATGTTTTTTGATTTTTTAATTCTTTCTTGAGGGACGGATTCTTCTACTTCCATTTCTTCTTCCATTTCTCTTTCTTCTTGATATTCCCACCTTCCTTGTTCGACACAGTAGACCGGGATATTTTGAATCTTATTAGGAGTGATTACATAATTTTGTTCTATCACTCGATCTTGTTTGCCACCAGTAATCACATCGCCAGAGATAATGATGATGGTATCTTTTGATTTATTATAAACCGTTAATTCATTTACAGTTCCATCTCCATTGCTTCGACCAAATTCTTTCTTCTCCATGATATTGAAGCCTTTGATTTGACCAATTGATTCTTTCAAATTTTTAAACGAAGCCAATTCCGAATGTTTAGCAATATGTTCCGTACTTGCTGTTATCGGAAAGATGTGGACATCATTATGTGTAAGTATGTTGTTTTCAGAAAAATCTACTTCAAAAGGAGCTTCATTTTTAGTTGGGGTTGTTTCTGTTGTTGAATCCGTAGGCTTGTCAACATTACAACTGAAAATTGCGACTGCAAAAAGCAAGAATAATATTCTAAATTTCATAGGAATGTATTTTATAATAACAAGATAACCTTTTTTTTGCGGATAAATTTCTTAAACCATCAAATTGTATTAACTATTAAATACCATTTTTATGGTACTTATAAATCGCTGATTTCAAAATCAATTTGAGGTGTTCAAACGTTTAGATTGAAATAATTTGATCAAAAATGTTAATAATACCAACAGCCAAAGGGCAAATGAGTGACAGAACTGGGTTTGGTATGGCATTTAATACCTAATTTAAGTACCTTTATATGTCCCCTAGAACTGACAAATTTTTCCTCATTTCACGAACCATATCACACAGTTATGAATTTTAAATTTATACTATCTTTTTGCCTATCTGCTATTTTCTCATTTCAACTCTTTGGACAGTGTAATTCTGATGAAACCGAAGTTCAATTTCATCTGTCTTCTGATAATTGGGGATACGAAACAAGTTGGAGTATTACAGACGACAATGGGAATGTTTACGCAAGTGTTGGAAATAATACTTATGGAAATCTCATGGAATATGATACTGCTGTTTGCGTGCCAAATGGTTTGTGTCTTACTTTTACTATAAACGATCAGTTTGGTGATGGAATTGTACCACCAGGATATGCTTTGGCTAGTATCGAAGGAGACACATTGTTATACGTAACCGGAGACTTCGATAACTTTTCTAATGCAACTTTCAATTGCCCACCGGGATCGAGTTGTGGTACTGCTGAAATTGTTGATGTAGGTACTTATACAACCATGTTCGATGATTATTTCTACGAATTCACACCACTTGAAAATGGGATATATAATGTTACAACATGTGATTTAGGAAATAACTGTGATACCAAAATATGGGTTTACAATACTTGTGATGATATTTTGGTTGATGAATCAAATATCGGGACGCAAGCATATAATGATAATGCAGAATGTGATTTATTTGCAGAATTGAATTTATATTTGGAAGGGAATGAACCAGTTTATATTCGCATTGGTGACAATATGGATTTGTGCAACAACAATCCAATTACATGGCAGCTATCTTATGTTGGACCGATTACTGGTTGCACCAACAATTTAGCATGTAATTACAATCCACTAGCAACGGTTGATGACGGGTCTTGCTTGTCACAAGGTGATCCAGCATGTCCAGATGGACCAGATTTATTATTAGATCAAGGTGTTTTTGAAACATCTATTTATCTAGATACTTATTTTTCTTCTTCCAATAGTAACAACGATAATTGCTTGATAGAAGAACAATGTTTACAAGGATATGGAGATCGTGATATTATTCGTTTCACAACAACGATTCACAATATTGGTGAGCTAGATTATTACTTAGGAATTCCTTCTGTTGACAACCCATTATTTACATGGGACAATTGCCACAACCACTGGCATTATGATGGCTATGCTGAGTATTTATTATTTGATACTTCTGGTCAAAAAATTCCAATTGGATTTAAAAATGGATTTTGTGTAATTGATTTGGACTGTCCAACCGGAATCACACAACAATTTACTTGCAATAATATGGGAATCACAGCTGGATGCTCAGATTCTTATCATGCACTATTAGAATGTCAATGGTTGGATGTTACTGATATTCCTGATGGTGAGTATACAATGGTCGCTCGTACCAATTGGAAAAACGAACCTGATTATAACAATAGAATTGAAACTGATATTACCAACAACTGGGCGCAAGTATGTATAGAAATCTCACGTCCAAACGGAATGATTCAATTGACTCAGAATGCGGATTGTGATCCGTTTACAGATTGTGCTGGGGAGCCGTATGGAGATGCCCAATACGATTGTACTGGAATATGTGGAGGTTCTATTTTAATGGGAGATATAAATGGTGATGGTGAACAATCAATGATAGATGCACAAAATTATGTAACCGATATTTTAGGAAATGATATTACACCGACCACTTGTAATGATTTGAATGCGGATGGTTTAATCACAGTATATGATGCGGCTTTATTGAGTACCTGTAACTTGTATGGTTCTAATCACAATCACCCAACTACTGGTGTTCATGATCACTGTGTTTTTCCAGATGGAGTAGTGAGTATTTTTGATTCTACTTACCTTCATATTGACAACATTGATTATGACAACCAACATATAGATATCCACTTGACTTCGAGTACTACAGATGTGGTGGCTTATCAATTTCAAGTGTCCGGAGTAACCATTCAGTCAGTTGAAAGCTTAGTAGAAGGTGCTGAATATCCAGTAATTCCTCAAGCAAATATTTCACAAGGAATGGTGATTGGAATTTCATTTCAAGATTCAACGATTACAAGAAATATCAATGCTCAACCTTTGGTAAGAGTTCACTATATGGCAGTGGATGCAGATAGTTTAGTTTGTATTGATGCGGTTCATGAAGTTGTGAATTACAACTATGAACAGACAATTACTTCAGCTGGACCTTGTATGGTTTTTGAAACACCAATAGTAGATAACATAAATGAATTGGCTCAAATCAAAGTAACGGTTCAGCCAAATCCATTCACTAATCAAACCTTATTACGTTTCCAAAATGACACGAATGAAATGCACCGTTTAGAATTGACCGACATGTCAGGAAAGCAAGTAAGATTAATTGAAAATATAGATGGCACGGAGGTGATGATTGCTCGA
>CALDGQ010000055.1 GCA_937941765.1 uncultured Saprospiraceae bacterium
AAGAAAAATTGTCTAGAAAAGGATAGGCAGGAAACTAGTCCTGCCTACTGTGGATGATTACTCTAGAGCAACCTCCTTTATGCTATAAAATTAATAAATTTTTCAGTGAACTACTTGGTTTTTTACATAGTACCTTTGTGTTAAAACAAGTCGCTCAAATAAAAAAAACTAAGTATTAAAAACCATCCCATCCAGCTTACCCAAAACCACCTCTAGCATCTCCCGACTAAAATCCAAGTGCGTAACAAATCGCATCGTCTGAGGACCATAAGCGGCTGCCATGATTCCATGCTCATTCAACTTTTGGATGTAAACATCACTCGTCAACGGAGGTTTGACATCAAAAATAATGAGATTGGTTTGGACGGGGCGGACATTCTCTATGTAGGGAAGGGACTTCAATTTCGTTTCGATTATTCTAGCATGTTCGTGATCTTCTTTTAAACGATCTACGTGATTTTCCAGTGCGTACAAACCGGCTGCTGCCAAAAAACCTGCTTGTCTCATTCCGCCACCCATTACTTTACGGACTCGTCTCGCTTTGGCTATAAAATCAGCTGGACCTAACAATAAAGAGCCGACAGGTGCGCCCAATCCTTTTGACAAACAAATGGAGATGGTATCAAAATGTTTTCCAACCTCTAAAGTAGTTTCACCTGTTTCTGTCAACGCGTTGAACAAACGTGCACCATCTAAGTGTAAACGCAATCCTCGTTCTTTACACAAATCAGTGATAGGTTTGATTTCATCCAAAGTATAATAGCTACCTCCGCCTTTATTATTGGTGTTTTCCAAAACGACTAATTTCGAAATCGGTAACCAATCATAGACGGGTTTGATGGCAGCGGCAACTTGTTCGGCAGTAATCTTTCCGTGGTCACCTTCTAACAAATTGACTGCAACACCAGAATTAAATGCGTAGCCACCTGTTTCATATTGATAGACATGAGAATATTTGTGGCAAATCATTTCATCCAAACGATCCGTATGGACATTGATAGCAATTTGATTGGTCATGGTACCTGAGGGACAAAATAGACCTGCTTCCATTCCAAACATCTCGGCCGCTTTTTCTTGTAATGCATTAATAGAAGGATCTCCTTTGAACACATCATCACCTACTTTGGCAGACATCATTGCGTCTAACATTGCTGGTGTAGGAGTGGTTACCGTATCGCTAATAATGTTGATCATAGTTATGTTTTCAAATTCTTTTAAAAGTAGTTATTGTTTCTGGAAGTAGAAATTCGTTGGATTCCCTTTTATTGGTTGAATGGACAAGAAATAACTTCCAATATTTAGTTGTTCAATATTAATTTTATTTATTGAAAATGGAGTCATCACCTCATTTTTTTCGACTATTTTTTTTCCATCTAAAGAATAGATAGATAATTGACAATTTTTAATTGCTTCTTGATTGTTTTCAATAAAAATATCGTTGGTTACAATTGTTGGATAGACTTTGAAATGGTTGTTTGGAATTTCAGTTGTAAAAACACCTCCGTTGTTGGCATTAAAAGTGGGTGCTTGTGGAATAAAGGGACCTGTGCCATTTGGAACTCGTGCTAATGAAACATTCGTTTCTTGATTACCATAAGAAATTGAATCAAGGACGACACCAGTTGTGTTAGACAAAGCAATTCTTTCTCCTGTAATATTCAGTTTAAAATTGGTGTGTAAATCTCCTTGATCAGGATCGTCGTCTGTCCAAACAATCAAGTATCCATTGGCGGGAATCAAAATTCCTGCTGGGAAAACCCATTTGTATAATAAATCGTAATCATCGCTAAATCCATATCCAGATATATCAATGGTGTTATTGGTTAGATTATGGATTTCGACCCAATCATCTGTTTCACCAAACTCATCGGTGATGGTAGATGTAGAATCATTGGATGCCATAAATTCATTTATAACAATTGTTTGTCCAATTAAATTGAATGAAAATGCGATAAATGCAGTAAGAAGTAAAGTTTTGTAAAGCTTCATTATTTTTATTTTAAAGTTCATTTTATAAAGTTAAGGAATCGTTGTAAACAACTTAGAGATAATATTACATTTGTATAATTTATTACGTTTGCGTACCTTAAGGTTACCAATAACTCCAACTTAGTTTAGTAGAATAAAACCAATTTAATGGCTGAAGAAACGAAGTATTTTAAAACTGCATTTTCTGTAGATAGTGTGGTTTTTGGATTTGGTGATGGAGACCTAAAAGTACTTTTGATAGAAAGAGGAGAAGAACCTTTTTCGGGCAAATGGGCACTTCCTGGAGATTTGGTATATCCAAATGAAGATATTGATTCATCCGTTGCTAGAGTGTTGCAAGAATTGACTGGATTGGAAAATGTTTATCAAGAGCAAGTCAAAGCATTTGGAGCGGTCAATCGACATCCTATTGGGCGTGTTATTACAATTGCTTATTATTCTTTAATAAAAATTAGTTCTAACAAATTAAAGACATCCTCTTTTGCTAAAGAAGCAAAATGGCATTCAATTAATAAAGTAGAAGAATTGGCTTTTGATCATTCTGAGATTTTGAAAGCAAGTTTTTCACTACTCAAAAAAAGTATTCGAACCCGACCAATTGGATTTGAATTGCTACCACCTAAATTTACCTTGACACAGTTACAGCATCTCTATGAAGCGGTCCTTGAATCTGAATTGGATAAAAGAAATTTCCGTAAAAAAATATTGTCTATGGGATTGTTACAAGACATAGGTGAGATGCAAGCGGGGGTTGCGCACAGACCAGCCAAATTGTATAAATTCGATAAAGAAAAATACGAAACTTTAATGTCAGAAGGGTTTGTTTTTGAATTGTCTGATAGCAAAAAGTTGATGGGTACCACGAAGAGCTGAAAAAGCGGAGCTTTTTTGATGTATGATAATTTTTCTCTCCTCTGCTCTATAGTTATCGGCATCGGTTCAAATGTATGATGTATGATGCATGATAGCACTTAGGACGTGAGCACATGAATTATAACAATGTACCTTAAATTTCTAATTGAACAAGAAGCCACTTTACACTCATCACTTTACACTCATCACTCATCACTCATCACTTTACACTCATCACTTTACAAACTCATCACTTTAAAAAACAATGAAATTGTTTTTTAAAGCTCTTCCCCTTCAAAAGTCAATACTCTAATTTCCAATTTATTTAAGTAGGCTGAATTTTCTCGATATTCTTTAATAGTTCTAGTTAAATCTTTCAGATCGCCAGAATATTTAAAAGCGAATTTTTCGTGGTCAGGAAATGCAGTGCTTACCTCAAAATCAAGTACCTCATCTGTAAATTTGAAATGACCATAGTTGCCGTTATCGAAAGAAAAGTCATCTTTAAGAATTTCAATTTCTTCCAAAAAACCTGAAGTAACAGTCGTTAAATCCATTTTATCTAACGCGATGTAACCCCAAAATGTATTGTTAGGAATTCTATTTAATTCATTATTTGAAATATGGATTCCATCAGAAGAATTTAATTCAATCTTAAAAGTATTTGGAGACACATCAATGAATCCAACATTTTTGATAAGTGATAGAATATTGATTTCCAAATCGTAATTCCCAATAGGTAAAGTAGAAAAAGAAACATCAGCTGCTGCTGGTGCAATTCCTTCTATACAATTTTCTGGTTGTACGATTCCGTCTAGATTAACGATTAAATTAGTACTTTGAATTGAAATCTCATTTCTGATGATACTATTAAGACAGTCGTGATCTTCAATGGTTTCTACAAGTAGGCTAAGACTGTTTCCATTAGGACTCAAATGTTCCCAAAGTTGAATATTGAACTCATCAGCAATGGTCGGTACAATGTCTGGCGGAGTGTCAGAATTATCACTTGTACAGCCGAAAGTAAGTGTCAGTAAAAGGCAAAGAAAGAAGTTAAATAACTTAGTCATTATTGGATGTAGTAGTAGTAGTTGGGAATCTATTCAGAAAGTAAACGCAGCTTATACTTAAATGCTGCTCGGATTTTAAACCGGCGACAAAAATATATAAAAAAGTAATATCTATGTAACTAAGTTCAAGCTTTTATGAATATTTTAAGTATAAATTCATTTCTTTAATTGCATCTAGGTAGGTACCGTAAGTAAATGTATCTTGTGATAAGTAAACTATAAAATTATGAAACGTAGATCCTTTTTAAAGAACTCGTTGATTACTACAGGATTAGTGGGAGCAGGCTATCCATTATTTGCAAACGATAAGCCTGATATGTATAAATTGACGATTTTACATACCAATGATACACATAGTCGGATTGATCCATTTCCGATGGATGACCGAAAGTTTCCAGGCATGGGTGGTGCTGCCAAAAGAGCACAATTGGTGAAAAAAATAAGGTCAGAAGAAAAGCAAGTACTCTTACTAGATGCTGGAGATATTTTCCAAGGAACTCCTTACTTCAATTTTTATGGTGGAGAATTAGAATTTAAATTGATGTCTTCGATGAAATATGATGCTTGTACAATTGGCAACCATGATTTCGATGGCGGAATTGATGGATTAAAAAAACAATTAAAGCACGCAAACTTCCCAACGCTTGTTGCCAATTATGATTTCAAAGACACGGTCATGAATGGTAAAACAAAACCTTACCAAGTTTTTCAAAAAGGAGGTTTGAGAATTGGTGTATTAGGAGTTGGAATTAAATTGTTAGGATTGGTACCATCCAACATGTTTGAAGAAACGCAATATCTAGATCCAATCGAGCAAGCGAATAAGTACGCGAAGATTTTAAGATATGATGAAAAATGTGACTATGTTGTTTGTTTATCACATCTTGGATTGAAATATGATAATGATAAAGTGAGTGATGTAAAGCTAGCAGCAGCAAGTGAGGATATTGATTTAATCATAGGAGGACATACCCATACTTTTCTAGAAGAACCATTGACCCTTAAGAATAGGGTAGGAAAAAATATATTAGTTAATCAAGTCGGTTGGGCAGGAATTGTTTTGGGAAGATTAGATATATTTTTTGAAAGAAATTTTCGGAATAAATGCGTGAGTTGTAAAAATATTTTAGTAAAGAATTAGGAATAAATGAAGTGAGGTTTTGATAAAATTAAATTTCACTAATATAAAAAAAAAGTATGTGGTTTTAATTTTCAATCCACTTAAATAAGTCAGAAATTTTCCACAAATTTGTAGGCCGGATGATGAGGTAGAAAAGAAGGAATCAGAATTGTCTCCGGGTCCTATTTAACAGCATACTTTGAGTGCATAGGCACTTCTCTTTTTATTCCCATGTTATAAAAAATTAATGTATAGTTTCAGCCTTGCAGTTGTAAATCTATATGTTTCAAAATATTGAATCTGAACAATGACGATAGATCAAAATCATCTAACCGTTTGGGGAAACTGTCTGCAGACTATTCGCAAGAACGTGAACTCCCAAAGTTTTAAAACCTGGTTTGAACCCATCAATCCGGTAAAGTTAGATAGTGGGTCATTGACAATTCAAGTTCCTAATAAATTTTTCTATGAATGGTTGGAAGAACATTATGTGTCTCTTCTAAAAATGACCATCCAACAAGAGTTGGGTAGTGATGGAAGATTGGAATATCAAATTCTATTAAATGGAAATGCTGAGCAAGTTGCTCAGAAAAAAGATATTGAAAAAGGTCCAGGAAGTGTCGATACCAACAATATCAAAAATCCATTTATCATTCCCGGGATTAAAAAGGTAAAAATAACACCTCAACTAAACCCGAATTATACTTTTGAAAATTTTATTGAAGGAGATTGCAACCGTTTAGCACGTTCTGCTGGTATGGCAGTTGCTAAAAAACCAGGTGGCACTGCTTTCAATCCATTGGTTATATATGGTGATGTTGGATTAGGTAAAACCCACTTAGCACATGCGGTCGGAAATGAAGTATTGAAAAGTGGAACCAATAAGGCAGTACTATATGTGTCTTCAGAAAAATTCACCAATCAAATTATTCAATCAATTAAAAATCACGCAGTCAACGACTTCGTCAACTTTTACCAACTGATTGATGTACTAATTGTAGATGATATCCAGTTTTTAGGAAATAAAGAAAAGACACTTGAAATTTTCTTCCATATTTTTAATCAACTCCACCAATCAGGTAAACAGTTGATATTGACCTCTGATAAACCTCCAAAAGATTTACAAGGAATGGAGGATCGCTTGATTTCTCGATTTAAGTGGGGATTGACAGCGGACTTGCAAGCACCTGATTTTGAAACAAGAATGGCAATTCTTGATGCAAAGATGAATCAGGAAGGATTGGACTTGCCAAGTGATGTTACGGAATTTATTTGTTATAATATCAAAAATAACATTAGAGAACTGGAAGGTGTCTTAGTTTCTTTAGTTGCTCAATCATCTTTGAATCGTAGAGATATCGATTTAGATTTGACGAAAAAGGTGATTCAGAATTTCGTTCGTCAAATTTCAAAAGAAATCACTGTTGATTATATCAAAGAATTGGTAGCTGATAATTTTGATGTGCCAGTAGAGAAGTTGCAAGGAAAAACGAGAAAGCGTTCCATCGTATTAGCCAGACAACTAAGTATGTATCTAGCTAAAAACTTGACTAATAAATCTTTGAAAGCAATTGGTGAGAAATTTGGTGGAAGAGATCATAGTACGGTCATTTATTCCTGCAAATCTGTGCATGATTTAATGGACACCGATATTATCTTCAAAGACAAAGTAGCCGATCTTGAAAAGAAGATTAAATTAAGCCTAAACGAAAAATAAACCTCAACATAATATTGAGAGAGAAGCAATCCGATTCATTTTGGGTTGCTTTTTTTATTATTCTTAGAAATCTCCTCATCCAGAAATCGCAGAATATCTGAGTGAGACATTATTGTGTACCCCAATAAATCATTGTAATTTTAGCATATGTTTCCAATAATCACGTGGCTTCGAGATAGACCCATTCTGAATATTATTCTAGCTGGAATATTTTACTTATTGGTCACATTGCCACACGAACAAGTTGGGATTTTTATAGCAGGAATTTTTAAAGGAATGCCGCGCCCGGAATATGATCTAATCATTTTGTGCCTGGCATCTGTTATTTTTCTGTTTTACATCCTTCCGTTACTTCGTACTATTTTAAAAAATCGAGATAGAAATTTGATCTTGTTTTTTTTACTAGTAACAGTAGCATTGACAATCTTGTCTATCAATACCATTCTTATTGTCAATATCGAATTGATTCACTTTATTCAATATGCTGCTTTGGCGATTTTGTTCTTTCCTTTGACAATGCGTTATACCGATACCTTGTTTTGGGTTACTTTCTTGAGTGCGATTGATGAAGCCTATCAATATTGGTTTATTGCACCAGAGCGCACCAACTATTATGATTTTAATGATTTGATTATCAATATGTTAGGCGTTGTTTTTGGGTTGTTGACTATTCGAAGTACACAAAAAGTACACGCATTGGCAAAGAATGATAAGCGGCCATTCGTTAAGAATCCCATCTTGGTAGGAAGCATTGCCATGATTGTAATTACCTTGTTGTTATTCGCATTCAATATTATGGATGTATATCCAAATTCGGAAGATCCGCAAGCACCGATGTTGTTGATAAAGAAAGTGGAAACTACTTTTTGGTCTGTTATTCATCCGAAGATTACGTATCATATTGTACGTCCGATGGAAGGGCTTGTTATTTTAGTGATGTTGTTTATCTTTTATTTGCCGCTTTGGAGAGTTTTACCAGATAAGGCACTTAAGGAATGAAACCTTTAAGGGTATATAAGAAGAAACATATAAGAAGTTAAAGAGATTCGAAAAGCGCAATCGTCTCGCGACCAGCTTTCTCCCAGCTAAAATGAGCGGCTCTTTCCAATCCTTTCTGTTCCATTTCTAACAATAAGTTTTTATCAGAAATCAACTTTGCCATTGTTTGGTAGAGGTCATCAATAGACATCGGATCAAAATAAAGTGCCGCATCTCCACCTACTTCAGGTAAGCTGGAAGTATTGGAAGTAATTACAGGAGTTCCACAAGACATGGCTTCCAAAATAGGTAAACCAAATCCTTCATAATAAGAAGGATAAACAAAAACTTCTGCATTCGTATAAAGTCCAGCGAGGTCCTCCTTGTCAATAAATCCAGGAAGTACAATGTTGTTTTTAGCGGATGAGTTTTCAATTTGAGTATAAAGATCATCAATTTTCCAACCTTTTTTACCAGCTAAAACCAGTTGATGATTACAAATCCCGTTATCTATTAATTTTTCAAAAGCACTAATCAATCGTGACAAATTCTTTCTTGGTTCTAACGTTCCGACATATAGTAGATACGGTTTTTTGATGTTATATTTTTGGAGAAATGTAACTTGCGGATCACGTTTAAACGATTCATCTTTGCCTAACAAAATTGCAGTTGTTTTATCTCTAGTGATCGGGTAGTGTGTGGTTACATCACTTTTGGTGTATTCCGAGTTGGTAATGATGTGATTGGCTCTTTTGAGAATGCCTGGAAGAAATAGTTTGTGAAATACCCGACTCATAAAGATATGATAATCAGGCATAATGACCGGTGTAATGTCATGAATAACGGTAACTCGTTTCACTTTTTTGGGTAAAAAAAACGGACCAAAATGACCTGGTTCGATTACAATATCAGGATTTAATTTCCGAGCGGCACTTGGTATAGCACCATACTGACGGATACCTCTGTGCATTGGAATTTTATCCGACAAGGGAACAATCACTTCTTCAATACCTTCATATTGATTTTTAGATTCAGGACGAATAAGGATGTACTCATTTTTCTGGTCCAAAGTAGTAACTGCACGAATGATTTCACGAGTGTACACGTGTACGCCTGCGTATTGGATGTCCAAAGCATCTGCTATGAATACAATTCTCATTTTAAGATTGAATCATTTTATTATACAAATGTATATATTTTGTTATAGTTTCATCAATATGAAAATGTTTGATCGGACTATTTTCCCAATCTCCCTTATTCGCTTTGACGAGTGCGTCATATAATCCTTCCGTAGTTTGCGATTTCATTTTGATGTAAGTCCCACTAACTACTTCCTTCAACGCAGCTCGATCAGAAGAAATAATAGGGGTTCCCAATGCAATACATTCTACTGCTGCATAACAAAACCCTTCGCTATAACTAGGAATAATCGCACAATCTGTTTGCGTTAATTCATCCAAAAGATCCTGATATTTCAATTGGTGTTTGAATTCAATATAATCTACTAGATTTTTTTCTTTCACCAAATTCATAAACATGTTGTAAAATGGTTTAGGATTTTGAGGAATAATCATCGTTAATTTACTGTTAGGAAAATCTATTTTAAATTTACTAGCAGCATCTAAAATTAAATTTAATCCTTTTGAAATACCGAGTCTACCAAAGTAAAGGTAATTGAATTTATTATCAACGGCTTTTTCTTTCTCCTTTTTTATTTGTTCGAATGCAATATAATCGATACCGTTATGAATTACTTCAATTTTTTCATTTGGGATTCCGACATTTTTAAGTGCAGTAGCAGTCGCATTTGAAACGGCAACGAATTTATCAAATGGAAAACGAAGCAACATGCGTTCAAACAATCGGTGTCCCCATTTAGAGAATTTGGACATAAAAGGCAATTCACTCCAAAGGTCTGCCCATACCTCATGAAAAGTGATAACAACCTTTTTACGAAATATTTTTCCTGCGATTATTGCTGGAATTCCAGCGTTGTAAGAAGTAGTTTGGATGATATCCATTTGGCGGATATAAAAGAGGATTGGAAGAAAGCCGAGAAATGTGTAGGTATATCTTCCAAAAGGCAATCGAATAATTTTTACATTACCAATTTCCTCTTTGAAAGGAAGCCCACCAAAAGGTTTAGTAGTGATGATGGTAATTTCGTGACCAGCGGCTGCTAACTTTTCGACGAGCGTTTTGAACAGGGTTTCTAGGCCACCTACATTTGGGTAATAGTTTTCAAGGACAAAAAGAATTTTCATTTTGCGTTGTCCTCTTTTTCTCGATTTTCTAAAGCTATTTTTCTAGTCAATTCCGTCAATCTATTTTCTACAGATTCCAAGGTGGTTGAGAGGTAATAAATGAATAAAAATAACATACCAAGTGCAACGAAAATGACGGCGTTGACATTATCTTTAAATCCAAGAATGTGTGCTATTTTGAAAGAAAAATCATTAGGAACGATTGCCAAAATAATGACAGTTACCCAGAAAATTAACCAAATTAGGGTAGAGCGCATGCTCCGTTTTTTACGATAATACTGATATAGAATCCGTGTGATGTACAAGCCACCCAGCAGAGGAATTAACCATTGATATAATTCGAAATTCATTTCAGTCTAATTATCAGGTAATCAACATATTATAATAATGATAAATTGTTGAAAAACCCTAGTTCCAACTTTAAATTTACAAAAAATAGAATTCCCATGAATTTATTAATAAGTGCTAGCTTAATGTGTTAAATACCATTTTTAGGGCAATTAATTCTACTGGAAATGACTGATTTATAGCATTTTTTCGCTTATCTTTAGTGCACCATAACACCCAGCTAAACATTTCTTTTTTTCTACTACTTATAATTTCTCCCAAAACTGCCATTGAAAACATTTTTTGGAATATTAAAGGCTTTGTATTCGATTGAATACAGGAACAACACTATGACTATAGGTCAGCTATCTGGATATCATGAGTAAATTTTTGAAGTATTTTCAAATACTTTTTATTTCGGTTTGGGCAATCATAGTCATAGCAGACTACTGGATTAAGCATTCAATCTACCCACAGATTGTTAGCAATTTTGCTTATTTCGATTTACAATTTATTCTCTTAGTAGTTGCTGGAATTTTTTCGGCAGTAGTTTTAAAGTTTCGAGATCACCAAAAAGTTAAAAAGCTTTTTAACGGCGCCAGTTTAGTCATCCTATTCTTAGTGCTCAATGCAATTGCATTGACGCTGTTTAATTCTAAAGTACCAACTGCCTCAAATTTTTCTTTGAATGGTGGTGGTCATCTTAGTATAGCAGGGTTGTTATTGAAAAATGGATTTATAATATTTTCCATTGTTGGAATTGCTAAAGGACTGGGAGCTTCAATCAATAAGTTGATTGGACTGAAATTAAGAAAACCAGTTTTGAATATTGTAGAGATTGCATTGGGGCTGCAAGGTTTGGTGTTTCTTTTGTTTTTATTGGGTTCGATCTCCATGCTGAGAATTGAAGCGGTAGGAATTTTATTGTTGGTTTTAGCTGGGTTGCATTATAAGTCAGTTTTTGTGTTTTTTAAAACTTGCTTGTTTGATCCAATAAAATTGAATAAGAAGCTAAATGTTTTGGGGACCATGTCTTTCTTTTTTATAGGCTATCTAATTCTTCAAAATTTCTTTCAGGTAAATACACCATTCCCATTAGGTTTTGATGCATTGAATACCTATGGACCTTTACCGAAGTTGATTGCAGAACATCAAGAAATAATTGGAGGCTACCAAATTTATAATTGGTCGCTGTTTATGTCTTTAGGATATATTTTGTTGGACAGTTCTGAAATTGCAATGGGTTTGTCTATGCTGGGAGGTGTCTTGACTTTGTTTGCGCTATATGCTTTGGGTAAATACTACCTAAAGATGAATGTGAATATATTGTTATTTGCATTGCTTGTTTTTTATGTGACGCCTTCTATTTGTGTTCAATCTTATTTAGAGGTTAAAATTGACTTAGGTCTTTTATTTGTTTTAGTGACGACCGTTATTTTATTGACAGAATGGGTGACAAGAATTGGTCGTTCTTTCGATTATCCCAACGAGCAAAAGGAACCGGAGCCTTTGGTTGAGAAGAAAGGTAAAATATTAGTGGCGAACGCTAATGAACATCTTGTACAATTAGGTCATCAAAAGTTGAATTTAGAAGCGGGGAAAAAATATGCCGAAATAGTTGCAATTGGTTTGTTATTAGGATTTGCTTTTGGAATAAAACTGACCACCTTATTTGCCGTTTTTTGTACGATTATGATTTATTGGTATGTATATAGCGGCAGTTTGGCAGCATTGGGTGTTGCTTTAATATCCATAGCATCCGTTTTAATTGTGAAATTAGATCAAATGACTGGGCTTAGAGATTATCATTTGAGTGTCGATATTGTGCAATGGGTTGTTCTGGCGATTGGGATAGGTTTGGTAGGGTATAGTGTGTTGCAAAATAAAGACAAAGCGATGAAAGCGGTCTGGGTTTCAGCCATTACGATTGGTTTGTTTGGAGCATCTGTGACACCTTGGATTGCTAAGAATTTCTTGGATACAAAATGTCTCTCACAAAAATGCTTATTGCAAGGAAAGAAAAAAGGTAATTCGATTCCAGTTCAAAAAATATTAAAGAAATATAAAAAATACGATCAATCAGGAAAATGATCATTAATAAATTACATATCATCGTTTTTCTTTTGGTAGGTCTATTTTTCGCTACACCTAGTTTAGATCATAGTGCTCAGATTTTTGCACAAGAACAAACTATTCCTGCAAAAGCGGAGCAAACTAAAAAGCAAAAGAAACAGAAGCTGGCAGCTGAATCTGTTGAAAGCACTGCAGTACGAGAAGAGATTCAACGCTACATCGGATATGAGCCTCTTTTTTATAGATATCTGACGTTGCCTTATGATTTGACGATGAACTCAAATGTTCAGGGACCGTTTATTGAAATCGGATTTTTATTGTTATTGTTTCTACCAATACTGCTATTTGTTGGATTTAGGAAACGAAAATATTTGAGTCTTTTAACGATGTTCATTGTACTATGCATCGGTATCATTTCATTTTCCAATAATCCTCTAACCCCAGGTGAATCTACCACCACCGCTACAGAAATTAGTACTTACTTAGGTGATAATTCAAAACAGCCGACGATACTTGAAAATATGATCGGCAATATTTATATCGCTGCAAAGAATATTCCTGGGATAAAAAGTCTAAAAGCCAACGAAGATTATTTTTCTTATTTTTTAATTATCGGATTGTTTATTTTTCTTTTCTTCCTAATTAATGAAAGGATTAAAAGCAAGAGTTTGACAAAACGGTTTATGGCAGTTTACTTGTTATTCTATGCTTTTTTGTTTCTGATTATGACTGCTGGAATCGTGTGGTATGGATATTTGTTTTTTGCGATTGCGACTTTATATCTATTTAAAGAAATTTACGATTACAGAAAAGCAGAATCATTGGTCAAAAAATATGTATTCTATTTATGTGGTGCCACTTCCTTAATATGGGTTATGATGGCATTTACTTATCGAATGGCTAACCACAATAAATCAACTCTTAATGCCAAAAATGCACATTTGATGTATGAGATGTCAATGGTTGATTACCAATCAGGAAAAAATTCTAAAGATGATTTAAAAGATATATTTTTCAAAAACAGTACAATTGCATTTGCTGAAATTAATAAAGATGTCAATGCAAAAATTATTAAAGTGGGAACACCATTCAATTTTTTTATAGAGAGAAGTGATGCTAGAGTAGTGGAGGATAATCAATTGAATAAGATGTCCAGATTAATCAATGAAATGCCCAACAACATAGCATTGGCAAAAGCACTTAAAGATGATGGGTATCAATATCTCATTGTAGATTTAAACACACACACGTTAGATAGGACACCAGAAAAAACACTAGTAAAGAAATTTGAAAGTTTGCTACGATTTATATTTCAAAATCCACAGTTAGAATTATTGGCAACAGATCGTTTGTTGAAGACCCCTTTACCAAATGATCCTTCCAAAATTCAATTGGATTACGGCGTTTATGGAGACATCCATTATGCTGGATCATATGCAATCTATAGATTTAAATAGATGGACAAAAAAGTATTTATAGTCATACCTGCCAAGGACGAAGGAAAAAGAATTGGTGAGGTCATCAAATCAACTCAAGCCCATGGGTACCATAATATCGTGGTAGTTGATGATGGTAGCATAGACAATACGTCTGAAGTTGCAAGAGGCTTAAATGCATATGTCTTAAATCACATTGTCAATCTTGGACCTGGTGCTGCCACTCAAACTGGTATTACCTATGCTTTGAAGTCTGGAGCGGACATCATTGTTACTATTGATGCGGATACCCAACATTATCCTGACGATATCGATGCTTTGGTCGAACCTTTATTAAAATCGGAATACGATCTAGTAATAGGAAGTAGATTTTTACAAAAAGATAATCGAATTCCTTTCATCAGAGTGGTTTACAATAAGATCGCAAATATTGTTACTTTCTTGGTTACTGGCACTAGACTTACCGATAGTCAAACTGGGATGAAGGCATTCTCAAAAGAATTTATTGGCGACTCAGAATTAAAATATAATGGGTTTGAATTCTGTATTGAAATTATTCGATTTATTGGTTTGAATCGAAGTCGATATATCGAAGTTCCAATTAAAGTAAAGTATTCCAAGGAAACAATGGAAAAAGGTCAGAACTTCAATTCTGGATTGCAAATGATTGCCAAACTTATCAGAGGATTTTTCTAAGACAATTTTATTTTATCCTATTATAAATAAACACTCAATCTTGCAAGAAGAAGGAGTGTTATTTGTTTTTAGGGGTGGGTTAGACCCGAAACTTTGTCATCTTTATTAAGACCGTTTTTACCGATCTGTGACCTTTTTGTATTATAATCTCTGGCCCAAATATGCGCCAATTTGAATGAGAAAATCCAATTCCTACTAGACATTTAAAGTTAAATTTGACGAAATCGTATTGAGTTGTGACAAAAAATATGAATCCATCGATTTCTAGGACCAAACTTTTATAATTTTATTTAGAACTAGGATAAAGATTGTAAAAGTAGGACGAAAAACATCTTATACTTTAAGTCTATTACAGCTTTTTTAGCCAAGAAGAAGAATCATTGGAGCGTGGTCCGATAAGTTTGCTTCCCGACATTTATGAAGATAAAAGCAATCGGAAACGATTGGTATCAGGTCCTGATGTACATAAGTATGGTCATACCGATATCCATTTCCTTGATGGCTATACCACGAATATTCTTTGGCCTTGCCGTATTTCAGTCTGAATGCGTCCGCAAAATTCATGGATTCGATTTTTTTCAACTTGTCAGTGTACCAAAAAGAATTTCCTTCTTGATCAATATGGTTGTGACCAGTATTAAAATCTCCAGCGAGGATACTTGGTTTAGGATTGGTTAGTTCATCATTTATTAAAAAGTCAAATAGTTGATGTTTCTTTTTATGCGGCAAGTACATTCCATACAAATTAAAGGCATCAAAATCTGCGCGAATGATAGAATGGAAATAGGTAGGATCTGATTTGGGAAATAAGACAGAATTGAATGGGAATTTGGCAGCTACAATTACAGTGTTATCATTTTTACCTGCATCTGATACCGCTTGATGCCGATAGCCCAATTTCAATAACCCTAATCTGATTTTGGCACCCGATTCATTATTTCGAAATTCACTAAAGGTCAGAATGTCCGGTTGTTCAGTTTCTATTACTTTTAAAATCGGTGTAATACGTGAACCACCACCTTGTCGGATATTCCAGGAGAGTATTTTTATCATAAATAGTTTCGAATGTATAGTGTAAAGTTTATAGTGGCACTTATTAATTGGAATCAGGAATTTTAATTATACGTTTCAGATCACTAAACTGCTAATCCCAATTACAATTAAATGTTTAATGATACACCAAGCCACGCTACATTTTACACTAGTTCATTATAAACTTTTCTCAAAACTAGCCAATAAAGTGAAGCCATTTAAGCAGTTTTCTTTTTTGCTGCCTCAATACTGGCTTTCAATGCATCCATAATATCCACAACAGGTTTGTCTTTTTTCGCATCATCAATTGAAATAATTTCTTTTCCTTCTACTTTACTGTTCACCAATTCTAACAATGCGTCTTTGTAGTTGTCATCAAAATTGATTTTATCAAAAGTAGTGGTCAGAGAGTCTACTAAAGTTTCTGCCAATTCCATTTGTTTTTTATCTACTTCTACGCTTCCTAAGTTAGGGACATTTTCCATTTTACGTAACTCATTAGGATATCGCAATTTGTACATCAACAAACCTTCACCTTGAGGTGTGATCAAAACTACATCTTCTTTGTCTCTTAATATAACACGGCCTACACCTGCCTTGTTGGATTTTTTCAAAGTTTGCAGCAACAAACTAAATGTTTTTGTAGCAACTTCTCCATTAGGACCAATGAAATAAACGGTTTCGAATCGAGTAGGGTGGACTTCATTCAAATCAATGAACGCCTCGATGTCGATGGCTTTGGTGCTTTCCAATTTTACGGAATTCATTTCTTCTTTTGTCAATACCACATATTGATCCGGTTCATATTCATAACCTTTGACAATGTCACCATACGGGACTTCTTTTTCACAACTGGTACAAATTTTCTTATAAGATATCCTACCATTATCTTCTCCATGCAATTGTCGAAAACTAATTTTAGATTTTGATTCAATCGCAGTAAAAATTTGAATGGGAATAGTTACTAATGAAAAACGGATGTGTCCTTTCCAAATCGATCTCATGTCTTAAAAATTTTATATTAATTATTTTGCTTTTTTTTGGTCGTGTTTTATCGTTCTTGCGTTTTGATCCATCCTCTAATCCGCTAAGCGGATAGGCCCTTCCTTGAAAAGGAAGGGGAGCGCGTGGACTCCCGTACTCAAGTTGTTTTTATCGTTATCTCGTTATTGATCCACCCCGAACCAATGGTTCGACCCTCCTTTTTTAGAAGGAGGGTTAGGGCGTGGACTTGCGAGCTCACGTACTCACGTCGCATCCCTTCCTTTTTTAAAAAAGGCAAGGGACGTCCGAAGGTACAGGGATGGATCGACCACGCTATTATCGTTCTTGCGTTATTGATCCACCCCGAACCAATGGTTCGACCCTCCTTTTTTAGAAGGAGGGTTAGGCGTGAGCACGTGGACTTGCGAGCTCACGTCGCATCCCTTCCTTTTTTAGAAGGAGGGTTTACGCGATGACTCGCGAGCCCACGCAGCACCCTTCCTTTTCAAGGAAGGGCCTATTCGCTTAGCGAATTAGAGGATGGATCCAATCACAACAAATACAAATCCGGACGCATCCGAATAAAAACAGGTTCCCGAAAAGTATCGTTAGAAGACATCGATGCATATTCAAGTTCGCAATATAACTTCGGTTCGATCCAAGTTGTTTCTTTTTCCTTATCCACTTTTTCTTTGATCGGTTTTTTATTGATAACAAGCGGTTTCAATTCGTCCAAAACTACTTTTAGTTTTTTCATATCAAAACCAGTACCGATTCTTCCTTTATATATTAACGTTCCTTCTTCGTAATCTGCAAGGTGCAAAGACCCAAAAAGATTGGACCGATCACCTTGACCTTTGGTATATCCTATAATAATCGCCTCTGTTGTTTGACGAAATTTGATCTTATACCACTTAGTTGAACGGGAACCAGGCGTATATGTTCCCTTTTTTCGCTTGGCCATAACCCCTTCTAGACCTGCTGTTTTGGCTGCTTCAAACAGGGATTTACCATCTTCCATCTCCTCACTATATCGATAACTGCCGCCTCGTCCGATATTGACTTTCAGCCACGCTTTCCTACGTTCCAGTGGTAGGTGGTCCATTCGTTTTCCATTCAACCTCAAACAATCGAATAAATAGCAAACGACTGGTTTTGTTTTGGTCAAATTAGTGATAGCTGTTTTTCCAGTAGTGTGCATACGAGAAATCACGTTGCTAAATTGTGGTGCCCCTTTTTCATCCAAACAAACAATTTCTCCATCAAAAACACCAGAGGTAGCTTTTAGATTTTCGTCTTCCACCAACTCTGGAAATTGAGCAGAAATATCCCGACCACTTCTACTAAAGATCGACACTTTTTCATCTTTTACACAAACGATTGTCCGAATACCATCCCATTTTATTTCATAAATATATTCTTTGGAGGCAGGCACTTTTTTCATTACGTCGGCCAACATTGGTGCGATGAAAGTTTCTCCACCAAAATCTTTTTCTTCTTTTGATTCAATTAACCACTGATTGTCTTTTAATCGAAACAAATTATATTTTCGTTTCCAACTTTTTGTAACCAATTCAAATTTATATTTCTTTTCCGTTTTTTCAATCCAATTGATATTTCCGGATTCAAAAATCCACATTTCACCAGCTCCATATTCTCCTTTGGGAATGACACCTTCGTAAGTCAGGTATTTAATCGGATGATCTTCCGTCTGAATGGCCAACCGTTTGATTCCTTTTTGACAAGGGAGTCCTTTTGGGATTGCCCACGATTTCAAAACACCATTTAGCTCCAATCTCAAATCATAATGCAAATTTTGTGCATTGTGCATCTGGATAACAAACTGATCATCATTCCCTAACACTACTTCTGCACTTGGCTCCGAAGTTTTTTCAAAATCTCTTTTTGCATTGTAAGATTTCAGTAAACCAAAATCATCCGCATTGGTCACTTCGAGTCCTACTTTTTTCTCTACTACCTTATCATGTAAAGGTGCTTTTTTAAATTGCCATTGACTCCAAGGATTGGGATGTTTTTCTAGATAATCTTTATAATTTCTAAGATTAAATGCTTGAGAACTTTCCAGTCCATCCAAATCACTCCATGCAATCGGCATAGAAACGGGTGCACCTGGTTTTCCTCTCAAACTAAATGGCGCTACGGTCGTTGCTGAATGATGATTTCGAAAAATATCTAACAATGTTTTTCCTTCCCGTTTCGTCTTGTTCATTTTTAGTGTACAAATCCCAGGATGTTTTTTGACAAATTCTTTTGCCAATGCTTTGACTGACAAGACCATTTCTTCACTTGACCATTTGTTTAAAATAGGAACATAGATATGTAATCCTTTGCTTCCTGAGGTTTTTATAAAAGGCGTGTATTCATAATCCAACAAAAAATCTTTCAACAAAAATGCTAATTCTTTCAACTTGCCAAAAGACTGGTCATTTTCAGGATCTAGGTCAAAAATAAAATGATCGGGATTAGGTTGTTGGGTAGTGAATTGCATTGGATGAATTTCCAAGCTTGCCAAATTAGCGGTCCAAGTAAGGGACGCTTTGTCAGTAACGACCAGATATTTTTTCTTTTCTTTAGAATGTTGGATATCAAAAGTCTCCAACCATTCTGGTAACCAGTTCGGTGCATTCTTAGTGTAAAAACTATGTGCCTGAATCCCATCTGGAAATCGAATCAGTGTCAAAGGACGATTGGCAATATATTCCAAAATCAATGGAGCCACCTCCATAAAATATTGGATCACTTCAGCCTTCAACACTTTCGCTTCCGGATAAAGCACTTTATCCAGATTACTCAGCTTGATTCGTTGACCATCGATTTCAGTATAGACTGTATTGTCTTTAGGCATTTAAGTGAATGCTATTTAATATTGGGATGGGTAAATTTAACATTTATGGATTAGTTTAAGAAAAAATAGATATGTTTATTCGGCTAAATCCTAGCTCCCACACAAAGCATGGCTCAGGTAAAGGAAACGGAACAGATTCAAAGAAAAAAGCCTTTGCACATAAAGTACAAAGGCTTCTTGTATTAAAATCTAACGTAGATTTCAACAATTGATTTTAGTCATACTGTACGATATGCTTATTGTGAAACTGAAGAAAATTATTATTGTCATTAATTTCCATTTCGACAGTTCCCTGCACATCATTAGTTTGATGCATGCGATTGCCAAATGCACTAACCTTTGCTCTTTTAAAATCGCAATTACTACATGCTTCAAGTTCCTCAGCAAAATTTTGAGTTTGGCACTCACTATTTCTTCTAACAGCCTGAATTTTAACACCCAAAAAATGAGCATCTACAACACTGAATCTGCCATTAGTTATTTTGACAGGTACTGCAACTGTTTCTTCTTTCGTCCATCCCCAACTTCTAAAAGATTGGCATCTTGAAATTAATCCAAAGTTACCATTGATTTCCAACTTGCTATCTGTTCCGTCTCTTATGCAACCACGATTAGCAGTTTCAATAACAACAGGTTGGTAAGCAACCTCTCCCCATGGACCTAACAATGTTTCATACTTGTTAGTTGAAACCAAGTAAGCATCATCAGGAACGTTGTCAAAATCGAATTTATTTCCCTTGGCTAATTCACGGATCTGATCTCTAGTTTCGATATCTGCAATATTGGAGCTCAAAATGTATTCATTTGTCACATAAGTTAACAATACATCTCCAAATTGGAATTCAAAATTTTCATTAACGATTCCCATCATGATGATATCTGCTAAAAACGGTTGATATCTATCAGCAGGATCGACAAATGAATCACCCATCCATCTTTTGAATACAGAATTAACCTCATATGCATTCATTACACGTTGAAGTTGTTGGTCATCCATGGCATCTAATGTTTCGTAATATGCTTGAAATTTTTCAATACTTTCAAAAGTCATCACGTCATTTACAACAGTATAGTTACTGTTGGTTTGGTTGTTTTCAATGTCATCGTTGCTTAAAGTATCACCACTATCCTTCGAACAAGAAGAAAAAATGATGCTAGCTAAAACAAAGCACAAAAACATTGTTATAATATTTGAACTTTTCATTTTAATAAATTTTAAAAATTACTCCTTAGTTTAAAATTGGGTAAGGAGATTCCCATAGTAAGTTGAGTAAAGAATAAGTAGTCGACATATCATTCAAATACCAACTGATTTTCATTTTCGATAATGCGCTAAATAATATCGAGTACAATAAGTAAATGCAACGATATCGAACTAGTGTGACTTTTTGGTGATGAGAAAATTTGATAGGATTTAAAAAAGAGCTGAATTATTTGAGAAGGGTATCTGTTGGACCAAACAATCAATAAAATCAAATTACACCCTGATTTTGCGATAGATAAGGTTAAATAAATGGTGAAATTACCTTTAAAAACAGCTTCAAAACTTATCTGTCAAAATATGTTCATTTATCTTGATTTTTGGAGAAAGCTTGACTATATTTGCAGCGCTTTAGAAGAAAGGCATAGAAAGAAAATAAGATTCAATTAAGAACTTCGGAGTTTAGTCTGAAGAATTCAGCTTTAAATCTGATTCATTTCAGGTTCCTGGTGAGGTGGGTGAGTGGCTGAAACCACCAGTTTGCTAAACTGGCGTACTGGGAAACTGGTACCGGGGGTTCGAATCCCCCTCTCACCGCTAGTTGAATCTTTACGATATTCAGGAAACAACCTGATCAAAAATTCTCAGGAAACAACCTAGTAAAAAAACATTCGGGGTGTAGCGCAGTCCGGTTAGCGCACCTGCTTTGGGAGCAGGGGGTCGCAGGTTCGAATCCTGCTACCCCGACATACTTAAAATCAAGGAGTTACGACATAATGTTCGTGACTCCTTTTTTTGTTGGTGGAAACATAGTGGAAACATTTCCAAGAAGTACGCCTAAATTAGGAAAATTTCTCCTCTATTTTAACCTTCCTGATTTTAAATAATGTGTCTGTATCTTTACAGTTGATATTAATTTTTTAATAAAATAAATTCCAGAGTTATGGACATAAAAATTGAATTGCTCCTGAGGTATTTAAAGACCTTTGGAGAAGCAACTATTTCGTTTGAAACAAATGATCAAAGTAATTCACTAATAGTGCATCGAAGTGAAAACAGTGGTGTCAGAGAAAGTTTATCTAAGAAAGACTTTGAAACTATTCTTTTAATAAATGGTGTACATGTAAAGCTTAGACAACTAGATCAAGAATTGAGAAACAAGAATTCAAACGATGTGGCTGACATTGCTGCTATTGCTGAGAAAAAAGAGTTTCTCATTTACGGAACATTAAGCAAATACTTAACACAATTAGTCAATGCTTCCCAAGAACAAAATCTCTTCCCAGAAATTTGTAGTCTTGAATAGCATTCTCATTATTTCTTTAAACCAAAACTAGCATGTGAGTAAAGCAATAAAGTGCATTGAATTGAGTGATTGATGACTTTTCATCAACACTCAATCTACTCCTCCTGCAAATAACCAATCTTAATACGACCAGTAGCCAACTGATGTATAAGCCCTGTTATCAAATTCTGATAAGGAATTCAAAGCTGAGACGAAAGTGACTTGATCGCTCTTAAATCCATCTCATAAGGTCTTATTGTCACCTGCTTTCTTTTGAGCGTATTTTTCGCATACTGCACTGCCTCTTTTCTCCTCTCTTCAAAATCAGGAACATTAGCAAAACTAGATTCCGTTAATGCATCTTCAAACTCCTGCTCTTCTTCTGTTAGGTTATCATAGTCCATTGGGATTGATTAAGGATAAAATTTGTTTAACTTTCTACTAGGGTAAGCCGTTTTCAGACGGATCATATTTCACTCTTTTTCGAATGGAACGATATGGATGTATCACTTGATTCTAATAATATAAGCTTGCTGATTTGGATACTTAACTTGATTGGGATTTGAAATAATTTTGATAAAATTCTCTTCAGCTTCTAAGATCAAAACGATGTCTTCGAATGAAATATTTCTGGTCATTTTTAGTCGTTCATTTTTTTCATCGTTCCAGAAAAAAGTTTTTTTCATTTATCATTAAAAATGTAAATCACCTACATTGTATTCTTTTCTTTTTAAAATGCAAATACCAATACTATTGAATTAATGACTGGTGGTAAAACCATATTCGAGTACGAATTAAATGAACTCCCTAACGAAAACAAAGGTGCTGGCTTAAGAGTTTCTAAACTTATTGCAGATTCAAATGGTGGTGGTGTAAAAAGTACATTTTACAAGTATAGATTACCCGAAATAATCAATGACTATATTAGGATCTTTACTTTTGAAAAAGATCCATACTATATTGAAGAGATCCCATTAGAGCAAAAGGTTTACACCTCTTCAAATGCTCAAAATGAAATTATGAATGTTGGAAATGGCTACATAGGTTATGGAAGAGTGATTGAGTCGTGGCCAGATAAAGGTGAGATTGAGTACTTTTATTCAACACCATTTAATTACTTTCCCACTCTTATTGATAATGACGTACCAATTGCCTGCGATGAGACTTACAAACTAGATTGTTTTCAATGGAAAAGAAGATCAATGATTGGTTTAGGCAATTCTTTTGGAAAAGGAAGTGAACAATGTTCATTTGGTTTACCTGCTTTTCAATTTAACCAACAAAACCAACCATGGCTGAATGGAGTAAATTTCAGAACTGAAGTGTATAATGGTACTGGCGAGAATAGAACATTGAAACAACTCCAACGAAACATTTTTGAAATATGGAATAATCCTTCATCTGACAGATTAGATAGGCTTGATTATATTAAATCCAACATGATTCAATATAATGTTATGGGATCATTCTGGCAAAATTACGCATTTGGTTACGTTTCCTTTTTTAGACCATTTGAAGCAGATTTCCCCAATACTGGAGATCCTGATGATGGAAGTTCAGGAGATAATGATCCAGACAATGGAAAATTTTCAAATTGGAAAGCTGTTGCTGATTTTTTAGTTGGATTATCAATTGGAGATTTTATTCCACACCCATTTAGGAAAGTAATAAGAACTTACACAACTAAAAAATTCACACACTGTTCCTCAAATATCAGATTAAAAGAATCCTTCTCAGAAACTTATTATGATGATGATAAAACATCCGTAACGAATTATTACACTTACGAAGATTCTTCAAGTCCAAATGCTGTCAACTTTTTGGGACCAGCTTTATCAGTAAGAACAATCTTTTCAGATAACAATACTACTACAGCCGAAAATATCTTTTCAGATTCTAACGGTGAAGAAATGAATTTGTATGCTGCCAATGGAGGGCAAAGTGTGATAGACTATTTTACTAACAACAACATTCGAATACCATTGGCATCGAGGAGTTCCTTGAATGGAAATCTCATAGGTGGAGACATGACAATCTTAGGAACTAACAATAGTATTCCAGACAAAACTCGAATCTACCCACTTTCCAATTGGTCAAGAATAGAAGGTAACCTACACTTAAAGGGTGTATTCGAAACTCATTCCAATGCATTTCATTTAAAACCTGAAAGTTATAGACTTGCAATGTTTAATGAAAATTTCCCAACAACTGTTGATGGCTATATAAATATGTTTCCTCATCCTATCGAAATGACTTGGAATGACCGAATACAACTTAAATCCAGATCCTACAATGGTCAGTCTGCTACTTATGATTATTATGATAACAACTCACTTCCAGCTGATTGTTCAGGAGCAGCACCAAGCTGGCATGATCTAAAATCTACAACAGACCCTAATGGAGTGGTGAGCGAATTCTGCTATGACAATAGAAGAAGACTAATTACCAACTCAGCAATGAATGGTACACAATTGACTTCATTTGAATATGGATATGTAAATCCTGATGGTGATAACTTTGTCCAATCAACTTTATCTTTTACAGATGGTTCTTACCCAGATCAAATACTCGTAGAAAAGACGGATGGTTTTGGTAAACATTTAGAAACAAGAAGATTTGGTATAGAAGGAAGATTGCTAAGCTCAACTAACTACGACAATTTTTTTAGACCAATATTAAGCTACAAAATCGGAAATGGTGAAACTACTATTGCATATGACGATTTCCCAATTAACAGAAGAACTACCACAACAGATGCAGTTGATAACCTAACAATTCAAGAAGTATCAAAAGGAAATAATTTTATTCGAAATACAATCATCGACGCAAATGATCATGTATCATATACCGAAGGAAACTCAATTGGAAACACATTGTTGAGAGTGTCTGGAGCATTAGGTGAAACAGAATACGAATATGATGATTTTAACCGACTCAAGAAAATTATTAACCCAATAAAAGAAGAATACGTCTACCACTATAATGAAGCTGGTATGCTCAAACAAAAAGAAATTCCTGGAGCAAATATCCAAACCATTGGATACGATATCGGGTATCGACCTGTTTTAAATATTGATGGAAATGGCAACATAATCGGACACGTTTATGATGACTTTAATAGAATAAAGGAGTCCAAAAAACTAAGTTCACTTCCTCCGGTATCTCATGGATCTTTCTATGAGTATAATGCGATGGAAAATCAAATTGGAAATACATTGTTATTGAATGAGTATTATGACAATCTTACCTATTTAAAAAGTAGTAAAGAGTCTATTCTTGTTGGGAATAATATTGGAGGTTTCAAAGAAACGTTATTTACAAATGTTGATGAACTTGGTAGGCCTGAATCTATTATAGAGACATTTAAGCAGCAAGGCGTATTAAATGAAATTCGAACTACTCCAACTCATACTGATGCAGGATTGATTCCAATTTCTGAAATCAAAACTAAATTCCAAGATGTTGAGTATATGAAAATCATGCATCAGGGCTATAACGAAATTTTGCAACCTACTACGACTTCTATTGATTTTGGTACAATCCCTAACCAGCAACTAAGTGAGCTTGTACATAATGATCTTGAACAAGTCAGTGCAAAAATATTGGGCAGCAGTCTACAAAATGTAGACTACACCTACGATGCTGCTGGAAAACTAATAAAAATCAACGACGCATTTACATCACCATGCCTACACCAAGATCCAAAATGTGATTTTGAAATAAATTTATTGGTAATTGCTTTTGGTGGAAAAGACCCTTGTAAGACAATTGTTGGATTAGTTGTAGATGGAGAAGATGTTTCTTTCCCAGCCGTAGATCTGCTAATTGATAATAACAATACTTTACAAGCGGCAATACAACAAGCCTTATACACTGCAGGCTACACAGATGTTGACATAAATATTTCATCAACGACAACATCACAAGGAAATAAAGAATACACCATCTTAATTAATAACATCGCACTTCAAACTTTAGGATTGATCTATTCAGACTGTAGGAACGATAAGCAATATTATTCTTCAGGAAATTGCTGCACCGATGGAGACCAACACAACTTTGAAGGAAATGTACCATCAATTGCAGATGGTAACGACTTATTCATGGAAATACTGACTTACGACCACTTAGATATTTCCAGAATTGATATAGTATCCGATTGTAGCACAGGATTATTCAGAAATGACTACACCTACGATGCAGATCATCGAGTCAGAAAGGTCAGGAATACCATCGCGGCTGATGCAATATACACTGGTCGGTATGACGCAGATTTTACGTATGATCCAGCTGGGAATATCAGTACATTGAAAAGAAACGGTCCTGAATCTTTTGATCCAAACCCAACTTACGGTCCAATCGACGAGCTTGTATACAATTACCCAAGTAATAGCAGTGTATTGTCATCAATCAATGAAGGAAGTAGTGAGATCATGGGATTGAAGCAAGGTGGTGACTATACCCATGACGGAATGGGTAATATTACCTCAGGAAAAGGATACACTTCTGCTTTCAATTTATTAAATTTACCGTTCCAGTCCGATGGACCTGGAGGTAGTATGTCGATGGAGTATACTACTGGTGGAGCACAAACAAAAAAGATTGTTAGTGATGAGTCCGATTCTGATCCTACTAATCATTTTTCCTATACCAAGCATTATTTAGGAGCAATGGAATTCACAACTGATGACCCTAGGTTTGATGGTGAATTACAAATAAGTTTCCAACACGGTGATGGCAGAATAATATTTGATGAGGAAGTACAGGATGACTGGCGTTTTCAATATAAGATCGCAGATCATCTAGGAAACACCGTCGTATTATTTGAAGATAAAGCGGATGAAAATGGTGATTTTGATGGAGCTATTGATCCAACCAGATACCCAATAGTTGAAGGACAACCGGATAAAAACGAAGTCTTACAACGACAATATTATTATCCATTTGGAATGGAGCTACATGGGGATTGGAATAACAATGCAGCTCCTGCGCATGATTATCGCTACAATGGTAAAGAACTCCATAAAGATGGAGGATTGAATTGGTATATGTATGGGGCGAGAATGTATGATCCGCAGATTGGGAGATTTAGTGGGGTTGATCCAATTGCTGATCAGTTTGCTTTTGTGAGCCCGTTTAATTATGCGGAGAATAGTCCGATTAGATATATTGATTTATGG
>CALDGQ010000056.1 GCA_937941765.1 uncultured Saprospiraceae bacterium
AAAGAACTAAAAGATTGATGAATACCATGCAACATTTCAAAACACTTTCAGCATATTTTGACTACATTCAATTGCCTCCACCTGAACATCCAATGTTGAGTGTATTGCTTGCCAAGGAAGAGAATTTTCTTCCTTGCCCAAAAGAGAGTTCACCTCCTGTCACAAATGATTGTTATTCCATTAGTTTAAAAAAGATTGTCAAAGGCAACTTAAACTATGGACGAACAAAATATGATTTCACGAATGGCGCATTGATATTTCTTGCTCCAAGGCAAGTTTTGCAATGGGACAGTAGTGTAGTTTTTGAGCAAAAAGGTTTTTCGATAAACTTTCATGAAGACTTGCTCAAAGGAACCGATTTAGCACAACAAATTAAGAAATACGGGTTCTTTTCTTACTCCGTAAATGAAGCCTTACATCTTTCACCAAAAGAAGAAAAGTTGATAGAATCCATTGTGGAAAATATTGAAATAGAGTATCAAAACAATCAAGATGAATTTAGCAAAGACATCATCATCTCCCAATTAAGCACGCTTTTTAAATATGCTAATCGTTTTTATGAAAGGCAATTTTTGAATAGAAAAGAATTGTCGAATGATTTGTTAGAGCAATTTAATCGGCAATTAGGCGACTATTTTGAATCGGGACAACTACAAGAAAAAGGTATTCCAAGCATAGAGCTATTAGCAGAAAAGATGTCGGTTTCACAACGCTACCTTAGTGATACACTTAAAAAAGAAACAGGTAAAACCACCACCGAACATTTGCAATTATATTTGATTGATGAAGCCAAAAATATTTTATTGAAACCGAATAAAAGTATTTCGGAAGTAGCGTATGAATTGGGGTTTGAATACCCACAATATTTTTCAAGATTATTCAAAAAGAAGGAAGGTGTGAGCCCTACGGAATATAGAGAAAAGTATAGAATGAACTAAATGAGAACGGTGATAAGTTGTGATCGTTTTAATATATTTAGGAAATAATATATAACAGTGTGCATGCAATTAGCTTAAAGGGTAGGGTGTTCAAAATACTGAAAACAAAATGTTTAACATATTTAACAGCTATTTATTAAGTCACAGAAAAACGATTTACCCCAACGGGCAGGTTTGTTAAGTTGTAAAAAACTCCAACGGAGCTGAAGCACTAAAAATGGGCAACGCCCATTTATTAATCACGTTCTTCAGATTAGCGCCAAAGGTGCGAAAGCATTTCAAATTTAAGGGTAAAAGAATGAGCGTCAAAACTCTGAGTGACCGTAGCAATTTTATAATCAAAGAAATAAAAACAACTTTATAATTTCTCAAATAATTCAACACTTCTTGTACCTGATTTCGTATCACTTATTTCGATAGAATAATTTCCAGCTGGAAATTTACTTACATCAATAACGTTAGTTTGTTGTTGTAATATTCCTGATTCTATTAATGCACCTGAAATAGAGCGAATTTTAAATTCAAATCTTGGGCTTAAAGAAGACAACTCAATTGTCAACATGTTGAAAGTTGGGTTTGGGTATAAAGAGAAGGTTGGAGGATCTATTCCTCGAATTGAAGAAGTTATCAAATCCATCCCATCACAATCTTCATCCACATCATTGTCAGGAATTTCTGTAGCATTTGGATTGATGGAAGGATTTGTATCATCACAATCTTCATCAGAATTAAAACCATCCATATCATTATCGATTACCAATGCGATGCCATCACAATCTTCGTCAATATCATTGTTAGGAATTTCAGCAGCACCTGGATTTACCTGATTATTTTCATCATCACAATCTTCATCAGAATTGAAACCATCCATATCAATGTCAATAATTTGAGCGATGCCATCACAATCTTCGTCAATATCATTATTAAGAATTTCTGTAGCATTTGGATTGATTTGATTGTTGGCATCATCACAATCTTCATCAGAATTAAAACCATCCATGTCATTGTCAATTACCAATGCGATCCCATCACAATCCTCATCAATGTCATTGTTAGGAATTTCCGGAGCATCTGGATTGATAGAAGCATTGGTATCATCGCAATCGACATCTGATTCAAAACCATCATCATCCAAATCGAGATCAATAAATTCGTAGTTTTGAAAAAAACGGAAATAATCATCACCACTTGAAATTCCGAAAAAATCTAAATCGCCATCTGCTCCAACATCAGCTGGGGTAAGTAGTGTTAAGTTATAGTTACTTGAATAAACTTCATTAGAAGAAAAAGAGCCGTTACCATTGTTATCAAAAATCTTTATTTTCTTAGAAATAGTAGTTTCTGATGTAGCAACAATATCTATATCGCCATCGCCATCCTTATCAATCGGATAAGATTTTCCTGCCGAAGCACCACCAATTTGAGTTAAACTAAAATTTTGATTGCCATCATTCTCTAAATAATTAAGGGATCCCCAATGGTTAGGTAACACATCCATATCTCCATCATTATCCAAATCTACTACATAAGATTCATGAGGATACTCAAAATTTGGTGCAAAAATATGTTCATTAAAATCTTCATTGCCATTATTTTCAAACCATCTGATTTTCCCGCCATACCAGGTAGAAGCCAGTAGGTCCATATCTCCATCACTATCCAAATCACCTACTTCAATACCGTTGAAGTGATCATCGTCAATTTCAAAAACAACATGATTTATGAAATTCATATTCCCGATGTTTTCATGCCAAGAGATTTTAGAATCTCCAAAAGAATCTGTAATAGCTATCACATCCAAATCTCCATCGCCATCAACATCTTCCGCGGTTACTGATTCGCCTTCACCAGAATTATCATTTAAAGCATAGATGGCATGCATCGTAAAATTTTGATTTCCGTCATTTTCCATCCAACTTATTCCATGAAACCATTGACTCGCTGCGGTAAGAATATCCATATCACCATCTTGATCCAAATCAATTGCAAAAACTTCTTCTATATTATCTTCATTGTCAACAAGAACATGAGAAGTGAAATTTTGAAATCCATCGTTTTCATAGCAAATAATGTCGTTCAGAAATATTGTTCCAACTACTGCATCTAAATCTCCATCACTATCAATATCTGCAACCGTTAAACCTCTAGGACTATCTACATATTCCGAAAAAAATGAAGAAACTGGTTGTGCCAAAAGCACAGAAATATATCCAGAAAAAAGAATTGTAAATAGAATTTTCATTGCCTTCATTTTTATTAAAACCTTACAAATAATCTCATTTTATTAAAGATGTAAAGTAATCACTTTCTTTCAGAATATGGGGACGATTGAGCGTAGATTATTCGATTCTGTCTGTAAATAGTGCATTTTTTACTAAATAATGACTGACAGTTTCGGTAATATTGATTTTATCATTAAATTAAATTTTAGCAAAAGAAAAGATAGTAAAATAACATGGTGTACACTGTCACGCAACTACAATTTGCAGGGTACAACACCTATTTGATTTCGGAATATCAGAAAAGACCAAATGACCAAAAAAATTGTTCAAATATTTTCAGGACTTTTTCCTAATTTTTTCGTAAAAATTGCATTTGACAAACTTGCCAATCCTCAAATTCGAAAACTTAGAGAAAGAGAAGTTGAGATTTTAAATACTGCCATTAAGCAAGATTTTTCCTTTATGGAATTTGATATAAAAACATATCACTGGACAGGATCCAAGGAAAGTATCTTGCTTATTCATGGCTGGGAAGGGCAAGCTGGTAATTTTTCGGATTTAATTTTAAAATTAAAAAAGGAAGAATTCAATATTTTTAGTTTTGATGCTCCTTCCCATGGATTTAGTAGTAAAGGTCAAACTAGCTTATTTGAATTTACAGAATTGGTAGGAACATTAATTAGAAAATATAATGTTAGAAAATTGATAAGCCACTCGTTTGGAGGGGTGGCAACTACACTGGCATTATTTAACAATCAAGATATCGAAATAGACAAATATGCTTTGATAACAACGCCTGACAAATTTATCGAAAGAATTGAAGATGTTTCAATTCAATATGGCATCAACAAAAAAGTAATTCAGAAACTTATCCAAAAATTAGAAAACGATTACGAAATAATTGTCAACCAAATGAATGTAAGTGATTTTGTCAAGGAAATTAAAGTAAAAGAATCCATAATTTTTCATGACAAAGCAGATAAAGTAATACCAATTACCAGATCAAAAAATGTACATAAGAATTGGAAGCAATCAACTTTTAAAGAAGTAGAAGGAACTGGACATTTTCGTATCTTAAGAGATGAAAATGTTTTAAATCAAGTCGTGAACTTCATTAAGTAATTAACAAAGTAAATTTATTATAAAGTAGAAAGATTTTTTTCATAGTTAATAAAAGGACACATTTAAAAATCAAATTCAAAAAAGATGAAAGTTACACACGAAAAAAATGAAAAAGTGGCTAACATGATATTTGGATCCATCTATCCGCTTTATTTGAATCGGTTGGAAAAAAATGGAAGAACAAAAGCAGAACTCGACCAAGTACTTAGATGGTTTACTGGTTTTGATCAAAAGACTTTACAAGCACTTATTGATAAAAAAGCAACCTATAGCGCATTTTTTAAAAAAGCTAAAATACATCCAAACGCACATATGATTAAAGGAGTCGTATGTGGTTATCGTATCGAAGAAATAGAGGATGAATTTGAATTGTATAAACAATGCAGACAAATGGAAAAGCTGATTGATGAATTGGCAAAAGGACGGAAAATGGAGAAAATTTTACGGGAAGAAAAAAAGTAACAACGTAAATGGAAATCAAGATAAAACCGTTGTCAAAAGATTTAAGAGATGATTATTTGTTTTTCTTTGATAATATCATTTTTGAAGATAATCCGGATAGGGCAAAATGTTATTGTTACGACTACCATTTCCTTGGAGATATACCAACATGCACACGTGCAATGAGCCGTGCCGCTGTATCAAATCTTATCGATGAAACTAAGCTGACCGGTTATTTGGTTTTTAATAATGATCAACCAATCGGATGGTGTAATGTCAACAACAGATCAAATTATCAAAGATTGCTAAGAGACTATGATTATGTCGATAATCCCAATGATAAGGTTTGCTCCATTGTCTGCTTTTTAATTCATCCCGATTATAGAAGACAAGGGATTGCTAAAAAGATTCTTGAAAAAATCATAATGGACCATTCAAGTAAAGACTTTGATTATTTTGAAGCATATCCGAAAAAAGCAGCAACTTCATGCGAAGGAAATTTTAAAGGTCCATTGGAATTATATACGCAATTCGACTTCGAAATAATTAAGGAATATGAGGACGTTTATGTCGTGAGGAAAAAGATAAAAACATAAAACATAAATCCAGCGGAATTTATCACGCGCGATCAAATATCTGAAAACTTCCATATACTCCACATTTACTTGGGAGCAGTCCTTCAAGTGAGTCCTATCTTTTTATAAAAATAACTTCCATCTTGTAAGTCTCCGCTTGCGAAGTTGATTGTTATATTTAGCAGTAAATAGTTTCTGAATCGGAGTCCTCTTTCTATCAAACTACTGGCTTAATATCCTACCCACCACCAATTTTCAAAATTATTTTATAAAAATTCACAACTACGCAAAATAGTTGCGCACTAGCATTTCATATTTGCATCATCAAACGCAAAGAGATGTGTTTAGAAAGTTCATTGACAAAATGTGGAATTCAAAAATGAGTTTCACTTTGAATAGAAAATCGATGATTCATTGAATCATTGGGGCGGCTTATCGTCCTTAGATAAACTTGGTAACAAGGATAAATCTTTTTGCAGGCTAGCAGAAAGAGACTGAATTTATTCAGTGCACGTAAGCAAGCAACCGATGTAATTCATTTTTTAGCCTGGGGCAACCGCTGGGGTTGAAAAGGGATTATAACCAATCAAATGGTTTGAGAAGGAGACTTCAATAAGAAAAGTTGTAGTAACTGGTGAAATAAAAGCTATCCACTTTTGTTGTGCTAGTTGCAATACAAAAGATGCCCAATTAGAAATAATCCGGGATCTTGAAATATCGTGAATCGGGAGATTTACAAGAAGAAGGTTGGTATTTTGTAGGCCAAAATCTACGAAGCCATTTCCGAAGCTCTTCTTCTAGCCAATACTCTTTTGAGTCTGTTTTTACCGACAGAACTTCTATTAATGAAGCAAAAGACTTCGGACGATGTAGGAGTATACAAATAGTACATAAAAAGTATTATTTGTATCAGTAGTTGCCTAAACCCATTGAAAAATATGGGATAGTAGAGGCCGCAAACCTTTACTATGTGGTAAACATTCTTTCAGTGCCGCTCAAAAAATGAGCCGCCTGTTAATGGTGGGGGACCAACCCCTGTAATTGCAAAACGCAACATAAGGTTGCTATGCAGACCAAGTCTAAGTTGCCGAACATCTACATCGTTAATACAATTTGTATAAGTTGTATAAGGCATCGAATAAGTACAGGATTCTAGCGATAGATGAATGTGGAAAACAAGGGAACGCGAAAGCCATAATCCTTGGAAAGCTTATTCTTGAACGACCGTATTCTCAAATCGTTCTATTTTTTTAAAAAAAATATTATTGTGTTGGCTTTTATTTGAAAACTGACACCTATTCAACAATACATTGACATTATTTTATTTTGTTAATGTATTTTTTTTGACTTTTATTTGAAAAATGTTTTGGATTGGGGTAACAATATGGATGGGAAGTAGATGTATTAGTGGTGTGGTGTTTTTTTTTGTGAGGTGTTGTGGTTTTTTGATTTGTAAGTGAATTGTGGGGATTGGGGTGGTTTTTTGTATATTGGGGGATTGGTAGTACCGTATTTTCCTTTGTTTTCCTTTTGCAACTCATTTGTTGTAAGATGTTATAAGGACGTCTTATATGCAAGCGAAAAGTATACCTTATGATGGAGATAAAAGATATATTCGTACCTTTTAGGTGATAGGTGTGGATGTGTAAATGTTAGCATTAATTAAAAGACTAAAAATGTTACTAAGATATAATGGTTTTAATAGAAAAGGAATTCCTCAAAAAGAAGTTGATAAACGATTTCAATATTTTCTTCACTATTGGAAGATTCTGAAAATAGAAAGAAAATATCAATTTATTCAAGAGGTTAAATTTGAATCACACCTTTCATTACTATCAAAAATAGAAAAACAAATAAAGTATAATTTCAAGAGTGCTTTTAGCAATATTAATTTTCTATTTGTAAACCATCAATATTTCAGTGAATCTAACCCGCTTCTAAAAACCAAAAAAGTTAACAACTTAGTAGTTAAATTAAATCTCCATCTTAATCCAAGCGGGATTGAATCGAGAGATAATAGAAAGCAAATATTCAAACAAGAAGGAACTCGTTCTATTTTCCTAAAAAAGATTGAACAATTGAGAAAGATCTTAACTAACAAAAATTTCTACTCATTTTTTTTGGTCGATAGACTCATAAAAGAAATTGGAACAAACTCTCCAATCGACGAAAATTTTAAACAAAACATTAAGTTCTTAACTAATTCATTCATCTCGTTACTTTACGATTTCGGATACAGTGCTGAATATATTTTTGAGATTCCTAATATTATTACTTTCAATTCTGCTCTAAACAAATTTCCATTTGAAAAAGTTAGAAATGATTTCACGACGAAGACAGAATTTGAAAATTATGCTAATAAGGAAAGACAAAAAATGACGTTAACCAAAACAATTGGAGCGTTAAAAAACTTATTAAATAGAAAATATAAAACAGGATATTACATTTTTAAAATTTCAGATTTTTGTTTAGAAAATCCTAAAACGGTAAAAATTGGTAACGTTGAATTCTACAATCCCCAGTTAATCAGAAAAATTAAACAAAAGGAATATCACACTGATGAGGAAATTAAAAGAATTGAATATTTTTCTCCTGAAAAAAAAATTGATAAAAATAAAGTTTCAAAATGCAATGCATTAGTTCAAACATCAATAATAGACTCCAATAGAATTGAATCTCCTAAAGAACTTTATGATTCATTCCAACAAGTTAAAGATTCATTATCTACACTTAATCATCTGTCCGAAAAATACTCGAAATATAGTAAGGGCAACGGCTTTGTTGAAATCGACAAATTCATTAGGCTTTTTGATGACAAAACCATCAATACTTATAACCTAGGAATTTTCAATTCTCCGGTTAAACATTTAAACATAGATGATAAAGATTATTCTAAATATTTTAAATACTCAATCAAAACAATAAATACACTTGACCAAGATATAGATTTTCAAAAAACCTTGTTTAGAATAAAATGTGAAATTAACAAATATAAAGAAGAAGATAATAAGTTCAATTTTAAAGAATTATGGATACTTTGGGATTCATTACTTTCATATGAAGAATTTGTGCAGCTAATTAAAAATTCGATTTACATTAAGCTCGAAATCAATTTCATAGTAGAAACTAAAGTACTACTTTCAAACATTCTTGATGAGTCGCATTATTTATCAAAAAATAAATATTTTACATTAGATAAAAAGCAACAGAAAAAGCATGGTCTTAATTTTCCTTATAGAAGAATAATACCAACTAATTTGTTTGTAAAACAATTCGAAAAAATAAATGAAACATTGGAAGTTGAAATTATTGATGAAATTTCAAAAAACCTAAAACTTTATTTGACCGAGCCACGCAAATTCTATGAAGTTGTAAATAACTGGATTGAATCATCAATAAAAGAAATCTATATCCAAAGGAATATGGAAGTACATCATTCGTTTCGGGATAATCTTTCCAGGTTACGTTTAAAAAGCATTTTTATGTTGTTCTCAGAAATTGCATCAAGTTTTTTAATTGAAAACATAGACAAAAGAAACCCTAAACGAATTGATTTGGCTTTAAGAAGAGTTGAAAAAATTAAGAATAAAAAAAGAAGGTAACACCATATCCAATAAAAAGTAGAACTTAACTATTTAACTATTTCCCCATCTTAAATCATTTCAGCTAGAAAAATAGAAGGTCTTTCACCAAAAAAAGAGATGTCTTAGTTTTACAAAAGAATTGTTAGAAAACACTTTTTAAAATAAAGAAACAATCGAAATACAACGAGAAAATATAATCAAAAAGTGAAGTGAAATTCTAGAAGTATGATGAAATAATATTAAACCACCCAAAAGCACCCTACTTAATCATACCCAAATGCAAAATCCGACCACCTGCCTGATTAACTGGACTCACACTTTTTCCTATAACGACGCCTCTTGCTGGAGAAAGATATTCTTTTAGGATATCGCCAAACACATTTCTCAAAGTTGCAATCTTCTGTCCCTTTTCAACTATTTCTGTAACATTAGGATGAACGGTTAAGAGGCCTCCTTGGTCGCAATAAATCCAAAAAGATCTTTTGCAAAGAATTGTTTCATCTGATATTTCTTCTACTTCTGAATCTGTGATTCCAATATATCCTAACAAATTATGAATGCCTGTCAGTCCGTCTCTGATCATTCCTTTTTGAAATAAGTTTGGATTTCCGACCTCCAAAGTTATTGCGGGAATATCCAATTCATCTGCGGTTCCTCTCAAGGTTCCATCACTTGGAGGATTGTGAACTATGATCTGTGCATTTTGTAACAAAGCCATTTTCCTAACGACTTCATCGCTCATATCGGCTCTGATATAGTAGGAATTTACACGACCATTACTTGCGGTATGAAGGTCCAATAAGTAATTGAAGTGTTTGATAACATTATTGACAATTTTCCATGCGTAGACTTGACTGACCGTTCCGTTTTCTTTTCCCGGCATGATGTGATTCAAATCAACGCCATCTAAAAAGCGTCTTTTTTTTCTAAGAAAGGAGGGCGTATTTAAAACGGGAATGCCGACGATCGTTCCTTTAAGTTCAGCGATATCGATTTCATTAAATAGGCGTTGAATCACTGGAATACCATTTAATTCATTTCCATGAACGGCTGCTGTAAGTCCGACAACTTTTCCTTTTTCATTTCCTTTAGCCACAATTACTGGGATCTTTATCGGAACACCCATTCCATCTTCAACCAATTCTAGCCAGTATCTACTGATCGCATTTTTTGGAACCTCGTCTAGGTTGAGTTCATTTATAACCTTGATTTCATTAATCATTATTGCTTGCTTTTTTCTTCATAATAATCCCAAATTAAATCTATTGCTTTTTCGACAAGTGGTTCTTTTCTCATCGCTGCGATTTGGGGTAATCCTCCAATACTGGTGGTATTGATTTCTGATAATACTCTTTTTCCATTATCGTTGACCAAAGTGTCTATACCATACATGACAATTCCTTGTTTTGATAACAAATTATTTACGATACTGACAATTTTTGTTTCTTCAGGTTCAACTTCTGCCATATTGGAACTTCCGCCCATCGATACATTACAAAGCCAAGAATTCTTTGCTGGCAATCGCAGGGAAGCTCCGAGGATTTGGCCATTCACCACAATGATTCTTTTATCTCCTTGATGGACGTTCTTGAGATATTTTACGCCAAGATAATCAATTGGATTTTGATGGTATTGGTCTGCAAATTCATCATAAGTAAAAGTATTTAAACCTGAACTGACAACTTCATTTTCAATTTTAACAATGCCTCTTCCGCCATATTCATTATAAGGTTTCAAAACTATTGGGAAATGTTGCCTGAATTCATCAATCTCATCGATTGAGGTACAGATTTTCATTGGTGGACAAATTGTTGGGAAATTTATCAGAAAATTTTTACTTCCTGTACGATGAATAGATTTTGGATTGTTAATAACAATTGTATTTGAAAACACTCGATCTATGTAGTCCAAAAAATCACTACTTAATGGTGGAGGCAATCTCAACCAAACTAAGTCGTACTCATTAAAGTTTACTTGATGAATGTTTTTTAATAATGGATGATCTGTTTTGTTGTAAGCAAAAGATTCCGTGATTGTCGTTGCCCATAGACTCACGTTTATTTTGCAAGAAAAGAAATCATTGTTTTTCGAATTTCCTTTACTAACAATAGCTACACTTTTAGTTTTAGAATGAGCAAGCATCTTGACAGACAAATCATATAAAGAATTTTCTGAAGAGTGATTGGTGTGATCCGTTAATAGGAGGACTTTTCTTTTAGTCATTTCATTCTCGTCTTTTGAATACCAGATTAAGGATTAGTTTTATAACCAAGTATACTTAACATTTCATCTACGGTCTGTTCATTTCTATAAACGTAATCTACAAAATTGCCTTTGTCATCTCTGTCTATAACAATAAGTTTGGGAGCTGGAATCAAGCAATGTTTGATGCCGCCATAACCACTGATTGAATCTTGATAAGCACCTGTGTGGAAAAAGCCAATATAAAGTGGTTCATCCTCTTTATCTTCGATAATTGGTAAAAACAATTGTTGATTGAAATCTTCAGAATTGTAGTAATCAAAATGATCACAACTGATGCCTCCGATATTGACTTTGGTATATTCTTTATCCCATTTATTGATGGGCAGCATAATGAATTTTTCCAAAATTGACCAAGCATCAGGAATGGTGTTCATCAAACTATTGTCGACCATGTACCAAACTTCACGATCATTTTGTTTCTTTTGTTCAAGGACTTGAAAGATGATGGCGCCACTTTCTCCAACAGTATATTTACCGAATTCCGTAAAAATATCTGGATCTTCAATTTTTGCTTCAACACAAGCAGCTTTTATATTACTTACAATTTCATTAATGATATATTCATAATCATAGTCGAAACCTAAGTTGTTTCTAATTGGGAATCCACCACCTAAGTTGAGTGCTTTTATCTCTGGGCAAGCTTGTTTTAATTCTACAAAAAGTTTCATCGCTTTTTGGAATTCTCCCCAGTAATAGACATTGTCCTTAATCCCAGAATCAATAAAAAAGTGAACCATCTTTAAGCTGAGTTTGTCATCACCTGCTATTTCTTCCCGATAGAAATCTAAAATCTCAGCTGGCCGAATGCCAAGCCTGGAGGTGTAATAAGCAGATTGAGGTTCTTCATCGATGGCAATTCTAATACCTATTTTTAGTTTTCCTTTGTAGTCATCCAAATAAGCTTTTACTTTTTTTATTTCAGACTTTGAATCTAGAACCAGAATGGAATTTTTAAACCCTGCTTTATTTAGAGCGATTATTTTTTTGAGGTAGTCCTCTGTTTTATACCCGTTATGAATCAGGATTATTTTTTTAGTAAGCTGACCTTCTTCTAATAGTTTAAAGATCAAATCGATATCGAAAGAAGACGATGTTTCTAAATGTACTTTTTCATTAAGTGCGGACTTGATGACATGAGAAAAATGACAACATTTGGTGCAATAACAATAATGGTATTGACCTGAGTAGTTGTTTTTTTTAATGGCTCTATTAAAAAGATTTCTTGCTTTGCGAATTTGTTCTCCAATTCGAGGTAAATAGACTAATTTGAATGGAGTGCCATATTTTTCTATTAAATACTTGAGTGAGATTCCATGAAAATTGAGATAGCCGTTTTTCAGATCGAAACCTTCTTGTGGGAAGTAATAACTTTGTTCTATTAAATCAAAATAACTGTTCTTCATCAGTAGTAATTTTCTTTATTCCATTTAACAATCATTCTTGTATACATCTGTTTATGTTTATTTTTTATCAAAATATATAGGGATCAATTAATTAAAATTTCGTCTAGCAAACTTGCATCATTATTTAAACTTTTGAAAAGTTTCATTCTAAATTTTCCTTGTTTATTTACCAAGGTTTGCGCCATTTTATCAATCGCTACCATTGACAACACCGTTTGTATGTAGCATTCAATTAAATCATCCAAACCAATGCCTAGTTTGTTGAAATCACGTCTATCCATCAATACCAGTCGATTTGTATCACTTCCCCAAGTTCCGTCTTTGTTTTTATAGGAAAGGTTGGTTCCGAGCATAGACCAACTATCAATACTATTGGAGATATTGTCTACCAGTGGTTTACTTGCTCGGCGTGCATACGTGCATAATGGTTTGATTCCATTTTCAGTAGTACTAACCATCATTCTTATATCTGCTACGAAAGTTTGATTTTTGTTATTAGGCATAGTTCCGACATGATACAATTTCCCAGCAGCAGTTGTACTGCTCCAGTTGGAATTTCCAATCAAACTTTGCACGATAAATAAATCATAATCAAATTCCATTTCCATAAACGCATCGAGTTCGTCTGCTGTGACGATGGTATAAACACCTTGACCTGCGTTACTATACGGAACTTTAATAACAGCATGCCCACCTAATTTTCTGACCCATAGTGGAATCTCATTCTTAGAGACATCCCAAATAGTTTCTGGCATATTAATCTTCAATCCAAATTCTTCGATCTCCGAATTGAATATATCATATGCTTTAGCTGCAACCATCTTGTTGCGTCCTCCTGCTAAACAAGCAATAGTTGGATTCAGAATCTTTGTTTTTGAATTTACTGGAATTCGATTCCAAGGCTTCTGAGTGACATACCTAAACGCGGCTCTAATTGGTTTCCATTCTTCATCTATCAGGACATATAATATACCATCCACAAATTTTGCCGAAGGATTGTCATCATCTTTATGGAATGAAACATAATACACCGACTCTTTCATTACATCTGCAATAACTTCCGCATAACCCGAGACCTCCATAGGATTTTTATCATAGATAACTGCAAGTCCTCCTTTGATTTTATTTCTCAGATTCTTTAGCATTGGTTTAAAAGTTCTTTCAACCATTAATCTATAACTTCCTTGTTCCTGATTGTCATCCACCAAAGGCATGGATTTTTGACCGGACGGACATGAATTATTCTCAATCACAACCATTTGCCTTTTGCCGCCTGCTGAGGTGACATTTAATAAATCCGCTCCCGCCCATAGAAAATATTTAGATTTATGGTGCAATATTTCATTCAATTTTTCCCTATTTACGGTTGGATGCAAATGACAATATCTCGTCACGATTCGCTCTTGCTCAAGACTTAAGAAAAAGCTAATCATCGGATGTATCGTAGCATTTAATGCTTTAGGATACCAGTGATTATGCGGCTCAAATTCATTTGGATGAACGATTCTTGTCTTGTTCATTTGGTCATTTTATTTAGTGTTTTAATTAGTGCAACAATAGGACGCATTTTGTGAATAAAGTTACTCTTAAAAATCAATTTTGGTTATTTTTATTTATCAATTTCAAAATAGATTTTGTTGATTTACTTTATCAATATTTAATCGACATTGTACTAGGTATTTGAAATAAAAGATCCTCAAAATTGAAAAGGAAAAATTATAGCAATTTAAAATATAAATATAAAAGATTGCTATATTTAATTAGTAATAAAATAAACCTAACAAAATGAAAATCACAAAGTTACTTGCAATTCTTTTTATACTAACATTGACGGTACAATGTGGCTCTGATGATGAACCTACACCGGATCCAGTCCCTGAAAATATTTATCAAAATTGTTGCGATGTGCTACCTACGGAAATGGATTTTAATCCTGGTAAAATATATGTACCGAATATATTTACACCATATGGCGATGGTATCAATGATGTTTTTTATCTTTTCTCAGATGATGGCATTGAGACGATTGAAGTATTTAAGGTAATGGATGCAGATGGAAATGTGGTCTATGAAATTTTGGATGTTTTGCCAAACAATTTGACATATGGTTGGGCGCCTGATGAAAACGAACCAGCTGGATTATTTGGATATGAGATCACAGTGAAAAATACAGATGGAAATGAATTCGATATTACTGGTAACATTTGTGTGCTTAGGTGCGACGTAGCCAATCCATTTGACAATTTTGGAAATTGTGGATGGCCTACTCAAAATTCTGGTATGGGTGAATTTGATCCCACTTTACCGAGCCTTGAAGAACCATGTCCATAATTAGGAGTCGGTTAAAATTTTAGGATTGGCATTATACAGTTTGCACTAAAAGATTTATAATGTACCAACTGAATTTAATCGATAAATTTCAGTCATTCCTATATTATTTTTTTTGAAACAATTATAGTTGAGTAGTTTGACACTACAAAATACAACTAGCTTTTATTGTTGAATCTAAAATAATAAAACATGAATGGTTTAAAAGGCAAAATCTCAGCGATTCATTTCTTTGGAATCCTTTTCTTTTTTTTAGCAAATTTTCAACTAAACGCACAGCAAGGACTGAAAGCGGAGTATTTTGATGGTGTCGATTTGAACCGGCTAGTCGATGTTAGAAATGTATCCAATATTGATGAAAATTGGGACCGATATCCACCAGTTGCTGGCTTGGATCCACATAGATGTTCTATCAGATGGACTGGAAAAATCGTACCAGGCAAAACAGGAAATTATAAATTTAGTGCAAGAGTAGATGATGGCATTCGAGTTTGGATCAATAAGCAGTTGATAATTGATGAATGGGAACTCAATGATGTTGGGATTTTTCAAAATTCAATTGACATGATCGCCAATCGTGCCTATAATATTACGGTTGAATATTTTAATGCATTGAATGAAGGTGAAATTCGGTTGCTTTGGAAAATACCTAATGCTGAAAAAAGTTGGTATGAAACGATTTTTGGAGGAGAAGAAGCGGTTGTTATTGCACCTGAATATTTTGTCCAACCAGATGCACCCGAGCCAACACGACATGAATTTTCATTTTGGAATGTCGATGAACCAGTGGAAGCAGCTCCTTTGGTGCAACCTGAAATTACGATGCCTAAAAAGTCGAAACCAATTCCAAAAAAGAAGGTCGAACAGCCAGTTGCTACAACAATCACTCCACCAAAAGTGGACACTAAAAAACCTGTCGTAACCGCCAAAGTCGTAGAGCGGTTCATACCCAAAAATATCGCTTTTGAACAAGCAAAGATTGTCATATTGGAATCCTCATATGAAGAATTAAATTTGTTTGCTCAATTCATGTTGGACTATCCTCAATTGACGGTGATGATTGAAGGACACACCGATCCAGTGGGTGATGCCGCCATGAATCTAGCGTTATCCAAACAAAGAGCTTACAAAATAGCGAACTATCTTGTCGACAAAGGTGTCAACAACAATCGGATCGAGGCGGAAGGTTATGGTGGTTCGAAACCGTTGGTAGTTCCGAAGGAAGGGAGTTATTATCCAGCGAATAGGCGAGTGGTTTTTATTGTTGGTGGTTGGGAGTGATTTTTTGTAAAAATAATTAATCGATTGTTGCTACGCCCCTTCAGGGCTGGACGAGTATTCGTGAAATACTTGGGGCGTCCCGATAAACTATCGAGATGCCCCAAGTTAGATGCTTGACCCACTTTGGGGTGATAAATTCCAATCAAAATTCTAACTATAAAACGTTAGACATTTCTCGCGCAATAAAATGAACACCCTAGGGTTAGGGCGAATGGTTGCAGCATTCTTTTGGAAATTATATCATTGCGTTGCGACTTTGCGTTCGATTTTTGCGTGAGGAAATTTACTAAACACGACTTTGCAATCCACAACTTTGCGAACCATTTTTCTTTATGTATTTTGTTGTAAAATCAACAGAATGAAAAAGCAACGCATTTTAATCTCATTGGTATTGGTCTATTGTTTTGTATTTAATTGCTCATTGCAAGCGCAAGAAAAAGCAAAAGAAAAAACACCCGATACTACTTTTCAAGAACTGGAAGAAATTGCCATTATCGATCAAAAAATAATGATGCCAATGCGAGATGGAATTCGGCTTGCAACGGATATCTATCGACCTAAAACAGCTGAAAAAGTACCGATTATTTTTTCACGTACTCCTTACAATTTCAATTCTTGGGGTGATGGTGAACGCCAAACTAGAACGGCAAAAAGAGCATTGGAAGCGGTAAAAAGAGGATACGCTTATGTAGTTCAAAATGAACGAGGCAGATATTTTTCAGAAGGAGAATGGGATATTTTAGGGGTTCCATTGACGGATGGTTATGATGCGTTTAGTTGGATGAAAGCGCAGTCTTGGTCCAATGGAAAAATAGGAACATTCGGTTGCTCGTCTACGGCAGAATGGCAGATGGCGGTGGCTGCTTTGGATCATCCAGCACATGCAGCAATGGTGCCACAAGGGTATGGTGCAGGTGTCGGTAGAATTGGTGATATCAATGAGCAAGGCAATTGGTTTCGTGGTGGCGCAGAACAAATGTTATTCTTTTCCTGGTTGTACGGTGTTGAACATGACAAATTTAAACCACGAATTCCTGCCGGTGCAACTCAAGAAGATTTAATTAGAATTTCTAGGTTTTACGATTTAGCACCAGAAAATCCGAAAGTAGATATGGTAGCAGCGATGAAGCATTTACCGCTTCAAGATATCCTGAAAAATATCAATGGTAAAAATGAAATTTTTGATAAAATGATTCGTCGAAAACCAAATGATGAAGCTTGGTATAAAGGAGGAATTTATCATGATGATATGGAATTAGCGGTACCAAGTTTTTGGTTTGCATCTTGGTATGATGTTTCTATTACTCCCAATTTGGCCTTGTTCAATCATGTCAGAAACAATGCAAAAGATGCTGAGATTAGAGACAATCAATATTTAGTAATTGCTCCAACATTACATTGCCGTTTTACGCGTGCAACCGAAAATACCATCGTTGGTGAGCGCAGTGTTGGAGATGCAAGACTTGATTATAAAGATCAAATTTATGCTTGGTTTGACTTTTGGTTGAAAGGAACTAAAAATGATTTTAAAGAGAAAACACCTAGAGTTCAATATTACACGATGGGTAGCAATGAGTGGCAATCATCAACCACTTGGCCTCCTGAGAATGCAAAATTAACTACCTATTATTTAAGTAGTACGGGTAATGCAGGTAGCAAAATGGACGATGGACAATTATCAATATCAAAACCAACTACTGATAATGCAGATGAGTTTACTTATGATCCAATGGATCCAGTGCCATCTTATGGAGGTAATGTTTGTTGTACGGGAGGTGCTGTTAAAGGAGGTGCATTTGATCAACAAGAAATGGAAAAAAGAGATGATATTTTGGTTTATACAACTGATGTTTTGAAAAAAGGAGTAGAAATTTCAGGTTTTATTGAGTCCACATTATATGTTTCTTCGGATGCCAAAGATACCGACTTTACGATTAAATTAATTGATGTATATCCAGACGGGAAAGCGTATAATTTGGATGAAACCATTCAGCGGGTTAGATATCGAGAAGGCTACGAGCAAGAAGTTTTTATGGAAAAAGGTGAGGTCTATAAAATTGATTTGACGCCTATGTCAACAAGTAATTTTTTCAAAAAAGGACATCGCATTCGCATTGAAATATCAAGTAGCAATTTCCCTCGATTTGCAAGAAATTTGAATACTGGAGGTAATAATTATGATGAAGTAAAAAGTGTCATTGCTAAAAATGTAATACATCATTCACCAAAATATACTTCTCAAATTCGATTACCTATTGTTTTGAAATAGGGATGGTTGTTTAAATTTTGTTGTTTTCAAAACCATACAAAAGATCGCTTTTATCAAAATTTTAAAACAATAGTTACACGAATAAGAATCTGCAGTAAAAGTATTTTCTTATTGTGAATTGATTGTTTCTGGTTTTGGACTAATAGTGCAACCACCTATTTTAGCTTCAAAATCAGCTCCAAGTGCCACTTCAAATGAAGGATTTAATTGAATGTAGTTTGCTGCATCATAAGTTACGTTTTGGGTCGTTTCTATTTTGTTAGAAGCGTCAATTTGATCCCAAACCTGATAAGTCGCATTCGGCACAGGATTATAAAAATAATGATCTTCTGGACAACAGTCTCCGTTTGAAACCTTAGACAATGTGACAGTGACATAACTTGCATTACCACTTTGATCTATCGCCCAAAGGTCCACTTCAATATCTTCAAGTTCACTACAATGAAAAGTACATGAAGCACCTGCAGTTGGAGGAAGCGTATCTGTTTGAGTCGATCCAAGAGAAGGGCATTGAAGCCATAAGGTAAAAGGACCGCAATTGTCGGTGGTTGCAATATTAAAATCATCAGCGAGTATAGTTGTTGGCTCGAAAGGAGATAATAAAAACGTTAAATTCGTTGCAATAATGTTAGGTGCAATTTGATCAATGACATAGATGTTTTGAGTGCAGAAACTCTGATTCCCACAATCATCCGTTGCTGTCCAATTAATTACATAGGTTCCTATTGTGAATTCTGTGTTGATGGTAGAACCAATTCCTGATTCCAAAATATTTCCTGAAATATCATTGATTTCATAAGTGATAGGTACAAAATTTGAACAATTGTCAACAGCAGTAGGACCAATTATGGTTGTAAAAATATCACAACTTTGGGTTACTTCTAGAAGCAAGGTAGAAGGACAAGTCATAACTGGTGATATATTATCTGCTGCAAAAGTGATGTTTTGAACACAACTGTAGAAATTACCATCCATGTCTATAATGTAGAAATATCTTTCAATTTCTGGAGGGCAATTCGGGATAAATTCATCAATATATTGAATGCTCACGTTACAATTCGAGTAAAAAATTGGCTCCCCAGTTAAAGAAAAATCATTTGCATCGACCGTGCAATCTTGTAAAGTGACATCGGCTGGGCAACTGAAAAAAGGAGCACCATTATAACAATATGAACACAATCCATTGCCTAAGCCTGCATCCACATCGGTAGCATCAAAAACATCACTCACAAAAATATTAACGGTGGTACCTAAACAACTAAAATCATTATCTATGGAATCATCATTGCCCACATTATATTGTGTCAAGTTATTAAATGTAGTTGAAATTTTTACATAGTAAGTTCCAGTTCCCAAATTGTCGAAAGAATATTGACCATTGGAGTCAGTGGTAGTGTTGGTTTGGAAACCAAAAACAGTAGAGTAGAGTTCTACCGTTTCGTTTGTAATCAATGTTTCTAAAGGTTCTTTAATACCATTGTTATTGATGTCAATCCATACCTGACCAGAAATGACAGCTGCATTACTAGATATACCTAATTGGATAAAAAATAATAGGAATAAATATTTGGTATCGAAAAAGTTGAATGTTTTCATGTGACTTAATTTTTAGGTTATTAAATGAATACAAGTAACATTGAACCGAGCATAAATGCCTTGTCTGAGGTCGAAAACACATTATGGTTAAAGTTAATATATAGACCGTTTTCTCACTTGACCTATGATATCATATTGTTGACTTATGGTAACATTTGGAGTAATCTGTAATCACAAATAGTTGAGATGTTTAATTAAATATTGATAATTATTTGAAAATTGTAGGAAATAAACAAATACAAAACTGAAGCTTGAAAACAGCATAAAGTTAAGTGTTGTTAAAAAATTCGAAGGAGGTAATTTGCAAGAACGGATGCGTATTTTATTGGTTTTGAATAGCTTTAAAACACCATAAAGACGTTCATTAAAACGGACCTGTTTAGATTCATTTGAAGTGAATCAAAAAATATTTAATTTATTGGTAGTTTAGTGGCTTCAATAAGTCATAACAAACCTAAACATATTATGCACCATCATTTTATAAACAAACTACTATTTTGTGTAAGTATTTTATTCCTACTTCCGTTTTTTACAATCGCTCAAGATGACGAGGCGATCCCTTCCAAAAAACTACTCAAAGATTTTGATACGCTGAAAGAAATGATCGGAGCACACCCAGATCCGTACACACATATATCAGAGTCAGATTTTAACAAGACAATTGCAGCAATTGAATCTTCTTTAAATGAACCTCATACGGTTTTGGAGTTTTATAAAAAAACAGCTTCTTTGGTCGCATTGATAAAGGATGGTCATAGTCAAGTGGTATTGCCTAAAGATTGGTTGTTAGAGCAGCGCGAAGCATTTGGACTCTTTCCGTATGAAGTGTTTTTGACGAATGATGATCAACTCTATGTTGTCAATAATTTAACAAATGAAACGATTCCAGTTGGTGCACAAATTTTATCAATCAATGGAATATCTGTTCCTAAGTTTTTAGAAATAATCGATCCGTATATATCTTATGAGCGTAAAAATTTTAGAAACACCATAATTGATAGCGCTTTTGAAAAATATCTTTATCTAGCTTTCGGTTTTTCTGAAAATACGGTGTTGGAATATTTTTCTGCAGATACCGTTTCAATTAATGTAGAAAACATCCCCAAAAAGGAATGGAAGCAATTGAGAAAAGAACAATTCAAAGAGCGCAAAGAAAATAGATCAGTCAAAAAATCCACAGATTCATTTGAAAGCAACTATTCAACTGCATCTAACAATATAGATCCATATGCTTACAACAAAGTCAGTGAAGGGGTAGGAATGATTAGTATTTTTTCTTTTTCAGTACCTGATTTACAAAGTTATAAGATATTTCTAAATAAGACATTTAGAGAAATAAGGAATGATAAAATTCATTCATTGATAATTGATGTAAGAGGAAATTTTGGTGGATGGCCAAAAGTATCTTCTTGTCTTTTTCATTATATCTCAGATACTTATTTTAAGACGATGGCTAAATCAACCATGAAAGTAAGTAATCCTTATAAGAATTATGTTTTCGATAGATGGCCTTCACTTAGAACCAATCGTCAAAATATACCAACCCGTAATCACTATGTTGATTTTAATTCAATTATTAGTAAGAAAGCGGGTGCTTATGTAGAAGAAGAAGCATTTTTTAATGAAAAGCCGATCACCGAAAAATATGAATTCAAAGGTGATTGTTACTTATTAATCAACAGAGATTCTTACTCTGCCTCCTCAAGTTTTGCATCCACTTTTCAATGTTATCAAATGGGCGTTATTATCGGTGAAGAAACAGGCGGTACCAAAATATTCAGAGCCAATGCGATTTCCAAATTATTAAATAAATCCGGTTTAGCAGTTGGAATTTCTACGACCAAACTTTATACAACTTGCTTTGATAAAGAAATGGAAGCTATTCAGCCTACAGCAAAATATGAACCTTCTATCTTGGAAATTCTTTCTGATATGGATACGCAATTGTTGTATACACAACGATTGATTCGGCAGATTCAGCGTAAGAAGAAGGAGTAGGTTACCCATCCCTGTACCGACTTTGACTCCGATAGCTATCGGAGTCGAACTTCCCTTCCCTTTAAAAGAGCTACCGTTTTTACACATCTCTAGTTAGATAAAAAATTGAATCTTCAAGAAGTGTTTTGTCACGATTTTTGACACAAAAATGCGCGCCAAAACACTTGGAATGACATCAAATAACCTAGCGTCCCGAAAGCTTTTCGGACACTAGGCTATTTGATGTCGCTCCGTTGGAGCTTTTTCAACTTATGTATAAACGGTAGCTTTAAAAAAGGAAGGGGAGTGCATGATCTTGTTACGTGTGTATGCGTACTCCTCGCGTATGACTCGCGTACTCACCCACTCACCCTCCTTTTCCAAGGAGGGTCGAACGCAGTTCGGGGTGGATCTAGCGCATGGTAATAATGTAAAAAAATGCACCCAGCAAAAAATATATGGGTAAAAAGTCGGAAGCCTGCCTAGCAGAATCCATTCAAAAAGGGATTGGGTAAAAAAAATGGGAACACATCAAACAATGCGTTCCCAAATTATTTCTATCTAAAAAATAAGTTCAATTTATCCTTTGATCTTACCTTTTTTAATCATCATCTTTTCAAATTTAGAAGCAGAAGATTTATTGTCAGTTGACTTTCCACCATCCAAATCTTTTTGTAATTTAATCAACTTATCCCAGTTGCCATCAGCTGCGAGTGCAGATTGTTTTGGCCAGCTCGTAGGATTGTGCATTTGGTATCTAGGTCCTGCAGCAGATAAGATATCTTTCAATCTACTTACTTTTGCATCTCCTAATTGTCTCCAAGTAACAATTCCGTCCTTCGCTAGAAGTTGGTTAATTTTTGGTCCGATTCCTTCAACAACTTGTAAGTTATCTGATTTCAAACCGTACGTTTCATCTTTATAAACTTCTGTTGAAGATTTCTTAGAAGTTTTCTTACTAGACTTTGATACTTTGACACCGCTTGTTTTCTTGCTGCCTTTTTTAGCAGTTGTTGTAGACTTTGTATCAGTCATTCTTTTTCCGGTTACTTCAACACTGTTAGCGGTTGCTTCCTCGTAATCTTCTTTTGTAAGGTAAGTTGATTCAGAACCTGCGATTCTGTTGTATTCTTCCTCCGATACTTCTCTAATTTCTGATGGAAACATACTTTCGTCCACTTCATTTACCTTATTTACTTCGTTCACTTCATTTACCGTTTTAGAAATGTATTCTGTTTTACCAGTCTCAACTGTTCTTCTCGTTTCATCATCCACTCTTTTGCCTGTTCTGATCATCCGTTCTTTACCAGTACGGTAAGTTTTTAGATTTGGACGATCGACCACGCTACGGCTAGTCTCTTCTCCTTTTCTAGAAACTTGTACTTCTTTGATTACTTCAACAGGCACTTCCTTGATCACTTCCACTTCTCTAATCACTTCCACTTCCTTGATCACTTCTACTGGCACTTCTTTGATGACTTCTACCGTTTTGATCACCTCTTTGATGACCTCTACTTCTTTGATCACTTCTACTTCTACCTCTCTTACAACTTCTACTTCTTTAATAATTTCAACCGGTACTTCCTTGATTACATCTCTTGTTACTTGTACTTCGTTGGTTACTTCAACTGGAATTTCCTTATTCACATCAACCGTCTTTAATACTTCAACAGTATTGACCAATGTAACTGGCACTTCCTGAAGGGTAGGTACTGTTTTAACCACTTCAACTTCTTCAACTACAGCTACAGGTACTTCTTTGATAACTTCAACTTCCTGGAACTTCGTTTCAGAAACAACAACTTCAACCGGTACTTCTTGGATAATTTCGATTTCTTTAATGACCTCTACTTCGTTCGTTACTACAACTGGTTTTTCGATAGTTGTTTGTACTTCTTTAATTACTTCATTTGTCTTATTCAAAGTAATAGGCACTTCAACTTTCAAAGTTACTTCCTTAATCGTCTCTATCGTGTTATTTGTAACAACTGGTACTTCTTTAGTTAGCTCAATTTCCTTGATCGTTTCAACTCTATTTTCAACAGGAACCGGTACTTCTTTGAATACTTCTACTTCTTTGATTTTTTCCAAAACAGTTTCAACAGGAACAGATACTTCTCTGACTGCTTCCACTATTTTCATTTTTTCGATGGACTCTGTTAATGGAACTGTAATTTCTTTGTTAACATGAACTACATCTACTTTATGAATCACATTTTCTACCTCAACAGCAATCTCTTTCACCACTTCTACTTCTTGTAGTTTGACTACTTCTTTGATTACTTCAACAGGGACTTCTTTGATAATTTCAATTTCTTTGATGACCTCAACTTCTTGGATGACAGGAACAGGGATTTCCTTGATCACCACTACTTCTTTAATTTTTTCAATTTCCTTGATGACTTCAACCGGGACTTCTTCTTTCACAACTACTTCCTTAATCACTTCCACTTCCTTGATTACTTCAACAGGTACTTCCTTGATCACCTCAACTTCCTGAATGACTTGTACTTCCTTGATGACTTCAACAGGCACTTCTTTAACTACTTCAATTCTTTTAATAACTTCTCTATCCGTATAAACAGGAACGGCTACTTCTTTAATGACAGTCACCTCCTTGATTACCTCCTGCACATTATTCATTTCAACAGGTACTTCTTTGACCATTGAAACTTCTTTAAAAACTTCTACTTCATTTGTTACCTGTACAGGCACTTCTTTGATCACTTCCACTTCTTGTACATTTGTCACTTCTCTAATGACTTCAACTGCTACTTCTCTGCTTACATTAATCGGCTGGAAGACGTTGACTTCGCGAACAACTTCTACTGGCTTTTCACGCATTACTTCCACTTCTTGGAATTTCGTTCTATCACGGTATACTTCTGCGTGAATTTCTTTGACCACTTCGACCTCTTTGATTACTTCTACCGTTTTTAAAACTTCAACTGGTACTTCCTTGATGATCTCAACCGTTTTAATCACCTCATGAGATGGAATTACGTTTTGATCCAAAAGCATCGTGTAAACTTTTTCAGATTGGTTTGCATTTAAACCAGCAACATTTTGTAGCCGATTGATAAATTTTTGTTTGCCGTTTTTCATTACCTGGATGTCTTTTAATTATTTTGTTATTAAATTAAGTAGTTATATGTAATTATACTATGTATTAAGGCACAGTGTTGCGAAAATCATAGCAATTATGATTACAATTATATTGTTATTTTTTGTTGGAAATAGAATAGCATATTTAACAGTCATTCAGATTGTTAAACTCGATTCTAGTCAAAGTTCAAGCCTATAAAAGTTTGTTTAAATTTGGTCCAACTTACTTGTGGGGTATACAAGCAGGTGTTTTAGAAAAGAAAACTGGGGAATAAAATAGATTAAAATTTGGAGTCAATAGGTACGATTTTAATCTATCTGAGATTATGCTCAAAAATAAGAAATTTAAATAAAAACAAATGCCTTTTAAAAAAATATATAATAGATAAATGATTTTATTTATTCCTACGCTTACTTTTTTAGATATTTAGGGTACAAATAATCGGAGCGCTATCTGGTTCAAATGTTAGAAATAATGTCGCATGAAAAAAATTGATAAAAATAAAAGCTTAGTAGTTCAGAATCAGGGCTTAATCAATTTTACGAAGCTTCAAATTGGGTTGACTGATAAATTGTTAAAGAAAGAATCCACCAATTGGTTGGATGAGGCAAAACAATATTTAGAAGCGGCATCATATCCTGAAGCCATTGACGCTTGCAATAAAGCCATTGAAATTACACCGGAATTTTCAACTCCTTACCGATATAGTGCGATTGCACGAATGAAATTAGGTGATATTGCAGATGCATTCGAGGATTTTGAATTGGCAATCCAATACGATTCTACAGATATTGAAATTTATTTGGAAAGAGGGTTTATGCATTATGACTTAGAAGACTTCCCTGCAGCAATCACTGATTTCACAAAAGCCATCACATTGGATCCCAATCACAGTCAAGCATACTTTAGTAGAGGTTATGCTTTTTATGATTTGAAAAAATTTTCGAATGCGATTGAAGATTTTTCAAAAACGATTGATATCGATCCAAATCATGTTGAAGCTTGGTATAACAGAGGTTTTGCCAGAATTGATGTAAAAAATTATAGAGGTGCGGTGGCAGATTTTACTGCTTCCATCCGATTGAGACCAGATGATATCAATGCATATGCCAATCGGGGTGAAGCACGTTATCAATTAACACATCTTCGAGGTGCGATTGCAGATTTTACCATGGTCATACAGATGGATCCGAAAGCAGCTAATGCCTATTATAACAGAGGAGTTGCGCAATTTGATTTAATGAATGAAGCAGAAGCCCTTCAGGATTTGGAAATCGCATTGTCAATGAATCACCCTGGTGCTCAAAAAGCAATTGAAAAAATAACTACTAGACGAAGAAGAGGCAGGTAGCCTTCGTTTCAAAATTATTACTCAAAAAAAACAAACTAATTACAACTTTGAAACAATCCACTTATCTGCAACAAGAAATTCGACCTTTTATCATTAAGCACTTAACGGCGGCTACCAATCAAATCCATTTGGCCATTGGTTGGATAGCAGATAAAGGATTGCAAGGACTGTTATTAAAAAAAGCAATTGAAGGTGTGGAGGTCAAATTGATTTTGGTCAAAGAAAATGATGCACATCTGAATAATACTGGTTTTCAAGAATTGAGAAGTAAAGGCGTTCAAATAATAGGATTGAACAATGACTATAAAGACTATTTTATCGATCATAAATTTGGTGTCATTGACAATAACACCGTATTGACTGGAAATTATCAATGGGGATATCGCAAGGAATCCGAAGATGTTGCGATCACTATTTATGAAAATATTCCATCTCTTGCCATTGGATTTGATATCGAATTTGATTACTTATTGAAAGTTCAACAGCTATCTGAAAACGAAGTTAAACCTTCCAATCCTATTGTTGGATTATTAAAAAAAATAGAAGTGCTCAAAACCTTGCTGAGCATTGGTGATACAGAATTTATTCATTTGAGATTAAAAGAGATTGAGCCATTTAGTGTCGATCCTAATATCGCACAGATTCTTGAGCAGCTGAATCAAAAAGCATTCGAGGAAGCATTGGCATTAATCAAAACATTCACACAATCTCATCAGACTTTAAGAGCTTGTATCGATCCACCAATTGATAGTTATCGACGCGAAATTCAAATGCTGGAAGATGAAATTGCAACGATCAGTACTGAATATAACGAAACTCAAAAATTATTACACAAATTCAGTAAGATGCACACGGATGTGTTAGGTGAAGTGTTGCAGCAATTGTTGTATCAAACAAAAGTAAAAGCTGAAATCAACGCCGAAAAAGAAGCATTGGAAGAAGCCGAAAAAGATCATGAAGAATACACCAAATCCTACGAAGAATCAAAAAAGGAAACCATAAAAACACTGACCAGAGAAGAACAAAAAGAACTCAAAAAATTGTACCGTCAAACTTCTCTAAAATGTCACCCAGATAGAGTAGTGGAAGAACTCCATGGTCAAGCCGAAGAAATATTTGTAGAATTGAATCAAGCCTACAAAGCCAATGACTTGGAAAAGATCCGTGAAATCAACCAACAATTAAAATCCGGTATCATGTTACCCAAATCCGAAGGAATCACGGAGCTGAAAAAACTAGCCAGTACTTTCAAAAGTTTGACTCAAAAATTAGAAGCTTGGCAAGAAAAATTGGATCAATTGAAAGGAGAATCATCGTACAAAGCAGTCAGCAGTATTGAAAATTGGGAGATTTATTTTAAGGAGAAAAAAGATATTTTGTTAGCACAACTCGATCGGTTGAAAGCTGCTAATGAAATTAAATTGAAGGAGATTGAGGGTAGTAAGATTTAGGTCGGTGTAGTAGTAAATTAAATATTTTACACTGATAACAACATAAACCCAATTCGCAACCATGTCATTTAACTTATGTTAATTCCTGATCAAAACAAGTCAAAGGTGAATTCGTTTGGAGCAACCCGCTAAATGCCAATACTTTTAATGGTTTAAAAAATGGATAGTTTAAGCAAACAATCAACATCAGGAACAAGACTATTTCCAATCCACATTTTGATAAAAGACTTGTCTTTCATGATCTTTTATTTTATAATCATGAAATATAATCTAACTTACGAAACCTATCTTCCTGAAACTATTAGTAATTTTCCTGCAGCACCTGATATGAATTTAATTAGCATGATTGGTGGTGCCTTATTTTACAATTGGATACCGATGATGCTTAGTTTTCTAGTATATTTTCCAATTGTAATAGGACTTCAAAAACTGAATCTAACAAAAAAATTACAATTGCTGTTAACAGGTTTTATTCTGACGCTTACAACACCTATTTTTTATTTAATAATGAACAATTTTGAATCAAACAGTTATTATCAATCTAACGCACGAATCATAGCATGGACTTTATGTTTTGTTTGTTCAATAGGATTTTATATGCTCGTTAACAAAAATAACAGCTCAAAGTGAAGTTGAAAATATTTCAAATCGATGCGTTTTATAAGACTAATGTGCAAAATAGCATTCTTTAATCAAGATAAAACGTTAAACACTAATTGTTAAAATGACAAAAAAAACCGATATTTAGATTAATTAGCTAATGAGAATCGTTAAATATTCACATACTTGGTTTTTTAAAATATAAAATATAAAATGACCTATCATATAAATGTAAGCAAGACTAATATCAAAGAGTTCATTGCAATCATGCATCAGCTGAGCAGTCTTGGTGTCGTTGAATCCATTAATTCAACTAAAGATTTAGTTACCGAAGGTGAAAAATTAGATGCGGATACACTTAATAATATCTTGAATAATTCAAGAGAAGAAATTAAGGATGGGAAATCCTTTTCTATGGAAGATGTCAAAAAACAAATCAATAGTTGGAAGAGAAAATAAAAATTGTGTGGTCGTTTTCAGCATTAGAAATGATGGCTGAAATACATGAATACATCATTGAAAAAAGCGAAAAATCAGCAGATAAATATATTGATGGTATCTATGATTCTGTCAAGAAATTGGAAAAGCATCCGGAAGCATGTGGTCCTTGTATAAATAAAAAATTAAAAGAGGTAGGATATAGATGTTGTAAATATAAAAATCACATTATTATCTATCTTTTATCGGCTAAGATTATTGAAATTCTAGCAATTATCCATTCTAGTAGAAATCCTACTTCTGTTGAAGATATCCTTAACAAATAAATTACGTCAGTGCCAGATATTAAGGTTAAGGCCTATTGCATATTTTGTTTACCTTTTCCTTTTAGGTGATTACTAGTTATTAATTTCTGGAAGTTAATAATTTGCTTGTCATCCCGAATTTTGGCCGTGCCAAGATATTGAGGGATCAAGCAATATAATGAATTTCAGATTTCGACCGTAGTGGAGAAATCTACCTCAACCGTAGCAGAAATTATTAATTTTGACTTCAAATATTCTAACAGCAAGTCGGCAAAAGAGTAAAATGAAAAGAAATAAAACCAAGAACTGAAACCAAGAACTGAAACTAATCATGGAAAATAAAACCATAAGAAAAATAGAGTTAGAAAAATTCACCAACACCATAGGACTAGAAATGGGAATGGCGATTGTCAATCTAGCAAAAGAAAGAAATCAAAACATTGCAGTCCAAATAGAAAGATTGAATCACACTATTTTTCTTTTTGTAGGAGATGGTTTGCCAAAAGACAAACACAATTGGTTGAAAAGAAAAGCGAATATTACCAAACATTTTGAAGAAAGCTCGCTTAGCATAAAAGAGGATTTAGCAAATGGAAATATGACTTTAGGAAAAACATTTGCTTTGGATGAAAACGAGTATGTAGCGAAAGGAGGTGCGATTCCAATTTTTGTAAAAACTGCCGGTATGGTTGCAGTGGTATCCGTTTCTGGTTTAAAAGATGTGGACGATCATCAAATTATACTGGATGCTCTGACAGGAAAATTTATTTAATCAAAATATAATGAATTTTAAAAGTTATTCCGTTTACGATCAAGAAGATTTCTTCGAAGTCTACAACGAAAGAAGAAAAAGAGGAAACGCACCAAATGAATTAATTGAACAACCGATCATTGATGAACTCATTGGAAATGTGGAAGAAAAATCCATTTTAGATTTAGGATGTGGTGATGGTAAATACGGAATTAAATTGTTAAAAAGAGGTGCTAGATATTATCATGGCATTGAAGGCTCGAAAAAGATGTCTGATCTAGCAATGGCAAATTTAAAAAACGATATACCTCTTGAAAGAATGGGTAATTACACTGCGAATATTGAAGTCGGTGATATTGAACTAGTGCCATTTGAAAAAGTAAAATATGATATCGTTCTCTCCCGTTTGGTGCTGCATTATATTGAAGACTTAGAAAGTTTATTAACAAGAATTCACAAAAGTTTAAATGAAGAAGGCATCTTTGTTTTTTCCGTGGAACATCCAATCATCACTAGTAGTTATGAATCCTATCACTTAAAAGTGAAAAGAGAAAACTGGATCGTTGACAATTATTTTGATTGTGGTGAACGAATCAATCAATGGATCGGTAAAAACGTGATAAAGTATCATAAAACCATCGAAACGTATTGGAAGCTTTTCAAAAAAACGAATTTGGAAGTAGTAGAAATAAGAGAATCAAAACCACAAAAAGTAAATTTCAAAGATAAGGAGGAATTTAAAAGAAGAAATCGCATCCCGTTGTTTTTGATATTTAAATTGAAGAAAGTTAATTTATAAAATGAAGTTACTATTCAAAAAAGAAATTTGTGAATAAAAAATAAGCGATTCATCGAATGGATATTTATAATGACCAAATATTTTTTACTTTTAGTCATGCAAATTAATAGCAACTTGTTCTCGATATGATTTCATTTTTGAAGCAACCGTTTCCATGTACTTTTGGGCATAAAATTAATTTTTATGTAGCCGCTTTAGTCGGTACTTTTGTTGCTGCTTTTTTATTAATTTTTATGCCTTTTGGAATATCAGAATCGAGAGATGCCAATACTATAATAAAAACGATTGGTTTTGGATTCGTTTCATTTACTGTGATGCTATTTATCTACTTTGTGCTACCAAAAATGTTTACCAATTTTTTTCTTGAAAAGAACTATACGATTGGAAAAGAATTAATTGTCAATATTTTCATGGTATTACTTATTGGATTGGCCAACAGTATATATGCCAATAATTTTATTGCACATCCAGAAACACACTCTTATTTAGGAATGATATGGAATACTTTTTTAGTCGCTATTTTTCCGATTTCTTTTTTGACATTGATCCAGTTCAATCGCCTGACAAAAGCAAATATTCTAGCTAGTCAAGAAATAAAATTACCAGTGAATCAAAAGCAAACTAAAGAATTCGAAACTGCCAAATTAATAACATCTGAACCTACAACTGCTGAATTCAAAACCACTGCCAAACAATACTATTTTATTTCTGGGGAACAAGAGAAAAAGCAATTAAATATGGAAAATTTGTTGTTCCTTGAATCAGATGGTAATTACGCACATTTACATCAATTTGCCGATAATCAATATTCTAAATCAATGCATCGAACAACCCTCAAATTGTTGGAAGCAGAGAATTCATTTCCAAATATTATAAGATGTCATCGCTCCTACATCGTCAATTTAGATCAAGTCAAAGAGGTCAATGGGAATGCGCAAGGCTTGAAGCTAACACTCCACAATTATGAGGACGTGGTACCGGTATCTCGTAAATATATCAATGACGTAAAAAGTTATTTTAACCAATCAAAATAGCAGGAATAGGTCCAAATTAAGCTTGTTATTCGTCCCTGCCGCTTTACAAACATCACTTTTGATTTGATAGATATCCCTCAACCTTTGCCGTTGTCACTTATTCAAAATTGCAACTAACAACCATTGTAGATTGCAGCTAAATAAACAATTAAAGTGATGAATAAAAGAAATTATTATCTGATTCTGGTATTTGTACTGATGTTTCAATTTGCCAATGGTCAAGACCAACTTGTACAAAATATTAAAGGTCAAGTAACTGAAAAAGCAACTGGGCTGCCGCTGATAGGTGCCAATCTATTTATATTGGATTCAGACCCAATTATTGGTGCAGTAACGGATATCGATGGATACTATAAATTTGAAGATTTACCGGTTGGTAGATATCGATTGGGTTGCTCTTATATAGGGTACAAAAGTGCCGTAACAGGAAGTGTTTTGGTGACTTCAGGAAAAGAATTTGTCCAAGATTTTTTATTGGAAGAAGACTTATATAATATCGAAGTCGAAGTGACTGCGGTCAAAGAACAAGATGTAAAAGCTGCAGAAATTGGTACGGTCAGTTTGCAAGTTTTTAACTCAGCATTAGCAACTCGTTTTGCAGGTAGCAGAAGTGATGTCGCTAGAATGGCTGCTGGATTTGCAGGTGTTTCTGCTAATGATGATTCTCGAAATGATATCATTATTAGAGGAAATTCACCATCAGGTTTATTGTGGAGAATGAATGGAGTGGATATTCCCAATCCAAGTCACTTCGGTGCGTTGGGTGCAACAGGTGGTCCCGTAAGTATGCTCAATAACAATTTATTGACAAATTCGGTTTTTATGACAGGTGCTTTCCCTTCTGTTTATGGAAATGCCTTATCTGGAGTTTTTGATTTAACAATGAGAAAAGGAAACAAAGACAAAATAGAAGGTTTGTTTGGCATAAGTTTCAATGGTTTCGAAGGTGGGTTAGAAGGACCTCTGGGAAAAAAAGGCGGAAATTTTTTGGTCAACTATCGGTATTCTGTAATTGACCTGATTAGCAAACTCGGTGGAAATTCTGGTGGTGGAACAGGTACAGGTGATGCGATTCCGAGATATCAAGATTTAAGTTTTCACATCAATTTACCTACAGAAAAACTGGGATCCTTTTCAATGTTTGGAATTGCTGGAAATTCAGGGATTGATTTTTTATCGGACCTTGAAACATCAGAATCACCAAATTTATTTTCCGACAACAATCAAAACTTGTACTACAAAACAAAAATGCAAGTGTATGGTTTGACGAACAAACACTATTACAACAATCATTCTTATGGAAAATTTACTTTAAGTTATTCCAATTCTGCTGCAAACACAGAAGTGGATACCTTGAGTAGTGATTTTGAAGTAACACCAGTTTACAGAGATGATTCAAGTCAAGATCGATTGACGGCTGCTTATCAATATAAAAACAAGTTTAATAAAAAACATAGCTTGATTGTAGGAGCGACGATTAATCAACTATCCTTTAATTTTATTGACAGCACACTTACTAATAACAATGATTTTAGAATTTTAAGAGATTTTGATGGAAGCTCAATTTTGGCTCAATCATATGCGCAGTGGCAATATAAATACAATGAAAGACTAACGCTAAACTTAGGAATTTTTAGTCAACAATTTTATTTAAATAACACTGCAGTTGCAGAACCTCGCTTCAATTTGAAATATGACTTTTCTCCATCATTAAGCATGAGTTTTGGTGTCGGAAGACATTCAAAATTACAAGATTACCAACTGTATACCATAGAAACACAACTAGAAGATGGTAGCTACATCAAAACCAATGAAGACTTGGATATGACAAAAAGTGATCAAGCAGTCTTGGGATTGAAATGGGGATTTGCTGAAAAGTGGAATCTGAAATCTGAATTTTATTATCAAAATTTATCAGACATACCGGTGGAAAGTAAGCCTTCCACTTTTTCAACCATCAATTTAGGTGCAGACTTCAATATTCCAAGTAGAGATAGTTTGGTCAATGAAGGAACTGGAAAAAATATCGGTTTGGAATTGACATTGGAAAGAACTTTCAACAAAGGATTTTATCTCATGTCAACACTTTCTGTTTTTAAATCAACCTATAAAGCTAGTGATGGAAACACCTATAGTACGGCTTTCGACAATGGATATGTTGCCAATATTTTAACTGGAAAAGAATTTAAATTGAATGATAAATATTCAGTTGCACTCGACACTAAAATTACAATGGCAGGTGGGCGAAGATATACGCCGATTGATCTAGATGCTTCAATTGCAGAAGGGGAAGCAGTACTCGTTAAGTCAGCAGCTTTTGATCAACAGTTTGATGATTACTTTCGAACAGATCTGAAAATTTCAATACGTCAAAATTTAAAACGTTTTAGTCAGTCCTGGTCGGTTGATTTACAAAACTTATTTAACAATAAAAATGTATTTGGTCAAAGCTATAATAACAGAACAAATGAAATTGATATCACCAACCAACTGGGTTTTTATCCTGTCATAGAATATAAATTGGAGTTTTAATATTTTGAATAAATTGGTTCTTATAATCCTGCATTTTTCAACATTGAAAAATGTGGGATTTTAAGTTTGGATAATCATGAAACTACGTTCTTTTTTTATTTAAATAAATAATGTAATTTAGTTATGGATGAAGATTTTTTTTAAATAAATTTTAATTAATGAAAAATATTGGTTTTTCCGAAATGTCAATCATCCCTAAATCAATACGATTCCTTTTTTCTACATGCTTTATTTCCTTCAATGGGAGTTCAGAAAAAACAACCCCAACTAAAACAATTAAGGAAACTAAAATCAACACCAAAGAAAAGGAAAAAGAAGAAATCCTGATTTACAAAATGGCAACCGTATTACAGGAGCTACCGATTATACTTCCGTAGCTAAAAATAAAAAAGACACCATAATTCGATTAAGTAACTTTGAAAGGGAGATGCATAAAAATATTCGTTTAACGAAAAAATATGTTAGCATCAGGAATCGGAAAATTGAAAGATAAATAACAATGTTATGACAAGACAAATCCGAGACCGTTTAATTTATAATGAAAACGAATACGGTCTTAATGTAGAATTATTAGAACGTTATTTTAGAGAATTTCCGAATAAAAAACCAGAATCGGAGTTAAAGGAAACAGCTTTATGGCGAGGATACATTGCCACTTTTGAAATAAAGGATCAGCAATTATATGTCAGAGAAATAGAAATATTTAAAAATGCTGATCTCAATGCAAAAGTCGTAAAAGATTTATTTCCCAACAACAAAAAATTTGATTGGTTTTCTGGATTAATAAGAATCGATGATTTCAGATGAGAATATGATAGTGAATTGGAGACACATAAATTCAAGTACTTAGAAATCTATCAAGGAAATGTAGTTCAAAAAAGAGAAATGGATTTTGAAGAATTAGAAATTTTTAAAGCCTACCAATTCGAATACTTCAAAACAATCAATGAGTATAACAAAGTACAGGGATTTTGGAAAAATAATAACCCCGGAATTACCGAAGCACAAATTGATGAGTATATTTTTGATGGATTGCTAAAACTATATTCAAAAGAGATGTTTGATAATGAATTAGGTTGTTAGAATCATTTTTTTCAGAGTTTTGAAAATTATAAGTCTTATATTTAGAATTAAAACTTACAAATGAATGAAATTGTATCTGTAGATTGGCTAGAACAACATTTAAATGATGATGACTTAATAATCTTAGACGCCAGTTTACCTTCAACTATCGGAGGAACAAAATCAGCACATCAAGACCTCACTATAAAAGGTGCAAGGTTTTTCGATCTAAAAAACAACTTCACCAATAAGAATAGTAATTTCCCTAACACGATTCCTACACCTCAACAATTTGAAATTGAATGTCGAAAATTAGGCATCAATAATTCATCCAAAATAATCATTTTTGACAATCTGGGCATTTATTCAAGTCCGAGAGCTTGGTGGTTATTGAAACTAATGGGACATCCCAATGTCCATGTTTTAAATGGTGGATTACCAGAATGGATGGCCAATGATTATCCAACTGTTAAACGTGTAGACAAAAATTACGAGCTTGGAAATTTCAAATCAGACTTCAATAAATCTAAGGTAAAAAGTTATGAAGAAGTTTTAGAAAATGTAAAATCGAAAATATTTACAATCGTTGATGCCCGATCTGAAGGTCGATTTCTAGGAATAGAAAATGAACCAAGGAAGCATTTGAAAAGTGGAAGTATTCCTGAATCTATTAGCGTGCCTTATAAAAGTGTGCTCGAAAACGGTAAATTTAAATCAGAAGCGGAACTGAAAAGTATTTTGAAAGAAGTCTCCTCGAATTCAAAGGAAATTGCTTTTAGTTGTGGTTCCGGAATGACAGCATGTATTGTTATGTTAGCCAGTGAAATGGTTTTTAAAACCGGACAAAATATTTATGATGGCTCATGGACGGAGTGGGCAGAAAAGCAAAATTTGAAAGTGGAAGCTGATTAATTGTTTAAAAATTGAATAAAGATATTTCTATCTCAAATTAAAAAAAATTAAGAATGAGTGCCTTTTCAAAATATGTTTTAATCATTTTGTTTTTTCCAATCTCCTTACTTTTCGTTGCATATTTTCAAGTGAAAAAAGCGAACAAGGAATATTTCGATATAGAAAAAGATGATCTTATAATAGATTGATTTGGAAAAATGGAACAAAATTGTTCCTCCTTTATCTAATGTGGTTTTGCAAAACGCTCATATGGATTCGAAGACTTCTTATCATTAAGATTGTATCCTCTAGCATAATGATCATTAATAAATTGCTCGTAAGAAACAGATGATTTAAAATCAATAATCTGGGTTGATGATGGAACCAAATTTACATTGCTAACAGGATGATCACCAGGTAAATTTTCAATAATGTTGGATAAGTCAAAATTGATTTGAGGCGCACTAGCTCCTGTTATATCCCAAGTTAAAAGGTAACCTTGTTGAGTGTCATGTAGTGTATAATAAGTGAAAAAATCGTATTCCACATCACATTCCATTTGATACTTATCAATCGAGGTATCAGTGACCTCAAAATCTAAGTCAGCTAGTTGATATTCTGTTGCTACTTCATCCATTGATCTTTCTGAAAAATAACGACCATTCTCATTAACGGCACTTGTGAGTACAAAATAAGTGTCAAAAATTTGATTTGGGAAATGTAGTGTTATTTTGTTATCATCAATAGTCCCATTTTTAGCAATTTCAACATATTGATTATCTGTACCTTTTGATCCGTAGACGGTTTGATAGACGGTTGTGTTCTGAGGAGCCGTCACGATAACGGAATCTTCCATTACTGGTATGTCGTCATAATTAAAAGTTACATTATGGAGGCCAGTCATCTCCTCATAAAAAATAAATTTCCTATCGGGAGATCCTTGTTTTTGCCAATAAATAAAAATGTCTTCAGGTGCATTTGATACTGGAACTTCGAGATGAATAGAAGCGTCGTCCATTGAATAATCATAACCACTTCCAGCAAAACTTCCATTAAAAGTTATTATCTGAAAATCTGGTATGTTTTCTATATGTACATCTGCCAACTGACTTGAATTTGGGTTAAATGCTATTTGCACATCTTGACCAGAAATATCTAAATAAGTCTTTAGGGTGTAATGAAATCCAGGGTCACTATCATCAAATGGAATCCATTTATCGTAAGTTACAAAAGTAAGATGGTATTGCTTATTTTGTAAATCGAAATCGCCTTCAATGTTTACAGTTGTATTGTTGGATAATAAGCTGGTGGATAGCACATTTCCTTCATCGTCAGAAATAATGGCGTATCCCTTTGAAGTGTAATCTATAGTTGTTCTGAAATATTCAGGTACGATGTGGATAGTAACCAATGATACATTAGGTGTATCCTTTCTACAACCGTTCAAAAAGAGTGGGACTAAAAGGAGTAAAAATAGTCGGTATTTCATATCTTGATTAATTGAAGTTTGCACAAGAGATCTCATTGCAAAATACTAATTTTAAAATTATCAATTTCACTTCAGGAATTAAATTAGCAACAAACTTGGTTTTAATTAGTTTAAATAATGTAGTATAATTGAATGCGGATTATAAAATAGCAATTGAATTAGAATGAAAAAAAAACAAAAAGTTGGATGGGAAATTTCCAGTCTTACACAAGCATTACTTGATGAACACGGTGGGAAAGAGATTACCTTAACCGAATATTGTAAATCAAATCCATTGAGTGCTATTAATATTGTAAAAAATAAATTCATACTTATCCGAAAATATAAAGCGCGTGTTTTTCAAAAAAAGATTCAAATATTGAATGCTCCGAATTTGGGAGAAAGTGATTATTATCCATTAGAGCAACCAGGATTGGTACTTGTTGATTGTGACAGCAAAGGCGCTAGTGAATACTATGTTGGATTACCAGTTTCATTGACTTATAAAAAAGTGACATTAAAAAATGACACCATCACCATTCATCATTCTGAAGGAGAAACAGTAACAAATTTCAAAGAGATTAGAAAGTTACAATCATTTGTTGATTTGTCGGAGCAAGAGATGTTGGATAATTTTAAGCGGCTTGTTAATCATGTTGAACCAGAAGTTATTGTAGAAACAATTAAGAAAAATGTAATCAAAGATGTTTTCTTCGGGAAGCTAATTTTAAACGTTGATAGAGATGATTTTGAATCAGTTGTAGATATCAACGATGTACCAGTTAATATCTCTTTTAGCAATACCACTGAAAAACAAATGAAACTCAACCTCAGAAGTGCTGAAAAATTAGTTCAAAATCTTGATGAAATTGAGCGTGCAATGATTGTTGAATTATTACCTTTGAAAAATGATGTCTGGTTGGAAGAAGATGAAAAAGAAATTACTGCAAAAGCGTTTAAGAAAGAAGTCAAAGTCGATTTGATTACTATTTATGATGAAGGTCACCCAACTATATATTTCAACGCAAATGACTTGTTTGGAGGGCACGATATTGAAGTTCGTTTTGATGAAAATCATGAATTCGAAGGAGCTAATATTGTTGGGTAGTTACAATGAAGATTGGCATGTTAAAATATTGTTGTAATATTGCTAAACATTCGATTATGCTAAAATAAAAAAAGGGAAAACGAGTGTATTCAATTAGGCACTAAACAAAAGAGAAAACTAAATGACTCAACTCAAAGACTGGCTATCCACAACAAAAACGGACGACCAATCAACCGTTTTATTTTTGATCAAAGGCTACTTCCTGCTGACTGTTTTGTGTTTCATTTTTCTCTTAATGCCTTTTAGTCAAAATGCATCCAACACCCTAATCAATCACCTGTTTTTCGCTGTCTCTATCGTCAGCACGACCGGAATCGCACCAACGGATTTTGCAACTTCCTATAACTTTTATGGACAACTCATTAGCTTGTTTTTTATCCAATTAGGTGGGGTCGGGTACATGGCGTTAAGCTCATTTATTATCTTGAAAGAATTTGACAGACTACCCAGTATCTCTGCCCGATTATTAAAACTGGAATTCAATTTACCGCAAAAATATCCACTAAAAGCTTTTATTTTCAGTGTATTTATTTTTACAATATTGATAGAAATCATCGGAGCGATATTTTTATATTTTGGATTCAAAGAAATGGGGGTTGCCAACCCAATTTGGAACGCAATTTTTCACAGCGTTTCTGCATTTTGTACTGCTGGATTTAGTTTGTTTGGAGATTCGATGACTTCGTTTAAAGACAGCTCGTTGATTACTATTACGATTCTGGTTTTATCTTTATTGGGTTCTATCGGGTTTATCGTGTTATTAGATTTTTGGTTGAGAATAATTCGGAGACGAAAAAGCATTACGTTGACTTCCAAAATCATCTTGTTCAGTACTTTTCTTTTCTGGACAGCAGCAGCTATTGCCATTTATGTTTCCAATACTGATTTGTTATCGCTAGGTTGGGAAGGAATGAAAATATCCATGTTTCAAAGTATTTCTGCGCACACAACGGTGGGTTTCAATAACTATGATATCAGTGCGATCGATCACGGAGGCATCTTTGTGTTGATCCTACTTATGGTTATTGGTGCGTCTCCTGCAGGTACTGGTGGTGGTATTAAGACGACTTCTATTACTGCCATCATTGCAGTATTGCTGTCCGTTCTCAAACGACGTAAACACGTTACTTTTTTCAGAAATGAAATTCCAGCACCTAATATTTACTTAGCGATATCCTCTGTCGTTTTTTATATCTTCATTCTAGCAATAGGAGCTTGGCTAATGTTATTAATTGATGGCGACAACTTCGCTTTTGAGCAAATTTTATTTGAAGCAACTTCTAGTTTGAGTACAGTCGGATTGTCTACGGGTATCGCCGGTGAGTTGTCCTATGCCAGTAAAATAATCTTAATGTTTTTGATGTTTGTCGGAAGACTAGGAGTCTTGACTTTTGGGTTTGCTTTGATTTCAAAAGCTCCTTTGATTCGAAACAAACCTGGTGTGGAGGAGATTGCTATTTGAAAAAAGGAATTAAAAATAGACCGTTGTTTCGTGAACTCACTTGAGCATACGTCAGACTGTGCGAAATGCACGAAAGTTGTTTACCAAACACCGAGAGGTTAGAAACCTTCGGCTCGCTTTTGTTTAACCGAGCCACAGGTTTCTAACCTCTTGGCGTTTGTATTCTATTTTCGCACAGTCTGACGTAACAACGGTCTATTTTACATTTTACATTTTTAATTTTACATTCTTTAATTCTTCAATTTAACAATCCGTTCCGAATGCACCACCGTATTAATATCCTTAAATCGGACCAAATAAATTCCACTTCCTAAATCACTAAGGTCTAATTTTGTCAAACCAGGTTGTAATTGGCCTTTAGAATTTAACTGACCGACCGCATTAAAAATCTCATAATTTATAGTGGTAAATGCGTTGTTGGATATTTCCACGTTTACTTCATTGTTAAACAAACTAGGATAAACTGCAATCGCAGATCCCCGATAATCATTTTTGATGTTGACAACTTTCGAGTAGTTTTTGTTTCCATCATAATCAATTTGAACCAAACGATAAAAATATTCATTCACCAAAAGTTTGTCATCTAAATAGTCATAATTATTGATTGAATTACTCGTCCCTGCACCTTCAACAAAAGTCAATTGCTCAAAATTAAAACCATCTTTGCTACGCTCGAGAATGAATCCTTTATTTAGAATTTCAGTTTCAGTAACCCAAGTCAATAGGTTTCCATTTGAGTTAGAGCGACCAGAAAATTCAACAAGCTCAACTGGCAAAATACCATTACAAATAGGAGTCAAAGAACTATAATCCGTAATTGAAACATCACAAACATTACTTTTAAAAGTCATATTATTTGCTTGCCAATTCATTGCTAAAGATTGATCCGCGGTAAACATTGCCATACTCACATCATCCGTATAGTCCATATAGCTATAAAAAGCATGATATTGTCCAGGACAACTTTGAGGAGCATCAACACAATTTGTAACAGTAATTACACCTCCCGTGTCACTTTGCTGATTTGGAGTATCCGTTATCTCGCAAGGTCCAGGTGTCATCATATCTCCATCAGTTGCACAAGCAAAGGCATCAAACGTGTGCAGTAGTCCAAAGTAATGTCCAAATTCATGGATGGTAGTTCCTCCAGTATTGTATTCCGGTAATGAATTCAAAAGACCGCCAGAAGTACAACTTTGTCCTAATCCACCAAAAGCAGAAGGGTGAACGTGCACACCATCACCATTTACCAAACCAGGATAAGGAGAAACACCCAATGGTGGTTCGCTATCAGAAACAAACACATTTAAATATCCAGCCCAATCTGCTCCTGCGCTTGGCCAGTCATGTTGACCTACGGTTACAGCTGGTTGCCCATTTGGAATACCAGAACTGGCAGGATGATTCATCGTAGCCAAACAAAAAGAAATGCAAGCACCTTGACCTTGAGTAGGGGCATTACTCAACGGATAAGCAGTCGGACATGCAGCATTCAACGCAAGATATTTTTGATAATCGCCAGCCGCTCCACCAGATGTAGCACTAAAAGCTGCATTCAATTCCTGTATCTGAACATCAATTATTTGCATCAAACAATTTGCATTGCTACAATCTAAAGCGACTGCATCTTCTGCTGGATTTGTCGAATTGAAGTGGATAGCAATTGGAACAACTATAGGTGTGCAAGGTGATGTGCACATACTACTTTTTTCGTGATTCGAAACTAATTCTTTCAATTCTTGAATGCGTTGGATATATGCTTGATCATTTTCTAATTGCCACTTATGATATTCGTCGGCTCCACAAGTTCTTTGTGCATTTGCAATTGTACTAATAAAAAGTATCAGCAAAATAGCAATTGTAGTAAATGTTGATTTATTCATGATGTGAAATTAAGGTGGTAAAATTCTTTTTAGAATAAGCTAATTTACTATATAAAAATGGGATGCAGCATATGCTTTTTGGGTATTTTATTAACTAATACAGGACAGAATACAAAATAGTTTAAGGTAGTGAGCGGGTTGTGAATTTTACATTCATAATTCTTCATTTCGATGTCTTCATTTTTCTTAATCCCTCAACTACTTTAATGGTAAAAAAGACTACTCCTTCAAAATAATAGCATCAATCTCTCGTTCCCGAATCGCTTTATTAAACTTAGGAATCTCAACTGTTTTAATCGTCTCCAAATCTTTCAAATACATATCAATCTCCTCAACCAATTCCTCTTTAACAGCAATTGCTTGATCTGTAGGAGGATAATCCCCACCACGCGTAATCGAATTCAAATGCGCTAGTTTATTGGTCAATTTTATAGGAAAATTCAGTGGATCTTGCGAACTCTGATTCTTAGTTTGATACAGCGCTTTTTCAATCACCATCATTGATGAATCAGTTTGTTCAAACATCGTTTTTAACGCATCATGATGTTCATAATCTGCCAGACGGTTCAAATAATTTTTCATTTGTTTCCGAATATCACGGATTTCAATAATCGCTTCATGTGATTCCGTCAACTTATCACCAATGTCTGAGATGAACTTAAATTGTTTTTCAAAATCTGCTTGAGAATTTTCATTTTTAGGATTTTTCAACACTTCAAAGTCGACTATTTCAGTACGTTCGTCTACTGTTAGTTTTACTTGATATTTTCCAGGAATTGCTTTTGGTCCACCCAATGATCCCCACCATAACACCATGCCGTCGAATTTTTTTGCAGCAGGGTAGGAAAGATTCCAATTGAAAGTATTCATCCCTTTTTTGACTTTTAATTTGTCTGATTTTTCTTTGGCTTTATTGGAATAGGTTCTTATTTCTTCTCCTTTTGTATCTAGAAAAGTGAGACGAACTGTTGAGGTGTCTTTTAGTTCCTTGAGATAGTAATTCAATACCAAACCAGCTGGATGATTGGTGCCTGCAGTCTTTGATTTGGACCAATCGCCACCGCCCATTCGATAGGTTGTTTTAGGTTGAAATAGAATGAGGTCTTCATTTTTATCCGCATCTTTTATTTGATGTACCAAACTTAAGTCATCTATCAACCAAACACTACGACCTTGTGTTGCTACAATCAGATTGTTATTTTTAATGGTCATATCCGTAATCGGTACAATCGGTAAATTCAGTTGAAATGGTTGCCAAGAACTGCCATCATTGAAAGAAATATAAGCACCGGTTTCTGTTCCACAATATAAAATATCTTTCTTTTCAGGATCAGCTCTGACCACTCTTGTGAAGTGCTCATTGTCAATTCCATTCACAATTTTTGTCCATGTTTTCCCGTAATTTTTGGTCTTAAAAAGATAAGGTCTAAAGTCACCAGACTTATAGGATGTTGCTGCGATATAAGCACCACCTGCATCATGTGGATCCGCTTCGATACTGTTAATCATACACCATTTTGGCAAATTTGTAGGAGTAATGTTATTCCAATTCTTACCGCCATCACGAGTGATATGTACCAACCCGTCATCAGAACCTACCCACAATGTTCCTTCTTCAAAATTGGATTCGGTACCTGCAAAAATAGTACAGTAATATTCTACAGAAGTATTGTCTTTGGTAATCGGTCCACCTGAAGATTTCATTTTGGTAGAATCATTGGTAGTTAAATCTGGAGAAATGATTTCCCAACTTTGTCCACCATTGTCACTTGCATGAACGACATTCGAACAAGTATATAAACGTTTTTTATTGTGCTTGGAAAAGAAAATTGGAAAGTTCCATTGAAAGCGATATCGCATCCCTTCTACACCATGTCCCATCGGATTGTCTGGCCAAACACTGATATTTCGACTTTGATTCGTTTTATGATTTTTTCTTCCCAAGTATCCATCATAACAACCACCATAAACAATGTCATTATCAGTAGGGTCAATCGCTAAATGACCACATTCACAACCAGCAGTAGATTCCCAGTCATCTTCAGAAATAGAACCACCAAAAGAACGGTGCTTGATTCGGATAGCGGAATTATCTTGTTGAGCCACGTAAATTCTATATGGAAAATCATCGTCTGTGGTCACTCTGTAAAACTGAGCAGTTGGTTGATTCTTATAAGAGCTCCAAGATGCACCTCCATTGTTAGAAACTTGTGCACCACCATCATCCGCGATAATCATACGTTGTGGATTTTCGGGTGCAATCCAAAGATCATGATGATCGCTATGTGGTGTACGAATAGCATTAAAAGTCTTCCCTCCATCTGTTGATTTATGAAAACGTACATTCAAAACATAGACTGTGTTTTCATCTTGAGTGTTCGCATAAATACGAGTGTAGTACCAGGCACGTTGACGTAATTTTCTATCACTATTTATTTTAGTCCAAGTTTTACCAGCATCATCACTTCTGAAAACGCCACCTTCTTCCGCTTCTATTATTGCCCATACTTTGTTAGAATTTGCTGGAGAAACCGTAATGCCGCTGATACCCAAAGTACCTTTAGGCATCCCTTCATTTTTTGAAATATCTGTCCAAGTATCACCACCATCTGTACTCTTCCATAATGAAGAACCTTCGCCTCCGCTCGACATGTCATAAGGGGAACGCTTCACACGCCATGTGCTACCATATAGTATACGTGGATTATTTGGATCAAAAGTAATATCTACCGCTCCAACTTCATTATTGACAAATAATACTTTTTTCCAAGTATCGCCACCATTCGTGCTTTTAAAAATACCCCGCTGCTCATTGGGTTTATAAATATTTCCTAGAGCTGCTGCAAATACGATGTTAGGGTCACGTGGATGTATACGGATACGTACAATATGACGTGAATCTTCTAATCCTTTTTGTTCCCAAGTTTTACCTGCATCTACGCTTTTCCACATACCATATCCAGAACTAACATTTCCTCTCACTGTCACTTCTCCACCTCCAGCATAAATCACATTGTTGTCATATTCACTGACAGCAACCGCTCCGATTGAACCACCGAAAAATCCATCAGAAATATTTTCATAAGTTTCACCAGCATCTTCTGTTTTCCAAACACCTCCACCAGCTGCACCAAAATAATACAACTTGTCATTGCCAGGAATGCCAGTTACTGCGGCAGATCGACCGCCTCTAAATGGACCGAGTTCTCTAAATTTGATGGCGTCTTTAAATGTTGGATCAATTGCTTCAGAAGTGGAAACCGCTTTTTGATTCCGTTTCTTTTTTTGTGCAAATGAGTTCGTAGTAATGAAAAGGAGTGCAAATATTGCAAATAAATGAAGTGACTTTCTCATTTTGTGTTGTTTAGTTGGTGTAATTTAACACACGAAAAATAAAATGAAGTATTTTGACTTTGAAAATATAAAATTGATTGGAAGTTTGTTTGTAAACTTTGGAAAATTAAAATTCGACTATTCTGTAGTTGCGAAAATTGCTAACATATTAAGCTAAAATAGTTTTGTTGTGTTGGTGTATGTCTCGTGAACGATATTTTAATTCTATTGAAATAGTTGGGGATCGTTCAGAGCTTAGAAGCTTACTTTAGATTTTCTAAACTGCAGCATGTAAAACATCTGCCATAAATATTCCGTACTTCAATGGTAGTTGATTGCACTTCATTTAATTTTTTTATAATAGTATATGCATCTTTAAATGGATTCGGAAAAATAGAAACATTGGTCAACGAATTGTTAACTTTTTGTGCATTAACATAACAACAAATAGCCAATGAAAATTATTGTGTAATAACGAAAAATTACTTTTTTAAAAGTAATTGCTTGTCACAAAATGATAACCAACTTCGTAAATTGATGTATTTATCATATAATTAAAAGCAAATTATTTTTATCTTTAATTTAACTGTGAGAATCAAATTATAAATACATCCCAAAACCTACCTTAATTTTTTTCTCGATTTCTTATAGTAATGCATTTGTTTGAGTTACACCAAATCAACTTTGTTGAATATTAATGGAGTGGAACGCTAACACCTAAGAATGCACTTCATTATCACACCTTACCTAAACAACATGACTTTTTGTCGACCTGACTTGATTCGGGCTTACATTGTTATGTTGAAATTTAACTGTATTTTTTAGCTGAACATAATTTCGAAAAAGCTAAAAAGAATTAAAAAGAGGGAAAAAAAGTTTGCAACTAAATCAAAATCAATGACTTATGAAGATTCTATTTTAAGGAAATTCCGAGCATTTTTTATCCAAAATGATGTAGTGTTTAAATAAGGATGCTGTGGTCAATCCACAACAATTTAAATTCAACATCAATTACACACCTTACTTCTTTTCGATACATACTTAACAGCGATGTAAAACTATTCGGGCGCTTTGTAGTCCAGCGGTCTTGCAACATACCTTTTTAGGTGACACTGAGAGACCAGTTTTTTTGGTCAATATCTTTGAAGCTAAAGCTATGTATTGAAACATCCCAGTTACCAAACCTACCTGACCTCAGTCGGGCAGATACTGTTATGTCAGAACTGAAACTACAAGCATATTTTTTAGATGGACACTTACATGAAAACATTCGACTTTTAAAAATAAATTATTCAAAAATTAAAAAATGACTTATGAACAATCTTTTACAAGAAAAATCCGAGCAGTCATTAATTTACAATGATGTAAAATTTGATCAGGATAAGTCCTGGTGTTTTACCCAAAGCATTTCAAATATAACATCAAACACACAACTACCATTTTTTATCAACAAACCACCTGGTTCAGCTTATTGGCGTATGTTAATAGCTTTGCTTGTCTTTTGTTTTACACTTGGCGGACAAAATTTATTCGCTAACAATTTGACTGGTCATTTGATTGAATGTGATGTGCTGACCGTTCAGCGTTCAAGTGATATTGGTACTGTATCTGTCGATGGGCAAAATGGTTCTGGTGAAACAGCTGGAGATATTAATACATACGGATTGTACGATAATGTGGACTTTGCCGGCGCGTTTCCTCCCGGATATCAGATTTCCGAAGTAGAAGTTCAAGTGACCTTCACAAAAATGGATTCAGAGGAATGCGGGGTGGATGATCCTGACGACAATTCAACCTTTGATGCAGAAATTAGTATGGACCTCACAACTTCACTCGGAACAGTGAACTTGATTCAAATGGAAAATTATGTTAATTGCGTAACAGGTGTCAACACAGTTACTGTGACTTTCAATCAATCAGCTGCTTCCATTGTATCTGGTTGTCCTACTTCTGGTACTTTTTTACCAGCAAACGGCTCTCTGGATGATTTTATTGGTTTAGATCCAGCAATTGAATTTGAACTTCATATTGGAGATAATGTTGCTTTAGATATTTTATGCGTGGAAAGCTTTTCAGTAAACGTAACAGCAATTGAAGAAACCGAAGCTCCTGTGATCAATTGTGATGTTGCACTTCTTTTAGAGGAGAATCTCGTAGAATGTAATATTACTTCGGTTATTTCTGTTACCGATAATTGCGATGCCAATCCAAGCATCACATATTCTGTTGAAGGTGAACCAATTTCTTTTCCATATGATTTTGGTGATTTTGCTACGCTCGAAATAACAGCTACAGATGAAAGTGGAAATTCCACTGATTGTCTAGTTGGTGTAATTAGATATCCCACAGCTGTACCTTGCGATGATGGAATCTGTGAAAACGGGATGGAATTTTGGGATGGTTGTAGTTGTCAAAATGGAGAACCTCCAGTAGACTGTACACCGACAATCACTTGCCCTGCCTTGGGACAAGTTGAATGTACGGATGGAAATACCCATCCAGATGCAACTGGATATGCAACAGTCGCGGAAGGCTGTGTTGTGGACATTGAATTTAGTGATGGTCAAATCAGCGGTTCTTGTCCAGAGGAATTTATAAGAACATGGACCGCAACAGATGCCTGCGGTAGGACGTCAACCTGCGATCAAATTATATCCAAAAAAGATGTCATTCCTCCTACGATCGATTGTCCTGATGACATAACCATTGAGTGTAGCGTTTCAACCGACGACACGAATATTACTGGAAAAGCAACTGCAGAAGATAATTGTGCACTTGCAACAGAAGATGCGATAACTTATGTCGACTCAGAACCTATTGGAGATTGTGTCAAAGTATTTACTAGAACTTGGACGGCAACAGATGCTTGTGGAAATACAACTAGTTGCGAACAAGAGATTACAATCGAAGATGAGTCTGCTCCTGACTTGACCTGCCCAAAAGATGTGACGGTTGATTGTGCTGATTTGGAAGCAAATATTCACCCTGATAATACAGGCGAGCCAGAAGTTGAGGAAATATGCAATATCGATATGCTTTCAATTACCTATTCGGATGCAGAACCAACAGGTGACTGTGCTACCATTCTATCATTCGAAAGAACATGGACCGCAACAGATGGCTGTGGGAATACGTCAACTTGTAAACAAACCATTTACATCTTGGATGAAACGCCACCTACGATTACCTGTCCTCCGAATATTGATGTGTCTTGCGAAATTGGTGTTGATCCTGCCGATACTGGGATGCCAACAATTATGGATGATTGCAATGAATTTACATTCGATTTTATGGATGGGGAGATAACAGGTGATTGTCCACAAACTTTAGAAAGAACTTGGACGGCCATAGATGTCTGTGATAACGAAAGCTCATGTGTTCAAGTTATCAATATCTTTGATAATGCGCCGCCTGTGCTTTCAGGAATTCCTGTGAATGTAACCGTTGAGTGCGATGCAGTTCCTCCACCACCGGAAGTGACAGCAACTGATCTTTGTGATGAAGAACTAACAGTAAACTTTACAGAAGAAAGAACGGATGGGAACTGTCTCTACAACTATACATTGTTAAGAACCTGGTCGGCTGCAGACAACTGTGGAAATGAAGTAGTAGAGTCGCAAACGATTACCGTTCAAGATACGGAAGCACCCGTTATTATTTGTCCTGAAGACATAACATTAGCATGTGATGCTTCAACAGTACCAGAACAAGAAGAATTTGGATTTGAAGAACCAGAATTAGAAGAATATATTTCAGAAGAATACGAATTAGAATTATTTAGAGAATATGGATTAGAAGGAACAATAGTCGCCGCAACAGCAACGGACAATTGTGGAGTAGCAACAATTTCTTATACTGATGGAGATCCAACCGGAATTTGTCCAGTAACCTTTATGAGGACTTGGACCGCTACAGATGAATGCGGCAACAGCGCTTCTTGTATGCAAACGATTACCCTTGTTGATGAAGAAGCTCCAACCATCACTTGTCCTACCAATACGGAAGTATCTTGTGATGAAAGTTTGGAACCCGATAATACGGGTGAACCAACGGTAGATGATAATTGTAATACAGTCACCTTCGCGCATTTAGATGATCCGGTAACAGGTAATTGTCCACAAACTTTATTGAGAAATTGGACAGCAACAGATGCTTGTGGAAATACGTCAGCTTGTACCCAAACAATTACAATCGTTGATAATTCACCACCAACAATCGCTTGTCCAGATGGTGTAACTGTCTCTTGCGATGAAAGTCTTGATCCTTCCAATACTGGATCAGCAACTGCAGAGGATAATTGTAATACATTTAACATCACTTATGCGGATGAACTAACAAGCGATGGTTGTACTCAAACCTATATAAGAACATGGACTGCAACTGATTTATGTGGAAACTTGTCATCTTGTACACAAAATATAACTGTCGAATTTGATGTACCTCCTATTATTGTATGTCCAGATGATATAAAATTAATTTGTCTAGATGCAGATACAGATCCGAATGTCATAGGATCAGCAACTGCTACAAGTGCTTGTGGTTCCGCTACCGTATCTTATGAAGACGGAGTAATTTCTGGTGAGTGTCCTATTTCATTTATAAGAACATGGACAGCAACTGATGCTTGTGGAAATACTGCTACCTGTGAACAATTAATTACGAAGAAAGATAACGTAAGTCCACAATTAACCTGTGCTCCTCCAGTAACCATTCATTGTGGGGAATCTTCCGATCCTGAATTTACTGGGGAGGCATCTGCTGAAGATAATTGTGGAAGTGTAGAAGTTGATTATAGTGATGGACCAATTACTGGAGTATGTCCACAAAAATTTATAAGAACATGGACTGCAACGGATGAGTGTGGAAATATTTCTGCCTGTGAGCAAATGATTACCATTGTTGATTATACCGTTCCAACGATAGCATGTCCGAATGTGTTTGTAATTGCATGTGAAGCGGTTGATACGGATCCAGATATCACAGGAATTCCAATGGCAGAAGATCCATGTTTAGCAGATGTATTTTACAACGATGGAGCATTGCCAGATGATTGTCTGGAAGGTGATTTTTTTGTAAGAACATGGACCGCAGTAGATTTTTGTGGAAACCAAACTTCTTGCGAACAGAAAATCTATATCATTGATGAAACGCCACCGACGATTACCTGTCCTGAAGATACGGAAGTGTCTTGTGAGATTGGTGTCGATCCAGCCGATACTGGAATGCCAACTGCAATAGATAATTGCAATGAATTTACATTCGATTATATGGATGGAGAGATTATGGGTAGTTGCCCAGAAACTTTTGTAAGAACTTGGACAGCCACAGATGCCTGTGGTAATGTGAGCTCATGTGATCAAGTTATCAATATTTTTGATAATACTCCTCCTGTGCTTTCAGGCGTTCCTTTGGATTTAACCGTTGAGTGTAATGCCGTGTCTGAAGCTCCAGAAGTGACAGCAACTGATCTTTGTGATGAAGCAGTAGAAGTAAACTTTACCGAAGTAAGTACGGATGGAGACTGTCCTTACAATTATACATTGTTAAGAACCTGGTCGGCTGCAGACATCTGTGGAAATGAAGTAGAAGTATCACAAACGATTACCGTTCAAGATACAGAAGCTCCTGTTATTATTTGTCCTGAAGATATAACATTAGCATGTGATGCTTCAACAGAACCAGAATTTGAAGAAAATGGATTACAAGAATTTAATGGTGAAGCAAATAATGACGGTGGAAAGGTTTATTTGAGAAGTAACATTGGTCTTCCTTGGAACCTGATGGGGAACGAAAATGCAATGGATGATGTTTTTGGAGTTGGAAATTGGCAAGACTTGAGATATGAAACAGTTGATGTAGTAACATTGTTATCAAGCACAAACGATTTCATTTTTATGGAAGGTGGTGATGATAACGCTAATGCAATGGAAGCATTTTTAGATGTCAATTTACCTGCCATAGAAGCTTGGGTAAGTAATGGAGGAAGTTTAATCCTGAACGCAGCACCGAATGTGGGGGATGGAATGAATTTTGGATTTGGTGGCGTTGCCTTGACTTATCCTGATGAAAGTTATGATCTTTCTGTGGCTGCACCAGGTCATTCGATTTTTACTGGGCCTAACTTACCTACCGGAGATATATATTGTAATTTTGGTGCTCATGGTATTATTTGTCCACCGGGAATGACAGCATTGCTGACTCAGGCAGGTAATAATAAAGTCGTGTTGGCCGAAACTTCATGGGGAAGTGGAAACGTAATTTTTGGAGGACTACCATTGCCATGGTACGATGATTCATTATTTAATCAACCTGTTTCTCATAACACGCTACTCAACTTAATTGCATACGCAGGTGGGCAAGGAGCAACAGCAAGCAATGTCGCTGCAACAGCAATTGACAATTGTGGAGAAGCAACCGTTACTTATTCTGATGGAGAAGAAACCGGAACTTGTCCAGTAAGCTTTATTAGAACCTGGACCGCTACAGATGAATGCGGAAATAGTACTACTTGCACGCAAACAATCACGCTTGTTGATGAAGAAGCTCCAACCATTACTTGTCCTGCAGCTACGGAAGTATCTTGTGATTCAAGTTTAGAGCCTATTTCTACGGGTGTACCAACTGCAGATGATAATTGCAATGCTGTTACCTTTTCACATTTAGATGATCCAATAACAGATAATTGTCCACAAACTTTAGTGAGAAATTGGACGGCCACAGATGCTTGTGGAAACGTATCAACTTGTACCCAGACGATTACAATTGTTGATAATTCACCGCCAATAATCACTTGTCCAATGGATGCAACCGTCTCCTGTGATGAAAGTTTGGATCCTGATAATACGGGATCACCAACCGCAGAAGATAATTGTAATGCTGTTACCTTCACTCATGAAGATGGACCAATAGAAGGGAGTTGTCCACAAACTTTTGCAAGAACATGGACGGCAACAGATGCTTGTGGAAACGAGTCATCTTGTACACAAACCATTACCATTGAATTTGATGTGCCACCTGTCATTGAATGTCCAGCTACAATAAAGCTCATTTGTCTTGATGCAGATACGGATCCAGATATCATCGGATCAGCAACCGCTACAAGTGCTTGTGGTTCCGCTACTGTATCTCATGAAGACGGAGCAATTTCAGGAGATTGTCCAATTTCTTTTATCAGAACTTGGACCGCAACGGATGATTGTGGAAATACTTCTACCTGTGATCAAACAATCACATTGAAAGATAATGTTGGACCACAAATAACTTGTGTTGCTGATGCAACCATTCAATGTGGAGAATCTTCGGACCCCGAAAATACAGGTGGCGAAGCAACCGCAACAGATAATTGTAATGGTGTAGAAGTCAGCTATAGTGATGGACCAATTTCCGGAGTTTGTCCAAAAAAATTCATTAGAACGTGGACGGCAGTCGATCTCTGTGGAAATGCATCCTCTTGTACCCAAATGATTACAATTGAGGATGAAACGGGTCCTGCACTCGAATGCCCTAATGTATTTACTGTTGATTGCAATAACTCCGATGTTAGTCCTGATGTTACAGGATATGCAGTTGCAGAAGATCCGTGTTTAGCATCCTTGACTTACATGGATGAAGATGCGGGCGTACTTTGTGGGGATGGGGATCATTTTGTTAGAACTTGGATTGCAGTTGATGAATGTGGGAACCAAACCACTTGTGAACAAAAAATCTACGTTACGGATGATACACCACCTACTATTACTTGTCCGGCAGATACGCAAGTGTCTTGTGATGAAAGTATAGATCCTATCGATACTGGTGAGCCAACTGGGGTGGATGATTGTAATGACGTAACATTCGACTATAGCGATGAATTTAATGGAAGTGCCACTGGTAGTTGCGCTCAAATTTTGATAAGAACATGGGCGGCAACTGATGCTTGTGGCAACGAAAGTACTTGTGAACAAACCATTACAGTCGTCGATGATGCACCACCAGTTCTTTCAGGCGTACCAGATGATATGACCTTAAATTGTGTCGGAATAAATGATCCTATAGTCACTGCTACCGATAATTGTGATGGTGAACTAGCAGTGACAACTACTGTAACGTCAGAGCCAGGAGAATGTCAGCATGAATTCACAATGACGATAACCTATACCGCAACAGATGCTTGTGGAAATGTGGCGACGGATGATTTTACCATCGTTAGTATTGATATAACCGCTCCAGTGTTAGACGAAAAGCCGGATGATTTGGATGTGGCTTGTGACAATGTTCCTGAACCACCTACGATAACTGCATCTGGAGTCGACCTTTGCGATATCAATCTGGTAGTTGAATTCTCGCAAGAAACTGTTCCTGGAATTTGTATTCATACCTACACATTGTTAAGGACTTGGTCCGTTTCTGATGCTTGCGGGAATATTGATAGCCATACTCAGACTATAAATGTTTCGGATACTGAAAATCCTGTGATCTCTTGCCCTGCTGATGTGGTTATTAATTGTGAAGAGATAGAAACTGCAATATTAGGAGAAGCAACTGCTACGGACAATTGTGGAGATCCTACCATTACATTTGAGGATGGAGAAATTACGGGTGACTGTCCAGTTTCAATTATAAGAACATGGACCGCAACAGATGATTGTGGAAATCCTTCCTCTTGTATGCAAACCATAACCATAGATGATGAAGAGGGACCAACAATAACTTGTCCGATTGATGCAACTGTTAGTTGCGCAAATGCAGATACAGATCCTGCAATAACAGGGGAAGCAACTGCTACCGACAATTGTGGAGATCCTGATATCACATTCGAAGACGGTGAAATTTCAGGAAGTTGTCCTATGACATTTACAAGAACATGGATCGCAACAGACGCATGTGGAAATGCGACCGAATGCATGCAGGAAATTTCAATTCAAGATGACTCCGCACCAATGACAAGTTCTTGCAATGATATTTCAATCTCCGTTAATGAAGACGGTTTCACTTCCTTGACAGAGACAGATCTTCTGGCAATACTGGGAGATGTAGTTGACGATTGTACCGCATTCGATGAATTAATGATCAGTGTAAGTCCTAATAGTTTCAGCTGCGATGATATCAATAGTACAATTCCAGTGACGATAACAGTAACAGATGCTTGTAATAACAGTGTTGAGTGTATAGCCGATATCACAATTGCGGGTTTCTGTGATGATGAAGGATTTATTGATTTAGTACCATCGTTATCGATTATGTCTGCAACGATTAATGATATCGAACCTGTAGCTGGAATATTGAAGATTAATGAAATTGGTGGACATCAAACTGATGGTTCTACCGTCACAGTATATGTTTCTAACGATTCCAAATTGAACTTTACTTGGGATCCTACTTTGACGAGTGTTGCTGGGACCACAGTTGATAATTCAATCTGGGACTACGCTATGATAGGTGGATGGCATATGTTTACTTCTAACAATACATTCACAGAAGTTTCTGCCTATGGTGTTGCTAAATTGGGTTTTTTAGGAATGTTTGACGCCAATAACGGACAAGGAAGTACCTCATTTACTATGATTATCGATACAGGCAGTGGTGGAGAATTAGTGCCAGAGAATAATATAACTGCTCAAATCGTTGATTTTTTCCCAGAATAGTCTAGGTAATAAAAATTTGAACTGTCAACTAAAAGAAGTGCTGGCAAAAAAACAGCACTTCTTTTTCAAAAAATATAAATAATGAAAAATATAAATTACATTTTCACCATCGCAATTCTAATGTTATCTAGCATTTTGTTTGCTCAAAATCCACTGGTGTATCAACCGACTATGTCGGCGAATCCTATTTCTGAAAATTCAACAATGACAGGTAGATTTAAACTGTCCAACTTAGGAGTTGATCTAGCAACTATGCCACTTGCACTAGAAATTGATATCAGTTATAATAACGTCAGACCAACGGGACCTCCGACAGGACCAGGTGCCGCTTTTTTTATTTGGACTTATGATCAAACCTTTAATGTTCACAAAGGAGTCCAAATAATGACGATTCCAACTAATTCTCCTCCTCCGGAATATTGTGTCGATTTAAGTTTTGTGGTGGATAGTGGAACTGCTGGTGGTCAAGGAGGATTTAAAGCCGAATTGAATAGTATCATTTCTCCTCCCAATATTGAAACCGATGACGCTGCTTCATTGTATCATCTCATCATCGAAGAGATAAGATTGCCTGTCGAACTAATGACTTTTACAGGTAGAAAAATTGATATAGGGAATTTACTGGAATGGGTCACTGCATCTGAAAACAACAATGCAGGATTTAGAATTCAGAAATCTGCTAATGGTCAAAATTGGGAAAATATTGGTTGGGTCCTAGGTCATGGTACCACTTCAGAAATCAATGGGTATGAGTTTTTGGACAGAGTTCCTTTTTACGGAGACAATTTCTATAGACTGAAACAACTAGATTTAGATGGAACCTTCTCGTATTCTAACATTGTAAATCTTATTCACGAAAGCGAAGGAATAGAAATCAAAGTTTTACCTAACCCGTCACCTGGAGAAATAGATGTGACCGTTAGAAATCCAGATAAACATAAAATGAAAATTTCTTTGCATGACAGCTCAGGAATTTTGATTTGGAGATCTGATGTTATTGTAGGTTTAAGCACCTGGCAAAAAAGTTTTAACCTGAAACAGAAAGAAGCTTATTTGCTCACTGTAGAGATTGGTAAAAAGACTTATACAGAAAAGATTTTAATAATTGATAAAGTATAACCTCAATCAAAAAAAGGCGTTTCATTGTAAAATGAAACGCCTTTATAAATTAAGGTGTGTCTCGTCCTAAAATAGCGTTTCAATATAAAATGAGAACCTATAAAAAAATTATAGAGTCCGGTCATCTCTCTTTATGAAAAATAAATTTCCGATCCTACGCCTTTGTTTTAGCCAATAATGGTGATTTCGAATTTTTAGGATGATTGGGTTACAGTTTCGATGAAATTTTTGAGAATTTATTTTAGCTACTCGGACAGACTTGGCAAGTTTCATCCTTGCTTTAGACTAGGCAGGTTTGGTCCAAGCTATCTGCCAAGCAAAACCTGCCTAGTCTTTCTGAACCCATCTTTTCTGAACTGAACCCAAATACTCCAAAAAAAAAGACGTTTCGAAGGCTCGAAACGTCTTTAACAACAAATTATAATCCCATGAACATATCCAAGTTTGTGTCTAAATTTGGTATCTGGTTATCAAGCAGACTTTTTGGAATTTTAAAAAATGCGTCCCGAAAGGGCTTCCGGGACGCAACAACAAATTATAATCCCATGAACATATCCAAATTTAGAGGAGCTACTTTTTAGCTCGTAGAGAATGTTTATCAAGTATTCTCTGTGTAATTTTCTTTATCACTTTACCTTCTCACTAATTACAATGTAAATATGGGCGCTTTTGTCACTGTTTACAAAGACAAAAACGAGCAATTGTGAATGATGTAAATGTCTAAAATGTTAATAAAACCATCATAAGTGATTGATTATCAGTAAAAATTATGTAAATAAAACGAAATTTGTGAAAAAAATATTGCGAAAAGCTAAAAAAAAAAGCTAAAAATAGTGTCAAGTTTTTTTGAGTTAAAGGTGATTTGGGTAGAAAATCCAATAAAAAAACTTAAAATATTGTTTAAAAAAAGTGATTCCTACCTCGTTTTGAATAAAACTCATACTTTCAGCACTTTATGATTTACGAAAAGTTAAACTTATTAATATTAATTATAATGTTTCCTGCATGTATACTGATGTCTTCATGCAAAACAGTGAAACCAGTCAGACCTATGGAGCAATATGAGCATTTGAATGAAGAATGGAAGACATCAGAGATAAATGTACCTGTAAGTATCGATTTTGGAGCAATGGAAAAGGAGATCAATGCTGAATTAGGTGGTATACTATACGAGGAAGACACAGATGCATACGCTATTCGTGCTGAAAAAACAGCTGATGTTACGCTTGCCTTGAATGGACAAGAGTTGAAATATTATGTCCCATTGAAAATATGGGTACGTAAAGATATCGGTGTAGCAGAAGTCCAGGCAGAAGGTGAAGTAGCTATGGAATTCAAAACGAATTTTGAAATCAATAAAGATTGGGACATTGTTACTACAACTGAATTATTGGATCACGAATGGTTAACAAAACCTAGATTAAAAATGGGTTTCATAGATATACCTGTCGAAAATCTAATGTCCATAGTTCTGAAAAAAAGTAGTGCAACGATTACTAAGCAAATTGATGATCAGATTGAATCAAGATTAGATCTAAGATATTATATAGAAGATACCTGGAAAACACTGGAAGCGCCGATCGAAATTTCGAAAGACCCAAAACTTTGGTTGGAAGTAGAACCCACTGCCATTAGTATGACCCCACTCAAATCAAATGGTCAGTTAGTCACTAGTAGTATCTATATTGAAACCAATGCGTCGATATCAATGGGTGAGCAACCGAAAAGTGACTCGACCACACCAAAAACTTTACCTCCGTTAGATATCGCAGGTGCTGCTATCAAAGGTTTTCAATTAAATATGATTGCCGATGTCCCTTATGAAGAAGCAGCAATCTTGGCCAAAAAACATATGGTTGGCGAAACTTTCGAACAAGGTAAATACAAAGTCAAGGTAGAAGATATTGACATCTATGGTTCTAATAAAAAATTGGTTGTAGAAACAGATCTTTCAGGGAGCTATAAAGGAAAAGTATATTTGGAAGGAATTCCTTTTTACAATGAATCGAAAAACCAAATTGAAATGCGGGAAGTAGATTATGAATTGAAAACGAAAAACTTTCTCGCTAAAACTATGTCGTGGATATTTCATAAAAATTTTGAAAAAAGAATCAAAAAGCAATTGGTATTTCCGCTAGACAAACAATTTGAAACAATCAAAACAAAGACTGCCGAACAATTAAAAGATTTTAAGGTCAATGATAATATGAGAATTCAAGGTATCTTAGATGAAATAAAAATTGAACGTACTTATTTAACTCCGAAATCAATTCGAGTGCAATTCGCTTCTTCTGGTAACTTGAATTTGTTTATTGATGGACTTGAGAATTAACTTTTTATGATGTATGATGATTTTCTCTTTTCGGCTTTGCCGATTATCGAATGTATGATGTATGATATGACGTTGATGCGCGAGTAAACGTCAGGCTGTGCGAAAATACTCGTTCGAGATGAGAGGTTAGAAACCTTCATCGCGTAACACACACACGGTATTCGATATTCGAGCAAAAGGTTTCTAACCTCTTTGCTTTTGGGAATTTTCGCACAGCCTAACGTGAGCACGCAAACTAACGGTCATATCATAAATCATACATCATACATTTAAGAATTGCCATAGCAATACGAAAAAACAATCAACAGAAAACTATGAAAGAAGCCATTGCAGCAGGTCACGATCTCACCGCCGATACAGCACTGCAAATTTTAAAAGATGGAGGGAATGCATTCGATGCAGCCATTGCCGCTTACCTAGTTTCATTCGTTGCAGAACCTTGTATGGCATCAGCAGGTGGTGGAGCTTTTGCGCAAGTGATGACAGCAGATGGAACTATCAAAGTTTTCGATTTTTTCTGTCAAACACCGATTGTTAAACGAAATGTAGATGAACTACAATTTTATCCAATTGATGTTGATTTTGGGGAAGCTATCGAAACGTTTCACATAGGTCGTGGTGCTTGCGCAGTGCCAGGTGCGATTGCAGGTGTGTATGCTATGCATAAAAATCTAGGTTCCATGCCAATGAAAGATTTGGTTGAACCAGCGATTCTTGCTGCAAAAAATGGAGTGATCATTAATGATTTTCAACATTTCGACTTAGTATTGTTAGAAAAAATATTTAGAGAAAGTGAAAAAGGAAAAGAGTTGTTTTTTAAGGATGACAAAGTCTTGCAAGTTGGAGATACCTTGAAAATGCCGGCAATGGCCGATTTTTTGGATTATATGAGTCGGGAAGGAGAAGCGGCTTTTTATCAAGGAGAAGTTGCAGAGAAAATTGTAAGAGATTTCAAAGATAATGGTGGTCAATTGTCTCTAGATGATTTTAAAAATTATGAGGTCGTCATTCGAGATCCGTTACAGTTCAATTATAATGGAAAATCGATTTACACCAACCCTGCACCTTCAACAGGAGGTTCGATTATCGCGCTGCTTTTGAATTTTATTGATGCAACCCCTGCCGATCAACATCCTTGGGATTTTGGTCACATGAATCAAGTGCGCAAAATGTTGGAAAAATTTACTACTGTAGGGACTAAGCCTGCATCTATAGCTTCACAACTTGCAAAATTTAATATTTTTGATAAGTATAATTTGCACGAAACCAACCGAAGAGGCAGCACTTCGCATTTTAATATAGTTGATAGAAAAGGGAACGCTGTTGCACTAACCACTACAATTGGTGAAGGCTGTGGTCATTTTGTTGAAGGTACTGATATTCACATGAACAACATGTTGGGTGAAGCTGCTTTACTTCCAAATGGCTTCCATAGTTGGGAAGAAAACGTGCGCTTGTCTTCTATGATGTCACCTACTTTGGTTTTGGATGAACACAATCGATTAGAAACCGTACTAGGCTCTGGTGGCGCAAGCAGAATTCCAACAATGATTGCACAAGTCTTGCATTACCTCATTGATTATAAGATGGAATTAAATGAAGCCATTGCAGCACCTAGAATGCATATGGAACATGGAAAATTGGACGTAGAAGGTGGATTTAAAAACCAATTTAATCAAAAAAACTTCCCTTACGAAATCAATCATTGGAAAGGAAGTTCCTTGTTTTTTGGCGGCGTTCATACCTTAAATAGACGAAAGAATGAATGGCTTGCTGTTGGAGATCAACGTAGAGATGGTGTTGCCCGGTAAGATAATGTATGATAAGTTAATGCATGATTTATGATATGACCTTGTTTTGTAAATTAATGTATGATATGTTAATGCATGATTTATGATATGACCTTGTTTTGCAAGCTAACGTATGTACACGTGATAAGCATGCACACGTCATAACGATCATATCATTAATCATTAATCATACATCATATATCATACATTTAAAAATCCGCTCGCCGATGAGAGAAAAGTATTATATTTGCAATCACAACAATTTAGAACAATAGATGAATAAACTATTCCTACTTCTTATCTGTTTTTTACCCCAATTTTTAGTCGCAAAACAAATTTCCATATCAGGAAAAGTACAAGATGCAAAAACATCTCAGATAGATCTTGTTTACTTGAAAAATGAATTGACATCTGACCCAACTATATTTAGAGTCAACTTAAATAGCGACAATGAATTCAATATCAACTTGGATGTTGGTGAAATTGAATTTGTCAACATGATTCATGGAGATGATAATGCTGAACTATATGTTGGCGGTCATGATCAAGAGCAAATGAAATTAACCTTTGTCGGAGGAGCTATGTTAAGTTCACTTCATTTTGAAGGAAGAAATGCTGAAGCCAATCGGTTTTTGACTTACTACCACCGGTCTTATAACAAAGGAGGCACGAAATTGACTAAATTTTCCAAAGCGAATTTTTCCATGTATGTAAATAGTGAAGTGGAACGTCAAGCCAAAGGATATCAATTGAGAGATTACTTTGAATATCGCGAACGGGAATACAAATATAAGATGGATTACATACGCAAAACTATCAATATCTCTGGCTCATTCAGAGAAGTGATGGAGAAGCGTATCAAATGGGGATATGAATTAGAAAAAATTGCTTATTTCCTTTTCAATGAAGATAAATTTGAAGCAAATACTTTAAGAAACTATTGGACCAAATACCAATTGATGCAAGGTATTGATTTGAATGATGGGAAATCATTAAAGTATGCCGTATATCGCAATTTGTTGACTGCTTTTATCCATTACTTGATTTTGGAATCTCCTGGTGATGAACGACAAATCGATTTTGCCTACTACCGATTTATCAGTGGAAATTTAATGGGACGATCCAGAGATTTTTTGTTAGCAAAATTGATGATGGAAAATAATCAAAACGGAAACCCTAGAATTGCACACTCAAAATACAAAGGCTTTAAAAGAGAAAATACCTATCCAACTTATGCAGTTATTTTGGAAGAACTTTTTGGTGCCAATTTGGAATATGTCCCTCAAGTAGTGGTCCCTGATTTTGAAGCACTAGGTGAAGATGGTAGTACTGTCAAGTTGAGTCACTATACCAATAAAGTAGTTTACATAAGTTTCTGGGCAAGTTGGTGTGGACCTTGTATCAAAAGTATGCGAGAGACTTTAGCAGTTCGTCAACAGTTAGAAAGTGAAGGCATCGTTTTCATCAATATCAATCTCGACGACTCGGAACAAGAATGGAGAAGTGCACTTCAAAAACATACTTTTAATGGCGTCAATGTTTTTGGTACAGAAATGACCGCATTCAATAAAGTGATTCGAGTCAGTGCATTACCTCATTACTCCTTGGTAGATAAAAATGGTCGACTTGATTTCATTTCTACACCAGATTTAAATGAGAGTAAAGAAGAATTGCGAGCAGTTCTAAAAAGGTAATTAAACGTTCTTGTCTGTTTTATAAGTATATCCCTAAATATTTAAGTACCAAAAGGTCATTCTTTTTCCAACTATATCGGAATAAGAATGACCTTTTTTATTTAGGCATAGATCATTGAAGCTCAAAGAGAGGCGATATTTAAATTTCCTGATTCAATGTTTTGCTACTCAATTTCTTACACTTCAAAAATATATTCTATTTAATTATTCTATTCTGGCCAGCTAAAAACAAAATTTAATTAGGCTTTTTTAAAATTAACACAAATTTCTTGGTGAAAATGTAACTCTAATCTATTAATTAGTATATATTTGGTCAACCAATTTATTGGTCAACCAATTTTGAAACGAAAAACTATTGCTTAAGAATTTGAATAAAATTCAAGGAGACAATCTTGTATACCTAATTTTAAATCAACATTTTAAAGCGCATCATTTCTGGCATATTCAGGCCTGAAAAAATTTCCACTCAAAAGTTAATTGATCAACATTTTGGACACTGCTGAAATCGGTTTAAATAAACTATTTCATAGCGTATTTTTTGCGACGATGCAGTGATAACCCACTTAAAATGATATTAAAGAATATCAAAAAATAGCCCATGAACAATTATTAAAATAAGAGCATGTAACTCATACTCTTACTAGTAAAACTTGTTAACTAATGAAAAAACATTTATTAATTATGTGCAAATCTATGAATTTACGGCTTCACCTTAAAGCCGCTCTTACGCTTTGCCTCTTTTTGTTTGGAGCTGCAATTATGCAAGCTCAAACAGTAAGTGGGCAACTTTTAGATAGTGACGGTTCACCTTTGATAGGTGCAAGTGTCATTGTCCAAGGAACCGATCGCGGAACTATTACAGATGTTGATGGTAATTACTCCATTTTAGCATCTGATGGCGACGTTTTAAAAGTAAGCTACATTGGCTACGAAGATCAACTAATTACAGTTGGTGCAGATGCCAATTATTCCATTTCTCTTGGTACTGATTCCGAGTTACTCGATGAAGTTGTGGTCGTTGGATATGGTACCAGAAAAAAATCCCACAATACAGGTGCGATTGCCCAAATAGAAGGGGCCGATGTCGCAGCAATACAGTCGAGTCGTGTAGACGAGGCTTTAGGTGGGAAATTGGCCGGTGTTCTTATTCAGAATCAAGATGGTGCACCTGGTGCAGATCCTAAGATTCAGATTAGAGCAGCATCGTCAATTTCAGGTGACTCCAACCCACTAATTGTGGTGGATGGGTATCCGATTTCAGGAAGTTTAGCTACCGTCAATCCAAATGATATTGAAAGTTTGGAAGTATTAAAAGATGCTGCATCTGCTGCGATTTATGGATCACGAGGTGCAAATGGTGTTATACTTGTAACAACGAAAAAAGGAAAATCTGGAAAAACTAGTGTCAATTACAACGCTTATGTTAGTACTTCTAGCAGGTACGTAAAAGATAATATCAATCCTACTGCTGCAGAATGGGCAAGTACTATGGAAACTAATGTTGCAAATGGTACTTATGATATTTCACAAGTGGATCCTGATTTTTACCAATATAGATTAAACGCTGCTAAAAATTCACCTGATGTTCAAGCGGTAGAAGATTGGTTATTCCAAAATGGAAGTAGCATGAATCACAACCTAAGCTTTAGCGGAGGTACTGACGATATAAATTATTTTGCTTCTGTTGGATATTTAGACACAGAAGGTATTGTAAGAACACAAGGGTTTAAAAGATACAATGCTCGTTTGAATCTCGATGCTAAATTAGGACGTAAGTTCAAAACTGGATTAAACATTAATGGATTTTTGGGAGATAGAGATATGGTCGGTCATGACATGAGAGATCTTTTGAGAGCTTATAGTGTACATCCAATTTATCATACACAAGCTTCGATTGATTTTGTACAAGAATTAGATCAGCAAGCTCAAGAGTTAGGATTGTCTGGATTTGATGCTGGATTTAGAGGAGGAAGTGATGCTCCGTGGAATAGTAGTATATACACGTTGGAGCCAGGAATGACTGCTCAAGATTGGCACTATGGAAGAAGTGGTAATGGTATTGGTGGTTCTGGAGATGCAGGTCCTGCAACTAAATTGGATAATACTGATCGTTGGGAAAAAACTTATTTCGGAAATGTAAGTACTTATTTACAATATGAAATAGTTAAAGGTTTAAACATCAAAACACTTTTAGGTGGTGATGTTAGAGATACGCGTGAATATTTTTGGAGAGGACTTGAATTTGATTCTAGAGCACGATCCACACAAACTGCATTAGATCAAGAAGATGTAAAAAGAGCTTCCGTTTTAAGCGAAACTACTTTGAATTATGGAACCGTATTAGGTGGTGTTCATGATATTGGAGCAGTTGCTGGTGTCGAATTTCAAAACTTCTACATTAACGGTATTTCATTAGATGGAACTAATGTTCCTTTTGGTCAACCTCAAAACTTTGCATTGTTAAATCCAGCAGATATTTCAATTTCTGCAAGAGACGAAACTATTTCAAGACGTAGTGTTTTTGGTAGAATTAACTATGCATTTGACAATCGTTACTTAGCATCTGTTTCATTAAGAAGAGATGGTGATTCTCGTTTCGGTGCTAACAATAAATCACAAACATTTCCAGCCTTTTCAGTAGGATGGAATTTACACAACGAACCTTTTTATAACTCAGATATTGTAACCGATGCAAAAATAAGAATTAGCTATGGTTCATTAGGAACAACAGCATTCTTAGGTGCTTACAACTCTTTAAGTCTTTTGAATCCACAAGCAACTATATTCGGAAATGGATTTGCAATTCCATCTGATCTTTCTAATCCGAACTTAACTTGGCAAACGAATACTGAAACCAACTACGGAATTAATTTAGGTTTCCTTGACAATAGATTTAGATTAGGTGTCGATTATTATACTTCGAAAATTGAAGATATTTTGATTAGACAAAGTGTTTCTGAAGTATTAGGAACTACTTCTATTGCATTAAATTCTGGAGATGTTGAAAGTTCTGGAATGGAATTCGAAGTAAGCGCAGCAGTTATCAACAAAGGTGATTTCCGTTGGAATATTGGTGCCAATCTTTCTACTGTAAATACAAAAATAACTGACTTACCTGGTGATCCAGATGATGAGATGAGAGAATTAGCTTCTGTTGTTTATGGACAAAGTGGTAGAGGTCCGCTTTTTAGAAATTATGTAGGTGGAGAAATTGGTGAAATGTGGGGATTAGAAACTACTGGAGAAGTTGAAATGCAATATTTGAACAATCCGATCGAATATGCTGGTCAACAAAGTGGTTACAGTTATGTAGTCGATCAAAATGGTGACGGTGAAATTGATGAAGATGACTATGTGAAAATTGGTCATAACACACCAGACTTTTACTGGGGATTGAGCACTCAATTTCTTTTCAAATCTTTTGATTTATCACTACAGTTTCAAGGTGCACAAGGTGGACAAGTTTTCAACATAGATCCGCTATACTATGGTTCTCAATGGGGACGTTCACTTCAAGATTCTTTTGATGCTGATGAAGATGGAAAGGCAGATAACAACGGACAATATTTTGCAAGAAATAGAGACCAAACGGATGCAATGATTCAAGATGCATCTTATACTTCACTAAGAAACGTAACACTTGGTTATACTTTAAAACCAGATATGCTTGGAAAAACAGGACTTGGTTCTGTAAGAGTTTATTTGGCAGCAACCAATTTATTGTACTTAATGGCTGATGATTATACTTCTTTCAACCCTGAAGGTGTTGAAATTACAAACGGCGGTTACCTAGGACCAACAACTTATGGTGTTCAAGTAGGTGCTAGCCCAATTGTAAGAAGTTTCACTTTAGGTGCGAACGTTAATTTTTAAGATAATTTTTAAATAGAAAAATAATGAGAACATTATATAAATTTCTAGTCATGTCATCTGTGTTGATCTTTTCTGCATGTGACAACGACTTGGATCAATTTCCAACAAATATTGATAGCGCGGAATCTCTTGAGGAGTATTCAGGAGTTTTAAATGCCGCATATTATTATCAACTCGCTTCAGCTACTCCGATGGCTGTAATGGGAGATTTCAGAGCTGACAATGCTTTAATGTTAGAAGCTCCATATACTGAATTCGATGAATACGACTCAGGTCTAGTAGGTATGGAAGACCAATTTTTTGGACCTTTTTATACCGCTTTGTATAAATCAATTTTGAGTGCAAACAATGTTATTACAAATTCTACGGATGCTACTGAAGTAGCTGAAGCAAGGTTTTTACGTGGTTTGTCTTACTTTAAGTTGGTTAGAGTATTTGGTGATGTAACCATCAATACTTCTGCAACACCAAGTTCTGATGATGGATTTAATTTGGCGAGACAACCAGTTTCAACTGTTTATAATGATGTCATTATTCCTGACTTTGAAGCTGCAATAGCAGTGTTGGGAAGTAGCTCAAATGGAAGAGCATCCAAAATGGCTGCTCAAGGAATGCTTGGAAAAGCATATGTGCAAATGGGCAATTTTGGTGCAGCTGAACCACATTTAGCTGCTGTTGTAAACGGAGCGGATGGTGCAGGAATTAGTTTACAAGCAAACTTTGCTGAAATTTTTGGAGCTAGCTATGATTTAAATTCTGAAATCATATATGCAACTCAAGTTTCAAGTTCAATACAAAGTGAGTATGGTTTTTCTGAATTTTGGTCTTGGTCCGGTGGATTGGATACTAAATCTTTAGAGCCACTAGATTTATCTTTAGCTGCTGCCTTTGATGCAAGTCCTGGTGACCTACGAAGAGCTGTAACGATTGATACCTCACTCTTAGCATCTCCGAAATTTCCACAAACAGATGGCCCAGATCACGACTGGATTGAATTAAGATTAGCAGATGTTATATTGCTACACGCAGAAGCAATGAATGAAAATGGTGCTTCAGCTGAAGACGTGCTTGATTTGTTAGACCCTATCAGAGCTAGAGCTGGTGTGCCTGCATTGGATCACACGGTTTTGACTAGTCAATCAATGGTCAGACAAGCTATCCAAGATGAAAGAAGATTGGAGTTAGCTTTTGAAGGTCAAAGATGGTTTGATTTGGTAAGAACAGGTACTGTTGATGCAGCGATGGGAGAAACAATAGATAGTAAATATCACTTGTTCCCAATTCCTAATTCAGAGGTCCTTTCTAGCTTTGGAGTAATCACGCAAAATGATGGTTATTAAAATTAAATAATCACATTAGAAAGTAAGTTTATCATTATTCAATTCTAAATTCAATGGATTGTTTAACAAGAACTACAACACTAAGTTTTAAATAGTTTTTTCATCTAAAGGTGCCTGAATTTCAGGCACCTTTAATCCTTTAAAGTTGTTGAAATAGAAAAATTAAAAGCAGCTTGCGTATTATTCTTCATTTTGTATATTTGAACATTGGTAAAAAAGGGTTTACCACATTTAACCAACTAAAATAAACAAATACAATTAAAGGAATTTATACAATCACGAAATCTAAAAATAATTGAATGAGTTTGCACGAAGATATTAAACCTACTAAAGCGTATTGGATTGACAAAGAAACAGAATGGGAACCAGTAGCCGAAGGATTGTCAAGACAAGTGATGGGTTATGACGGGAAAATAATGTTAGTCAAAGCAAAGTTTGAAACCGGAGCGGTTGGTCAAATGCACAAACATTATCATTCTCAAGTGACCTATGTTGCAAAGGGAGAATTCAAAATGACAATAGGAGATGATGTGCGTATTATCAGAGAAGGAGATTCCTATTATATCCCTCCACATGAAATGCATGGATGTACTTGTGTTACTCCTGGAATTTTAATAGATGTTTTCAGTCCAGCAAGAGAGGATTTTCTCGGTCATGAACAATTAGACATACCAACATGGCCAATCAAGTAAAAAAGAGAGGACTCCGTTGGTGGGTTGTTAGCTTAGTAGCGTTAGCTGCTGTTATTAACTACATCGACAGACAAGCATTTGGCGTGCTCTGGCCTGATATCTCCGAAAGTCTTTTCCCTGATAAAAATGCAGATGGACGAAAAGAAGTTTATTCCATCATAATGGGAGCTTTCATTTTTGCCTACGCTGCAGGTCAAACAATCTTTGGAAAAATTTTCGATTGGATTGGAACCAGAATTGGATTT
>CALDGQ010000057.1 GCA_937941765.1 uncultured Saprospiraceae bacterium
AATTCAGTATCCTGAATCCAAGTATAAGAAACGGACTGTTGATCTGCGACATTTCCACAAGCATCGGTAAAAGTAGCAGTCCAAGTTTGTGAGTAATCACAACCATTAATAGTAGGTCCGCCACCATCGTCAACATCTGGAGTAAACGGTCCCTCACAATTATCTAGACCAGAGAAAGTAGGAGCGGTTACTGAAGTGACACAAGCGCCAGCAGGGTCATCTTGAGTATCAATAGAAATGACAGGCAGTTCAGTATCCTGAATCCAAGTATAAGAAACGGACTGTTGATCTGCGACATTTCCACAAGCATCGGTAAAAGTAGCGGTCCAGGTTTGAGAATAATCACAACCATTGATGGTAGGTCCGCCACCATCGTCAATATCGGGAGTAAAAGTTCCCTCACAGTTGTCGAGACCAGTGAAAGTAGGAGGATTAACAGCAGCGACACAAGTTCCAGCAGGATCATCTTGAGAATCGATAGAAATTTCTGGCAATTCAGTATCCTGAATCCAAGTATAAGAAACGGACTGTTGATCTGCGACATTTCCACAAGCATCGGTAAAAGTAGCAGTCCAAGTTTGTGAGTAATCACAACCATTAGTAGTAGGACCACCACCATCGTCAACATTAGGAGTAAAAATTCCATCACAGTTATCGAGACCTGAGAAAGTAGGAGCGGTAACGGAAGTAACACAAACTCCACCAGGATCATCTTGAGTATCGATGGAAATTACTGGGAGTTCAGTATCGGTATCCACTGTAAAAGTCCCAGTACAAGTCCCAGTAACACTACATAAATCAGCAACTGTAAACAATACATCTACAGACCCTCCACAGGCAGGTGGAGCGGTCACCGCTGGATAGGTCGGTGATCCAGGGCTACATCCGCCCGAATCAAGTGTAACCGTTCCAACATCATTTAACCAATCCAAAAAAGCGTCATCAATATCTTCTTGAGTTTGACAGGCTACCTCGGTTTGATTTGCGCAAGTAACTGTGATTGCAGGAACCTCAACAACCACATCAACCGGGCCGCCTAATTCACAACAGTTAGCCGTGCAATCAATGTCGGAAAAGACTGCTGGTAGTGGTAAGGTAGCTTCATAATTATAAGCATATACATCATATGTACCACAATCACTTGGAGCTGTGATTTCACCAGCACCATCGACAAAAGTAAGTGATCCATCTGTGTTGACTAAAAAATAAGTTTGTAAATACGGAGCACCCTCAAAAGATGCAGCTACCGGAGTGAATGTTTCTCCAGGGCAAACATTTGCTATTGCATCTGGTGAATCTGTTCCTGCCGCACAACAAGGTTCAATAAGCCCAGTACCACTTGCAGTACCTGTACAACCAGCTCCATCAACAGCAGTCAACATATAAGTACCAACAGTAGAAGATGATAAAGTGTAAGAAAAAGTACCGTCACCATTATCAGTTACATCAGCTGCGGTTAGCACTAAATCAATAGATGTACCACCATCAATATCATAAGTAACAGTCCAAGGTGCTGTGCCTTCAAGAATAATTTCTAAATCACCCATTCCATCACCACAAGTATTATCAGTACCAGAAATCACAGCTGTGGCAGGCCGTGCATAGGTTATGCAGATTGGAGTACCTTCATCAAAGCATAAATCTCCATTATTATCCACACCTATTACATCATTTGTATCAGGGTCGTCATCACCATCATCAGCTGTTACAGGCTGAAAACAAATCATGTCATTTAATGGAACAATTCCCAAGTTGAGTAATGATTGTGGAACTCCATTTCCATCGTTGACCGCAATAGTAGAATTGGCGGTAGAAATGCTTTCTCCAGTCCAAAGTATACCTGACTGTGTACCATCACCATTCAATATGTAATACATTAATTCTGACACTTCACCAACTACTGGCGTTGGCAAAATATAATCTCCATCAGATGTAATGGAAAATTCTTCACCTACGCATAATGTGGTGGAAGATCCTACAATAGTTCCAACATCAGCATTACAACAAGTTGAATTAACTGTTGTAGTACCAATTAAGTTTCCACATGCTCCAGATACTTCGACTTGATAGGAAGTAGTTTCATCAGGACAAACAGTAATAGTAGAAGCTTGATTACTATTGCCTGAAGCTATAATAGAACCATCTGACAAATCTGTCCAAGTATATGAATCGCAATTTGTTCCTGCAGTAAGATCGATACACTCCCCACAAACAGGAATATCATAACTTACATCCAGCGCAATTCCCGCATTGATTATCTCGATAGGGAAGGTAATTTTATAGTTGCATTCTGCGTTGGTTCCCCAACCACCACTTTCGCCATCTTCTGTCAAAAAGAAAGATATTGATTCGGTTGTTGTCCCAGCAGTTAGAGGACAATATTCTAAATCAAATGAGAATCCTGGGCAATCATCTGTACAATCTACACCCCAGTTATCAAATGGATCATCATCAAATAGTTCGGGAAAACCTAAGGTACCCATTGAACACATTCCTGAAAACCAAGAGTTAGGATCTATTCCTGGTGGATCCCAATAATACCCTGCACCATAGCTAGTACCTGAGCAAAGTCCTGTAATTCCTGGTAAAAAATGCCATCCAAGGCCAGGATCAGCACCAGAGGCTGCAGTCCATCCGGCAGAATTTTCAAATGAAATACCATGTAACCAAGAGATAGAAACTCCTTGATCCCAAACAAATGAAAGATCTACTGAAAGGTCAATGCTTCCACAATTCAATGATTCAACTATTAAGGGGTCCATAAAATATTCATTCCCTCCATTATCAAAAGGGCCTGGATTATTACTAGTTCCATTGATAACATCAACAGCAGTTGGGTCAGCAGCTGTAAGTTCTCCTTCTACAGAGCAAATAGAGCACTGTCCACTGGTACACTGGCTAAATAAATAATTGAAAGTACTATTTATCAAAACAATAGCCGAAATAAGTATAAATTTCTTCATTACTTTAGGTTAAATACGATTTGAGAAGAATGAATTTTCGTAATCTGTGATAGAAAGGCTTTAATCTCTTCCTGATCAGGTTTTGCTCTGGAAATAATTGTAAAACATCCATCATCAGCAAAATATGGATCATCTGTATAGGTATAATTCGAAGGAATTACAGGCTTTTTTCTTCTTTCTTTAATTCTGTATGATTCATCAAAACAGGATTTAACTTCCCATAAGGCGAAATCAGAAGTTTTAGTAATATTTATTGTTATTTTTTCTTCTTCTATAACATTTTGTGCACTCAAAGAATGGATGCAAGCAATCATGAGAATCAGAGAAATAAAAAGTTGTGGTTTTAGATCTTTCATGAAGAATTAGTTTAGGTTTGATTTTAATTTTTTCGATTTTTTATAGCTCATCAATTCCATTTTAGATAGGTTGTCTGTAAATGGTGTGTTTGAAAAATTAATTTTTAATTCAGACATTCGATGCCAATTGGAAGATAATGATCTCACATATTGAATTTTTGAGCAGCATTTGTTTAATTTTCTTTCATCTACATTATTGACACGGTCAAATAAATTAGATTGCGTTGCAACTATAATTTTTTCGTGTGGTATTTCGTTTTTAATACAAAAAGCCGAATATTGCTTACCATATAAATTTTTCAACAAATAAGGTTTAAACCCTGCCTTGAGAAGACCATCTCCAATTTTTTCTGTAGTTGTAAATTTTGATCTTTGAATAAGATCTAAGATGTTGATAATGATCATGCCATCCTCAGATAATTTATTTTTATATTCTTTGAATGCTTCTAAAGTATAAAGATGAAACGGCTGAGAATCACCGGCTGAAACATCAATAATAATTAAATCATATAATTCATTTGATTTCCGCAAGTAATGCCTTCCGTCATCTTCAATAAAGTCAAAGGAATTCTTATCAACATCAAAATAATTTTCAGAGATATATTTGGTTCTGGGGTCAATATCAACTGCTTCAATTTTTTTAAAATCCAAATTCAATAATTCGTTAATTAAAGTACCTGCGGCTAAACCAATTAACAATGCTTTATTCCTGTTTTGTACTGGAAGAAATGAAGCAGCCCCTGCTATTGCATGTGTATATAACAATGAAGACGCGCCTTCCTTAAGGCTGTATTTGCTTTGTATTGCACCATTGTTTAAAAGAAAGGTATTGCGCTTAGTTTTGACAACTTCCAGTTTCCCCATCATACTATCACTAAAATATAGTGTGTCTCCTAAATCAGATGAGATAGAGGTGGGAGTTTTATAACTTTGGATTAAGAATAAGCTTCCGATTATTCCTAAAAGAAAAAGAAAACTTTTAAGAATAAGTTTATGTTGCAAAAAATAAATTGTCAGAAATAATAATCCTGTGGATAATCCTAAATAAAGACAAGTTCCTCTCATACCTACATGAGGGATCATATATAAGCCGATTAAAAAGGTTCCGATAACGCCACCCATAGTTGAAACCGAATAAATATTACCAGAAGAAACACCTGCGAGTGTATCTTTTTCTGAGATTTGTTGGATGAATTGAGCCGAGACGGAACCCAAAAGCACTAAAGGAAAAAAGAGCAGCGTAAATGCTGCTGCAAGAGAACCAAATACAAGATCAAAATTATTAGAAATTACTTTTAATAAGTTTGTGATGGTAGGAAGCATTAAAAGGATAATGGAACTAAGGATTAATGTTGGAAGCGGAAACTTATTATGTTTTCCAATATGTACAATTCTTCCTCCTAAAAAATATCCTATCAAAAGAGAAATCATTGTAAGCCCTAATACGGCAGTCCAAACATATATTGAATTACCAAAATATGGGGCAATAAATCTTGCGGCTAGCAATTCAAAGGCCATTACCAAGAAGCCCTCGATAAAGGCAAGTATATAAATCATCAATTTCAATTGTTTTAAGGTTTGATGATTTAGCTCAAAATTGATGTCCATGTTTCCTTCGATAAAGGAAATAATTCAACATACGGATTAAGAGACCTGTAATTCTCTGTAAAAGTAAATAGTTTCATTTTGTAAGCTTTGTGTTTGATTAAAAAGTAAAATTTGGGCATAACAAACCCTATAATTCAAAAGACGTTTCTTTTGAAAATCACAGGATTATACAAGAAATAATTACAATTCGGACTTTAGGCTACACTTCCTATTAAAAGATATAGTCTTCAATTTTCATTGAATATGAGCTTAATTTTAATACATAGTTTAATGCTTAAAATTGATGCTATGCAATGTAAAATAGTGACGTATGGATAAATTTAAACAATTTTATTTGTTAATAATGTCTATTCACGTAATAATTTTTCTACAAAACTGCACTAGTTTAGAGTCATTTATACATTTCTATAATTTATATTTTATAAATCATTAATTATCAGCTATTTATCGCTTTGCTAAACTTAAAAAGTTAACAATCCGTTTTTTCTGATATTTGATTTTTTTTTAATAATTGATTTTAGGTGTGAATTTTGCATCCTTCAATTCTGAATTAGGTCTTTGACTTTTAATTCAAAAGTTAAAAAACAAACTGCTCACCATAAATTTCCCTCCTTTTTTAGATCGGTTCCTCCCACCAAAGCACTATTAATTACAAACATTATGAGGCAGTTTACACTGTGCTTACTGATGGCAATTATGGCCACCGGGTTATTCGCACAATCAAATCATCAAAGTTATTCCACAGAGGTTTTCTTTAAATCTCATTCTCAATTCGATTCTCAACAATCGGAGGACCATTGGTATGTCATGCTAACTTTTGAAAGTTTGCCTATGGGGCCAGTCTTACTTGAACTGGAAAATGCTAAAATTGAATTGTTAGCATATAAGGGTAATATGACTTTTTATTCAAAAGTACCTGTTAGGACTTCCAAAAAGACTTTTAAGAAATTAGGAATTACGAATATTCAATTTGTCGAACCTATTGCTAAACTTTCACCTGCAATCCAATCATTGGATGCACCTGCTTGGGCGAAAAATAACAATAATAGATCGACCATTGCAGTTTTGAGTAACATCCAGTTAAATGCAGATTTATTGACTTCAAAATTGTCTGATTTGAATATTGATGTGAAAGATGTTGTGCGCTTAACAGGAAATGTATTTGAGGCGAATATCAAAAATAAAGACCTTACCAAATTGTCTAAAGTGCCATTTATTCAACATATTGATTACGTTCAAGAAGAAGATCAGAAATTAAACTATGAAAATAGAAATACACAACGTGTTAATTTCTTAAATAGTGGCGCATTCGGTTTTGCCTCACTTAATGGAAATGGAGTAGTCATTGGTGTAGGTGATGGAGGAGAATTGGGTGAACATATTGACTTCAGTAACAGAGTAATTAATGAAGCGGATGGAACTTTTTCTAATTATGGACAACATGGTGATCACGTAAGTGGAATCATTGGAGCAGCTGGTAATCTAAACTCAAAAAATAGAGGAGTAGCATCAGAATGTACCATTGTTTCTGAAAAAACTAGCCAAATTATTTACAATACACCAGAATATTTTCATAAATACAACATGATATTGGCGAATAGTTCATATGGTGTTAGTCATTCCTGTACAACAGGTGGTTCTTACAATTATTCGAGCCAACTTTTAGATAATCAAATTTACTCTTTTCCAAATTTGCTACATGTTTTTGCAGCAGGGAATTCAGGTAATGAAACTTGTGATCCGTATCCAAAAGGATATAAAACGGTATTGAAATATTATCAATCTGCAAAGAATGTTTTGACAGTTGGAAACGTCAATGAAAACAGAGTCATTGCTAGTTCTTCAGCTAAAGGACCTGTAATGGATGGGAGAATCAAACCTGAAATTTGCGGTGTTGGAAATGGGGTAGTCTCTACTGGAAATAACAACAATTATTATGTGAGTGCAGGAACCAGTATGTCGGCTCCATCTGTGACTGGTACACTAGGTTTGTTATACGAATTATACAAAAAAAATAACGGAACAAATCCTCATAGTAGCTTAATAAAAGCAATTGCTTGCAATACAGCTGATGATCAAGGAGCTGCTGGTCCCGATTTTAAATATGGATTTGGAACAATAAACGCACGAAGAGCTGCTTTGGCAATTCAAAATGAGCAATTTATTGAAGACGAAATAAGTAATGACGAAAATAAAATACATCAAATTCAAGTACCTGCTGATGTGAAACAGTTAAAGGTAATGTTGTACTGGCACGATTATCCGTCTGCGCCATATGCTGATATAACATTGGTAAATAATCTAGATTTGCAAGTTCAATCAGCTTCTGGAAACACTTCCTTACCATTGATTTTAAATCCGGCCGCTGATCACGTGACTGAAGTCGCAGTTGAAGGGGTAGATAACCTCAATAATATCGAGCAAGTTGTTATTAACAATCCTGATGCTGGAACATTTACCATAAAGGTTTTGGGGACAGAAATACCTTTTTCTAACCAGCCATACACGATTAGTTATGAATTCGTAAAAGAGGAGATAGTTTTGACCTATCCTGTTGGTAATGAGGGGCTTATGCCTGGTTCAACTACTGCGATTCAGTGGGATGCGGAGCAAGGAAATGAATCTGCATTCGAAATTCAGTATTCAAGCGACAGTGGGATTTCATGGGAAGTAGTAGCAACTGGAATTATGCCTGAAAAGCGTTTTTACAACTGGTCTGTTCCAGCGGAATCTTCTGATCAAAGTTTGATAAAAGTCATTAAATTAAATAACAATTCAAGTAGTCAAAATGAAGTAACTTTTTCAGTGATGGGATTGGTTCAAAATGTAACTGCAACCCCTATATGTGAAGGTAATGTTGAGTTAAATTGGGATGCGCATGATTTGGCAACTACCTATGAAGTATTATCATTGGTTGATGAAAAAATGAAGTCAATGGGAGTAACAAATGAAACCAATTTTACAGCACCAATTAATACTGTAGATGGTGAAAAAGCATGGTATTCAGTTTGTCCAGTAGGGCCTAATGGAGGCAGAAGTTTACCCACAAATGCAGTCGATGTAATGGCGGAAGATGGAATAATATGTCCATGGAGTAATGACTTAAAAATTAGTTCAAATATTGATCAGAAAATCATTGGAAGGCAATATTGTTCCAATGCACTTACGTCAAGTGAACCTATTGTTGTAGATTTGAAAAACATTGGTACAAACCCGATAAGTGAAGTTAATTTTGCTATTCAGAAAAACTCACAATACTTGAATGAGGTAAAAACGATCCAAATTGAATCTGGTGAGACCAAATCTTTAACTTTAGATAATTTCATGGATTTGTCAAATCCAAATGAATACAGCCTAAGTATTTATGCTGGGGTAGATGGTGATATTCGAGACGATAATAATAGTATTTCAAATGAAGTTCGTTTTATTCAATTACCAAATCCTAAAGTCGATTTCCCATTGGAAGCATCCTTCGGGGCAGCGGAATCTAACACATTAATTACTGATGAATTTGGGTTTGATGTTCATCAAAGGTGGGATTTTAAAGCTGGTGAAAATGGTATGCTAAAATTGGATGCAACTTCTGAAGCAATCATTATCAATTCATTTGACAATAGTTTGCCTGCTGAAAGTCAACCACAACTTATAGTGACTTTAAATATGAACGGATTTAGTCACGTCACTAGTGATGTAGAGTTGAGTTTTGCCACCAAAATATTTGCCGTAGATGAATTGTTGCCAATGGCTACCTCGAATAATCAAGTGTACGTAAGAGGGAGCGATCTTGACAATTGGGTGCCTTTAGTAAATATAGATCTTACTGAGGATTGGACCGATATGTCTGACTTAGAATTGCATACGGCACTCGAAAATGCGGGGCAAAATTTTAGCTCAAGCACACAAATTAAATTTGATGCTGTTGATGGTGGATATTATCTAGATGCGGTTATGTTAAATCAAGAATTTGTTGGGGACTTACCTTTAGATTTGGTTCAGTTCACAGTAACTAAAAAAGGTGAAGATGCACTTGTAAAATGGCAAACAGAAAATGAGATTAATACAAACTTTTTCGAAATCGAAGTTGCAAAAGGTAAAGATGCCGCTGCAAATGGAGACTTTAAAAGTATAGCTAAAATCCAAGCAATCGGTGCAAACTCAGTTGCTAATAATTATACTTTTTTAGATGAAGAGTTGGGTAAATCAGGCATGCGTTTTTATCGATTAAAACAAGTTGATGCTGATCTGTCATTTACCTATTCTGAAATCAAAGAATTGACTTTTCTTGCTTCACAATATGAAGTAGTTGTCACGCCAAATCCTTTTGATCAGGAGTTGTTTTTAGATATTGATAGTGCTGAGGATTTCGATATGGAAGTCATTCTCTTCGATAGCAATGGTAGAGAAGTTTTCGGATCAGAAGTTAAAATTGAGAAAGGTACGACACAGAAGCACTTTTTGGTAGAAAAACCACTGGCTTCAGGTATGTATTACCTCGTTTTAAAAAATGCAGATGGCAGCAAAAGTTTTTCGATTGTTAAGAGTAAATAGTTATATAACAAGCACATAATTAACTAAAACCAAGTCAGTAAGAGTTGACTTGGTTTTAGTTATTAAAAAATAAAGCATTCAAACATTAGGAATATTTTTAATATGTTATTAATTTTGGGTAGAAATGTGAATAAATCCTAATTCATTGTTTACCTTTACAATGGTAATTATGCTTAATAAAGAATAATTAACATTCCCAAAATTGATAAGGTCGCTTTTAAGTATGAATTTGTGGTTGGATATTAAGTCCTCCTATCTAATTCGACACTATTTATCAAAGTTTCCCCCTTACTATTGAAGAAGAAAACTTAGCTAATCAATTCAAAATTGAAGCGCTTTCGACATCATTTACGTTTAGTACTTGTGAGCCCCTTTTGATTAAAACTTATTATTAATTCATTGTAATTCTTGGGTTATGTTTTCCCAATGAACTATTGCAATCCTATGAGACCAGTATCATCCATGCATAACCTACTTTTATGTGTGATTTTCCTTGTTTTTTGGTTACAACCAACGACTGCCTATACTCAGATGAGTGTGGAGTGGGATCGTACTATTGGTGGTACTGGATTTGATGAGATGAATGATGTAGTCAAATGCCCCGACGGAAATTATTTGGTACTCGGAGGTGTTTCTTCACTACCCAACGCACCCGCTGGTCCTATTTCTGCAGCTGCATATAATGCATGGGGAGGAGACGATTATTGGTTGGCAAAATATGATCCGAATGGTAATAAATTGTGGGACAGAAGATATGGAAATGATGGTGTTGATAAACCTTTTCAGATTCTAGAATTATCAGATGGAAATTATTTATTAGTGGGTCAATCAAATTCTGAACCGGATCCTTTAGGTTCCAAAACAGCACCGCATTATGGTTTGGGGGATGCACTCGATTATTGGATAGTGAAAGTTGATGGAAATGGAAATCAACTTTGGGATGCTTCCTATGGAGGTCATTTTCAAGAAGAATTGCCAAGGGCTATTGAAACAAGTGACGGCGGCCTATTAATTGGTGGTCGAAGTAATTCACCTATAAGTGGTGTGAAATCACAAAATAATTATTCTGGTTCTCGTGATTATTGGGTTGTAAAAACAGATGCTGCTGGGGTTATGGATTGGGATGTTAATATTGGAGGTTCTGGAACAGAAATATTTCATGATGTTATGGAAACATGTGATGGAGGATTTTTAATCGGTGGACATTCAGATTCTCCAATGGATAATGATGTTATGGATGCCAATAGTGGTTCTATAGATTATTGGATTGTCAGATTAGATGCGGCTGGAAATAAAATTTGGGATCGAATGATTGGTTCTGGCAATCAAGATCAATTTAGAAGATTTAAAGAATTGCCAGATTGTTCTATTGTTTTGGCTGGTTGGTCAGCTTCTGGAGTAGGAGGGGATAAGACAGAGTCAACAAACGGTGGTATCGATTATTGGCTATACGCAATGGAACAAGATGGAACTTATATTTGGGATAAAACAATCGGTGGAAATAACACAGACCAATTACAATCAATTACTTGTAATAATAAAGGAGATTTGGTGTTAATTGGTTTGTCTGATTCAGAAGTTACAGGTGATAAAACAGAAACGACAAATGGTAGCCATGATTTTTGGATTGTTGTTGCAGACGACGTTGATGGAACTGTATTGTTTGATAAAACACTTGGAGGTTCCGGTGTTGAACTTCCAAATCAGATTATTCAGTGCGATGATTGTAGTTACTTAGCAATCGGAATCACTACCTCATCAACTTCAGGAGATGTCTCTGGAAGTAATTACGGTCCTCAAGATGGTTGGTTCTTAAAAATGAATTCACAATTTACAGCCAGTCTCCCACCACTTATTCAATATTGCGATAATGAAGAATTAATTATGGATGCAACCATTCCAGGTTGTTCCAATTGTACTTATACTTGGAGTGATGGATTTGTGGGTGCGGTAAATACTGTTCCAGCCAATTTGGTAAATCCTGTCGGTTATTATGAGGTGGAAGTTTGTGATGCATTTGGTTGTACTTCTTCAGCTAGCACAAACGTTTCTGCAAAAACATCCTACATATTTAATATTCCTTTTGAATCATGTAACCCTGCCGATACTGGTACTGTAGAGATATTGTTACAAACTTGGGATAATTGTGATTCTTTAATACGTGAAATAACAACACTGCTTCCTTCCTATGATATTTACGAATCTTATGAAACTTGTGATCCTGATTCTGTTCAAACCTATATTGAGAACCTAACTACTGTCGATAATTGTGATAGTATCATGCGAAAAGAGTTTTTCCTTTTGATTTCTCACGATATCCACTTAACAGATGCTTCTTGTAGTCCATTAGATACTGGAATTTTTATCCAAAATTTAATCAATATTGACGGTTGTGATAGTATGGTCACCACGGTGGTTTCACTTTTACCTTCACAAGAAACATTGGTTTTAGAAGGTAGTTGTAATCCAGCAGATACGGGAACGTTCATACAAGATTTAGAGACATTCCAAATGTGTGATAGCACGGTAACAACAATCATATCGTTATTGCCATCACGAGATACAGTATTATTTGATGCAAGTTGTAATCCATCGGATACTGGAACATTTGTACAGGATTTAGAAACGTTTCAAATGTGCGATAGTACTGTGACGACCATCATATCATTATTACCAACAAGCGATACATTATGGGTAGAAACGAGTTGTAATCCAGCAGATACAGTGACACAATATATAACGGAGCAAAATTATCTAGGCTGCGATAGTTTCATAACGATCATAACAGAGCTTTTACCAACAAGTGATACGTTATGGGTGGAAACGAGTTGTAACCCAGCGGATACAGTTACGCAATATATAACGGAGCAAAATTACTTAGGCTGCGACAGCTTTATAACGATTGTAACAGAGCTTTTACCAGCAAGCGATACGTTATGGGTAGAAACGAGTTGTAATCCAGCAGATACAGTTACGCAATATATAACGGAGCAAAATTACTTAGGCTGCGACAGTTTCATAACGATCATAACAGAGCTTTTACCAACAAGCGATACGTTATGGGTAGAAACCAGTTGTAATCCAGCGGATACAGTTACGCAATATATAACGGAGCAAAATTACTTAGGCTGCGACAGCTTCATAACGATCGTAACAGAGCTTTTGCCAACAAGCGATACGTTATGGGTAGAAACGAGTTGTAATCCAGCGGATACAGTTACGCAATTTATAACGGAGCAAAATTATCTAGGCTGCGACAGTTTCATAACGATCATAACAGAGCTTTTACCGACAAGCGATACATTATGGGTAGAAACGAGTTGTAATCCAGCGGATACAGTTACGCAATATATAACGGAGCAAAATTACTTAGGCTGCGACAGTTTTATAACGATCATAACAGAGCTTTTACCAACAAGCGATACGTTATGGGTGGAAACAAGTTGTAATCCAGCAGATACAGTTACGCAATATATAACGGAGCAAAATTACTTAGGCTGCGACAGTTTTATAACGATCATAACAGAGCTTTTACCAACAAGCGATACGTTGTGGGTAGAAACGAGTTGTAATCCAGCGGATACAGTTACGCAATATATAACGGAGCAAAATTATCTAGGCTGCGATAGTTTCATAACGATCATAACAGAGCTTTTACCAACAAGCGATACGTTATGGGTAGAAACGAGTTGTAATCCAGCAGATACAGTTACGCAATATATAACGGAGCAAAATTACTTAGGCTGCGACAGTTTCATAACGATCATAACAGAGCTTTTGCCAGCAAGTGATATGTTATGGGTAGAAACCAGTTGTAATCCAGCAGATACAGTTACGCAATATATAACGGAGCAAAATTACTTAGGCTGCGACAGTTTTATAACGATCATAACAGAGCTTTTGCCAGCAAGTGATACGTTATGGGTAGAAACCAGTTGTAATCCAGCAGATACAGTTACGCAATATATAACGGAGCAAAATTATCTAGGCTGCGATAGTTTTATAACAATTGTAACAGAGCTTTTACCAACAAGCGATACGTTATGGGTAGAAACGAGTTGTAATCCAACGGATACAGTTACGCAATATATAACGGAGCAAAATTATCTAGGCTGCGACAGTTTCATAACGATCATAACAGAGCTTTTACCATCTAGCGATACATTGATATTTGAAACAACATGTAATCCAGATTCAGCGATTACGTATAATGAAATGTGGTTCAATCGATTCGGATGCGATTCATTGGTGACAATAGAGTACACATTGTTGCCTTCAAGTGATACTTTGATAAATATGGGAACCTGCAATCCTGATTCTGTAGGAATGTACACGGAAAATTGGATTAATATATATGGTTGCGATAGTACTGTAAATATTGAACTTACTTTACTGCCAACATCAGATACACTGCTCTTTAATTATTCTTGTAATCCGGTTGATACTGGACTATTTATCAATATCGTTCCAAATCAGTTTGGTTGCGACAGTACCATTTCGACTCAAATTACACTGGCAGAATCCTATGAATATGATACCATGACGAGTTCATGTAATCCTGCAGATACAGGTTGGGTGACGAATGTCTATCAAAGCGTTTTGATGTGTGATAGTATCGAGCATGTCTACACAGCATTATTAGATTCAAATTTTGTTCAAATTTTCCTTGAAACTTGTGATCCATTTCAAGCTCCATTGGTAGAAGAAAGTTATATTAATGAAGCTGGCTGTGATAGTTTGGTACTGACTTTTTATGATTTCGTGCCATTGGACACGGTTTTTATTCCGCAAACAGATTGTGATATTGCAAATGTTGGAATAGAAATCACGACAGAACAAACAATCGATGGTTGTGATAGTACCACTGTAATTGAAACAACTTTTGCTTCAGCTGATACAACCTATGTCCCAATTTCAATAACTTGCAATGCTGCGAATGCAGGAATTTTCGAAGATACTTATCCAACAGCAGCATGCGATAGTGTTGTTATCATTCAAATAGATTTTGTTCCTCTGGATACCGTATTTGTAAGTCAAACTGATTGTGATATATCAAATGTTGGTGTTGAAATAACGAACGAAATAACTCAAGCAGGTTGTGATAGTATAACGGTAATCGAGACAACGTTCTCCGATGCAGACACGACCTATTTACCAATCACGACAACATGTGTGTTTGGATCAGCGGGCATATTTGAAACGATATATCCAACAACAGGCTGTGATAGTGTTGTTGTTGAACAAATTGACTATGCGCCATTAGACACCGTATTTGTAAGTCAGACTGATTGCGATATGGCAAATATCGGCGTTGTAATAAACAATGAAATTACGTCAGCAGGTTGTGATAGTGTAACGGTAATTGAGACAACGTTCTCCGATGCAGACACGACCTATTTACCAATCACGACAACATGTGTATCCGGATCGGCCGGCATATTTGAAACGATATATCCAACCTTGGGCTGCGATAGTGTTGTTGTGGAGCAAATTGATTATGCGCCATTAGACACCGTATATGTAAGTCAAACTGATTGTGATATGGCAAATATCGGCCTTGTGGTAAACAATGAAATTACGTCAGCAGGTTGTGATAGTGTAACGGTAATTGAGACAACGTTCTCCGATGCAGACACGACCTATTTACCAATCACTACAACATGTGTGTTTGGATCGGCCGGCATATTTGAAACGATATATCCAACAACAGGCTGTGATAGTGTTGTTGTTGAACAAATTGACTATGCGCCATTAGACACCGTATATGTAAGTCAAGCTGATTGCGATATGGCAAATATCGGAGTTGTGATAAACAATGAAATTACGTCAGCAGGTTGTGATAGTGTAACGGTAATTGAGACAACGTTCTCCGATGCAGACACGACCTATTTACCAATCACTACAACATGTGTGTTTGGGTCAGCGGGCATATTTGAAACGATATATCCAACAACAGGCTGTGATAGTATTGTTGTAGAACAAATAGATTATGCACCATTAGACACAGTATTTGTAAATCAGACTGATTGTGATATGGTAAATATCGGCGTTGTAATAAACAATGAAATTACGTCAGCAGGTTGTGATAGTGTAACGGTAATTGAGACAACGTTCTCCGATTCGGACACGACCTATTTGCCGATCACCACAACGTGTATATCAGGTTTAGCGGGCATATTTGAGACGGTTTATCCAACAACAGGCTGCGATAGTGTTGTTGTGGAGCAAATTGACTATGCGCCATTAGATACAGTATATGTATCACAAACTGATTGTGATATGGCGAATATCGGAATTATAATAAACAATGAAATTACGTCAGCAGGCTGTGATAGTGTAACGGTAATTGAGACAACGTTCTCCGATTCGGACACGACCTATTTGCCGATCACTACAACGTGTATATCAGGTTTAGCCGGAATATTTGAAACAGTTTATCCAACAACAGGCTGCGATAGTGTTGTTGTGGAGCAAATTGACTATGCGCCATTAGACACGGTATATATATCACAAGCTGATTGTGATATGGCGAATATCGGCGTTATAATAAACAATGAAATTACGTCAGCAGGTTGTGATAGTGTAACGGTAATTGAGACAACGTTCTCCGATTCGGACACGACCTATTTGCCGATCACCACAACGTGTATATCAGGTTTAGCGGGCATATTTGAGACGGTTTATACAACGACAGGCTGCGATAGTGTTGTTGTGGAGCAAATTGATTTTGCACCGTTGGATACGGTATTTGTAAATCTGAGTAGTTGTGATATGGCGGATGTAGGAATCGATGTATCAACTGAAATGACACTTGAAGGTTGTGATAGCACAACAGTAATCGAGACTATTTTTGCATCGGCAGATACCACTTATCTACCAGTTATTACTTCTTGTAATCCTAATGATGCAGGAATTTTTGAGACTTTGATAGCTACTCCAACTTGTGATAGCTTAGTGATTGAAACGATATTATTTGAGCCATTAGATACTGCATTTGTGCAAGAATATACTTGTGATCCATTGAATGCAGGAATTTTTATTACTACAATTGGGACTGCCGATGGATGTGATAGTTCGACTGTATTAACCATCGAATTTGTTGATACCATATTCAATGAAGTGAATTTAGTAAGTTGTAATTTGGTAGATGAAGGAATGGATACTACCTATTTTATAACACCACTTGGATGTGATAGTATTGTGTACACGAATATAACTTATAGTCCTGGATACTTGAGTATTGATACTCTGACAAGTTGTAACCCATTAGATACTGGAACTGTAATTAATTTATATCCGAATATAGATGGGTGCGACAGTTTGGAATTATTTGTAACAACGTTGTTGGAAAGCACCCAATATTCTCTAATGAAGATGACGTGCGACTCCACTGAAATTGGTTTCCGTACAGATACATTGGTGAATTATGTTGGATGTGATAGTTTATTATTCATTACCACCATGCTAGCTCCTCCATCTGAAAGTTATGATATCGACTATACTTGTGATCCTCAGGAGGTAATGTCGGATACAATGAAGACAACTAACTTTATGGGTTGTGATAGTTTGATTATCACCGCAATTGAATTGTTGCAATTAGACATGGGGCTTTCTGCAGATCCGATAAGTTGTGCGGAGGACACAGATGGTGTTATTTGGATAGATTCTGTTATGAATGGAACCTCACCATATAGTTATGCGGTAGACGGTCAATCATTCCAACAAATTCCAATAATAGTAGGACAGTCAGAAGGGTGGCATGAAGTGATGGTGCAAGATGCAAATGGTTGTACATCGACCGATTCAATTTTGATAGATGGTCCAATACCAGTAGATGTTGAATTGGATCAGACAATTGTTTTAGATTTAGGTGAAAGCGTCCAGATAGATTTACAAAACACGAATCAATTAGATACCTTCTACTGGAATAATCCAGCGATTTTGTCTTGCGAATTTTGTCCAGACCCTATTGTTACACCTACATCAAGTACCACTCTGCAATTGACAACCATCGATTTAAATGGATGTCAATCCGTTGCACATATCATTGTTGGTGTTCAAAAAACAAATTTAGCCTATGTTCCTAACGTCTTTTCACCAAATGGAGATGGCTTTAATGACGAATTGACGATTTATATTGGTGCAGGAATTGAAAAAGTTAAATTATTTAGAATTTATGATCGTTGGGGAGAAGATGTCTTCACTTTAATGGATTATGATGAAAATATTCCTGGATCAGGTTGGGATGGGACATTTAGAGGAGAAGTTATGAATCCAGAGGTATTTGTTTACTATGCAGAACTGGAGTTAGTGGACGGATCCATCGAGATAATGGAGGGGTCAATCACCTTAATTCGATGACATTAAAAAAACATCATAATTGCACTTTATTTGATAATCTAATACTATCTTTAGAAATCATTGATTATGAGAGTTTTAAACATATATTAATATTTTTTAAAGTATAAATTGCTTACTAACAGATACTGATAAGTTAATAATTCTCACCTTTGTTTTGATTCCAGATCAAGTCCCACCTGAACTTTTGTTCTAAGGATCGGAATTATTTTATTTTGAAAACATTAACATAATTTCGTGGCATAATTTTATAGGATTAAGTCTAAAGAAGTAGTGTTAATTCGTTTTTTTTGATGAAATCAAGTTCTTTAATAAACATACTATAACGAAAAGACATATAACACGTTCCCTTTCGGGTATTAGTGGTATATATTATTGACTTATAGCGAATAAGACATTATTTTTAAATGAATATTTACATCCAGACCCCTGATGTACTTAAAGCTAAGGTAACGCATGGACATTAATTACATATTAAATATCCTTAAGAGAAGGAGATGGCTCATACTTTTATGTGTGCTGATTCCTGCTATCGCAACATTTCTATTTGTATCAAGTTTGCCATACAATTATAAATCTGAAGCAAAACTGTCTACAGGTATTATAGATTTTAAAGGAATGAACGTGGCAGAAGATGCTGGAGGGTTTTTGCAGCAATTTCAGATTGACATGACCTTTTCCAACTTGAAACAGTTTATGGAATCCAGGAAAGCTGTGAAGTTTTTAACTTTTAGCTTACTTATACATGATTTGAATGCTTTGGACGGTAGAATTAATACGACGCCGTTTAGAATCATAAAGGAAGATGAGGATTTCAATCTATCCAATTACAACACTGGTGAAATGGTGAAGTATATGGAAACGCAATTGGCAGATTTGATGGAGAATAATGTTGATGATAAAATTGAAATGGAAATCCAAGAAGTAGCAAAAGCATTCGAATATGATCATGAAGCTATTTTAAAACAATTAAGTATTGAGCGACTAGGAGATGCCGATTATATGGGAATCGATTTTTTATCTGAGAACCCAGCTTTATCTCATTTTTCAATTTCCACTTATTGTGATGAATTCTTACGTTACTATGAACATCTTCAGACTTATAAGTACAAACAAGATGTTGACTTTTATACAAATCAAGTAAATAGCAAAAAAGCATTGCTTGATCGTAAGACAGACTCCTTAGCAAGTTACCGTAAGAATAAAAACTTAATTCACATCAACGCGCAGCAAACTTCAATTGTAAATCAAATCACTCAATTAGAATTAGCAAGAGAAGAAGCCAACAAAGGAATTTTGGGTAAGGAGAAAGTGATTAATGATTTGAATAATTACATGCAGCAAAATAAACAAACGGAATACAATAGTGCTGCTCAAGAAATTTTGACGAGTGAAACAATGATTCGCTTGAAAAGAGAATTACAAGAGTTAATTACTTTGCAAGCTGCTTCTGAAAATCCTGCTTCTTATAATCAAAAAGTATTATTGAAGCAAAGACAAATGGATGCGGAAATAAAAAAGTATGCTGCGACTCAGTCTAAAGAAAGAGATGAAACTAAAAATCTAAATGAAGATCTATTGCAACAGCGTATTGACGCAGAAATAGAATTATCAATAGCACGTGAAGGGGTTAAATCATATGATACAGAATTAAATCGATTGAGAACAAAAGCCAATGCCTTGGTTTCAGATGATTCTTTTGTTGGTCAACTTGGTTCTGATATTTCATTACTAGAAAGTGAGTTTTTGGGAATGACAAAGGAGATGAACATTGCAAGATTGAAATTGCAAAACGCGAATATGCCAGTTCAGTTAATTCAAACTGCGACATTCCCTGACAAACCAGAGAATAAATTGTTGCCGATTTTAACAGCATTCGCTGGTATCGTAGGTGGTACGATTGCATGTGTTGCCATTTTCTTAGGAGCCTTCTTCGATACGACTTTAAACAACCCACATCAGTTTACAAAATTTGCAGATGTTAGTTTGATAGGTTCGTTAAATGAATTACCAGAAAAGGATCTGGACTTGAAATATATTTTCAGTACCAATGGAGAAAACCCCAAACTGGTGAATTTCAAAGAGTCGATTAGAAAGATCCGATATTGGGTGGAGTCGTCAGATGCTAGAACATTTTTATTCTCTAGTACCAAAGAGCAAGAGGGAAAAACATTCTTGATTGTAACCTTAGCATATGCGCTAACATTAAAAAACAAGAAAGTTTTATTGATTGATACCAACTTCAAAAACAATTCAATTACGAAGATGTCGAAGAGAGATCGTAAAATCAATTTCTTGCATACAAGATTGATTGGAGAGAATAATTTGGCTAGTGAATTTGAATCGAAAAGAATTAAAAATGAGTTTAATCTAGACCATGTAGATATTATTGGAAACATGGGTGGTTCTAAATCACCTTCTGAAATTCTTGCTGGTAAAGATTTTAAAAACTTCATTGAAGAACTTAAAAAAGAATATGATTATATATTCTTAGAAGCTCCTTCTCTTAATAAATATTCTGATGCTCGTGAATTAGTGGAATTTGTTGATAAAATTATCGCTGTATTTTCTGCAAAAACAGAAATTAAAGTCGCTGACAAAGCTTCATTAGGTTACCTTCGTAGCTTGAATGAAAAATTTATGGGTGCCATCTTAAACAAGGTGGATGTCAAGAATATGAACTAGACAAAAGACTTACGCTCAAAAACAGCCCCTTGACCCTAACTATTAAATAATATAAACACACAGTTTATAACTGTAACTCAATGAAAGGTTCCGAAGAAAGGTCGTATTGGCTTAAGTCTGGTTTTTTTTCTCTATTAGATCGAGGTTCAGTCTTGGTCTTTGGGCTAGGTAGCTATTTGATCCTTATCCGAACTTTGGAGAAAGAGCAGCTTGGTGCCTGGGTGTTATTTTTAGCAACCATGGGATTTGCGGAAGTTGCCAAATCAGGATTGCTTCAAAATGCACTGGTTAAATATCTTTCGACTTCAACTGAAGAAGAATATCCAGTCATCACTACAGCATCCGTTTTTCTCAACTTTGTAATATCCTGTATAAGTGCCTTGATACTCGTTGCCGTAGGAGGAATGTTATCTACCTTATGGTCCATTCCTGAGTTACCGACCATGATCGGGATTTATTGTATCACCGCATTTTTGAATATACCATACTATCATTGCAATTTTTTACTTCAAAGTAATCTGACATTTGTCGGTATCTTTTTTAGTAATTTCTTTAAACAAGGACTGATATTTTTCTACATCCTTATTTTCTTTTTAAATGGCTGGGATATTGAAATTATCAATCTTGCCTGGATGCAAGCCTTTACTTATTTAGTAGCATCCATCACTTCAATAAGTTTTGCTTGGAAATTTTTAAGACATGCTAGAAAGATTGATTTTGAATGGGTAGGGAAATTATTTCATTACGGTAAGTTTGTTTTTGGAACCAACGTAAGTGGAATGTTGTATAAAAAAATGGATGTGATGATGTTAGGAGCATTGATTAATCCAGTGGCAGTTGCATTGTACGATTTGGCAGTCAGGATTGCGAATATGGTAGAAGTACCTACTTATAGTGTTGCTTCCGTTGTATTTCCACAGAGTGCCAGAAAAATGGAGTCGGGTGGTCCAACTGCGATAAGAGATTTATATGAAAAATCAGTAGGTGCTATTTTGGCAATGATTATCCCATTCTTGATTGTCATTATGATTTTCACAAAACCAATTATCGGTTTATTTAGTAGTGACTTTTTAGATGCAGTTCCATTGTTGAGATTAACGATATTGTATGGATTATTCATTCCATTTTCTAGTCAATTTGGAACGGTACTAGATTCAATCGGAAAACCAAGAATCAATTTCTACTTTGTATTTGTAGGATTTGGTTTAAATATATTACTAAACTATTTATTCATAACAAACTTTGGCGTTGTCGGAGCGGCTTATGGAACACTTTCAACCTATATTTTAATGTTCATTGTGACCCAAATTGTCTTAAACAGGATGTTTGGTGTTAGAGCTTACAAAGCTTTTTATTATTCGATCGGTTTTTACAGCGAAGGGTTTCACATGGTGAAAAATTATTTTAACAACAATTCTTCCTTTGTAGAAGAAGAAATATTAGATTCTGAAAATGTCAAATAGCGATTTACTAAAAAATGTCAGAGGTTACGACATTCTGATTTTTACTTACTTCCCTTGGGATAACCCATACTCGTCTGTTTCTTTTTCTTTTGCAAAAGAATTTATCAAAAACAATCGAGTCTTTTATGTCAACCCACCTTATTCTTATAAGGATGTCGTTCGTCTCAAAGATGAACCGATGACAAAAAAGAGAATGCCTGCATTTTTGAAAAATAAGATGCAGTATGAAAAAATCGAGGCTTATCCTAACATTATAGCTGCGCAACCACCATTGACGATTCCGATCAACTGGTTGAACAATCGAAGTATGTACAATCGTCTACATCGACATAATGAAAAGAAAGTGATTAAAACAATGGAGAAAGTGATCAGAGATAATGATATCAAAGATTACATATTCTTAAATTGTTATTACCCATTTTATTTAGGAACTTTGCCGAAAGAGTTGCAACCAGCAATTAATATTTATCAATGTATCGATGACATTGCTGGTAATGACTACACGCTTAAACATGGAAAGCGTCTAGAAGATGAAGCAATTGCAAAAGCAGATATTACTTTGGTGACGTCAACAGAATTGCATCGTTTGAAATCGCAAATTTCTCCAAGCACTTATATTTTGCACAATGCGGCTGATATTGCTATTTTCAATAAAGCAAGAGAGGAGGACTACGATCGTCCAGAAGAAATCAAAAATATAACGGGCAAGATTATCGGTTTCACCGGTAACATGGATGCAGATAGAGTTGATTATCCATTGTTGAAAAAAATTGCGGAGCATCATGCAGACAAAACATTGTTGCTAGTAGGTCCACTCAACAATACAGAATATAAGGAAATCGGATTGGATAAAATGTCTAATGTGATTTTTACAGGAAGTAAAAATATAACAGTACTTCCACAATATTTGAAATTCATGGATTGTACTTTGATTCCATTTAAGAAAAATTTGGTAACTAAAAGTATCTATCCATTAAAAATAAATGAATACTTAGCTGCTGGAAAAGCGGTTGTCTCACGTGATTTTTCAAATGATATCAAAAGCTTCGGTGAAGATATTTACATTGGTGAAAGCCATGAAGAAATTATAAATTTGGTAGACAAAGCCATCAACGAAGATTCTGATGAGAAGATCGCTAAGCGAGTTGCGGTTGCAAATACAAATACTTGGACGGCCAGAGTATCTCAATTTTGGGATATCGTTGAAGATTATATAAAAAAATCTGGAAGTGCAAAAGACACATTGGTCTTAAAAAAATAAAACATGTACGATTACGATTACGAACGACAAAAAAGAAAAAGTAAAGTTATACCTAAGATAGAATTGAGTCCAATTGAAAAAGCAATTGAATTTATGCTGATCGGAATGACAGCAGCTGCTCTGACATTTTTCTTTTTTAAAGTATTGTTTTTCTAATAATTCACCATGCCTATATTACATCCAATAGAACGCGGTATTAGTATCACATCGATACTATCTCATTTTAAAAGTCCATTAGGCTATGCTATTCTATTTGGGATTACTATTTTGTTTGCCTTGATTATCCCGTTACTAGGATTAAAATATAGTATCATCTTGATGATCGGGGTTTTGACTTTGCCTGCATTAGTAATTTGTTTTTTCAACTTTCAATTTGGGATGGCGATTACGCTGATCATGGCGATGGTCGCACAATATATACCCAAGCTGGTTGCTTTCCCGGCAGGTATTGCGCTGGATGCACTGGTATTCTTTATGTTTCTTGGTTTAATAGTACGACAAATTAAAAGTAGGGATTGGAGTTTCGCACACAGTCCTATAAGCGGAATGATTTTGTTGTGGATTTTCTATTGTCTGATGCAAGTACTCAATCCATCAGCGGGATCACAAATGGCATGGGTTTTTACGGTGCGTAGTTTGGCCGGATTAATCTTTCTATATTTTGTGGCCTTATTTGCTTTCAGAGATTTGAAGCGAATCAAGGGGATGATCAAGTTTATGATTGGGTTGGCAGTAGTTTCATCGGCTTATGGTCTGAAGCAAGAATGGATCGGATTTTCGTCTGCTGAAATTGCTTGGTTATATGCGGATCCTGAACGTTATCAATTGATTGTTCAATGGTCTCGAATGCGAATATTCTCTTTCTTTTCTGATCCCACTTCTTATGGAGTTTATATGGGATATATGGCAGTTTTTTGCATTGTACTTATTTTTGGCCCTACCAAAAAGTGGCAAAAAGTAGTGCTGGGAATATTTGCAAGCATGATGATTTTATCAATGGTATATGCTGGATCAAGAACACCATTCGTATTGGTGCCCGTTGGTTTTGCATTCTACGCAATGGCAACTTTCAAAAAAGAGGTAGTGATAGGTGGACTCGCAGTTGTAATACTTGCAGTCCCCGTTGTTATCAAAGGATCGGCGAGTAGTGCGGTATTATTTAGATTACGTTCTGCATTCCAATCAGACTTAAGCAAAGATACGATGGATGTAAGAAGTGTCAACAGAAAACGAGTACAGCCACATGTTTGGAATCACCCAATCGGTCACGGTATGGGAAGTACTGGAGTTTGGGGAAAACGATTTACTCCAGATTCGTGGTTAGCAAGTTTTGCGCACGATAGTGGATATGTAAGAATTATGGTGGAATTGGGATGGATCGGACTGATGATTTACATGGCCTTTTTGATGGTTGTTATGAAAACGGGTATATATTACTATATACGAGTCAAGGACCCTGAGATTAAAACTTACTATGCAGCAATATTGTCTGTATTATTTATGTTGGTAGTTGCCAATTATCCACAAGAGGCAATTTTCTTATTACCGACGAGTATTATATTTTATATTATGTTAGCAATGCTAGTGAGATTAAAAGATTACGATCCGAATTTTAATCCTGAAATGGCAGCGGCGTTAGAACAACAAGAAATTTACGAAGCTGAAACAATTTCAGAAACAACAGTACCAGAAAAAAGAAATAACGAATATTACTTTTGATTAAAATTTAGTAAAATTCAATAGGGAAATACATGCTTTTATTAAGACATCCCAATTATTAAACATCTTAGAAACAATGTTAAAAAGAATATTACCAATCCTTATTTTTTGCTTCGGCTGCTTTCTTTCCAAAGCACAAGTTATCGACTTTGATACGTTGATCGCACCATTGGAGCAACCGGAAATTCTATTTGAAGATTACCTAGTACAATTAGCATGGGTCAATAATCCTGAAAATAGAAAATCTGATAACCTAAAAGCCATTGCTGAAAATAATATCAAGTTAGCCAAGTGGGCCTGGGTAGATAATATATTTGCTACTTTCAATTTGAATCAAGGAAATATTAGACCGAATGTTCTATATGATAATATGGGGCAAGTTATAATTGATCCTGAGACTGATGAACCTGTTAAAAACAATCAAGTATTCTATCCAGTATGGAACATAACAGCATCCATTCCGCTAGGTACTTTTATTACCAGACCCAAAAGAGTAGAAAATGAAAGAGAGCGATTGGCAATGGTACAATTAGATGAAGATCAGAAAAAATTAAGGATTCGGGCTGAAGTGCTAAACGCTTGGGTCAAATATTCTCAAATGGCAGATGTATTGTTAGCTAGAGTTGCTGCAGAAGAAGATTCAGAAGAGATTTATACATTGATGAGTAATTTATTCAGATCTGGAGAAGAAGATTTCGAATCTTATAATATTGCAGCGCAAGGTTATCACAATGCTCGTGAAAAAACAATCTTGGTTCAAAATGAAAAACGAATTTATAAATTGCGTTTGGAAGAACTGATTGGTATTTCACTCGAAAAAGCAAAAGCGTATCACGAACGCAGATACCCATCAAGAAGTAATTCAGTTAGAGATCGATTGAAGAAGAAAAAGAAGAGAAATTAAACAAAAAAGGAGTTCCGAGAATCGGAACTCCTTTTTTGTTGTACACAATGTTGCTTCAAGCGTCCCCGATTGAGATGCCGTAAAAACAAATCGCAACTCCATTTGACTTAAAATGAAGATTAGAAACCAAAAACAATTCCAAAATATCTTATCCGAAACTCGTATCTTCAATGCTTACTTCAATTTAAAAAAAAATGAATCTAAGCTCCACACCAAACGTCAAAGAGAAATTCAAAACGTATCCATCTCATATTCGACCAAAAATAAAACATCTTAGAAAGTTAATATTGGACACCGCGAAGGAACTCAAACTCCCAGCATTGGAAGAAACATTGAAATGGGGAGAACCAAGTTACATCGCCAAAAAGGGTAGTACGATCCGCATCGATTGGAAAACAAAAAAGCCAGATCAATATGCGATTTACTTTAAGTGCACCAGTAAGTTAGTTGTTACATTTATTGAAGTATTTGGTGATAAATTTAATTATGAAAATCATAGAGCGATTTTGTTCGGATTAAATGATGAAATTCCCGAAAAAGAATTAAAGAAATGTATTGGAGCTGCACTTCGGTATCATAATGTTAAAAATGAGAAAAATTTAGCTATCAATTGGTTATGATGTATGATTTTGTGATGTATGATATGACCGTTATTTCGTGTGCATGCGTGAGACTGTGCGAAAATAGAATACAAACGCCAAGAGGTTAGAAACCTTTGGCTCGGTTAAACACAACCAACTTTCGTGCATTTTCGCACAGTCTGGCGTGCTCACGCAATGTCGTCATATCATACATCATACATCATAAAATCATAAAATCAATCTATCAAAAAATAGAAATGGATTACTTCAAAATATTACTGGTTTTATTAATAGGGATTGCATTGTTACGATTTGTGCATGTAAAGTTTAGTAAAAAATGGGTGGAACCAAATGAGAAAAAGATTCCTAAAAAGTGGAGAACGATTCTCAAAAAAGAAGTCAGTTTTTACAACAAATTAAAAAAAGAAGAAAAAGCGCTTTTCGAATTCAAGATTCAAGAATTTGTAGCCAATTGTGAGATAGTGGGAGCGAAGACGATTATTACCGATTTGGATAAAGTGCTAGTGGCGGCAAGTGCGGTTATTCCTATCTTCGCATTTCCAGAATGGAAGTATAAAAATCTTGAAACAGTCATAATTTATGAGGACACTTTCAATTTGGACTTTGAGACCGATGGAGAAGATCGAAATATATTAGGAATGGTCGGAACCGGATATATGGAACGCAAAATGATATTGTCCAAAAAAGCACTTCGGAAAGGATTCAAAAATGAAACAGATAAACGGAATACGGCCATTCATGAGTTTGTACATCTTATCGACAAAATGGATGGTAGTGTAGATGGTATCCCAAAAGTATTGTTGGAAAAACAATATGTGATTCCATGGATTGACATGATAGAACGGAAATTGGAAGAAATTGCAAAAGATAAGAGTGACATCAATCCATATGCAGCAACTGGTCGAGAAGAATTTTTTGCAGTGCTTAGTGAATACTTTTTTGAGACGCCATTATTATTGAAAAAGAAACATCCTCAGTTATATGAAATGTTGGAAGAGATTTTTGATCAGGATTTGATTGGGATGCATAAGAATTTCCGGAAGGGTGGCGCTTGATAAGGTTTTATTTTTATTTATCCTTTTACCTCTTTAGAAAGCTACCTTTTTACTACGATTTCCCCGCGTAACAAGTTCACGTAGGGATATTTAGAAGTAACAATTTCTGAATTTCGGAATCATTTTGGACGCACTAAATACGACTTTCATTTAAACTGAATAATCGTCAATGTCCCAACTTTGCGTAGTTTGATTTTTCGAGGAGTCTAGTTCTTTTTCTTTTTTCATTGCCAAAAAAGAAACAAAAAGTCTAGATTTTATAAACTCCTCCGTCGAACATATAAAATCGGCCTCCCGCTACAAAATCCAAGTTTATGTTTATCTGAACTGAATTTGCAACAATTTGAATACGTTGCTTACCTTTTTACTACGATTACCCCGCGTAACAAGTTCACGTAGCACCCTTCATTTTTTTAAAAGGAAGGGCCTATCCGCCTTCGGCGGATTAGAGGATGGATCAAGATCAAAAAAAACGTGTTGCAATCAAACAACACGTTTCCAAAAAAACTAAATTTAAGTTTTTATTTTATTACTTCAAAGGAACTTCCGTCCCGATAGTGTGCAACTCATTATCAATGGTCATATAATATCGATCATCAAATAAAACAATATTATTGTAAATGGTATTGTTGTCAGGAAAAGAAGAAGGATAATAAATTTCAGAACCTTCTGCTAGATCTTCAACATACTTGAACGGCCAACCCATACTTAAATGAGAGAACAATTCATCACCCACCATCTCAACATTATTCAAGTTGGATTCATGCCACATCCGCTGCCAATGTTCGCCAGTCTCAGAAGTAAAGAAGTCGTGAAAAAATAATCCGGTAGCGTAATACATGGAATCTTGTTTGAAAAAGTCAACGGTCCAATGAGGAAACAATTGATCTGCTTCGCTCATTGCATCATTGAATCGGTAACCACCAGTATAAGCAGATGCATAAAACAAACCATCCATAAAGCGCATGTTTGTAAGTGATCCAAAGTCAGCAGGCATTTCAATAGCTGCAACTTCTTTCGCTAATGAGATATCAACAATTTGTGTTTTCTGCGCATTCAACTGAATGTCGAAAATGAAGAAATGATAATTGAAATCTGGATAAACCAATGCAGGTAATGCAAACTGAGTTCCATCTGTGTTAAAGACACCAGGCGATCTAGTTTGTGTTTCAAAAATAACTGTTTTGCCAGCCTCAGTAACTAAATCATCACTTGAAAATTCCATGATCTCATCTGGATTATTTACCAAATGAAATGAAACCACATCTTTAAAATTGCCATCTTTTTTCATATATGCGTAAACAAAGTCTGACAAAATAGGTCGTCCATAAATCAAATCACTGACCGCCCTTTTTTCTAAAATATTGAAAGATTTGCCAACTCTGAAAAATTCTGTATTGGATATCAACAATAACTCATTGGTAGTCGCATGAGCGTTGAGGATTCGATTATTCATAGCAACATCTGTATTCTCCCATCCTCGATTGGCATTGCCATCACCATCGCCGTTATCTCTTTTACAAGAAGAAAAACTTAGGAGTGCTATCGCCAAAATTAATAGTGCGTAACGCATGATTATTTTTTATTAAAATGTTTGGTAAAAGAAATGCAGATTGTATTATAAAATCTGTTATAGTTCAATCTGTATCATTTGGAGGGGGAACTTTAAAGTACAAAATTTGGGTACTTCAAAATTACGATAATTTCGAGAAAGATGCAGAATTATAGTTGGATATGACGTTATTTTAACTTCATAGTCTCCTGAGCTTTAAGGCTTCCAAAAATTCCATCTTTTATTAACTCATCAATGTACAATCTTGCACCAGATTTGTTGAGATGTTGATAATCTCCAAATCCGTCGATGTCGGTGACTGACTTTGAATAATTATAGACTTTCTCACCAGTAGCCTTTTCGACAGTAGATTTGAAGTCAGCTAAGTTCATAATCCGATCTGCGAATGCAGGGAAATATGGATTGATAACCAATTTGACTTTAACACCTTTCTCTTTAGCCATTTTAATGACACGATTCAATGCAGGCATGGCAGGTTCCGGAATTGTAATGTTGTATTCAGGATAATTTACTGCATCGTCTGCAATATTTTGTAAAATTCTTCGGTCCAACAACCAATCTTCATCACTCTTATTTAAGTAAGTTAAAGAGCGTTGGAAGACTTCACTATTGTATCGGTACAAATGCGTCAGAATAGTAGCATTCGCCATTGTCGTTGAAGTATCTCGAATTAATTGTCGAATGCGAGGAGAGTAGGGACCATACATATTGAACCCAGCTACCAACTGATTGTTCATTCGGTCGCACATTGTTACGTCAAGTAGCATTAAGTCCGGTGCTTTATTTTTTTCTAAATAATCACCAACCAATGCTTCTGCCAAATCAATCGGCATACCATTGTAACTTAAATTGAAAGTAGAACGAGAAGTTTTTTTCTCAATATAAGGTTGATAAAACATCAAGCCTCGTGAATTTCCAACCAATAATATATCAGCGTCAATATCTTGTTGATACATTCTTGAATAACGGAATTGGCTTTTCTCGGCCAACGACTTGAGAATATATCCTCCAACCCGATCTCCTAAGAAGAAAAGTGCAATCAAAGCGAATATCCAAATAACTTTTTTCAATGCTATTTAATTTTCTAAAATTGGAAATATATAAATGAATTTGCTCCAAAGCTACCAAAGAATGCAATAATCCATAGGATCGTTGCAAATGAAATAACTCTAAATACAGGATTCGTTTTTATTAAACTACTAAAATCAAATTTGAAGTCAGCGATTTCTACAAATAATAATGTCGCAATTAATATGACTCCTTTGGCTACCATGAATTTGTTGATGACCGTTCCAAAACTCATACCTTCGAACGCAGCGATACCCGCAATGTATTGACTTGCAATATCGAAATCATCAATACCTAATAGCAGTTGTTCTTTAGATGCTTTTGCTCTGAAAAATACCCAAGCCAAACAAGTGAAAAAGTAAACCATCGCAATATCACCAGCCACTACAATCGGTCTAGGAATTCGTAACGTTTGAACAAACTTCTTATAATAAGGTCCAATCAATCTTTGAACAATTAAATAAGTTCCATGTAAGTATCCCCATACTGCAAATGCCCAACTTGCTCCGTGCCACAACCCTCCTAAAAACATCGTAATTACGAGATTCATATAAGTGAAAACTTCAACTTTGTTTTTGATATCTTTTTTGGCAAATCGGAATATGAAAGCGAAGACGACTCCATAAACTAAAATCAGCCAATACCATCCGGAAAGAAAGACAGGAATAATCAACGCAATTATTGTAAAGAAGTAAGATCCAAATCCACCACCACGATTTCCACCTAAAGGAATGTATAAGTAATCTCTCAACCAACTCGACAAACTGATATGCCAACGGTTCCAAAATTCACTAAAGTTTTTAGAGAAATAAGGAGTCTTAAAATTATCTGGAAAATCAAATCCTAAAATTCTAGCCAATCCAATAGCAATGTCTGAGTATCCGGAGAAATCACAATAAATTTGGAATGAATAAAAGACAATTCCGATGATTAAATGAAGAGATGAAAAACCTTCAGGTGCTGCAAAACATTGATCTACAAATGGTGCCAATGAATCTGCAACGGCAACTTTCTTAAAGAATCCCCAAAGCATCTGACCTAAACCACTTGTGATTCGATCCCAATTAAATTTACGAGCACCACCACTAAATTGTGGAAGGAAGTCAATCGCACGAACAATCGGACCTGCCACCAATTGAGGAAAAAACGAAATGAAAGTAGCGAATTTTATAAAATCAGGTTCAACTTTAATCTTTTTGAAATAGACATCTATTGTATAAGACATAGATTGGAAAGTGTAAAACGAAATCCCAACAGGCAATACAATATTTAGCGTGTTGTAGCCGACATCGACCCCAACACTTTGCATGGCGGCATCAAAAGAGCCGATAAAGAAATTAAAGTATTTGAAAAATGCAAGAAAACCTAGATTCACTACCATACTGATGATGAGTAGTTGTTTTCGTTTGGCTTGATCGTTTTCGCCTTGCATTTTTAAACCGACGAAATAGTCGATACAAGTAGAAAATAAAATCAAACTCAAGAAACGATAATCCCACCACCCATAAAAGAAGTAACTTCCAACAAGGCATAGCCATAGCTGTCCTTTTTCCTTCAGGTTGAAATAGATTGGAAGAAAAATTCCAATAAAAACCAGAAATGCGATACTATTAAATATCATTTACTCAATTCACTTTATCGATGATTGCATTTTTCCAATGCATATAAGCTGCTCCATTTAGATGAATACCGTCTGAAGTAAATTCAATTTTGAGACGACCATTTTGATCTTTAAAAATGGAGTGCAAATCTATATATTCTAATCCAAAATCAACAGCAGTTTTCTTAATGTTATCATTAATTGCAATAACATCTTGATTGGTAACCATTGTTTTTCTTACCAACTCATTGATCGGCAAGATACTTTGCAAATACAAGGTGGTTTCTGGACTTCTTTTCATAATTTCCTCTACCAATTCCCGATGCAAAGCACCAATTTTTGGAGGACGATGATTGATTAGACTATTCAAACCAATCATTAAAAATATCTTTTTAGGTTTAGACGATACAACTTCTTCCAGTCTGCGCATGACTCCTTCAATACCATCTCCATTAATCCCTCTGTTTTTTACGTTCGGATTGGCGAAAAGTTCACTCCATTCACCACCTTCCGTAATGCTATCTCCTAAAAAGATAATTTCCTGATTTCCATTGGGTAAGCGATTAAAATAGTCCGAACGATGCTCATAAGCAGCTCCGACTCCTCGATTCGCCATTTTATATTTGATGTATGAAAAACCACCTAATTTATTCATTATAAACAACCCGGTTGCAATTCCCGCAAAATTAAGCAGTAGAGATATGATCAATATTTTCTTCACGTCGATTTGAGGGACTTATTAGATTTAAGTGACAATTAAGCTGTCAAGTATATTTTTCACATCATTGTTTTCAAAATAAAAGTACTTTGTAATTCAAAGTTACATATAAAATGGGAATATTTCAAAATTTATTTTGTGGTGGATAAATAGGTTCAATCCTTCTTCAAAACTTCGTCAATAGAAACACTATGCTTATGTTCAGAAGCTTTAAAGTTTTTATTGGGATTACCCATTTTGAAAAGACCAGTAATTTGATTGATGATAAACATCGGTGTATTGGCAACTGCTTTCCAAATTGGTTTCGGTACTTTACTTAAATATAATGAAAGGAAGATATTTCCAACAAAGATGCAACCGCCTAAAAATAAAAGTGCACTCATTACTGGAGAGAAATAAAGTCCAGCTAAAAATAAAATACCAGCCAAAAATATCATAATAAACATTGGTGGTGCAATCGTGACCAGACCGAATAGTAACCGATTCCAACTGAATGTAAACAATCCTTTTGCAACCAATCCACTTGAGTTTGGAAGATTTTGAAAATAAGAATACAACCAACGACTTCTCTGTGTTTCTACTTGTTCACCACTATCTACTTTTTCGTCATAGACCACGGCATCCCAAGCGTAACTAATTTTTTCGTTTCTGAAAAGTAAATGGTTCTGAAGAATCTTATCTTCTTGCAACATCTTTTTCCAAAGCTCTTTTCCTTTTGTGATTTCCTCACCATATAAATACGTCTTATACAATTCAGATTCCACGGCCATTCCAGATCCTGAAATAACAGCAGATGAACCGATCAAATAAGGAACATATCTTTCAACATAATTTTTGTAAAATTCTCCCAATGCATCCGTGCATGCATACATAGAGTCTAGATTCTTAGCTGTACGTTGTCCTTGTATAGATGTGTATCCATTGTTGGCATAAACGTTTATTTCTTCTAGGAAATTCGGATGTGCTAAATTATCAGCATCATAAATGGCAATAAATTCATGATCTCTTTTGAAGTTTTCAACTGCATGAATAATTGATTTTACTTTCAAGTTCATCGGTGGTTGAGGATTCAAAACGACCAAGCGATCATCAAAAACATCCCAACCTTCAATATCACAATTATCTGCCACCAAGTAAATGATGTGATTATCGTGTGTTTGACGTAACAAAGATTGGATTAATGGTTTCGCGATTTCTGCATTTTTGTAAGCAGTGATGATGTTACCAAAATCATATTTCTTGAAATCGGGTTTGTTGACGACGCTTCGATCAACTTTATCTTTTGTCAACAAAGAGAGTAGGACCTTCAAAAATGGAAATACAAGAAAGAACAAGATGATTCCACTGATGACCAGGTAAACTATTTTTAGGATTGCCATTTTAAAAATTGTTAGTTGCCACTAAGCCTGTCTGACTGTTCGTTAGAAAAGTCAGGCCGTGACGAGTTTACTTTTTTTAGTTGTTTTTGGAGAACCGACGTTCCACCAGACTGCTTTCAGAAATACTTTTGCATGATCCCAATCTCCTCGTACAACAAACATCAATACATTTTTAGGAACCGTAACAAAAATTAAAAATAAAGAGAATAAGAATACACTTAATGCACTTCGATTTCTTTTCATGAAGTAAATACGATTGCGATTTAAGTAGTAAGTTTTCAAAGTACTCATTTTTCCAACAGAGATGGACTCTTTGTGGTAAACGTGTACATTTGGTTCGACATATATTTTATAACCAGCTCTTCTTATTTGTTCACACCAGTCCAATTCTTCATAATACAAAAAGAAATCTTCGAACATCATTCCGACTTCATCGATTACTTTTTTAGGAATCATCATAGCTGCACCATGGGCATAAGGCGTTTCTTTCAATTCCGTATATTGATTGTTGTCAGGTTCCATTTCTCCTAGAATTTTGTTTCTAGCAGTGATGTTGCTGACAGGAGTTGCACCCACATATTGGATGATTTCATTGACTCCTTTTTCTTCTGGCCAGTAAAGTAGTTTTGGACTTATCATCCCAAGTTTAGGGATTTTGTCAAAGGCTTCTAATAATTTAGGAATGGTTCCTGTTGGAATTTCGGTATCGTTGTTAATGAAAAAGAGGTATGCTCCTTTTGCTTCTTCAACGGCTAAGTTGTTGCCACCAGCAAAACCTAAGTTTTCTTCGCTAATAATAATTTTAACTTCTGGATATTTGGTTGCAATGATTGGTGTCTCGTCGACTTTTGAACCATTATCAACCAAAATAATTTCCAGATTTGGATAGTCGATAGCCCTAAGTGAATCAAATAATTCACAGGTAACTCCAATCTGATTATAGTTAACAGTAATAAGCGATACTAATGGATATTGATCAGACATATAATTTTCGATTTCAAAGGATAGTTTTACCCCTTTAAAATTACAAATTTTATACCGCCTCTTCCTGAATCATCGCTGGCAACGTCTTTAAGATGATTTTTAGATCCATCCAAATAGAATAATCTTTAGCATAATCAATGTCCATCTGGATTCTTTCCTCGACAGACATGTCCGCTTTTCCCCTTTTGGAGATTTGCCAAAGACCAGTCAAACCTGCTGGTGCTCTAAATCTTGTAGACCATCCATCAACCGTTAATTTCTCAGCTTCGTAAAGTGGAAGTGGTCTGTTACCGACGATAGACATATCACCTTTCAATACATTGATCAATTGTGGTAATTCATCAATACTCGTCTTTCTGATTAGCTTACCAATCTTTGTTACACGAGGATCGTTGGCCAACTTCATAAAAGTAGGAGCCTTTGAATCTTTATTTTCAGCACTATATTGATTTAAGTGCGCTAGGTGTTTTAATTTTGAATCTGCATCCTGACACATAGAACGGAATTTGATAAAATCAAAAACCTTGTATCCATTCCCAGCTCTTTTTGAGTAGTAAAAGATGTCTCCTTTGGAAGTAAATTTAACCAATAAAGCAACCGTAATTAATATCGGGCTAATAGCTAAAAGTACTGCACTTGCAAAAACGATATCGAAAATTCTTTTACCTAATGGCATTTTGAATTCCAATTCTTCCGCAGGAGTTTCAATTAACTCAATCATTTCTGGTTTATATTTAGCAAGAAACTGAATTCTTTTCTTGATATCCAACCAGTTGATAGGAGAGTAGTACAAATCATCAATACCCAAATTGATGGCTTCTACTGTATCCAATTTATGTTTCTTTGAATTAGAGATGACGATGAAAGGAATATATTTCATGTCTGCATGCTTGCGTATATTGTGTAACAAGCGATAGTCATCTTGCACTAAATAATCTAAGTCCACAAGTATCGCTTTCGGATAATCCACCGTCAACTGATCTTTGATCTTATTTTCTAAATAGTGATATGCCTTAAAAGAAGAATCGAATTTCTTTGAAGTGAAACTGCTAAATTCTCCATTGTACTGAACCATTCCATTAAAGAAAATCTCGTTGAACCCTATAAATAATAGTTCTTCTTTATTCCTAAAATGCTCAAGTTTCACAGGTGCCTTAATTATATCCATCAGTGCGCAGTAGTTTTATGTAGGGGACTCGTTTGAAAAATGTTTTCTATCTGTTCTTTTAGAGTGATTGGGTTAAATGGTTTTGTTATGTAACCACTTGCTCCAAGTTTTGTACACTGTTCTACGTATTTTTCATTGTCCTTTCCAGAAACAATTAGAACTGGTATTTCACGGAAAAATCCACTACTTCTCAAAACAGATAAAAATTCTAATCCATTAAGGCGTGGCATTGACATGTCAAGCAATATTAAGTCTGGAATATTACCTGCACTCAAATACTTAAGTCCTAACAAACCATCTTCTTTCGTAGTAACATTGTAAGACTTACCTAGGATGTTACCTAGAATAAATCGAATGCTATCGTGATCGTCAATGATAAGAATGTTCTTATCTGTCTTCATAATGTGTGTATTATATATATCAAATAATAATAATCAATACATCGTGCCTCCTTCAATAGGAGACCGGTTTTTGAAACTAGGGCAAACGGTTGTTGGAATAAATTATGTCTTCGGGAGGGACAATTAAAGACATTATGGGATATACCTTCTTCAAAATCAGGCTACTCTACAAACAACAAGAATCATGCTAAATTGATATTTCTATCAACATAGTATGAGTAAAAGGGGTAGAGGCGAATAATTTTGATGATGCATCGAAACGACACATCTGATGAATTTAACTCAAATATCGGAAATTATTAGCAATAACAACTAAAATACACCGTGAATTTGAATCCTTACCGTTAAAATAATTCTTTGTGGGACGAAATACAAATATAAGATTCAATCAATTATTTATAAAACTATTTTAAATAACTGATTTTCAATAATTTAATAAAACCTAACATATGTTATCCATTGATTAGGCTTGGTTTTTGAATATTTTTATGATTTAGAAGGAGATATAAATTATTAAAACTATTATGTTTGCATCTCCTCCCCAATTCCATTGAATTGTTATTTTTCAAAGTATGATATTAACCTTTATAACTGCATCTATTTTCTGGTCATTGATCCTCTTGGTCATCTATACTTACGTTGGCTATGGTATTCTTTTATATTTTTTAGTCAAAATGAAGAAGAAGCAACCAATGCCCGCTTATACAGACGATAATGAACTACCTGAAGTCACATTTATGGTGGCCGCATATAACGAGCAGGATTATATGGAAGAAAAAATTCAAAATTGCCTCGATTTTGATTATCCCAAAGAGAAGCTGACCTTGTTTTTTGTCACAGATGGATCTGATGATGATACTCCAAAAGTGATTGATCAATATCCGCTCCCTGAAGGAGTCAATTTGGAACTTTATCACCGACCAGAAAGAATGGGTAAGATTGCGGCAGTTGAAAGAGTAATGCCTTATGTCAAAACACCGATAGTTATATATACCGATGCTAATACGCATGTCAATAAAAATGCAATTCGAAATATTGTCCGTCATTATATTGATCCAAAAGTAGGAGGTGTTGCAGGTGAGAAGCGAATCACTATGGATGAAAAGGACGCAGCCAAGTCAGCAGGTGAAGGTGTTTATTGGAAATATGAATCGAAATTAAAACAATGGGACTCAGCGTTGCATTCAGTTGTTGGTGCAGCTGGTGAATTGTTTTCTATTCGTACAGAATTGTTTGAAGCAGTTCCTCAAGATACAGTGATTGAAGATTTTTTCATGACTTTGACAATTGCCTCCAAAGGTTACAAGATTGTTTATGAACCGATGGCCTATGCAGTTGAAAGTAGTTCAGCATCTGTCGGTGAAGAATTAAAAAGAAAAATTAGAATTGCAGCAGGTGGACATCAAGCAGTTAGTAGACTTGGATTTTTATTGAATCCTTTCAAGCATGGAGTCCTTACCTTTCAGTATATTTCTCATCGAGTACTAAGATGGACATTGGCTCCGCTAGCATTACCAATCATTTTTTTCCTAAACGTTTATTTAGCGATGTCGGGCAATCCGTTGTATATTGGTTTGTTGTGCTGTCAAATTCTCTTTTACGCAATGGGCTTGATAGGTTATCTGATGCAAGAACGTGAGTTGAAATCAAAAATCTTTTTTGTTCCTTATTATTTCTGTGTCATGAATTACGCAGTATACAGAGGCTTTTTTCGTTTTATGAATAAGAGTCAATCTGTGAAATGGGAACGTGCTAAACGTGCTGTATAACTATAGCAAAAACACTTCATTAATTTTCTTCGTTTTCTCATTCCTTCGTTTATCTTTATTGCAAGTAACGACAACGTTATTATTAAGTATTAAATGAAACGGATGAAAAAAAGAAAGATCAACATGGGAATGGTTGGTGGTGGACGGGGTGCTTTTATAGGCAGTGTTCACAGAATGGCAGCGGCACTAGATGGAGAAATAAATTTGGTCTGTGGTGCATTCAGTTCCAATCCCAAGAAATCCAAGTTATCAGGAAAAGATTTATTAATTCCTGCCAATCGTGTTTACAATTCTTATCAAGAAATGATATTGGCTGAAAAGCAATTACCAGAAGGAGAACGCATGGATTTTGTCTCTATTGTAACACCTAATCATGTACATTTCGGACCAGCAAAAATGGCTTTAGAAAATGGCTTTCATGTTGTTTGTGATAAACCACTTTGTTTCAATATGAAAGAAGCTAAAGTTCTTCAAAAATTGGTCAAGAAAACAGGATTGTTATTCGCATTAACCCACAACTATACAGGTTACCCGATGGTCAAGCAGGCCAAAATGATGATTAAAAATAAAGCAATCGGAAAGATACGTAAGGTTGTTGTTGAATATCCGCAAGGTTGGTTGTCTACTCGTTTGGAGTCAAGTAATCAAAAACAAGCAGCATGGCGGACAGATCCGAAAAAATCAGGAATAGCCGGTGCCATGGGAGATATTGGAACCCATGCTGAAAATCTAGCTGAATACATTACTGGTCTGAAAATCAAACGGTTATGTGCGGATTTGAACACCTTTGTTAAAGGCCGAAAATTAGATGATGATGGAAATGTATTGTTGCAGTTTGACAATGGTGCGAAGGGGATTTTGTTCGCGACACAAATTGCTGCTGGCGAAGAAAATAATTTGAGAATAAGAATTTATGGCGAAAAAGGTGGTTTAGATTGGTCGCAGCAAACACCGAATAGCCTTATTGTCCGTCACCTAGATAAACCGATGGAAATCATGAGAGCAGGTGTAGGAAAACAATATGCAGAAACACAAAATGCAATGCGAATCCCAGCTGGTCATCCAGAAGGATATTTGGAAGCATTTGCCAATATTTATAAAAATTTCGCGAGAAGCCTAACAGCACATTTGCAAGGTAAAAAACCAAAAGCAGTTGATCTCGATTTTCCGACTGTTGCAGATGGCGTTAGAGGGATGCAGTTTATTGAAAAGGTAGTTGCTTCTTCTAAGTCGAATAGTAAATGGATGACGGTGGACGGTTGACGGTGAACGGGAGGACGCGAGGAGTATACGTCAGACTGTGCGAAAACGAAATTGAACCGCAAAATATCGAACAAGCCTGCCTGACTGCCGTCAAAGCAGACAGGGAACCGCAGAATGTAGAAGTTGAGTACGCGAGTATACACGTATATTAACGAATTTCATGTTTAATTGTCCACGTACTCTACTTCGACATTCGATATTCTGCGGTTGGATATTCTGCGGTTCAGTTTCCGAAAACATATTCGCACAGTCTGACGTATGTACACGTACTCCTCACGCGCTCCCGTTAACCGTCCACCGTCAACCGTTCACCGTTTTTTTAAAATAAAAAAATATGAAAACAATAAAAGGACCAGCAATATTTCTAGCACAATTTGTAGGTGATAAAGCGCCATTTAATTCCTTGAAAAACATATGCAAATGGGCCGCTGATCTAGGATATAAAGGTATCCAAATACCAACATGGGAAAGTAAATTAATCGACCTAAAAAAAGCAGCAACAAGTAAGTCTTATTGTAAAGATTTGAAAGGATTAGTCAACAGTTATGGACTTGAAATTTCTGAACTTTCAACGCACTTACAAGGTCAGTTAGTAGCTGTAAATCCGGCTTATGATGTGATGTTTGATGCTTTTGCCCCGAAAGAAGTAAAAGGAAAGCCAAAAGCAAGAACTAAGTGGGCGGTCCAACAATTGATGTACGCAGCAAAGGCGAGCAAAAACTTAGGGTTGAATGTGCACGTAACTTTCTCAGGTGCTTTGATTTGGCATACTTTCTATCCATGGCCACAACGACCACAAGGATTGGTAGAAGATGCTTTTGCTGAGTTAGCGAAAAGATGGCTGCCGATATTAAATGCTTTTGATAAAGCTGGAGTAGATCTCTGTTATGAAATTCATCCTGGAGAAGACTTACATGATGGAGTTACATTTGAAAGATTTTTGGAAAAAACGAAGCATCACAAACGTTGTCATATGCTATATGATCCAAGTCATTTCGTTTTACAACAATTAGATTACTTAGCACATATTGATATTTATCATCAACATATTAAGATGTTTCATGTCAAGGATGCGGAGTTTAATCCAACCGGGAGGTCGGGTGTTTATGGTGGTTATCAAGATTGGGTTGATCGACCAGGACGTTTCCGATCATTAGGGGATGGACAGGTAGATTTTAAAGCGATTTTTAGCAAATTGGCTCAATATGGTTATGATGGTTGGGCTGTGTTGGAATGGGAGTGTTGTATCAAAGATGGCGAGCAAGGTGCGAAAGAAGGTGCCATTTTTATTCAAGATCATATCATTAAAGTGACCGAAAAAGCTTTTGATGATTTTGCTGGCGGGAAGTCGGATAAGAAATTGAATAAACGGATAATGGGGTTGTGATTTAACACCTAGATTTTTTTTACCACAGATCTTTGTGTTAAAATATGTCTTTTGTGAGTTGTCGCTTTATGAACATGTGTTTAAAAAACGTGCTCTGTTTGTTAAAAATTCCAAGCAAGCATAACACCAAGATTATCCTCATCCCATTTTAATTGCAAAGAGCTAGAATTTAGACCATTGTCAAAACCATTTCCCAACAAAATAGCATGTAATAAATCATTCTCACTACTAGGACCGAAATAACCATTGCCAATAACCATTAAGAGATACGTTGCAATAGAAATTCTAACATTTTTTCGACCAAAAAATGAATCGGAAATTCCATATCCTTTAGATATATTATCAATTGCAAATCCAAGATAAACTATCCCAGCGACACCCGTTCCTATCGAGGTAAAATCGTCCATTGCTTTTTTGAAACGATACCTTTTAAATGATTTCATTGATGGAGAATTCTCTAAAATATATGGCTTTAAATTTTTCCCATAAAACCCAATCTTACGATAAACATCATTTGTTCCTTTCTCTCTGAAATACATTTTGCCTGGCATTTTCTTAAACATACTAGCTGTGCGATATTCAATATAATTCGGATTGAACATTCTTTTTTTTGCCAATTGTAGCGGAATATTTTTTTGCCCAAAGATCGGAGTGCTGTAAAAAATAATAACGAATAAAAATAGCAAAGCTCTAATCATAATTGATGTTAATAGAAGTTTGAGAAAGATTGATAAAATCTACAAGTGAAAGATTTAAAAGTGCTATTATTGATATTCAATTTAAAATTAATATAAAAATGATCGGTAAGTTTAAAATAATGGCCATTATTGGTTGTTCCATAATATTGATGCAATGTACACCCAGTCTTAATAAACTAAAAAAGTTGGAGTCGGAAACGATACATCAAAATGTGATGATCGGAAAGGGAGAACCTGGGATGCGTTTAGGGCCATGCGAACCAAGTATCTTTATCAATCCATCAAATACCAAACATGTAGTTGCAGGTTCGGTTTTAAATAATTTCTATCATTCTCATGATGGAGGGCTTACTTGGGAATCTGGAATTTTAGAATCATCAATGGGTGTTTTTGGAGACCCCGTAATTTATGCAGATCAAAAAGGAAACTTTTATTTTTTGCATCTTTCTGATCCTTCTGGAAAAGGTTGGTCAGATCCTTCTTTGTTGGATAGAATTGTTATTCAAAAATCTACAGACAATGGGCGTACTTGGAATGATGGTGCTGGTATAGGAAAAAACGATCCAAAAGATCAAGATAAAGAATGGATTTGCAGTGATCCAAAATCTGGAAATTTATATGTTACTTGGACGGAATTTGACAAATATGGAAGTAAAGATTCTTTGGATCGATCCAGAATATTATTTTCAAAATCTACTAATTACGGAGAAACTTGGACGGATGGAATGCCGATCAATCAGTTTGAAGGAGATTGTATAGATGATGACATGACCACGGAAGGAGCGGTGCCTGCAGTTGGACCAAATGGAGAAGTTTATGTAGCCTGGGGCTATGATAGAAAGATATATTTTGATCGCTCAAAAGATGCAGGAAACACATGGTTAGAAAATGACATTATGGTTGTTGAGCATGGTGGAGGATGGGCATTTGATATTCCTGGTATTGGAAGAGCTAATGGGATGCCAGTGACGGGAGTAGATTGCAGTGGAGGTAGTCACAATGGAAGAATTTATATTAATTATAGTGATCAAAAAAATGGCGTAAACGATACGGACATTTGGTTGATTTATTCTGACGATGACGGAAGTACTTGGTCTGAACCAGTTCGTGTTAATGACGATGCACCCGGTAAACATCAGTTTTTTAATTGGATGTCTGTGGATCAAAAAACAGGAAGTATTTATGTTGTTTTCTACGATCGTCGAGATCATGATGATACAAATACAGATGTTTATTTGGCTTGGTCAGATGATGGCGGTGACACCTTCATAAATAAAAAAATCAGTATCACACCTTTCGTTCCAGGTGCTGGAATCTTTTTCGGGGACTATAATAATATCTCTGCACATGATGGAATTATCAGACCGATTTGGACACGAGCTGACGGAACAGACTTGTCAATTTGGACGGCTATTATCAATAGAAAATAATTAAGGATAATTATTATATATAGTGTTTTAAAATGCTTAGATTAGTGATGATAATATAGTACAAATAAACCCTTATAAAATGACTCGGTATTCAGATCAAGAATTATTGGAGTTTAAAAAATTAATCGAAGATAAACTCCGTGCTGCAGAAAAAGAAGTTGAAATCATCAACGGACAATTACAAGAATTTAAAAGCAGTGAATCAAGTAATCAAGGTGGTGACATTTCTGAAGAAAATTCTTTAGCCGCGGAACAAGAAATGCTCGTCAAAATGGCCACCCGACAAACTCAATTTATCAAAAACCTGAGCAATGCATTGATTCGAATCGAAAACAAAACTTATGGAATCTGTTCAATTACAGGAGAATTGATAGATAAAAAAAGACTAATGTTGGTTCCTCATGCAACCAAATCAATCGTCGGAAAACAAAGCTCTGCCGCAATGTCAAATGCTTCTAAAGGTCAAGCTAGAATCATAAAATCTACTTTAACAAAAAAAATTAAAACAAAACCAATTTTAAAGGCAACCAAATCGAGCAAAATTACGTCTAATACATATAAGGAGTTAGATGAACTCGATGATAGCAAGATTGATGAAGTAGATGAAATGTTAGATGGAATTGAAGAGCTTGATTTGAATCGTGCTGACCTGAAAAGTGAATTCGAAGAAGAGGAATAAAAAGAAGGAACCCAACATATCACATCTTTCTTAAAAAAACTCGGAAATTTTATTCACACATATACGATTTTATTCGTTATATATGTGACTTTCAACTATTTTATAGGTCTTAAACCTATAAGATACTTACTATACAACAAATTATTAACATTTTAAACCCGTTCCCATGCGTATTTTTCGATATCTCATCGGATTATTTCGTCCAAAGAACAGTTCTCGTTCCAAAAACTTTCGTCATTATTTAGATGGTGAAAGAAGCAATGATGCTACTGCAGAATACCACAACCCGTGGTTAGGTATTAAGCGTAATTAGAATTTGAGATGCTTTGCATGAAATCAAAAATGCCGATCAGCTAAAAAAGCTGGTCGGCATTTTTTAATTTAATTTTGAATGATCTCATGAAAATCTACGGAATTCTTACCTAATTCTTGCAATCCTATCAATTCGCAATTGTATCTTGCGCTTATTATATACAATTCAATTTATCACAACCATAAAAATAAAAACGATGAATAGTTTAAAATCAATTCTTGCGATATTCATGATATTTGCTGCTTGTAGTATTTTCGTAAGCTGCCAAGGTGAAACCAAAGAACCTGCAAAAGCAAAAATCGAAAAAGCTACTGATAGAAGTGGGAAAGAATATACTTCTAGATATATCTGTCCAATGCATTGCAAAGGAAGTGGAGTAGAAGTAAAAGGTCAGAAATGTCCAGCATGTGAAATGGATTTGGTAGAAAATAGAAATCATGCACATTACGGGCATAATCACTAAGATAAGTGAATAACGAATATCGAACACGGAATTTCGAATTTTGAAGTGAAAATCGTGAATTGATTACAATCTTAAACAATTCGATCATTTACTAAACTTCGAAATTCTGTATTCTTTGTTCGATTTCGATATTCAATAAAAAGGGGGAAGCATCACAAAATTGCAACACCTCCCCACACGCTTACTATATCTTATAAGAATTGCTAATGATTCTGTCAAAAATCTATTTATTGTTTAATCAATTTCTCTGTATAGAGTAATTCATCTTCAGACATTAAGTGTAGGACGTACATTCCGGTAGGTAGATAAGTTGGTAAATTAACTGTTTGATCATTTTGTAAATAATGTTGCATTACCAATCTCCCTTGACTATCATGTAAATTTAATGTTATATTATCTTCGTATTTCATTACTCCTGCAATTTGAACTGTCGCTCCGTCTCTTATTGGATTTGCGTGAATTACTTGTAGTTCACTATTAGTAATTTCGAAAGTAGGGGTAGGTTGAGACGTATAATAATGAATCAATCTTTTATTAAAAACCCAAATTCCATTTTCTCTAGTATACTGATCTTCTGTATCGATATAAGTTTCTTCAATGTATTCAAATTCATTTTTTGAATTCAATTCATATGCTTGTGTATCTTCATTATATATTTCAAATGTCTGGGAAACTTGAATATCATTTGCATATGAATAATTTGCACGCAACCACGGATCACCGGGAATAGGTGTGGTTCCTGCTTTAGAAATGGTAATTGTTTCTGGATTGTTACTAGTTCCCATCCAAGTATATTCTACAAAACTGACCATTTGCACAGTATTGGTTAATGAAATTAAGATAGATGGAAAAAATTCTTCGTTTCTTTCGAGATACAAAATTGATGAAACATCATTCCATGTTTGATCTAAAGTATCCCATTCTGAATCGATACTTTGTGGACCTAAAAATCCATCATAGGAGTATCTTCTTTTTTGATGGTTGACCCAGGTGCTATCAGTTTGAACAAATCTTGTCGTCAATATCTCGGAAAGCGTTCCGTCACTATTATAGTCATGATCTTTATCTTCAAATGGAGTTCCATTAAACAAGGGACCAATAAGGGTCCGAATACCATCTACTTCTAATTGTGCAGTGAAAGATCTGACATTGGTCGTATAAATATTCCAGCCAGTATTTGTCATGTTAGAAACAGCTTCAATCCACCACAATTGATTTTCATTATTTACATAGTGCCTTCTTTTGGTACGTTCTAATTGTTCGCCAGTACGTTCAACAATAGAATCACGTAATAAAATGTCTCTATTGGCTACAGTTTGCAAATTCGCTTCGTGATCGGAATGTGTAAAAGTATTACTCATGATTTCATCTATCATATTACCATAATTGGTTTGACTATATGATAAACTCGCGATTGATAGTACTACTATCTGGATAATTAACTTTTTCATTGCTTTTGATTTTTAGTGAAAAAAATAATTCGGTTTAGGTATTGTAGTAAGCGCGAAAAAAAAATTTAGTTTTAAATCAATGAAGAAATATTTGTCATGATAATGATGCTAGGTTTTTACATTCTTTGGATAGGAAAAACCGTTAATTCTTGCGAAAACAGTGTTTTGTCATTTAAAACAATGTTTTGAAAAATGCCCATTTAAACCAACTAAATATGGCTATTCACCACTTTTTGAGCATCATTCACCCTGATTTCATATTTTATAGGTAGAAGAAATACTTTTACAAGCAATAAAAAAATCTTGATTTGGAGCTGCAAAATCACAGCGATATTTCGCTGAAACATTGTTATTTCTGAAGGTTGTGATCGAGATAGGTAACTATATTGTTTAATTTTTTAGGTTGCATTTAGTTGATAAGCGCTTGATATTCTGACCTACAATTTTATTGATTTTCTAGGGATCAAAATCTGAAATGTCAGTGATTTATGAATTCGTTCATGGTTGTATAAGGAGAAATTCGTTTCAGGTGACTGGAGCATCCAAAGATTTGCAATGCCTCAAAAAAACACAAAAAAAAAGCACTCCGAAGAGTGCAATATTGAAATCAGAATGGTGAGGCTAAACTAACTTAAAAAACAAGTTGGCTTACTAGGCTCACTATTCCAAATCGGAGTACGAAAACAACAAGGTATAAAGTGATTGGTATTAGTTTTCGCTGGTATCTTTTCTTTTACCAGGCTTGTACATCCCAGCAGAAACGGTTGCGATTCCGATTCCAAGACCAGTTGCAAGACCTAAAACTGGTGAACTAAGTGCATATCCCATAGCAACACCGATTGCAATTCCTACTGCGATTCCAGTATCCAAATTATCTGAATTTTTCATAATTAAGTAGTTGTCAGTTGTTTGATTTTTAGACGCAAAAAATTGAATCCGTTACAAAGTTAATTTTCTTTTATGGATTGAAGCAACTTTTGTATAGAAAAATTGGGTCTGAAACGCTGATTTTGAGGGATTTGCGTGTTTTTAGGTCGGATTTTTAAAAATTAGCAAGTTGTGGGATATTTCCAGTTTGTTAATTTTTTTTGAGAGTTTTCCTAATTGAGTGGATTTACTTTATATTCTTAAATCTTTCATGTTCTAAATCCAATGGTCAAAGGTCGTTGACAAAGTCATTAAGAATCATATTTATTTTTTAATTTTCGAGAAAACTTCCCCTTTCACTTTCGTTGGTTTTTCCATATCATCTTGAGCAAATTTAATCGCAGCTTTTATTAAACTTTTGACCTTTGGATTCCGATAGTCCTTTGGCTGGCTAACTGGCATATGTCGGATTAATTTTCCCGTACCTGTCAATAGATTGTTAGGGTCAAACAATAAGGTGCCTTTGTTGAAACCTAAATTAACATGCTCGCTGTAAATTGGCAACATAACAAAAGCATCTGATAGTCGATCTGAAAGCGTGTAAACTGAAGTCAAGGCATGGGTATGATACAACAATTCATTGCTGTCTGGAAAAATTTCTAAAATGTAATTCCTTAAATCCTTGTAAAGATCAATGAGGTCTTTGTTTTTTAAATCTAAGTATTTTTGAAAGTCAGGATGAATTTTTCTTTTTATGGCCATGGGTACTAAGATACGCTTTCTTTTTTAGCCATAAAATTCTTCCAAAGTAGCACCATATGGTCCGGTCTTGGAGACACCTCTAGCATATGATTTTCTTTTACCGATATGAAGGATTAAAAATTCAATCTTATCAATAAAAACTTTAACGATTGAGTGATTCCAAACAATAAAAAGCCGGTCATTAGAAATGTCATTTTGAATGGAGTATTCATTGGCATATTCCCTCATGAGGGGTGGGGCAGCACCTTGGTTTAAATGAAGTTTAACGGCTTCATTCGTATTAACTATTAATCCTTTAGAGCAAACAAAACCATGAAATAAAATATTCATTTCTTCATTTTCATTGTCAACAATATAAGCCCAAACACTATATTGATCGCCTTCAATGATTACTGATAATTTTTGTGATTCATTGTATTGGGTTAAATAAATTTCTTCCATTCATTTGTTTGTTGACTACTAATTAGAATAAACATCCTATCTTTAAGGTACAAAACCCGATTAAAATGCCAAAATTTTTCCTTGCAATTTTAGTATCTTTTCTAGCACCTTTCTTATTACTTGCCCAAGAAAATTGTATTGTTGGAAAAACATTTCCTAAATACAATGGACCGATTATGGAAGTCTTTGAAGTCAACATAAATCCGCGTGGTGCAAGAACCAGTCATGCCAGTTATAATTCTTTAGGTCATTTAGTAACAAAAAAATCATCTTATAATTTTGAGTTTGGAAATTCTATTTCTGTGGAAAGAATGACAAAACTAGGAATAGAAAAAAAAGATAAACTTGGAAATTTCGCAGAAAGTTTTCCTATTACAACGCAATATACCTACGACAATAAAGGGAGGAAATTAAAAGAAAATATTTTTATTCAAGATATTAATGTAGGCGATATATCTTATCAATACGATGCTCCAAATGAAATAAAAGTATTCGTCAGAAAAAAGGAAAGTGTCAGAGATTCCATCAGGATGAATACAGCGTTTTATGAAGATTGTGAATTGGTGAAAGTAGAAAAGTCTTTAAAAAACAGTACAATCCCGTATTGGATAACGGAGTATGAAGACGAAAATAATTTTTGTGTGTATAGATTGTTGAATGGCGTGAAAATAAAATTATCTTGTACAAAAACGGATGCCGATGATAACATTTCTACAATTCAATACGAGGATGGAAAAGTAAGTGCTGAAACGAAGCGGTATAAACAATCTGAAATATTTGATCATCATAAAAATTCAACTAAGCGCGTGTTTGATATCAAGGTGAATGATCAAGAAAAGGGGATAAAGGTATTTCATGCTTATTCGTATTTTGGAGAATCTGATATTTCCTATGAAAATCTGGATCAAATCGGAAATGCAATTCTTGATCTACTTAAGTCTGAAAGTTTAACCAATGGTACGTGGGAATTATTTGGAACCCTCTCCGACTATATCATGTTATTTGCAAGTATGAGTGGTGCTTTTGTTTATGATTATTCGCTTAACGAATCCTACTTCACTAAGCATCACGAAAGAGCATTGTTGGAATTAAAAGAGTTTATTCAATATGAAAAGCTAGATCTGAATAAGCTAAAAATTGAAAAAATATGGACCAAGCCTACTCAAATTCATAAAAATGCCAACGTTCCAGCATTATATATCAAATTTACAGATGGAAGTAAGTCTAGTACTTGCGAGACTAGTTTTCTATGTCCTAAATTAAATACTGGATATAAATTGATGTTTATTAAATAGCTGAACATGTATACTTTTTCACCAACTTAGGAAACGAAAATCATTGACAAGCTTCAATAATAGCCTCAAAATCAGCACCCAAATCTACTTCAAATCCAGGATCCAAACTAATACTTTGACCTGCTTTGAAGGATACGATTCCTAAAGCGGGTACAACTCCAGTAGAGGTGATCGTTTGATTCGCATAATAAGTGCCATCAGTAATTGGATTGTTAGATATCGATAATTGAATAGGGCATGAAGTATTAGGGCAAACTACATTGGTTAAATTTTCAGATGTTGAAGTACTTGGTTCAATAGTCAAAGGACAATGACAGGGATCTCCTAATAAAAAATATCGTAACCAAGAAAGTCCATATTGTCCTATTTCGCCTTGCACATTGGCAGGGTCATTGGCAACAGAGTGATTGCCACTTGCAACTTCAAAAAGTAACTTGTCAGTCGTGTTTGGTGTCAAGCTATAATGTATATCTGCATGCTGATTGGGTGGAGCTGTTGGGTCGTCCTCACCACTAAAAATTAGGACAGGAACGGTATGATCTAAGTCACTACTATTTGGAGAACTCAACCAAGGACATAACGCAATAACAGATTTAATAGAAGGATCCAATACTGCGGCTAATTGGGCACCCCCGCCGCCCATCGACCAGCCCATGACACCAAATCGATTGATATCAAGGTTGCCAAAAAGAGGAGAGGTACTTCTAACATTTTCTTGACGTATTGTTTCCAATGCATCAATAAGGCCATCCGCTCGATCTTCTGGTGAATCAAATAAGGAGTTGGTGTCAAAAATCATTGCAACGATTCCATGAGATGCTAGAAAAGGTCCCCATGCTTCAATTCTAGATTGGGTTGCAAAGAATCCAGGGACGATTGCAACACTTGCAAAAGGTGTCGTTGGATTAGAAAAAGGTGGTGTCGCGTTGGTTGGGTAGTATATTGTTGCATTACCGTAATCAGGCCCATTTCGAATCCCATCATTTTGATTCATTGTTGCATAATCGTACGGTCCTGGATTGGTGATATCAGTTAAAGATAGATTGCCACAAATTTGTGCTTGAGTAGATGTCGGAAAATTAATTAAACAAAGAATGAATAATAGGTAAAGTAGTTTTGTGGACATGCTTTATTTTTTTGAAAATTAGGTGAACTCCATAGCACAATTTCATGTCCAATTTAAAAAGATTTTTTGAGGAAATTATAATTTAAAATCACACTTAACAAAATAGATGCTGCTTACTGGAGTGCGCCTATTTTTGATTTCCTTTTTTTCCATAGATACTAGTATGCATACCAGCAATTTTCCATTGTCCATTTTCTTTTTCCATGATTCTTGTTTCTCTTTTCAGGCCTTGTTTGGCATCAATTTGTTCATAACTCACGGAAGCGCCATTGCCGTATAATCTAACATTTATATCTTGAATTTTGCTTGGAATCGGTGCAGGTTCTGGATGTTCTTCAATATAATTTTTTACGAATTCATTAATTTCATCCCAACCTAAAGTTTCAGTCATGCTATCATTTGAGAAGTCCATGTAGGTTTTGCTAACATACTGTTTGTGAATCCATTTTTCTTTCCAGCCTTCATAATCTCGACTATAAGCGGCTTTGGTCTCATTATTTAATACATTTAAAATTGCGAACTTCTCAGCTTCATAATTTTCAGACTGATCGGTGGTGGCATTATTATTATTATTATTATTCATTTCTGGATTGCAACTTAATAGGTTGGATAATGCAAAAATTAGAAATATAGGGAGTATTTTTTGACACATCGTTTTAGTTTTGAAGTTGTTTTTTTAGATTGCATGTTACCGAATCCTTGCCCAATACAACTGCATTATACAGGCTTAGGAAGCGGATGATTATTATATAAATCTAGGATTATAAATGATAGGAGGCAACTCTTTTTGAGGTGGATTATTTATTTTAAATCGTTTTCTTCCAACAGGAAAAAGAAATTTGAAGAAAACGCCAAAGATACTTCCTCTTGGGTCAAATTTAATATCAGAATCTGTTTCTTGGATAGTTACAGTACCTAAGGTGTTGAGATTGTATCTGAAATAAGTTCCGAATTCATAAGCGCTTTTATATTTAGAACCTCTCATTCTTTTTTTGAAGTATTTTCGATATCCAATTTCAGGTTTAATAAAATAGTAAAATTTATTTTTGCCTTGTATAATGACTTTGTAAGTTTCAAACTCATCAACAAATGTACTTTCATACCCTAATTGACAGCCAGTTCCTAATTTTAAACATGATTCATTTCCTTTTCTATTCCTAAAATTATAACTGAGCCCTGTGGAAATATGCGGTGAGGCAAAATCAATAATGTAGCGGTCTATCGGACCTTTAAATATTAAGCCATAAGTGGTAAAACCAATTCCCAAATCTACCATCAAATTTTGATTAATTCTGTTAACAAATAATACATTTAAGGTAGCGGCTGGATTGAATTTTGAGCTCCAACGGTTTTTATCGGATTCGATGGTAGTGAAGGAATGACCAAAGTCAATTTCCAGTCCACAAGAATATTTGTTGATTTTGGTAGTACTTTGACCGAATCCTAAAATTGGGAAAAGGATAATAAGTACGGTATTTAAAGGCTTCAATTGATTGGTAGTTTTGCTATTATATCAAACGTAGATTTGTAATAAAAATTTCAAGTATCCATTGAATTATATTTAATCCACTTGATTAAGCCAATTTATTTAAAAAGATAGCCCCAAAAATGAAAAATGCAACTTGAAATTCAAGATGCATTTTTTTATAGCTATAAGATGCTTGACTTACAATTTAACAAGCTTTATGACCGCATCCTGATTCATAGTGCTACTTTCTAACATCATTTTTGCAAAGTAAGTGCCCTTGGCGAGATTAGACAAATCCATTTCAATTCGTTCTTTTCCTGACACATCCTGTTGTGCAACTACCTGTCCTAAACAATTAAAAATAGATATTGACTGAAACTTGTTATGTTGCCATTCCAATAAGACGGTATCGTTAAATGGGTTGGGGTAGGAGTTGATTGGTGAAAAATTAACTTGGTCTGTATTAATAATCGTTGAACATTCCAACTGATTCGTCACAAAAGTATTTTTTTGCTGAACAAAAGATTTTAGTCCATACAGCGTTCCACCCATTGGTCCTCCACCGACAGTTATATTATTTTCGATATTGTTATCAAAATCATCATTAGAGTACATTTTGTTATTATCAGCATAGACTGAGCTTTGAACCAAAGTTTTGATAGCATCAATCTTCGCGTTCATGTAAGTAGGGTTGAAGAAATTTTCAGTGAGGTAGCAAATTTCGTTTTGATATTGTGCGTATAATGTTGGACTATTGAATGTATTTTCTAATAAAGGTCGATTGTTGCTATGATAATCTAACGCAAGCGTTGTCAAGTTACCACCACCAGGTCCGCCTCCATAGGAACCGAATGATTCATTTCCATCCCACTTGATCCATTCCCATTTATCTGTAGTTAGGTTGTGATAAATGTAATAGTTACGAGCAGAATTGGTGTAACTATCCAAATTACTGAATAAATTATCAAGTGCTGCGGACCGTAAATATTCTTGAAGTTCAATGTGATCACCCAAATTATTTTCAAAATCAGCTGCAGAAGAATTGTCAATAAATTCAGTCAAAGCTATCAAATCTGACCAATCGTTTTCATTTTCATTGCTTTTTAATTCATACAAATCTTCATAATCTGCTTGATTCGGACCATAGTATTTTAAGTCAGCTTCATCGCCACCACCACCAGGACCGCCTCCGAAATTATCACCTGCTTTAAAAAGATTTCCATCATCATCCAGAATTCTCCAATCCAAAAATTGATCATCTATTTGTTCAACAACCGTATAGAATCCCCACAAAGTGCCATTGAAATATACATTTGCAAAGTTAACTCTTGGGGTAGGAACGCCTGCTTCTTGGCAAACATCAAAGAATATTTTTTCTCGAATGCAAGACGGATCTTTGAAGCCATTGCTGAAATTCAATTTTTTCAATCCATCATAATTTTGTCCACTGACATATTCGTTGAAATCAATTTTAAATGCTTTTTTATTTCCAGGATGATTGTAAGTTGAGTTTCCTTTTAGTCGAACACCGACTTCATTAATGGTGTACGTACCTGTTCCATCCGTCAAGGTTAGGTCTGCCTTCATATAAGTTCCGGAATCATAATTGAATGTGAGACTGTCAAAAAAACTAGTCTGAGAAAAATTCAATTCTATGGTAATCACTTGGTCGGTTGCAAAGATGTTGTCACCATCTATTTGTGCATTGATGTGATTGGCAAATAAAATTAGAAAAGCTAAAAGTGTAGTCGCTTTAGACATATGTTATGAGTTTATAGTTTTTTAATTTACCACAAAACTAGTTTTTTTAATCAAACTAAAATGCTTTAAACTCAAAAATATATTACCATAGACAGAGCAACCATTCTGAAAATGGGTTCTCCTTGTCAAGATATAAAAATGTGAGTCCAATAGTATCATGAAAACCATGAATTAGAATAAGTAACCATAAATTATTTCTATTGAAGTAAAAAATCATAGAACTAAGAAGGGTAATAAAAGCAATACTTATCATGCCAGAAGGACCTTGATAAAAATGAGAAACCCCAAAATAAATTGATGTAATAAGCACTGATACAATCCATGCAATATTGGAGTTTCCAAAAAAACCAGCCAACCACTTCAAATAATAACCTCTAAATAAAAACTCTTCACCAAATGCAACAAGCGTCCAAACAACAATAAGGATAACAATAAATCCGACTATATTATGTTTGATATCTTCTAGTGATGATAAATTGGGCTCGCCGTAATACTGACTTACAAATGCAGAAAAATAAGTGTCCACAATCATTAGGATAAAGGTGAACAACAAACTTTGAAAAATAGTTTTCCAGCTAATTTTTTTCGTAAATCCAAATAAGGACCAGTTTTTACCACTGGACCAAAGAATTAGTAAGAGAATACTTAAGCCAAAGAAAAAACTATAATTTCGATCAAAGTAATTTAGAAATGGTGCGAAAATCATCACCAATATCACTACATATGGCTTGGTTAGTGTGTCGTATATTTTAGTTTTATTTCTTGTGAAAATATTGTTATACATTCTTAAGAAATGTTAGTTAATTTCTTGCTAGTTTAACGTTGCTTACCGATGATTTAGTAGAAATTTTAACAACGTATATACCACTAGTGAATTTTGAGGCATCAATTTTTGAAAACTTATTATTGACAAAAGCAGCATGTAATAAATGTCCACTTAAATCAAAAACTTCAATTTGTTCAATAATTTCATCTGCAGCAACATTCCATCCATCATTACTTGGATTCGGGAATATTTTCAAATTTTCAATTTCTGGAAGGGTAGTGCTACTTATAAACTCACCGAATTGCACGTCATCAAAATAATAAGTTTGTTCTCCTGCAGCAGCACCTTCAGTTCCAAAGTTGAAGAAAATCGATGCCATATTGTAAGTCCAACCCATTTGAAGTCCAATACTTAACAATTCAGTTCCGGGAGCTTGATTGATAAAGTCAAATTCGATTACTTCCCATCCTGCAACTGTCGTGTTCGTTTCAGTCTCGCAAGTATGTGTCGGGTCGCTATGGTCTTCTACTTTCAATCGGATTGGAATACCAGCAGCAGGCGACCATACACGTGCATACATTTTTGAATCATCCAATTGCAAAGGAATATTAGTTGCAAAACCTGCAGGGGTTCCAATTGTGGTTCCTGCCCAAGTAGCTGCTTCATCTGTTTTGATTACTTGAACGACTGTATTAGTCGCATCTGTAGGGTCGGTTACAAGAGTAGAAACATTGCCGCCAAAATCAGTAGTCGTATAATCAATAGTCGATCCTTCAAAGTCAACTGGCCAATCAATTTGTAAACCTCCAAACAATTGTTCTACGTCATCAAATAAAAAAGTTGAAGTTTCAGATCCGTCACCAACATTTCCGAAATCAAACATAAAAACTACGTTATTGAAATCAGCAGGAGCTCCCGTGAAATCCCAGGTCAATACTTCCCATTCTCCACTTACAGTTGTGACAACATCTCTTTCTGTGTTACCGTTTCCTTCCAATTTAAATTTTACAACAGTCCCTACTGGTGCCGTGGTAAAGACTTTCATAGAGAGTTTGTTATTTGTCGAGAAATCTAAATTTCCAGCTAATTCTATTTTACTTCCGGACCAAATCGCTCCTCCGTCTCTAACAATTTGGGCAACCATATTACTGGTGTTGATACCGTTTGATTGGGGGTTGGGAATAACCGTTGCTATTCCTCCATCAAAATCTACAAAGTTAGATGTGGTAATTGCAGTCTCAAAATTTATTGGTAATGATTGTGCATTGCCAATGGAAAAAGTGAAAAGGAAAGTGAATAAAATAGTAAATCTCATGATTGAATTTTTCGTTTTAATAAGGTACCAAAAGGAGGGCTAAAATAAGTAATATTTAGTTGTAAGTTGTTAATACCTTCTAATCAAGAATCTTTTTCCATTTATCCGATTCAGCAAATTCCTTGATCATTAGATTTCTTTGTTCTAAAAATCGTGTCAAATATTTTTCTAGAAATAATGAATCCGCGATTTGTCCAAATATTCCAAAAGGTGAAGTATAATCAAAAATATCTGTCATGATGGTTTGTCCATCTATTTCTTCAAAATGATGTTCATGTTTAAATCTTTTGAAGATCCCTTTTTCCATTTCATCAATAAAGCAATCTGGTTTTTTGAAATGAGTAATTTTCGAAGTAAGATTTTGGTAAATGCCGAAATGTTTTGCTCTAAAAGTGACCGATTCATTCAATCCAATCAAACCAGAAGTAACACCTGCAATAGCTTTTTCATTTGTTTGTTGTGTAGATATTTTGTGCAAATCTACACTTCTTGACAAATCAAATACTATTTTTCTATTGGCCTTTATTTTTGTTTGAATCCGAATAATAGGCATTGTTGGGAAGTTATTAATCTAATTTTATTCAAGCTTAATTCTAAAAGGCAAATTCATATTTGTTTTGACTTTTTTTCTGCGTAGCGTACCTGGTTCAAATTCAAAGTTACAAATCTCTTCCAGCAATTGGGCATCAATTTTTTTAGAAATACTTTTTCTAATAATTGGATCTTGTACTTGACCAAGCGTATCAATTGTAAATTGTAAAATAGTAGTCCCTTCAATACATTCTTGAATTGGATATTGGATTTTACTGTAAAGGATTTCCATTAATTCTTTATTCGTTCCATATTTGTATTTAGGAGGTGTTTGGTGTGGTGTTATGAAGACAGGGTCCGTATTGGTTGGAGTCGGAACTTGTGCACCGATTTTTGTTAACCTAATTAGGAAAAATATTGTTAGAATAAACAGTCTTTTCATATCCTACTTTTATGCTAAGATGCATAGAATAGTTATTTTGGTGGATAAGTGATTGGATTTGTTGATTTATTTTTACCTCTTTAATTGATAATTTAATCTCTCTTCAAAATATTTATTTTTCGTAAAAAAATACTGAAAAGCCATATCAACAGCTTCCTCTTCAGTGTCAAATTTTAATTCAAAATCTCCAGGGCCAGGACCAGGTACCCAATCCCAAACGGAAACTAAAAAATGATCGTTTTCAAACTGAATGCTAACTTTAGGGCAGTCCGAAGTTATTTCTTCAATTACATTGAATTGATTATCCATTTTTACAATAGCACCACTTTCCCAGTTAGGAATAACATTACCTGCACTGCCACGCTTTTTAAGAAGAATGACCATTTTGTTATAGTCAAATATCCAGATATTAGCATCCGAAATTTTTTTTCTGTTTTCCTCAGAAAGCATCTTTTTTTTTGATAAAATGAAGGTTGCGAATTAAAATTAGTTCAATTCATTAAATAGCGCATTTAGTTCTTCTTGAATCATAGTGCCTTTGTCTTTGTTGTACCAACTTTGTAGTTGTTTCTTTTTATCTTCCGCGCTTATAGTGTTATCATTCTTCTGTTCCATTACAATCGCCTGAGCTTCTTTTGGTCTTGGACCCCAATCGAATAAATCATTGCCTGCTTCATCACGTACAATTAATTTGGGAATAGATTTCCCACCATTGGTTAGATATTTTTCAATTTCACTATTTGCAGCATCTCGATTTTGGATTGTCAAATTAATCTTAGGATTTATGGTCGCTAATTTTCCAATAAAAGCATGACTGTGTGCAGCATCTCCACACCAAGGTTCCGTAATCAAAACCCAGTTTTGAGGTTGGTCAATTTTGAGAATCGTCTCGGTAATTTCTGGAGATATTTTTCCTTTTTTGTACCAACGGCTCATTCTCGCTTTATTCATTTTTACATAGTTGACGTAATCTTCGTTGTCGTATGGATCGTTATTATTCGTGCCATCTAATATGTCATCAAACTGCTTTTCATATGCTGTAATATTCATCTCTAATTTTTTTTGATTAATTGATAATACAAAGTTAAACCCAAAGGAAGGTTTTGTAATCATCAATTTTTCCTGATTTGTTATCAATTTTTCCTAGTACCACAAACATCCTTTCTGTTTTAAACTAAATAAATACAAAATTCCTGTCTAAAAAATTGCAAACAGGCAAGATGCCCATTCAACTTTATTGAACCAACTTTATAATCCGTCCAGGGTTTTCCAACGAAACATACAAATACCCATCAGGTCCTACCTTAACATCCCGTACCCGACTATCCAATTCTTTCAACAATCGTTCTTGATAAACAACCTGATTGTCTTTCAGTTCAATTCTTTCTAGATAACCGAAGCTTAAAGAACCGATAAATAAATTGCCTTTCCATTTCGGGTATATATTACTATCTAAAAATGCCATACCACAAGGAGCGATAGATGGTTTATAATAATGTACGGGTTGTTCCATGCCTTCTTGAGTGGTAATATCTGTAAATTTAGTTCCAGTATAATTAATTCCATAAGAAATAACTGGCCAACCATAGTTTGCACCTTTCTTGATAATATTAATTTCATCTCCTCCACGAGGTCCGTGTTCATGTACCCAAAGCTGGCCGGTTGTTGGGTGCAAAGCAAGTCCTTGTGGATTGCGATGTCCATAACTATAAATGGATGGAATGGCGTCCGCTTCATTAACAAAAGGATTGTCAGCTGGAACGGTACCATCATCATTGAGTCGATGAATTTTTCCATTTGAATTGTTAAGTTTTTGAGGGAAATCATCACGTTGTCCGCGATCCCCATTTGAAAAATAAAGTTGGTTGTCTTTATTGAATACAATTCGGGTTCCATAATGTCGTCGAGTAGAACCACCAGGTGTTCCTTTATAGATGGATTCAATATCCGTTAATGCATTTTGATCACTTAGTTTTCCACGAATAATTGCGGTATTTGTAAGTTTGGTGTTGGACAAATTTTGATAAGAATAAGCAATATAAATCCAACCATTTGATTCATAGTCAGGATGTAATTTTACTTCCATCAAACCACCTTGTCCTTCATCATTGATCATGGGTAAACCAGTAATAGGTTTCATGCCATCCTTAGCATTAAATCTAGAAAGCACTCCTTTTTTCTCCGCAATAAGCATATCACCATTTGGCAGAAAAGCAAATCCCCAGGGAATCTCAAGGCCATCAACAATGACCTCATATTTTTCAGGATCCGCATTAGGAATGTGATTTTTTTTGTAATCAAACTCTTGTATATATTTTGTTAGATATTTGATTTGATCATCTGTCATAGATTCGCCATACTCAGGCATCCCTAGTTTAGTATTTCCATTTTTTATGATGCTAAACAAGTCCGTTTCTGATTTTTCGTAAGACTTAAGTCGCTTAAAATGTTGCAATTGTTTGCCATGACAACTCGCACAAAATTTTTGATATAGTTCGTTGTCAGGTAAATTAGTGCTTTCTTTTCCTCGGATTAGATTTTTGCAACTGAGGCAAAATATAGCCAAGAATAGTGTGAAGATGGAGTAGGAAATGATTGTTTTTTTCATAATTGTATCTTAATACATTTGAACCCTAATGATACGAAATGTTTGGGTCTGTTGAAAATTTTATATTCATTGACTCCTAAATAAAAAAGAGCCAAACCAATAGCTCAGTTTGACTCCTTCGTTTAATTAAACGATGCGCTAGTCCTTAAAATTTACCGTTATCATTTTTCCAATCTGCTTTTGGAATAATGGTTTCCATGACATCCCAGTGTTCAGCTATTTTCCCATTTTCAACTCTAAATAAATCATAGTATGAAGTTGGTTGTCCAGCAAATTTTCCTTCACTCATTGTTAATACGAAGTTACCTGAACCTAGTACTTTGTGGATCTTATCGTATTCCATGGTTACACCTTGTTTTGCCATTGCCTCCAATGCAGCTCCTAAGCCAGAAAGTCCATCTCCAATTGCAGGATTGTGTTGTATATAATTGTCGCCGTCAAAGTAATTGGTCAACTTAGCCATATCTCCGTTTACTAAAATATCAGATACGAAATTTTTTACGATTGTTTTGTTAGAATTTGTTTTATCCGAATCTAAAATAGTAGTTGGTCCGTCCGTTTGGGTATGACCACTTGGATTGGCAGGTTTTATTTCAATCAAGTTGTCCCAATGCTCAACAATTAATCCATTTTCAAAACGGAAAACATCGAATCCAATTTTTGGTCCGAAAAAATCATAAATCGTATGTAGTACAACAAAATCACCATCTGCAAACGAACGGATTACTTTTGCTTTAAATCCACCTGCAGGTGCATTAGCCAATACAGCACCAAATCCTTCCAATCCATCACCAACGGCTAGATTATGTTGAATATATTTAGTAGGGTTGATATATCCAACTGTTTTTTTATCACCATTTTCTAGGCTTTCAATTAGTGCAACAGCTTTATCTTTATTTGATAATTCCATAATAATTTCTTTTTTTAAATTTTGATTAGATTTTGAAATAGTATCGCTCTTTGGATTGCAGCTTATCGAAACAAGTGCAAAAGTTAGGAGTGACAGAAAAGTAAATTGATTCATCTTTTTATGGTTTATTTTATCACAAAGATGAGAAGGATGGGAGCTTTAATTGATATAATTAAGCGCGAAAAGACTGTAAAAATGGGAAAATCATAGAATATTCTTTCTAAATTGTTCTGGAGTTAAATCCGTTTGTCTTTTGAAGTATTTGTAGAAGTTCGTTGTCTCTTCAAAGCCAGAAATGTATGCGATTTCTTTAATGGGAAGGTCAGAATTAATTAAGAGTCGTTTGATTTGTTTGGTACAAATATCGTCTATAAAAACTTTGGCGGATTTATTTACAATTGTATTAGTAATCGTATTCAACGTTTTAGTACTGACACCAATGAGCTTTGCATAATCTTTCACCTTTGAATATTTAGTTGCATGTAGTTCCACTAAATTTTGAAATTCGATAAAGGCTCTTAAATATTTTCGTTCTATTGGCTTTGATTCTTTTCCAGATTTGATTCTAAATAACTTGGCGATAAGAATATGTAATTCACTTCGAATGATGCCCATTGAAAATGCATCATTGATGTTGAAGTATTCAATTTGAATGGTGTCAATTAGCAATGTTACTTCAACATATGCCTTTTTTGCTAGTGTTATTTTAGGGTTGCTGAGAACTTCATTAAATAATTGCAATGACTTTAAAGCTTCTAATTTTTCAAGGTAGCTAACTAAAAATTCATCAGTAAATAACAATGCAGTCCCTTTTACATTTTTACTGTTATGAAATTTGTGAATCTGGTCTTTACGAATAGTGAGCAGTGTTCCTTTTTTGCAAGAATAGTCTTTGAAGTCAATAGTATGTTTATAATTACCTTCTTCTATGAGTATGATTATGTAAAATTCAACCCTATGAAGTTCAAAGGGGGAGTGATCTAAATCTTTTCTTTTTAGTAGTGCTTCCAATTTGAGTATGTCAAATCGCGCAAGTGGATTATTACTATTTTGAAATTTTACTTGTGCTGGTTTTTTAATCATATACTATTCAATATCACAACTTATGAAAGTGACAAATCTGTTCTAAATTTAATCATTTATAGACCATTACAACTCGTTCTTATACTAATTATGAAAAAATGAAAAATCTGAACTAATTAGCAAAGAAAAAAGATTATGAAAAAAGTTATCATTTTATGGGTTTTTCTATTTCCTCAATTGACTGTCTTAACTGCACAATCGGAATTTGACCAAATCCAAACCACGTTAATGGATTACATTGAAGGTTCGACAGAAGGTCAGCCAGATCGTTTGAAAACTGCTTTTCATCCGGATCTGAATTTATACACCATTGACAAGGAAGAAAAGTTGAAAATTTATACGGGTACAGAATACATCGAAAGTACCAAACAAGGAGAGCCAACAGGTGAAGGTGGAAAAATCATCTCTATTGATTATGAAAATAATGCAGCTGTCGCCAAGGTCGAAATCTCACATCCTAAAAGTCCAAGGACTTATATTGATTATTTCATGTTGTTGAAAATTGAAGGAAAATGGACGATTGTTCATAAATGTTACACTAAAAGAACTTCGAATAAGATTCTTAAAAAGGAGTAATAGATTTTAAACTTTTTTTTGCTAACAAAACAACACTTGATTAAATTTGTAACAATTTAAATACGAAATCTAAATATAAAACGAACTAGGAAGGAATAGGAAAAATGAGCACGTAAAATCGATTCTTTAATTCTGTCATTGTTCTGCAACTTATTCCGAAGAAAAATGGTTAAATTTGGTATTTAACGAAAGGCAGTGTGATATCTATTGAATAAGAGAAATTGTCTCTTGTTTATTAATTTAGGATTAGCTGCTTATTAATTATTGTGGCAATACAAATTTGAACATTTAAATTAGAATTATATGGAATCAGCTTGGGAAAAAATGATTAACAGAATTATGAATTGGGTAGATTCAGCAATTTTGAATTTGCCTAATTTGCTAATTGCGATTGTAATTTTTGTGGTCACTTTTTGGTTATCCAAGAATTTAGAAAGTTGGTCGAATAAAACCTTAAAAAGATTTATAAGACAAGCTTCCCTTAGGAGTCTTATTTCCAATGTTCTATCTGTCTTAATCATTGCATTAGGCTTATTTTTAGCCTTAGGCGTTTTAAATTTAGATGAAGTTTTACAGTCATTATTAGCTGGTGCTGGCGTTGCAGGATTGGCTGTTGGTTTAGCATTGCAAGGTACCTTAACCAATACATTTTCTGGAATATTTTTAGCAATAAAAGACGTTTTGAATGTAGGAGATTGGGTTGAAACAAACGGTTTTTCAGGCAAAGTTATCGAGATAGATTTAAGAAATACAAAAATCAAAGAAACAGATAATAATATAGTTGTCATACCGAATAAAATGGTTTTAGAGAACCCATTTAAAAATTTCGGATTGACGAATCGTATTAAAACGACCATTAAATGTGGCGTTGCTTATGACTCGGATTTAAAGGAAGTCAAGAAGATAGGAACGGATACCATCAACAAATTATTTCCACAGAAAAGTAATGAAAAGGTCGAATTTCATTATTTAAGTTTTGGTGGAAGTTCTATTGATTTTCAAATTAGATTTTGGGTAGATGCAACCGCAAAACTAACACAAGTAGAAGCGAAGAGTGATGGAATTATGGCCATAAAAGAGGCATTTGACAAGCATAATATTGACATCCCTTTTCCAATCACAAAGATTATTCAAGATGGATAAAATTAATTCAATCAATTAGAATTCTTCATCGGAGTTTTCTATTCTTGTAAAATTTCTTTTGAAAAGTGTACAGGTGATGCTCCTGATGATAACTACATTAATTATTACGAAAAAAAAACACACGAATTACGTTTATTGCGATACATCGTGTCGTATCCAAAAATACTTTAAAAATGGAGGTCATTCACCAGAAAAAATTATGACTTTAAATGATTTTAAAACAGTAAATGGGATTAAATTACCAACTGCGTACAAAACATATATGCTCGATGAAAATGAAGAGAAAGGAGCATATGTGACGGATATTAAAGTTTCTGACATTCAATTTTTACCAACATTAAAAAAAGAAGCATTTAATCGACCTGTAAAAGGAACTACGATTATTGGACTTTAAGTTTTAATCTTTTAATGTTGTTTTATATTTTGAGAGATATTCTTTTCTTCAATATCAAGCAAAAAGTCTTAATTTATTATTCGCTTTATTTTACTAAACATGCTTCCAATACGCTACAAAAAATAGAATTTAATGCAAGAACAATTTAGTCAATCGCTAAAAAATTTATTAGCAAAACTTTTTTCATGGTTTGATTCATTTATAATCAGTCTTCCAAATGTATTGTTAGCCATGTTGGTTTTTTTTATTACTTATTATCTTTCTAGTAAGATAAGTAATCGAGTCAAAAGCGCGCTAAGAAACAGGATTAAACAAAGTTCAATAAGGAATTTAATTGGCACTTTCATTTCTGTAATGATTATTACATTGGGGATTATTTTGGCGCTAGGTATTTTGGATCTCGATCAAGCACTCAACTCGTTAATTACAGGTGCAGGTGTTGCAGGTATCGCAATCGGTTTAGCATTACAAGGTACATTGGCTAATACTTTTGCCGGTATTTCTTTATCTATGAAAAATGATATTGATATTGGCGATTACATTGAATCTAATAGTTTTGCGGGATTTGTAGAAGATATTAATCTAAGAGATACAAAGTTAAGATCTAAGGATAATAATTTAGTGGTTATCCCGAATAGTCTATTGTCAAGTAATCCGTACAAAAATTATAGCTTAACAAAAGAACTAACAGTGGTAATTGAGTCGGGTATCGGTTATGAATCAGACTTGCGAAAAGTAGAGGAAACAACACTTGAATTTCTAAAAAAACATTTTCCTTACAGAAGTGATGAAATGGAATTCAACTACATATCTTTTGGAGATAGTGCCATCAATTTTCAAATTCGATTTTGGATAAAAGCAACCGAAAAAATTACTTTGATAAGAGCCAAAAGCGAAGCAATAGTTTTGCTAAAAGAAAAGTTTGATAAAGAATCTATCAACATACCTTATCCAATTACAACGATAATATCTGAACCTGTCAAATAACATAAACGAGATCTTCGATTTTTGATAAAATGAAAAAAGCTCAAACAACTTTTTGTTTGAAGCTTTTTTCAAAACAATACTAAATATCAATATATCGGAACTACTAATTCGATTTCTCCCCACTCATTAAAGTCAGTTGTTCTTGAATATTCAATTGAAAAATCATTCGATTGCAATACAATACCAAGATTAATTTCTCCGGTAAAGAATTCAAGACTCCGTGAGGGATTATGGAAATCAAATAAAGCGTTGTTTTCTTCGTCTATGGAACTAGATTCGTAGCTGAGACAGTACATTCTTGGTTGCGTATAGAATTGAACATTTAAATTTGAATTAACTTGATGTTCATATAAAACAGACATAATTGAAAACCCTAATGAAGGACTGATAACTAGTGGTTCTATAAATAAATCTGAATTTACATTCAAAGAGGCGTATCGATTATTGATGATAACGGTGCTTTCATATTCAATATCAATGAGGGCAGTTCCTTGGACTAAATCGTACTGCGGTATTTCAGAATCAAAGGTTTGATTTTGGAATACTTTTTCTTGACTTCTTGAGCTGTAGAACTCCTTATTTTGAATTGATTCTGAAGGGGCAGTCATGAATAACTTAAGAGCACGTTGATCAAAATTTGTTGCTTCCAAACCTGCTATTTTAAAATTAAGTATACGTTCTATGTTAAATGTGTTTGTATTGTTAATTATTAGTGGGCGTTTATTGTTAGTTACTTTGCCGTAGGCAACTGATGTGAAGGCTACTATTAATATCGTTAAGTATAGATTTGTTTTCATGAGGCATTGCTTTATTGTAGATAAGAGATATTTCCCATTTTTGGATTTTAAATTTTTGCAAAAAAAAAGGAATGATTCTGGTTGAATCACTCCTCAGTCTAGATGCGACAAATATGTAGACAATCTAAAATAATAAGTGAAGGGTGTTTGTTGTTAATTTAGTTTTAATTTTGAAAAAGCGGCAGCATGCTAGGCACATGCCGCCGCGACAAACCGTATATCTAACTTTTTAGATAATTTTCAATTAATCAATTTTAAGAATTCTGTGGGTTGTACTTTTCTTTTGAATTTTGGCTTTTTCATTGACAATATTCAAGTAGTAGTATCCAGCAGATAGTTTTGAAATATCAAGATTTACGTCATTTTGACCTTTAAATAGCTCATGTGAAGCATGCATGATTACACGTCCTTGACTATCACTAATCATCAAATTAGTCATTCCTGATACTTTCGATTCAATCGTTGCAGTTACATTGTTAGTAGCTGGTACTGGGTATAACATTCCTATCGTTGCATTCGCTTTCAATTCAGTGCTTTCAGCAGTATCGTTTCCAGCTCTTGACAATACAGATTCATCTTCATTTGCAAAGTAAATTGCAGATGCACCTGCGAATGGTAGGTTGTAAAATGGTAGTTGATTTCCTGAAGTAGTAGGCATTGTGAAACCAATCACACGTCCACCTTCATTCTTTCTTTCTGCTACATAAATCTTGTTACTTGTTTTGTCATAAGCAACGTCAACCGGATTTCCTAAAAATGTGTTTGAACCTGCGATAACCAATTGTTCAGCCATTGTTACGGTACCATCTGCACTTGCAGCCTGGAAATTATTAATAACAGAAACTGCTCCATCTGTACCACTAGCAGCATCACCTACATCAGTTAAAAACATAATGTCAGCGTCAACATCATAAGTAATACCGTGTGTTCTAACAATACCGTCAATTGTAACAATAGAGTTCGGTTGGATCATTCCTTCAGACAATGAATAGAAATCATCAAATATTGCTAATTGATCAGAGTTATCGATGATTGCGAATACTGAGTTTCCTTGTGTGTGAATTCCCCATAAGTTGAAATCAACATCATGTGTTTTAACCAATGACACGCCACCACTTTCTCTCAAATAAAGTAATAATTTGTTTTGGTTGCCATTTGCATCGTTCGCATCTTGAGCGACCAAAATCCAGTTTCCATTTACAGCGATTTCTCTTCCATTGATAAAGTCACTAGTTGAAGTAAGCATTACGTTTGGAGTATTTCCAGCACTTAATGCAAAGTTCACTTGGTCATAAATATTGATCACATTATCTGTTCTGTTCAACTGTATCATCATGTCATTTGCTCTATTGTAAGCGATTCCATCAGCGTCCATTCCAGCTACATCAAATGCATTCATCGAAATAGCACCATCATCAAATAGATTAAATACACCTGCTTTACCTTGTGTGTTTGAAGAAACGAATAGTTGTCCATTTCCAGCACCACCGTTTCCACCAATGTTGATTGTCAAAGAAGCTTCATCATCTTCTTGAGGTGTAATTCCAGTGTTATTACCTGGTGCACTATCAACATCTTCTTGGTCTTGCGCCATTACTTGTACAAAGCTGGTTGCCGTACTCACTTGATCCAATGTAAATAATGTCATGATTAAAGTTGCACTTTCTCCAGCACCAAGAGATGGAATCATCCAACGTCCTGTGAATAAATCATATTCTCCAACTGAAGAAGCTGCATTTGTGTATACTAATCCTGTAGGAACTCCTGCAGAAATACTGATTCCTGTAGCGTTCGTGTCTCCATTGTTAGTAACAGTAAGTGTATAATCTACTTCTTGGTATTGTCCATATGAAGTATTCGGAGTAGAGATTGCTAATTCTAAATCAACGCCCATTTCTCCACCACCACCTGGTCCTTCAACTGGTGTGAAAATTTGACCACTACAGTTTCCAGTACCTGAAAAAGGAAGTGCTAAGTATGGGAATGTTGGGCGGAAAGCAACATCATTTGTTTCAACTCCAGTAGTGTAAGATAATACATCGATTAAATCTTGAGATACTGGATTCGCACCATCAAAATCATCATACCAAAGTCCAACTGCTGCTAATACGATACCACCAACTGCTTGTAATTCTATTCTTGTAACATCATCTTCCAAACGACGACCATTAGGGAATCCGTCCATGTTTGGAATAAATTGTAAGTCTGCATTTGAAGCATACGTAGGATCTGTCAATCCTAGAACTGCTGCATTTACAATTCCTAAAGCACTGAATGCTTCATCATCACGGCTAGTAACTGGAACTGCCATATTTAATCTTAACATGTCACCTCCGTTTGGAAGGAAGTTGTTGATAAATGGCTTTCCTGCAGCCAATGGGTTTCCTTCTTTTCCTGTAGCTAATTGGTAAGGGATTACGTTTGGAACACCTGTATGAAATGCTGGCCAAAGGTCAACAGAACGTGGCATACCTGGACCAGGTAACAATAAAGTTCCGAATACTGCATCATCTAGTGCGGTTCCAGCTACTGCGTCCGTTCCTTTTAATCCATATAGTCCATCACCTCCATTTGAAAAATCAAATGAACCTAACGCTGCTTTTTGAATTCTCAATTGAGCAAATGCAGGTACTGCTGATCCAAACTGATCATCATCCATGTAAAGTGCTAATTCAGGATTGAAGAAAAATCCGTCCATAGTTGTTTCAGAAATTTCATCATAAGGAGTGATTGAATTCCAGTAATCTTTTGAACCGATTGGAATAACTGCCTCATTTGTTAAAGGCATTCCGATACGAGAAACTTGTACCCAGTTCCCAGAATTTTCGATACCATCAGGAGTAAATGTTCTTACTGCTTGACGACTTGCAGAAGCCCAAACACCAATTACATAATCCGGATCTAATATATTTGAAGGAGTTGCTGGAGCACCTGCTTTTAATAACATTGAAATTGGAACTTGGATAGCGATTGTACTTACATTGTAACAAGCTAATCCATCTCTTGGATCTTCTCCTTGACGAGATGCATTTCCTAAATCAAAAATTCCACCTAAGTCAGCAAAGAATGGATCATCAACAGGTCCTGCAAATACTTTTTCACCAGCTCCTGTAGTATTGATAGCTCCAGCCATTAAAGCTTCGTAGGTTGTTCCTAATCCTGCACCTGACTCGATAGATCTTGGTCCTATATTGTTAGGAGGAACTATACCATCTTGGATTACTGTTGTGAATGTTGCACCACCATCCATACTTCTTTCCATTGTATAGGTGGTTTTTAAATTTTGCTTACCCAAACGAATATTGAAAAATGTAGTTGGGTCTTCATTGATTTGAGAAAAAGTGAAACGGTAAATAATTTCATCACCAGGAACACTTGCATCGTTGTCAATGTGAATTTCGTAGCGAACATCTGTTCCGAAAGTCGCATAATTTGGACCACCATGTGGCAATTGCATCGGGATATAGTTTGCAATAATTGTTACGGTGTTTGGATCATCTGGGCTTCTAAAAGCGTAGAGATCGGTGTTATCTGCCAATGGATCATTAGCAATTAAAGGAGCTTCGCGGTGACTGGTTGCGAAGATGTTGGAAGCGCAGAACAAAAACATGGTTCCTAGCACAATCCATTTTTGTAAATGTGTTGTTATTTTATTTTGTAACATATTAATTAGTTAATTAAAAAATTAAATAAAAAGTTGTAAAAAGGTATGGGAGTGTTGTTTCCCGATAATACATTGTCGAGTGGTAATCGTTTGCAGTTAAAATTGTTGGTATTGAAATCAATTAGATGGAGATTCCAGCTAGATGATTTTAGTCGCTATGTAGTATTATGAAAGTCGTTCCCTTCCTACGTATTTGTAAAATCTGGTTTGGGAGTATGTATATCCGTAGAATTAGAAGACTGTATTACTTTTGTTTTTGGTTGGAGCCATTGCTAATTGTTCTTTTAAGTTTTCAATATCAGGGTTTTTAGAATTTGTTCGGATGGCCTCTTTAAAGTATTTTTTACTCTTTACTGAATCACCCATTTTGTAATATATTTTAGCCAACATTTTATTTACATCGATGTTAACTGGGCGTTTTTCATGTTCAAGCAATGTGAATTCTAGCGCTTTAGTATAATCCTTTGTAATTCTCAAGTGAATATCCGCATATTCCAAATTCATGTTATGGCCGCTATCAACATCATCTTGGAGCATTACAAAAATTTCATCCATTGTTTTTTTGTATTCTTCTGGTCTATCTGTCTTTTGATATAGTTCAGCTAGTTGAACATAAAAGCTAAATTCAGGGATAATAGCAGTTGCTTCATTGAGTAGTTTTTCAGCAGCTTTGTAATTTTCTTGTTGTAATTCGATGCCAGCTAGTGCACCGATTGCGAAGGGATAATTTTCACGTTCTGCCAATGTCAATTGATATTCTTTTTTGGCTGCTTCCAATTTTCCATAAGTTTCATAGATATTACCTAATGTCAATCTAGTCCACGCGCTCTGTTCCAACCCTGGATATCCTGCTTTTACAGCCATCTTCATTGCATCAATAGATCCTTCAATATCACCATGAATTTCTCTCAAATAAGAAATACGTGCATAAGATCTTAAATCAGGACGAATGCTGACCATCTTATCTGCAGTCAATACTGCTTCTTCGTATTTTCCTAACTCTACTAATGCATCGGTTAAGGTTCCATAAATTTGAGCATTGTAAGGATTGATTTTAATTGCTTTTTGACTGCATAACAATGCATTTTCGAAATCGTGTTGTGATAACAAAACGGATGATTTTAGGGAAAGTGCTTGAAAAAGAATATCCTGAGAAATATCCTTTCTGTTTAAAAGTTCATCAATGATTTGTAATGCCCCCGGATAATAGTGACCATGTTCACCAGTAACTCTCGCTTCGAGGATACAAACTTCAGTTAGCTTTAGATAACTTTCTAAATCAACTTTATCGCTTGTTAAGTTTTGTACAGAAGCAGCATAAGTGTTTTGAACTGCATCCCATTCTTTACCATTTTGAAGTAAAGTAGGGCGTTCCAATAATGCTGGATACTGACTGATTTGAGTGGTGTCCGTATTTGGATGGTCGCTTGAATTACATGAAAATAAAACAGTGAATCCGAATAGGATAAAGAGTTGAATAATACTTTTCATAATTAAAAAATTTAGTGGTTTGTCAAAATGTCATTTTGTAAATGACTGCCTAATGTGATTATCTACGAGAAAGAAATTATAATCGGTTTTTAGAATTCTATTTTTTATTTTTTAAATAGGCTGAATGTGGTTCAAACTAATTTCCATACTTAATAAGAACCATCATTCAGCACCAACTAAAACCTCTCTTTAGCTTTGTGCATGCTTTCGCGCTACATTATCACATACGATAGAATAGATCTAGGTGGTTTTTTAATATTTAATATTTTTCAATATTCTATTTTGGTAGGAAGGATTTTTAGTCCCTATTAAAAATAATGGATAATAAAATGAACAATTCTGTACAGAATTAGCTAATAATCTATAAATTGGTCTTTGATTATCAGCATGGCAATTATAAATAAAAGGAATATCGATCGCGAAAATGAAATCATTACCTTATTAGGTAACGGTGACAAGCGAGCGATTTCATTGCTATACAAACATTATTCTGGAGCGCTTTTTGGAATTATATCCAGAACCATATCTAATCCAGAGGTAGCTAGGGAAGTTTTACAAGATGTCTTTTTGAAAGTCTGGAAAAACGCAGACAAGTACGATAAAAGTAAGGGTAGACTATTTACTTGGTTAGCACAAATCGCACGTAATTCAACAATTGATACTTTTAGATCTGGAAAATTTCAGCGCGATACGAAAACTGATGAGCTGGATGTTGCCGTAGCTAACAATACCACTACACTCAGTGAAAATATGAATGTCCAAGATTCAGGACTTCAATCACTGGTTATTCAATTAGATGAAAAATATCGAGTGATAATTGAGTACATTTATTTTAAAGGTTATAGCCAATCAGAAGCGGCAAAAGAATTGAACATTCCGATTGGTACCTTAAAAACCAGAACAAGAGCTGCTATAAAGGAATTAAGAAAATCTCTAGGCAAAGAACTATTTACCATTGGAAGTCTATTAACACTTTTTATGGAATCTCAAGTTTTGTGATAGAAATTATATTATCGTGGAAATAAAAAAATACATATCATCAGGAATTTTGGAACAATATGTTCTAGGTGACTTAGATTCACAGCAACGACAAGAAGTTGAATCCTACGCGAATCAGTACCCAGAGATTCAATCCGAAATTGAAGCAATTGAAGATGCCTTGGAGTATGTTGCACAAGCTGCTGCTGTAACACCTCCTCCTGGATTGGGGTTGCGTATTTTAGATAGCATTGAAGATAAAGATCCGACTCCGCCATCTGCGCCTCAAGAATCTACTCCTTCAAATCCTGCAAGGTCAACTGTACAAGTCCCAGATGGTGAACCTAGATCGAATCCTTTTAGAGGTCTTTCTTTGCTTGCAGGAATACTGTTATTGGGGTCATTAATTTGGGGTTATATGCAGTATAAAAAAGGTACGCAGCATAAAAAAGCCTTGATTGAAATGACCCAGAACTATAATCTCTTAGAAAATGATTGCGCCAGATTAAAAACAAATGCAACACATATCGCTTTCCTAAAGGATGCTAATACGACACCGATACTAATGGCAGGAACAGATAGATCTCCAGAATCATCGGCAACTGTATTCTGGAATAAAGAAAAGAAAAAGGCTTATTTAGATACTGAACGTATGCCTTCCGTTCCTTCAGGAAAACAATACCAGCTTTGGGCAATTGTTGAGGGGAAACCAGTTGATATGGGTGTATTTGATCCTATCACCGACAATACCATATTAATTGAGATACCATTCATAGAGACACCTCAAGCTTTTGCAGTTACATTAGAAAAAGAAGGAGGAAATCCGACTCCTACGATGGAAGAAATGCATGTCTTAGGAGAAGTTTAATTCTCTTCCTTAAATTCTATCAGCTAATCAATCTATTCATACTTTCCTCATAATAAGTTACTTTTCATTTTAATTTATATAGAGTTTAAAAAAACTCATTGTTTAATAAATCCGAATAGGATCATGGTCTCGTATGTCCTAATAAATAAACAATTAAATTAAAAATGAAAAATTTTAAAAAATTCTCAACAACCAATTTTACTGTAAGTTTCTTTGCATTATTCTTATTCGTAGCCTGCTGTACTTCATGTGGCAGTGATGACGACATCCCTCCCGTAGACCTTAAATCAAGTTCTTATGAGTATCAATTACATAATGGTCAAACGGTAGAAAGTGCGCCATATGCAGGTACACACAATGATGATTACATGGTAACGATGGATCTAGAAGAATTAGAAAATGGTAATACAAAAATTACCATGAATTTAATGAATACAGTTAATGGAGCGACTTATGCTTTGCATGCACACGATGTTGCTGATCCTGCAACTACTCCTAATGGTACTCCATATATTGAGTCTCCAAATGCAAATATCTTTGCACAAATGGTTCAAGGTAATGGTGGTACAGTAAGTGTCAGTCAAGAAGCGAATATTTCGTATTTCGATTTGACAAGTACTTATGATGGATTTTTCGTTTCACATGATCCTTTACAAGATGTCAGTACTACTGATATTTCGACCTATCTAGTTGTTGGTGCATTTGCAAGAACGCAAACCACTACTAATTATGATGCGACTACTTTCAATTATGATTTTAATTCAGGTCAAGTTGCTGCTACTTTCTTATATACAGGAACACATCCTAGTGATGTTTCTGCAACCATTAGAGTAGCTGAATTAGCTGCAGGTAGTAGAATTACAGTTACTATAAACAACACTTTAGATGGAGAAACTTACCATACACATGCACATGATATGGCCGATCCATTGACAACTCCTAACAATACTCCTTACAATGAAACACCAAATGGTGAAGTCTACGCAGGAGCGTTAATGGGCAATGGTGGTAATGTAGCATTATCAAATATTTCATCAATGAGTTATGATGAAATAACGACAATGTATGATGGGTTTTTCGTAGTTCACGATCCCCTTCAGGCGGTTTCAACAACTGATCCTACCACTTATATTGTACTTGGAGTTTTTGCTAGATAATACAATGTAGTTGAGTATATCCCTCAAAACCGAGATTTAGAATGTTGGTTAATATAAGGCGCATCTATTTTATTATGGATGCGCCAATTTTGCTGCAACAAATACTTAGGTATACAATTAATTCGTTTAAAGATTAATAATGTAGTTTAAATGTTGTTCAAAGAAATAGGCCTATTTTTACGGCTCTAAAATTTTTGAGATTCCGAAATCAACTTGTTTAAATATCTTCGTATCTAATTTTGTAGCAGTGAAATGTTTATTAATTATCAACCCCAAAATATGTTGATATGAAAAAAATATTTTTCTTTTTCTGATCGATCCTTTTTCGTAAGGCATATCAATCCAATTTTTTTATACCATCGGATGGTATCTGTTGAATCTTCTCATGGGTATATATTTTATTTTAAGGATGAAAGTAAGTTGTTAGAAAGTTTGACAATGTTTATAGTTGCTGAACAAAACTGTTGTCCGTTTTTTAGATATAATATTTCTATTCTTCCAAATAAAAAAGGACTTGCTTTGGAAATAGCAGGACCCAAAGCGGCTAAGTTGATGATTCAAAATTTTATAGAAGAGTAGGGAGGTTTGAAATTAGATGATATGAAAAATATGGAAGCGGTTGAGTTTACAAAGCGTTAAATTCTTTTCTTTTATTATCAAACCAAGCCTTCATTTTTTCAGGAGATTTCATTAATTCTTGCATAGCATTCATGGCCTCCAGGTGAGGTGCATCTTTTTTATGAAACATTTCAGTTCCGTGTTTTTTACTTAGTTCTGCGATTTCTTCAAAAGTTTCAGCTTCGAATACTAAATCGCAAGCACCTCCCAATTCTTTACAAGTCATTTTTTTCATGGCTATTATTTTGATTTAAAAGTAGGGAATATTACTCAGATCGCAATAGTGATAAGTAAGATAGGCGACAAAAAGAATATCCGTTTGATTAATAATATTATTTCCTATTCTTTAGGAGTACAAAACCCAATTCACTATAAGGAATAGGAATTGGGCAAGTATTTAACGATCTAAAGTATTTAATTAAGCCAATTTTGTTGTGTTAAGTGGGGTTATACACAAAGTTAAGGTGTGCAAAAATTATTCAAACTAATCTTCACAGTAACAATAAAAAAGGGTAATTACATTAAATTAGAAAGTTGGTATACTCAAAATAAGAATAAAACCTTCAATTATCCAATACCCAAGATGGGTAGGTAGTCCAACAAATTTGCGTTAAGTGTTTTTTACATCTTTAAATTCGAGTATATTTATAATCCCAAAAAATTAATAATCTTAAATATCAATGTCAAATTTAATGGTTAGTAGTATAACTTCTACGAAAAACGAAAATTTCAAAAGAAGCTGGATTGAAGCGCATCAATATTTAGACAAGGACCATTCTTTTGATCAAATAATTGAAAGTATTGCAAATTTAGAAAAGAGCAATCTACTTTTCAATGAGATGGTTATCGTGCATTGTATGGTGGAATTTAAGCCACTTTTTGTTACAAAAAATATTGAACGAATTTTGGGATATCGCCAAGAAGAAATTCTTGGTTTGGAATCGCAAGCTTATTTTAAACTTCATGCACTTGATCAACCTGATTTTTGGGTAAACCTCATGAAATGGGAAAATGAAGCTAAGAGAAATATCCCAGACATAGAGACTTACCAAAAAGGACATGGTTATTACGCAGGTATTTCTCAAATGTGCAAAGATGGTTCTTTAAAACGATTTTTGGTAAGACACAAAACGGTGTTTGGTGAAAATTTTGAAGTTCCTAGATTCTACATATTATACTTTGAAGATATCACTCATTTTTATAAAGGAAGTGAATACTGGATGTTGTTTCAGAATTTTACAGATAGAGGGATGTATTCAAGTTTTTACAAAAAAAGTGGAGTTGATAACAATATAATAACAGAAAGAGAAAAAGAAGTGTTGAAATTGATCGTTGCGGGAAAAACAACAAAAGAAGTTGCTCAAATGCTCCATATCAGTCCGGCTACCGTTAGTCAACATCGAAAAAATATGATTAAGCGAACTCATGCAAAAGATACTTCTGCGTTGATTCATTTTTGTAAAATTTGCGGGATCATTTAAATAATCAAGAGTTCATATTATGATAATGAAAGATTTTTTAGTTGGTGAATTGCCTGATCTATTGGATAAATTAAAACCAGGTGCGAAAGGTAGTTTTGGAATAATGACACCGCAACATATGGTTGAGCATTTAATTGTTGTAGTAAAAAGTATGGCAAAAAAATATGATGGTGAAAGAGAAATGCCACCAAATAAAAGGCAATTAGGTTTTCAAAAATTTATTCGTAATGGTTGTGTTATGGAACATCGACCAAGCAACAAAACTATTGCTGATTTGCCAACCTTAAAATACGAATCACTAGATGAAGCTGTCGCAGTTGTTCCGGAAGCGGTTCAGAGGTTTTATAAATTTTGGGAGGATTACCCGACTTATAAGCCCTATTTTTCTTTCATGGGAGAAGTTACTTTTGAGGAATTAGAGATTTTTCATTTCAACCATTTTAAATATCATTTATGGCAATTTGGTTTAATTGAAAATTATCCTTAAAAGTACAATGATGATTACATTAAGAAAAAAGGCGGTTCCGATTATTCGGAACCGCCTTTTTTACTTTGTAGTTTTATTTATTTCAAGATTGAAACTTTTCTTGAAGTAACTTTTTCACCTTCAGTGATAGAGATGAAATAAATTCCAGTTGAAAGATCTGCGGTATTTACATTCAAGTTGTTAGAACCAGATGGATATTGCTTCGTCCCACTAGTAGTAACTTGCTGACCTAATACATTGTAAAGTGCAACTTCTAACTTAGTAGTTTCTGGAAGCTCAAAAGCAACTGTAATATTATCAGTTGCAGGATTTGGATAAATGTTTAACCCATTCAATTCCACTTCTTGAGTAGCGGAAGGAGAGGCAACAATAAATTCAACATCAAAACCATTTCCATAGTCGATATTTTCCCACATGATTCCGTTATCAGACCAAAGTTTAATAGCACCCATTGCCATATTTGCAGTTCCATTAGTCGTAGTGCAACCGTGTCCTGGGTTCATCACTCCATTTAATACACCGTCTCCGTAGCCATCAAGAGCAGAAAAAGTGTAACATTCACCAATGTTTAATTCATACATTTGGTTGTAAGTTTCATCACAAGATAATGCACCCTCATCGGCATTCGAATAAAGTACATCTCCATTATTATCCTTCAGTTCCCAGCTAATTTCTTCTGGCCAAAAGTCAGTTGTGATTTCAAAGAAAACAGTAGAAGAAGACTGTTCATTTACACCGATTGGGGCAGTGATACTATTATCTGACGCTGCTTCATCTCCTGTACCATTAGGCATAGTTACTGAAAATGAAAACTGTGAAGAATTCAAAACATCTACATTACCAAACGTGATTTCATCTGTTTCAAGTGTTGCTAAATCTCCAGACCAGTTTACTGTCTCCATTGAGTTGCCGTCCTGCATGAATTCGACAACACAAGAAGTCAAGTTTGTATTACCCATGTTACGGATTGTCAATTTTGGGGTAATAGCAGAAGCAGTTCCACAAAGAATATCATTGGTTCCCGAATAAGCAGCAGCTGCAACATTATTGTTTCCTTGAACCCAAGCTGGGCAATTTCCATGTGCAGCATGATGTGCAGCAGCATTTACTTGTCCTATTTCTGTAACTATTTTGTTAGGACAAATGTGGTATACGGTAGGGAAATAGGTGATTTCATAATCATTTGCGATTGCAGCGTTATCAATAATTGGATATTGTGTGCCTGTAATCCAGTTACCAGCGGTCGCTGTAGTAGTACCTTCCAAATCCGCTTGAGTAGTAGATCCGTCACCTTCGATCATAAAAACATACATTTCATCAGTACCATCAGGGCCATATTCTTCCCAAACAGCTTCCAGCTCACCAGCTATATGATAATCCCAACAAGGTCCACACCATGTAGCGGAAATATCTAAGATGACTGATTTTCCAGCATCTAATAATTCATATAAATTATGAGTATTTCCATTAATATCTGTCGCCGTAAAATCTGGACCTATACTTCCATCGGCAAGTTGTGCAGTAGCAAAATTACTAAAGACTAAAGCAAAAACTAAAATTGTAAAAGCTCTCTTCATGATTTTTTTTTAATGTGATTTGATAGTTTTAATTTCGCCTCAATGTAGGTAAAGTAGTAACTAGAATTATTGATAAAAATGGAAATGACAGCCTATTTGCAAACTACTTATCGAAATGACAATTTGGATACAATTCTAAAAAAATCTGGAATGACAGATGGAATACATCTACGCTATTTATCCCAAATTTATAGAGGAATAAATTTGGTATTTGGTATAAATAGTATCATGATTATATCATTTTGTAACGTATAAATAATTTGATTATTTGGGTGATATCAAAATGAATGATATCATACTGGTCCGTACTAATTTGACAATTTTAGTTGTCTTGTAGATGAAGTTATTTTAAAGCAGCTGTGTTATTGAAATAAGTAACAATATTAATACAGGAAAGTAAAGCGATAAGAAAGTGTATGGAATTTTTTCGAAAGTCATCTACATGGATGTATGAGCATTTTTAATTTATTGACAAACTGAGCTGGATCAATCCTCATGCTATGGTCAAAATCTCCCATTAATTTGACTTCGTGGTCCACATAATTAATAAGTGATTTTAGTTTTCCAGCATGTAAATTTGATTTTTTGCCACAATCGCGAGATGCTGCAACTAACAAATCAATAAAATGAGGATACGCTTTGTATTCTTGATCCAGGACTTTCAATACATCTATCAATTCATTAATAGATGTAATCTCGTTGTTGGTAAAGAATACTAAGTAATCTTTTATAAATGAAGTAAGTATCTTGTTGTCATTAAATTCAGAACAGATCACTTGATTTTGATCGCTATCCTGATAAAATTTGAATGTCTTACCATTAATTCGATATCTGTAAAGCAGATTTTTTTCAAGACCAAGCGTATTGCAATTTACGGATGTTAAATATCGAAATTTTAAGTTAAGATATCTTTCATCTTCGACTTTGTGTTCACCGATGATATCTACAATTAGTGTCCCAGCTTTTTTTTGAGAGGATATTTTTTGAAAATCATATTTAAAAATATCTGGGATATTAACAGAATAAACGGTATTCAAATCTTTTCGATCTGAACAACCGATCATGAAAATAAGTGGGATGAAGAAAAGGATGATTCGTAATTGGTGATTCATGTTTTCTAGTCGGTGTGGACAGCACACAAGATACGCAATTTGAGGAACCTAAAAAGGATTAAATGTTAGGTTGAAGGCTTGTTTCGAAAAATATTTATCGTTTCGAGATTTTATTGTTAGAGATATGTCGCTGTCTGCTACATTTAAAACGATTGATAGATGGATTTCTCTTTTTCAAATGCTTTTGACTGACACCACTATTAACTCTTTTTCGCCACAGTTTGAAGCTAGAAGGTTTCAATGATCTCCGCATATGAGTAATCACTTCTTTTTCTGTCAATCCAAATTGAAACTTAATTGCTTCAAAAGGAGTTCTGTCTTCCCATGCCATACCGATGATTCGGTCGTGATCTCTTGCTGATAAATCTGAATGCATATTACATTTTTATAGATGACATGCCACCATCGACATGAAGAATTTGGCCAGTAATCCATGATGATTTTTCTGACAACAAGAATAGGGCACTCTGTGCGATATCGTTTGGAGTTCCGATTCTTTTTAAAGGATGTCTTTGAGCATTTGCTTCTCTTTTTTGATCTGTACTCAGTAATTTTGCAGCCAATGGTGTATCTGTCAAAGAAGGTGCAATGGCATTGATTCTAATTTTTGGAGCCAATTCTGCAGCCAAAGATTTTGTCAATCCTTCTATTGCTCCTTTTGAAACGGATACTTGACTATGAAAGTTGTAACCAGATTGTACGGCGACCGATGAAAATAAAACAATGGACGCATGCTCAGATTTACTCAATGCGGGTAATGATTGTTGGATTACTTTGATTGCGCCAACTACCTGAAGATTCAGATCATTTAAAAAATCTGCTGGTTTGATTCTCTTAAAAGGTTTAAGGTTAATAGTGCCAGGACAGTAAATGATTCCATCCAAAACTTCAGGCAGAAAATCCAATTCAAAATTTGTAGTAATATCTAGCGAATGAAAATTGATATTTTCGGATGATTGACTTGTAGTTTGATGGTAGGTACCTGCTACTTGGTGCCCATCCGCTGCCAATTGATTCGCAATAGCCTTTCCGATACCAGAGGAAGCACCGATTATTAGATAATTTTTCATGGTGAATAAACAATCAAAGGATTCAATTGTTCGGCCGTATCGAATAAAATTATCAAAAATCGCTTAAAACGAATAGATGCCTTAGCATGGGCAAAGGTGATGCGCTCCACTTCATTACCGAAAACTTTAGGTATGCTTAGTTCTCTCCACCAACACGACCCGCTTCTTCCTCCAAACCAGTCTTACGTTTACGAGACTTAACATTAGAATTACCAAAATTATAACTGGCACTTAATGCCACACGACGGCTGTCCCAATTTCCTTTCCCTTCCGAATATAGACCATTGAATCTTGAAAAACCTTGCCATCCACTTGTATAAAAAATATCATTGGCACTTACACGTACATTTAACCGATCTTGCAAAAATTTCTTTTGTAATCCTAAATTCAATGCCCAACTAGGTTCATATTCAAAAACACCTCCCCAAACACCTGGGCCAGAATACCAACTAGAAATTTCTCCACTAAAACCAGCAGGTAATTTGAAAGTATGTTGTTGGAAAAAGCTGTAAGTAAATGCTTGAACATCTACAACGCCACCGTCGCCATAATCCGCCTGATTGTCAATATGTGAAGCACTGGCATTGATAAAAAGGCTATACCATTTATTGATTTGAAACGGCAAACTTGCATTGAAACTGAATAAAGTTTGAGCCCCTAAATTATCCCATTTAATAAAACCAGCTCTTTCATCGTCTTCATCAGGACCAATAAGTCTAGTGATTTGATCATCGGTTTTACTGTATGCTAATTTAAAGTTATAACGATATGCCAACGTATACCCCAACTCAATATTATTTACAATTTCAGGACTCAATCCAGGATTTCCTTTTTCATAAGATAATTCGCTCAGCTGATTTTCAAAAGGGTTGAGGACATTGTAATCTGGACGGTTGATGCGTCGACCATAGTTTAATGCCATCGAATGCATTGGTTTGATATTCCAAGTCAACCCAGCATTTGGAAACCAACTCAAATAATTTAATTCAACAGGAGGTTCTGCTAGATTTGGATCATAAGCTTGAAGACTACCAACAGCATCCGTTTGTTCTGCGCGTAGACCTGCTACATAGCTCCATTTTTTGTTAATTGCTCCAGCATAGCTAATATATCCTGCATAAACATTTTCATCATAATCAAAATCATTCGAACGTTGATCATTTCGAGTAGGGGTTTCACTAATGACATCATAAAACAAAAAAGTATTGTCAGAAACAACTCGACTTAATTTGGTTCCCAATCCTAATTTTCCAGAAAATAATTTTTGTTCATAATCTACTTTGAATGTATAAATGTCAATATCAGTAGGCGTGTCTAAATTGTTATTACTTTCTGAAAGTAATTGAGTTTGATCTGCATTGAAATAAGAATTTGGTTGAATTGTCAATACGTCGTTTTTGAATTGACCATAATCTAAATCTATATTTAAAGAGCGACCTGTTTTAGGATTGTCAAAACGATAATTCGCATTATATTGCAATTGAGTTCCTTTGGTATCACTACTATTGTTGGCAACTAACACACTGTCAATTTGTTCAACAGTAGCTTGGTTGGAAATAAATGTGCGGTTTTTGCTACTAGACACTCCGTCTCTTTTAAAACCACTTATCAAAATTCCAGCAGTATGATTTTTTCCAATAAAAAAATCAGTACCCAATCTGAAATTACCAAAATCACTTTCATATAGAATGTCATTTTTTTCATCTAATAAAAAGTTGTTTTGAAAATTTCTAAAACTCATTTCAGTAGTATTAGCATTTCTTCCTATTCCAGCAGAACCAAAAACATTCATCCATTTATTTCTATGATTTAAACTTACATCAGAGTTGTATCGGAAAGTTTCTCCCTGACTAATCGTACTACTGATGGTTCCATTGGTCCCTAGGTTTTTGTCTCGTTTCATCCGGATATCAATGATCCCTGCGTTTCCTTCTGCTTCGTACTTTGCACCCGGATTAGTGATGATATCAATCCTGTCAATTTGATCTGCTGGTAAACTTTTTAAGTAGCCACTTAATTGTTCGCCATTGATTGGTAATCTTTTTCCATCCACATAGATAAGTACACCAGCTCTGCCTAAGACACTTACATTATCATTGTTATCAACGGTGACGGCAGGTGCTTTTCTCAACAATGCTAATGCATCCGACCCTGTACTATTGATGGTTCCTTGTACATTAAAAACTGTCCGATCTGGTTTAACTTCGACCAATGCTCGGGTAGCAGTCACCGTCGCACCTTCCAATTCAATTCCCATCGCTTCGAATTTTTTCACTCCTAAATCCAAATCGCTGTCCGCTTCAACTACTAGATTTTCCAAAAGCAAATCAGCCAATCCAACATAAGTCGCTTTGATAAAATAATTTCCAGCCGTTACTTTATTAATTTGAAATTTTCCAGAATCATCCGTAATCTCGACTTTAACCAAAACACTATCTGCCGAATTGTAAAGTGCCACATTCGCAAAACTTACAGCGTTGTTTTCATTGTCTTGAAGTTGTCCCTTGATATTGGAACCAAAGATTGCAGTATTAAATAACGTGAAAGCAATTAGGAGAAAAATTTTCATTTGAATATTATTTAAGTGAATTTCAAGCAAAGGTACGCTACGAAATAACAATAATTTCAAGAAAAGGATATTATTTTTTAGACGAACGTAACGGGTTTATCGAAATGATTTTTTATTGTGCTGTTTACATACGTTATTAATATACAAATTCAGCAGCAACTCGGTAAATAACAAATACACAATTATTCAACCAACAAGTAAATCTCAACACTCCACTTCTCAATTATCATGTCACTGTTGATAGAAATTGTATTGTTAGAAAATAGATTTTGAAAAGAATTATAACCTATCAATTGATGTTGAATTTCAGACAAATCAACGGTTTGTTTCTGATCAGTACCATTAACAATTACCAGTATTTTTTCATCACCCCATGTTTTGAAATATTTATAGATATCCCGATCCCAAGCAAGCGGGTAGTGTGTCATTTTTCCTTTGGAAAGTGCAGGATGTTTTTTACGAATGGAAATTAACTGCTGAATAAAGTTCCACATATCATTCTCTGCATCCGTTCTTTCTGTTGCCAAAAAAGCATTTCTTTTATCTTCTTCAAAACCACCTGGGAAATCTTGTCTCACTTCCACATGTTGTTCACCACCGATCATATTAATTTCTGTTCCATAAAGCAATTGTGGAATTCCGCGAGTAGTCATGGCAATTGTAAGACATTGTTTGATTTTAGAAGTATTGCCATTGGAGATAAAAAATCCTCTTGTGGTATCATGATTATCAATGAATGTCATTAAATTGTTAGGGTCACTGTAAAGGAAATCTTGAGTGAATATTTCATAAATATTTTGGAGCTTTCCATTTCGAGACAGATAATTTCTAAAGGCATCCATTAAAGGAAAGTCCATTAATGTAGGTAGATTGTTATCACGATTCCCTTTTTGAAATTGTGAAATAATTGCAGGCGAATTTATCCAAATTTCTCCTACAATATTTAGCTTTGGATACTCATTTAATATTGCTTGATTCCAATCTTTCAAAAATGCTTGATTTCCATAAGGATACGTATCTTCTCTGATACCATCTAGACCCGTATTTTCAATCCACCAGATCATATTTTGAATCAAATAATTTTTCAGAAATGGATTTTGCTGATTCAAATCTGGCATAGTATCTACAAACCAAAATTTGTCTAATAATTCAAGTGTTTTCGGGTCTGCGTGTGGATCTACAATGGAGGCTAAATAGTGTTTTTCACTTTCATGATCGTCTCTGGTTCCATTAATCCAATCAGATGTTGGTGGATTTTCAACCCAAGGATGATTAAGTCCTACATGGTTGGCAATGTGATCGTAAATTACTTTTATACCTTTTTGATGCGCTATTCTAACAAGTTGTTGGTAATTTCGAATGGTGCCCAATCTAGGGTCAATTTGATATAAATCAGTCGCAGCATATCCGTGATAACTTCCTTGATCCATTTTATTTACTAGAACTGGATTTAACCAAATGGCTGTGATTCCTAATTCAACTAAATAATCCAAGTGTTGTTCAATCCCTTTTAAATTGCCGCCATGTCGCATTTCAGGATGGATGCGATTGATGTTTTCCCAACCATCACCTAAATTATTGACAACGGGTGCAGCTTGTGCAAAACGGTCAGGCGTAATAAGGTATACTATATCTTCGTTGTTGAATCCTTGATGTATTTTTGGATCTCTTGGTCTTTGTTTTATTTCGAATTCGACTAATAATTGCTGACTTTCTTTTTGGAAAATTAGGTGGTGTTTTTTTATTTCAGTTTGGGGCGCAATTGCTATGTCTACAAACGTATAATCCGAGTTTTCAATTGAGTGAACATTTAAAATAGAAAGATATTTTGATGCACATGAAACAGTAAGCTCGTTTAAATTTTTGCCATAAACCATCAATTGGACTTGATTCCATTTCATATCTGCCCACCAATTTGGCGGCTCAATTTTTTGGATAGAAAATGGTTGTTTTGACAAATTGGGAAAGGTTGATAAATAATAGACAACTTAAGTATTTCTTACGTAATATTTGAATTGAAAGTTGCCACGTATACATTGATTGGTATTGGAACTTTAAAATAAGTTAAGACTTGTAATCAAAAATGGTAAATTCGTAGCATCAACCAATAAATAAAATCGATGTCTTCACGTTTAATAATACTTACTATTTTTATTTTGACAACTACATTTGCCTGTCAACAAGATGCGAACAATTCGTCCCATTCTTTTTCCAAAAAATTTCTCAGTGATAAATCAGATAGTCCCGCTTTCCATTACATGGATGAAGGAGGTTGGATGAGTGATCCTAAGGGATTTGTATCCTTAAACGACGAGTGCTTTTTGCAATACCAAATTGGTGAGCAATCTGTTTCTTTAATTTCAAAAGACAATAATTCGTGGGAAAAACAAATTAAAGCACAATCATTTCCAAAAAATCAATCCACATTTGTGCATAAGGGAGATGGGCTTCCGACGATTGAAACGATTTATGTCAATGATAAAGGGCAAGTTTTTACAACGATGAATGATGCGCCTATTTTGGAAAGCGAATTTTTAAAATTAGTTACTGGAACAAAATTATTTTATGAACCCAATTTTAAAAAGTGGATTTTAATTTTTTCATTATCCAATCAAGTTTTATTTTACAATTCTTCAGATTTTACTAACTGGAAACACGTTGGCAATTTCGGTTTAGAAGCGGGATATCATGGCAAAGCTGCGTGGCGGTCGCCCGATTTATTTCAAATGAATGTGGATGGAAATAAATTACGAAAAAAATGGGTTTTGATGATTAGTACAGATGATGGTCATCCTTCTAAATTGGGAGGGACTCAATATTTTGTTGGTGATTTTGATGGAAAATTATTTGTCAACAGCAATTTGTTTTCGAAAGTATTGTGGTTGGATTGGGGAGCAGATAATTGCGGTGGTTTGACTGCTTTTAATGAAGCAACAAATGAACAAACATTTGTAGGTTGGATGAATGCGAATAAATATGATGCTACCAATAATTTGACAAAAGAAAAAGCAGTATTGACTGTCCCAAGAAAATTAGAATTGAAAGATACCTACTATGGTATAAAATTATTTGCGACACCAATCAAAGCATTTGAAAAAAGAAGAGGTTCCAAAATCAGTCAACGTGCTGTTAAATTATCGGATAAAGAAAATGCGATTGTGAATTCATTTTCATCTCCAACTGAATTTGTATTCGAATTTTCTCAAAAATCAAATGAAGGATATACGGTGGAATTTTCCAATGCGAGTGGAGAAAGCTTTGATTTTAGTTATAGTGGAATTCGAAAAATGTATTTATTGAACCGAGAAAAATCTGGCCAAAATTTATTTCCACAAATCACAAAACAAAAAGAACACTATGCACCAAGATTTTCAACATTACCCGAAATGAATGTTAGAATTTTGATAGATCAGTGCTCAATTGAGATTTTTGCAGATGATGGCTTGACTGTTTTTACACAGCTTATATTCCCTAAAAAACCATTAAATCAAATGAAATTGTGGGGCACGACAGGGCAAATAATGATGAATAAAATGGAGATTTATCAGCTAAACTAAATGGTTAAATTTTCTATCAAACATCTTGTTATATTATACATAAAACAATATGTGTTCAAATTTAGATAACTGATAATCAGTGATTTACAAATAGGTGATCACATTTTTCTTATTTTGGAACTTATATATATTGACCAACGTTTTCAAATTGTTAAATTAGCGTCCCCAAACTATTATAAACTACTTGAAAACTTTGGATTCACACAACAAAAGGCTGGTAGACGCTGTCCGGAAAGGTGACAATTTGGTAATCAGACAATTGTATCTTGACTATTATCAATATGCAACTAAATTTGTCATTACTAACAACGGCACAAAGGATGATGCGATGGAATGTTTTCAGGAAGCATTGGTTGTTTTTTTTAGAGCAACCTGTGATGAAGATTTTTGTCTAAAAGCGAATGTGAAACATTATTTAGCTGCCGTTGTTAAAAATTTGTGGTTGAAAGAGTTAAGAAGAAAAAAGAAATCGCAAAAAGTACTAACCTCTCTTGATTTGACTCGTAGTAACTTAGAGGAAATTGAATATTTTGATGAAGTCGAATTTGAAAAAGTAAAGTTAGATGAAAACTATCGTAAATTATCTACTGCATTAAACAACATCGGAGCAGATTGCCATACGTTATTGAATTACACTTTTTTCGATAAAAAGAAAGACAAAGAAATTGCTCCATTAATGAATTATAAGCTTGATTTCGTAAGACAAAAAAGAAAAAGATGTCTCGCAAAATTAAAAGAAATTATAAATGAATTGTAAACATTTAAATTTGTGAAAGAAGATATTAACGATGAAATAATCATTGGATATCTCAATAAAACGTTGTCCAAAGTCGATCGTATTTCTTTTGAAAAAGAAATGGAAACGAATGATGTTTTGGCTAAGCGATTTGAATTTTTAAAAAATGTTGCAATTGCTACTCAAATAAATGCAGAAGCCAATTTTAGAGATAAGATTATTGGGGTAGAAACAAAGCTGAAAAATGAAAACTTTTTTAATGAACAGTTGCCAAAAGATGTTGCCAATTCCTCCAAACCATCTTCAAAACTAAAATACGTAATTTTAGTGTTAGAATTGATTGCAATAATAGGTCTGCTTTTCATCAACAATCAATGTTCAGATACATCAATTGCATCTAAAGCAATGGCAGATGAAAAGATGCGGAACTATACTACTAGAAATGTAGCGCAAACAATAGATGTCGAAGTTAAGTCTTATCAATCAGCATTAAGATACTACCATAGAGGAGAAACTGAAAAGAGTAAGGATCTTTTTGATAAAATTGATGTTTACGCACCGACCTATCATGATGCACAATACGCACTTGCTTTAATTTCGTTTGAAAATGGAAAATATGATGAAGCCAGGAAAATAGCAAGTACCCTTCTAGCCGATAATTGTGAAATTAAAGATAAGGCTGGTTGGCTGCATTTGAATGCTTCTATCGCAATGAGTGGTTATCATCCGACCCTTATAGAAAGCTATATTAAAACTACCCCGAAAAAGTTCTACCTGAAAAAAGCAGAAGCACTTCAGCTAAAAATGGATGCTCCGATCCGTTCGCTTGTTCTATTTAAGTAAAATTATTTTCAATTTTAGTGATCACATTTATTGGAATCAGACACTTATAGTATGGGTGAGGTCTTTAACACGCTCGTTTTGATCTCATTGAGTTGTAAAATGCTCACTCTACTCACTCTTTAATGTATTTAGAGCTGTTTGAACTGCTTCATTTTTTGGAGCAGTTCATCCTTAAAATTGAGCTAAAAACAACGCATTTTAAGGTTATTTAAAAAAAATATCGATTTTTTTGTCCCACTTCTTGTTGTATTACACATTGTATAAGTAGTAGGGCAAACTCCCTTTACTAAAATTATAACACGCCAAATCTCTCTCTTGTTTAGGCAAGAATTGAATCGTCTTAATTTATTAGGGCGATTCTTTTTTTTAGGGTATTCAGAATTAACTTAATTCACTAATTATCATTTTGTTGAAATGGAAGAATCAAGTAAAAACATCACAGTTTTAGTTGAATTTAGTCGAAAAACGGGGTAAATATATATTTCAACAATTAAAGTACGAGCTATCCAACTGTTCATTATTAGGAGTAGATTAAAATTTCAGGATTGGCATTATACAGTTTAGTGGAAAAAGATTTAAAATCCGTTAAGAAATGAAAATTGTAAGAGCCAAACGGGTATCACAATTATACTTGCCTGTATACATAGCAAAGCATTTAAAAATGAAAACGTAATGTTAGGCGAGTTTTTTCATTTTAGGATTTTAAAACTTTTGGAGCGTTAAAAACTGT
>CALDGQ010000058.1 GCA_937941765.1 uncultured Saprospiraceae bacterium
TGGACGTGAGAACGTTGGATCCATCCCTGTACCTTCGGACGTCCCTTGCCTTTTAAAAAAAAGGGATACGATGTCAGACTGTGCGAAAACGAAATTGAACCGCAAAATATCGAACAGGGAACCGCAGAATGTAGAAGTTGAATACGCGAGTATACACGTATATTAATGAATTTCATGCTTAATTGTCCACGTACTCTACTTCGACATTCGATATTCTGCGGTTGGATATTCTGCGGTTCAGTTTCCGAAAGCATATTCGCACAGTCTGACGTGAGTACGTGAGCCCGCAAGTCCACGCACTCCCCTTCCTTTTTAAAAAAGGCAAGGGACGTCCAGCTCTGCTGGTACAAGGATGGATCCTATAAAACAAAATCAAAGACTAAACAAACAAAAAATGACCATACACTTCGGCCTACAATACGACGACCTAGTTTTCAAACAACAAGCTACTGTTACCGGTGGAATCGAATATGTCGGCCCTACCCGACTCCTTCATTTTTTCGAAAAACATTTAGGATTTACTGGGCATGATTCTGACAATGAATATTTGAGAATTGAACAGTTCAGACAAGTATTGCAATATTATCTAGAACGAGATCCGAACGTGTTTTATGCCAACTCATTTGCTGCGGATGAACTAGCTACTGCAAGTTTAATGTTAGAAATGAGAGATGAATTGTTGTTGAATAATTGGGATTTTAAAACTGACAAAAAAGCACCGACTCGATTACAAGTAATGGCTGCATTACAGGAATACATTACCAATGAAAGTTTATTTTTTGGAATTGGTTTTGTAGAACGTTTTAAAGCCGTTGAAAAAGCATTGTTGAAAAGATTACAGCCCGTAAAAGAAATTCATATCAATGAACCATTTGGCTTGTTGCCAATTTATATTCAACGATTATTTAAATTCCTAGAAACACAAGGCGTTACTTTGCATCAGTTTGAAAATGAGGTATCAACAGGAACTTCTGATCTTCACAAATTTCAACAACTCATTGGTCCCAACTCAAAATTTGAGCAAAAAAATCTATCTGGTGATGGCAGTTTGTTAATTCTAAAAGCAAAAAGAGAAACAGATGCAGCAACTTACTTAGCGACTTTGCTTCAAAAAAATAAAGACTTTCAGCCACATTGCTTGGTCCCAGAAAAAAATCGGGCTTTAGACAATGCATTTATCCAAGAAGGATTGCCGAGTTTAGGAATTCTATCTGCTTCATTGGCGAGACCGAGTCTACAAATTTTGAAATTGGTAACTTCCTTTTTCTGGGAACCGATTGATCCCTATAAAATCATGGAGTTTGTTTCTTTATCAGTCAAACCACTACAAGAAGATTTAGCTTCTGAAATTGCGGACCAAATTTCTAAGAAACCTGGTATTCGAGGAAACGAATGGAATAGACGTATACATGCTTTTTGGGATTATCTCGAAGAACGAGTCAAGTATGATCGAAAAATAAAACCCAAAGAAGTCAAATGGCAATACAATTTCTGGTTTAATAGAACGCGATATCACATCAATGGGGTTGTTCCAAAACATGAAGTGATCGAGGTCTTTGATTATCTGCACAAGTGGTCACTCAAAGCATTTAACGAATCAGAATCCACCGCAAAATCCTTGACTGTATTAAGTAGTCAAGCGAGAAAAGTAAAAGAATTTTTGGAAGCATTGCCAGAAAATAAAACCGCACTGACTAATCTAGAATTAGAACGTGTGGTCCGTACTATTTACGAACCTTCGCCGATTAAATTTTCAGAAACTCAAGTAGGACATTGTCCATATGTTCACAATCCAAGTGCTTTTGCTGATGACGTTGATGAATTGTTATGGTGGAATTTTAATCGGACAGTTGAGAATCCTCCTTTTCCAAAATGGAGCCAAACAGAAGTCGCCTTCTTGGATAAAAAAGGCGTTCGCATTGAATCTCCAAATACAGTTACAGAACGTCGAATTTGGCAAAAAAAGCAACCTATTTTAAGAACAAAAAAACGAGTCATTTTAATAATTCCAGGAATGATTAATGGATCCGAGGTTCATCCTCATTCCTTAAATGATGAGTTGATGGCTGCCTTCCCAAATTTAAATAGCATCAGTTACAATATTGATAATTCAGAGGGAAAAGTTATTTTTGAAAAGCAATTTGATCTTCCTACTACTACTTCATTGCCTTTCCAAAGATTGGGAAAACCGAAGCCATTTATTCAAATTAGTTCGCCTGATAAATTAAAAGAAAAGGAAACTGAAACTTTTAGTTCATTGGAATCCATGTTTTATTATCCACATCAATATTTGTTTCGATATCGGATTAAATTTAAGAAATCTTCGATCTTATCTATTGTCAAAGATGCTACATTGAAAGGAAATTTATCACATCGATTTTTCGAATTGTTGATGAAAGAATATACCAATGAGTGGACCAAAGAAGATGTGGATAGATGGGTAGATGCTAGAGCTCCCAACCTCCTAGCACGTGAAGGTGCTGTTTTACTCATGTACGGTCGAGAACCAGAAAAAGTTGTTTTCTTAAATCGTGTCAAGTATGCAGCTTGGAGTCTTGTCTATTTGATCCAAACCAATATGTGGAAAGTAGTCGCATCTGAAATGAAGATAGAAGGAAAATTTGTAGACGTTCCAGTCAAAGGAGTTGCAGATATAGTGTTAGAAAGAGGACGTGACAAAGCTGTCATCGATTTAAAATGGAAAGGCGGTAATTGGCGAAAAGATTTAATTCGTAATCGAGAAGATTTGCAGCTGGTCATTTATTCAAAATTGTTGGCGGAAAATACGGACAATGTACACAGTGCATTTTTCATTATCCAAGATGGAACCATGGTCGGTCGAAACAACCTAGCATTCAGTCAAGTCACCGGTATTTTACAAGAAGAAGACCACAAAAAGATCGATCAAGAAGTATGGAGTCAAATGAAAAAAACGTACAACTGGCGAGTCAGTCAATTGAAAGCCGGAAAAATCGAAGTACGTACTGAACAAACTGTTGGCGACTTGGATTTAGATTATGGAGAAGAAAGTTTAGATGTACTGGAAATGAAAAATTCGGAATCTAAATTTGATCCTTATCGGGTTTTGATAAATTGTATTGAGTAAAGTTGGTATTTAAAAACGGGAAGATTTTAAATAGTTGTTGGTAATTTGTATTTTGAACGGCAAGATATATGTACACATACAGTTGTACAAAAAACTCGAAATTCTGATAGTTTTAGCTCCCGACAATTGTAATAAACTTCAAAAGCATTTCGAAGTTTTAATTATTGGTAGTTCGCAATACAAAATCTTACATTAACGATCACTTTTTTAAAGAATTCCAATGAAAAACCTCACCAGCTACTTACTGATTTTTTCAGTATCTCTACTCTTTAATTTCAACAATTTATATTCACAAATCGAAAATTACTCCAAAGTTAGTGTAGTAATTAAAAACGAGTATGATGTTGCTTACCTCTATGATTTACAAGTTGGAATCGATCACTTCGAACATTTGGACAACAATCAAATTGCATTCATTGTTAACTGGAATGATATGGATATTTTGGAGACTAGTGGATTGAATTATGAAGTATTGATTGAAGATTGTAGAGCTGATTATCAAGAAAGAAGAAATAAAGAATTGGCAAATATTTCAACGATTCCAAAGTCACCGTTGACAGCCGAACATTTTGGATATGGCAGCATGGGTGGTTTTTACACACTTGCAGAAATTGAACAGAAATTGGATACCATGAGTATTGATTTCCCCAATTTAGCAACCCCAAAATATAGTATTGGAACGTCTATCGAAGGGCGTGATATTTGGGCTGTAAAAATATCAGACAATCCTATGATCGATGAAACCGAAGAAGCCGTTTACTATGATGCACTTCATCATTCGCGAGAACCGAGTTCTATGGCGGTGACTATTAACTTTGCATTTTGGTTGTTAGAAAATTACGAAACTAATGAAAAAGTAAAGTACATTGTCGACAATCGAGAAATCTATATCGTCCCATGTGTCAATCCTGATGGTTATGAATACAATCGGTTGACTGATCCAGATGGAGGTGGTTTATGGAGAAAAAATAGAAGAGCAATTGGAAGTTGTACAGGTGTTGATTTAAATCGTAATTATAGTTTTGGTTATGCTTATGACAATAGTTGTGCTAGCACTAATGCCTGTTCTGAAACCTATCGCGGCACAGATGCTTTTTCTGAACCAGAGTCAAATGCCGTAAAAGATTTTTTAGCATTGATTCAACCTAACACTGCATTGTCGATTCATTCAACTGCTGGAACTTGTTTGATGCCTTACGGATATGATACCAACCCACCAGCCTACCCTATTTACTCGGAGTGGGCTTCCGACTTTTTATCTGACAATGATTACACGTATGGTGTGACTTATCAGATGATTGGCTATACTTCTTGTGGAACAACGCGCTCCTACTTACATTCTGAAGGGGTTCACGCTTGGACACTGGAAATTGGTGGTGTAGGATTTTGGCCTTCTCAAAGTAATATTTTTGAATTGGTTGACGAGAATGTTTCTACGCTTTTTTACCAAGCTTGGATCGCTGGACAGTATACAGACGTCCAGAGCCATGACATCATTGGCAGTGCGATTCAAGGAGAAAGTTTTGAGATGAATGTGGAAGTTAAAAACAAAGGATTTGGCGCTACCCCTTCTAATGTGTCCGTAGAAATTTTATCGAATGATCCCAATGTAGTTGTCACTGGAGACGGTATGATCGGAATGGTTCCATCTCGTCAAACCGCAATCAGCCAAAATTTCAATATTGCAATTGACCCATTATATACTGAGACAGAATTTGAGCTAACAATGATTGTCCGTCAAGATGGAACCGAAACTAATCGGGAAACAATTGTGATTCCTGTTGGAGATCAAAATGTATTTTTCGAAGATGATGCCGAAAATGGTGCGACCAATTGGACCACTTCTGGTAATGGTATTGCATGGGGCATCTGTGCAGATGATAGTTACGGTGGTGCACGATCTTTCGCTGATTCCAACAATGGAAATTCGGCCAATAACACGACCAATTTTTTCACCCTTACAGAAAGTATTGATTTAAACGCTGCTGAAAAACCAGTGTTAGAATTTCATGCCAAGTGGTCATTTGAACTTGGAGATGTTGTTCGTTTAGAAATCTCTTCAGATGATGGTGGCTCTTGGACACCGATTGAAAACTATACCGGAAGTGAATCATGGAATCAACAACTTTTTGATTTAAGTGAATATCAGTCTTCAGCAGTAAAGATTCGATTCAAAATGGAAACGGATTTTTCTGTTCCTGGTGATGGGTTTTACTTTGATAAAATTAGAATTACGGATTATAAATTTGTAGATCCGACACCTGTTGTTGAAATTGATGAACCTTCTTTTAGGTACTTTCCTAACCCGGCAACCGATTTTTTAAATATAGATATAAAAACATCTTCTAAAATTCAAATTAAAATATTTGACACAAAAGGAGTTCTTGTAAAAGAAGTTGAAACAACGAATAGTTTACAGTTAGATGTTCAAGATTTGAATCCTAATCTTTATTTTATTCATTTCTTTGACTTAGAGAGTGGGGAAATTTTTACTGATAAGTTTTTAAAAATGTAATTATAAAAAAGCATAGAACACGGACCCTTGTTTCGCAAAATTCATCAAGTAGAAAGCGCAGAAAAACGCAGAAGGAGGACGTGAAAAAATACTTAAGGAAATCGCAGAAACAACACCTGAATTCAAATTCTATTTTTTTTCTTTCACTGCAAATTATACATTTAGATACTCAAAAGAACATCTGCGAAACTCCGTGTCACTCTGTGCAAAAAAAAATAATATTTCGTTAAGAAATATAATCCCTCACCTCTTTCTCAATAGCATAAAACTTCAAAAAATCTCCGATAGGTTTCCGATATCTTTTAGGTTTAAACCAAACATCTGTCATCCCCCAGGAATTGACAACAATAACTCCAAGTCCTTGAACCCGACAAATCGTTTCTAAATCTTTTAATTTATCATGTTTCAGATCTTTAATACTATCATTAGAAAAGGCTAGCCATTGTTCGTTAGCCGGATATTGATGAACTTGTTTGACAACACTAATTGTTTTATGTCGATAACTATTTAAAGTAAACACCCCATATAACACGGCTCCTGCGCAAAACATCCAAAGTGGATATAAGAATTGCATGTTGCCATCAGACATTTTAATTAATGCCCAAATGGCTCCAGTGATAATCGTAAAACCAACTCCAGCAATTATGCAATTTTTCATATACAACCAAAAATTAAATTTTGTTTTCATGGCTGCAATTGTCTTGTAAGATTTGGCCTCCATTGAGACGACATGAATACCCCAAAATGTTTTGAAACATACAAAGCCATCTGCTCGTTTTCTTCCATATTCTTTTTTGGTACTTACTTCCATTCGAGTGAAGATACGGCGGGTTGGATGTCTTACTTTGTATCGACGATACAGGTAATTGAGCGCATGCTTTTGAACTGTTTTCTCAATTAGTTTTGGCATGTTGTGAAGATAGGGCTTTTTTTGGGGTTATTTCACGGAGTTTCACGGAGGCCCACAGAGTTGCACGGAGAGAGGAAGAGAAAGAAAGTGAGAAAGTGAAAAAGATTGCTAGTTGTCCTTAAACGGATTCGAATTTATTTTTCTAAATTTAGCAAAACATGGAAAACAACAACACACTTACAGGGATAATAATTGGTTGTGCAATTGAAGTACACAAAACATTAGGACCTGGTTTATTGGAGTCCGCTTATCAAGAATGTTTGTTTTATGAATTGAAGAAAAATGAATTAGAGGTTGTAAAAGAAAAGTCATTGCCAATTATTTACAAAGAAATAAAAATCGATCAAGGATATCGAATTGACTTACTTGTTGAAAATAAAATTGTCGTTGAATTAAAGACTGTAGAAAAGTTCACTTCAGCTCATGAAGCACAAATTTTGACTTACATGAAATTAGGCAATTACCCATTAGGTCTACTAATAAACTTCAATACAACCTTACTTAAAAGCGGAATCAAGCGATATGTAATATAATTGTTGTAATTCAGCCCCACCCTCCTAAAACCTCTGAATAGAGGCGATTAGATGATTTGGGTTATCGGGAAATATTGGACGATTTTAACGAATGATTTTGATAAAAATCATTGATACTTAATGGATACTTATAAGTCCAACCTCTTTTTAAAGAGACTTAGTCTTTTGGAGGCACAATCGGTGCAACAACAGGAACAACCACAGGAGCCTCAATATGTATCAACGAGTCTATATGCGTTTCAGATGTCAGTTCAGCTATTTGATCAAGTCCTAAATATCTGCCAGTTGTATCTCTCATTATAAAAAAGCGATGGTTGCTTTCACTATAATCATCTTTTGGGGCACATCTTTCCCAATGACTGCGGAAATATACTTCGTTAATTTTTTTCAAAGGAGCGTCCGCATATACCATGTTATATTTTTCATTTTTTCTTTTAAACCATTCTTCCCTTTGTGGTTTAATTTCATCCATCAAACTATTAATTTCAGTGGTATATTTTTTTGCAAACTGCTCCATTCTCGTTTTAATCGCATACTTTTCAGCAAGCAATGCTTTATAACCTTTAGTCTTTTGAATCTCTCTCAAATCTATTATAGAAGTTGCTGCGTGTTTCGCTGAATCTAGATTTGCTCGGTTTTCTTTCTTTGCAATTATTAAATTTCGGCGTTCTGTTTTATCAGCTTCAGACATTAGTTTTTCCAACTTCACTCGTTGCATCCGTATTACAGCTCCTTCTTCCTTAACAATTTCACCTAGAAAATCTCCGTAAGTTTTTATACTGGCCAAATTATTTGCTTTAAAATCTTCTTGAGCTTCAATTGCGACATCCAATGCCAAATTATAAGTTTCCATTTTAGCAACTTGTTCATCCGTTAAGACGGCAGACAACTTATTTTTAAACTTGTCTTCCAATTTATGTATTGGCACTCCGGGTAACATGGGTGCTAAAATTCCATCCATCTCTTGCCATCTTGCGATGTGTATTTCGCTTAGTGATTTTAATTGTTCTTCCGAGAGTTCAACACCACCAAATTGGATTTCCTGAATCAAATAATTCATTCGTTCCAATTCTTCAGCAGTGAGATCACCACGGAGTGTTCGATTATTTTGAGGAGCACAACTTACAAGAATAATTAGGAGAAATAGAAAATTTTTCATTGTTTGGAGTTTTATTGTTGGGTTACAAATTACAAATCTAACAATGATACTAAAATGGATAGAAATTAAAAAGCGCTATTTTGTTAATGCGATAAATCAACACATCATTTCAACATTTCCTTCAACTTTTCTTGCTCTTCTTTTGTATTTGCATTCACCAATTTCCCATGCTCCTCAATCTTCAGCATCTCGATATCCGAATTAATCAACACCTTTCTAGGACACGCATATCCTTGCGATAAATAATGTAATAAAATCGGGTAAGCACGTGGTTCCCAAATAGTAATCAATGGTTCTGGAAATTTCGTTTCAGGATTATAAAAACAAGTAGCTACTTTGTTAGGATTTCTTTGTTTAACAAGATATTGAATTAGTTCTTTGTCAATCAAAGGTGCATCAATTGGGACAGTCAAAAAAGCAGTATTCGGACTATTTCGAAACGCTGTAATCAAACCACCAAATGGTCCAAGTCCTACAAACAAATCTTCTTGTGTTTCAAAGTTTGATTCAATATTTTGATCGGTTCTAATTGATAAAATAGTATTTGTACAAAATTCATCTACAAGCGTAGCCATGTACGTACGTTGGTCTATTCCGTGATATTGAATCGCACCTTTATCCTCCCCCATTCGTTGACTTTTACCACCCGCAAAGATAAGACCTTTTAATGAAGGAATGGCATCGGCTATGACTTGTTGGATAATATTTGTAATTTCATCAGTTTCCGTAATTTGACAGGTTGGTATTTTATCAATATTGGGTAAATAAACTTTCAAGAAATCAAACACTTCACTTACATCTTCTTTGATAATCAATTTAACATCTTTGATTCGATCCAATTTTCTTTGTAATGATTCCTTTTTCTTTTCGTTTAAAATTAGGACTTGACTGGCTGTTTTGTAATGATTACCATTAACGAAAACAGCAGTACAAGAATTTAGCATAGCCTGATTGACAACTCGATTATTAGTATCGGTATCAAATCGGTGAAAATTTTGTTTATCGGTATAACTTGAGTTGAATACTTGATTGGCTGCTTCATCTGGATGATGATCTGCATCGATATAACCAATTTTACAATCAGCTAAATTAGCAGCAATGTTAGTACTAATCTTTTGTATCACTCCACAAGGTGCACCCAAAAATCCCAATTCCAATCGATGGAATTCACCACCTGTTGGTTTAATCAACTTTGCGTGTTTACTATGTTTGATATTTTCTTTAGGTTCTTTCAAAATCGCTTTTCCCTCCTGTTTTTTTTATCAATTTAATTTCTTTGATGGTGATATCATGCGAAAATCCTTTACACATATCATAGATTGTCAATGCTGCAACCGATGCACCTGTTAATGCTTCCATTTCTACGCCTGTTTTTCCAAAAACACTTGCCGTACAATTGATGACCACTTCTTTTTGAGCATTGATATCTATTTTCACTTCACAATTATTTAATCCAAGTGGATGACATAATGGAATCAGATCACTTGTTTTTTTCGCTCCCATGATCCCGGCTAAGATGGCAGTTTGAAAGACAGGTCCTTTTTTTGTTTGAATATCTTCATTCTCAAATTGTTGAATCAATTCATCTGTCAGAGCAATAATAGCTTGAGCAATCGCAACCCGTTTCGTTTCCTTTTTTTCATTGACATCTACCATTTTAGGATTACCTGCAGGAGTCAGATGGGTGAATTTTTTTTCCATTATTATAAATTACATTTTGTTCTGTGTTGAATTACTTAATACAGACACAAGGCTTTACATTTCTTCTTAAAAATAAGTATAAAATGAATACTATTTAGACATTTAATAAAATGTAATGTTTGAAATAAATTCTGTAATTTAGTATCCTCCTCTAGCTCTGAGTTCTTCAGTAAATTTAAAATTCAAACTTTATGAAATCTTATTTAACAAAAATTTGCTTTGCTTTATTTATAATCGCCATTGGAACTTTTGGATGTCAAAAAAACGAGGTAGCACTTGAATGTGTCATTGTTAATTTAGCCGCTGATTTAGGAGAATGCAATGAAGATGGGAGTTACAGGATAACGATCAATTTTACAGCTTTGAATACTGAAAATGAAAAATTTGACGTCTTCGTTAGAAACAATGTGTTGATTGGCACCTATAATTTGACGGATCTGCCTTTGACTATTCCAAATTTTAATCCAAGTGGATTGGAATATGATTATCTCAGAGTTTGTATGAACGACAATCAAGAATGCTGTCAAGAAATTGAATTTATGCCTCCAGAATGTGAGTCTGACGAATGTTCTATCTTTGATGTCGTCACTACCATCGGCGAATGCACATCAGAAAATACTTATAATCTAACAATAGATTTTGAAGTCAACAATCCTGGAAATGATTACTTCGAATTGTGGAGTAGAAATCAAATTTATATCGGCTATTATTTGTTAAGTGATTTGCCTTTAACGCTTGAGAATTTTGAAATGAGTGGATTCGATTATGATTATTTAAATATTTGCATCAATGATGTACCGGATTGTTGTCATGAAATCGAATTTATGCCTCCGGATTGCAATGGCACTGGTGGTGATTGTGAAATTTTTGATGTCGTCATGACCATCGGCGAATGCACTTCCGAAAACACTTATAATCTAACGCTAGATTTTGAAGTCAACAATCCTGGAAATGATTACTTCGAATTGTGGAGTAGAAATCAAATTTATATCGGCTATTATTTGTTAAGTGATTTGCCTTTAACACTTGAGAATTTTGAAATGAGCGGATTTGATTATGATTATTTAAATATCTGTATCAATGATGTACCAGATTGTTGTCATGAAATCGAATTTATGCCTCCGGAATGCAATGGCACTGGTGGTGATTGTGAAATTTTTGACTTGACGACGGTTATTGGAGATTGTGTCTCCACCGAAGCTTACACATTGACAATTGATTTTGAAGTCAACAATCCTGGAAATATCTTTTTTGAAGTGTATGTCAGAAACAATGTATTATTAGACTATTATCCATTAAGTGACTTACCGTTGACCATTGAAAGTTTTGAATTGAGCGGATTTGATTATGATTTCATTCAAGTATGCATCAATGATGTACCAGATTGTTGTGTCGAGCATGAGTTTATGCCACCCGATTGTTAATATATTGTAAAACATATTAGTATGATAATTTTACGACAGATTGTGCAAACAGCCTGATTTGGAACTATCAATTTTTATATCTTTATTCTGAAATTATTATCATCAAATTTTCTAAAAACCTAATTATGCAAAAAGCACTCTTACTAGTTTTGTCAATTTTAATAAGTCAATTTGTTTTTGCTCAACAATGGGAGCAAAAGGCCAATCCTCCTGCCAGTTTTGATTCACGTCATCATCCTGTTACATTTGCTATTGGTGAATATGGGTATGTTGTAACTGGACAAAATCAATCTGAGACTCCATTAAAAGATTTTTATCGATATCATGCTGCGAATGACACCTGGGAAGAGTTACCTGATTTTCCAGGAACTAGAAGAGGATTTTCTTATGGTGTTGCAGCTGACAATGGCAAAGCATACATGGGATTTGGATTGAACAATAATACTAGATTAAAAGATTTTTGGGAATACGATCCTGCTACTGAACAATGGACTCAACTTGCGACTTGCCCATGTGCAGCAAGATATCATCCTGCAATGGTTCAAGCAGCGGGCAAAATATATGTTGGAACGGGTTCTGGAACCAGTGGTAATTTAAAAGATTGGTGGGCTTATGATATTGCTTCAGATTCTTGGACTGAAAAACCTGATTTCCCAGGAGTCAGTAGACATCATCCTTTTTATTTTGGACTGAATGGCAAAGCCTATGTTGGTTTTGGTCATGGCGACAATGGGATTTATAAAGACTTTTATGTTTTCAATCCTAACACAAATGCTTGGACTGAATTGGCAGAATTACCTGCAGAAGGAAGAGTTGCTGGTACACAGTTTGAACACAACGGAAAAGGGTATTTGCTAAGTGGAGATGGTGACGATCACGGTCCAATGCCAACTGGTGAAATGTGGGAATATGATCCTATAGCAGACTCATGGGCAAGTCTTCCACCTCATCCTGGATCAAGCAGATGGGCACCTGGATGTTTTGTAGTTGATGGAATTGTTCATTTTGTTTTTGGATGGATTGCAGGTGAAACTTTTGAAGATATTTGGGCTTATAATTTAAATGACAATGTTGGAACGAAAGATCTTATCGAATCGGCAATTACATTATATCCTAATCCAGTAACGGACCAATTAATTGTAAATAGTGAAGAAACTTTTGATGCTTTTGAAATTTTAGATACAAGTGGAAAGTTGATTTTGAAAGGAAATTGGGATACCAATGAAATCAATGTATCAAACTTTCCGAACGGAATCTATTCTATTCAATTTTTTAAAGGAGAGAAAAGTAAGACTGAAAAGTTTAGTGTTGTTAAGTAACGGTAGACGGTGAACAGTTGAAGGTTGACGAGTATAACGCGGGGCATGACGTCAGACTGTGCGAAAACGAAATTGAACCGCAAAATATCGAACAAGGAACCGCAGAATGTAGAAGTTGAGTACGCGAGTATACACGTATATTAACGAATTTCATGCTTAATTGTCCACGTACTCTACTTCGACATTCGAT
>CALDGQ010000059.1 GCA_937941765.1 uncultured Saprospiraceae bacterium
AGTAAACCCGGTCCGAGGGTTTTGTGTACTTCAATAGCTGCTCCATTAATTCGATAAACTAAGTCTTTGAGATAAGTTTTTGTTATTTTTCTCATAATATGTAGTGTTTACATTTTAAATAATGTAAAATAAAATAGTTCATTAACATTGCTATTGTAAAAATGATATTTAACAGATATTCTATATCTATATAAAAATAAAAGCTATGCAAAATATTGAGTGCTTATATGACCTTATATTTCTTATATGGTTAAAAAATAAATGAATAATTATGGTAAAATAATTGCTACATTTAACTGAAATACTTTTTTAATTGAAAACTAATTTATAATGAATATTCTAGCCTTGCCTGCCTTATGGTATCTTCGAACATTTCCTGGAAAAGTAGATGAGTCTTATGGTTTAATTGAAAAATTAAACCTTGAATCAGATTTGAGCCAAAGCAACTGGCAATCGTTGGAAGATAAAATGTCTCAACTTTCGCCCGATGAATTTTCAAGAGTCATTTCAGAATTATGTAATGGAAAACAATACAATGACGAAATGGAAAAGTTCCTACAAACTCCTGAAACAGAATTTCAAAATGTAATTGCAGGTGCATATTTTACAAGAGTCGCTTATCTTAAACGAAGTGGAGCATGGGCAACTGAATTGAGTGAAGATCAAGTCAATGGAATGTTCGAATACTTAGAGAAAGCAGAAGAACGATTTGGAAAAGAATTTAAAACTGAACTTTATCAAATGGAAGCTGCGGCACAAATGATTGGCGTTAAGATGAACACGGGCAGTAAAGCGGATTGTACTTTTTACTTTGAAAAATGTCGATCCATCAATCCGAAACATTTTATGGCGCACAACCGATATTTTCGAACTTCAACTCCAAGATGGGGTGGTAGCAATGAAGCAATGCTTTCTTTAATCGTTTCCACTAAAGATAAACCATTAAGAGATTTGATGCGATTGATGACTTTGAATGAGATGTTTAATGATTTGCATAATGAGGATGAAGATACGGCAGTCGGTATTTTTAAAGAGCAACGTAGAACACTTATAACAGAAGCTTTACAAAATACTCCAATTCCAAATAATGATTCTATCGTTTCGATTTTTTCGAAAAATTATTTAGGAATGCTTTATAATATTTTAGGAATGAATTCAGACCGAGATCGGATAATAGGTGAGTTGTCGAATCGAGTGACGCAATATCCTTGGGCATATTATGGCATGCATTGCGAAAAAGATATTAAAATGTTTAGACGGGTAGGGATGTTGGAAGTTTAATTTTTTACAGAAAAAAAGGACTAAGTTTCGGTTATCATTCGTTATTCGAAACTTGGTAATATCAAGTTAATTTTAAGGAAAAATTCTAACAATGAAACAACTTGAAGCATGTATTTTGGAACATGTCTCTATCGAAAAAAATAAATTACAACAGATCACTTCCAAGTTTACACCTCGTAAATTAAAGAAAGGAAGTTATTTGTTGAAAGCTGGTGCTCGTTGTCAGGAATTGGTTTTTATCAAGGAAGGATATTTGAGGATGTATGATTTTGCTGATGGCAAAGAAATAACTTTTTGGATAGGAAGTACTGGCTCTTTTTTAACTTCATTGTCAAGTTTTATTTTTCAAACACCTAATTTTTGGAATATTCAAGCTATTACAGATTGTGAGATCTTAGTGATTAATCGAAAAGATCATTTTGATTTATTAAAAAAATATCCACAATGGATGGAGGTAGATAATTTAATTTTAGCAAAAGCATTTGCATTGTTAGAACAAAGCATGTTCTCCCAATTACACACCACTGCACAACAAAGGTATCAATCATTGTTAGAACGAAATCCAAATATTTTTAAATTTGTACCACTTCAATATATAGCCTCTATGCTTGGTATTACTCCTGAAACTTTGAGTCGTTTAAGAAAAAATAAAGCTAGTATCACTTCTTGATATATATCAAGAGAATTAAGCAATAGAGAGAATACATTTGTAAATAAAAAATCATGAATAATTTACAAATGTCTTTAGCTGCCAATGCGACCTTTTCTAGTATCTCAGGATTAGTCTTAATCTTGATGCACCAAAAAATATCCGAATTATTTCACCTAGAAAATTCAACTGTCTTTTGGATAATTGGAATAGGGTTACTTCTTTTTTCAATGACCATTTTATTGCAAATAAAAAAACAAAACCGAAATAGAGTTTTGTTGATTATCGCTCAAGATTTACTCTGGGTAGTTGGGAGTGTATTGTTATTAATTTTAAAACCTTTTTCTATTTCATCTTTTGGAAATACAGCTATAGGAATTGTAGCCGTTATCGTTTTTATTTTTGCCATACTTCAATGGAAATCTTTATCGAGTGAGAAAGCAGTAGAAAATAGATGATTACAATCAACTTTATTTGCCGTAGTTTGTTGAATACTAATTATCTTTGCGCAAAAATTAGTAAAAACAAACTATGGCAAAAATATCCATTAATATAAAAGAAGGTACTGTAGCAAAAGAAAGCGATGTCATCATCGGCATCGACTTAGGGACAACCAATAGTTTGGTTGCCTACATCAAAGACGAGCAAGCCGTTGCCGTAAAAGGAAAAGACGGAAAAAGTACACTCGTTCCATCCATCATTCATTTCAATTCAGAGAGCAATATAGAAGTTGGCGAAACTGCTAAATCACAATTGATTGCTGATCCAGCCAATACGATTTATTCTGTCAAGCGACTCATGGGGCGGTCTTATAAAGATGTCTTGGATCATGAGAATTATTTTAGTTATAAAATAATTGATGAAGACACGGAGAGTTTGGTCAAGGTTCGAATCAAAGATAAATTTTATACACCTATCGAATTGAGTGCTGAGATTCTGAAAGAATTAAAAAAACGAATCGAGGAAGTTTTAGAGAAAAAAGTAAGTCGTGCCGTCATCACAGTTCCCGCTTATTTTAATGATGCCCAACGACAGGCGACGAGAGACGCAGGGAAGTTGGCAGGTTTGGATGTCTTGCGAATTGTCAATGAACCTACCGCAGCAAGTTTGGCTTATGGAATTGGATTGGATGAAGCCGACGAACAGACGATTGCCGTTTATGATTTAGGTGGAGGAACATTTGATATTTCTATTTTGCAAAGTCAAAATGGCATCTTCGAAGTGTTGGCAACCAATGGAGATACTTTCCTTGGCGGCGATGATTTTGATAGAGCCATCATGGATTTTTGGATGGAAAAAAATGGAATGGACAAAAGTGTTTTAAAGGAAAATAAAAACTTAGCTCAAGCGATTCGATTAAAATCAGAGGAAGCGAAAAAGGCATTGAGTAGTACAGATTCGTTTTCTGAATCATTGGGAGACTTTGTTTGTAACATTACTAAAACGGAATTTGAAAATGCAGTTCAACCATTAGTGCAACGCACTATTGATCGTTGTAAAAGTGCTTTGAAAGATGCTGGATTAGGAGTAGATAAAATCAATCACATCGTAATGGTTGGAGGTTCTACGAGAATTCCTTTGGTGAAAAAAAGCGTTGCTGAATTTTTCGGAAAAGAAGTGTTTGATAAATTAGATCCAGATGAAGTAGTTGCTTTAGGAGCAGCGATTCAAGCTGATGTTTTGGCAGGGAAGCAAAAGAACATATTATTGTTAGATGTAACACCACTTTCTTTAGGAATCGAAACGGTGGGCGGTTTGATGGATACGATCATTCCTAGAAATTCAAAAGTGCCAACCAAAGGAGGACGACAATATACGACTTCCGTCGATGGACAAAAGAATTTGAAAGTCGCAGTTTTTCAAGGAGAAAGAGACTTGGTAGATAGCAATCGAAAGCTAGGAGAATTTGTCCTCAAAGGAATTCCGCCAATGCCTGCGGGGCTTCCTAAAATAGAAATTCAATTTATCTTAAATGCTGATGGAATTTTGACTGTAAAAGCAAAAGAATTACGATCCAATGTCGAGCAAGAAATTGAAATCAAATCTTCCTATGGCTTGTCAGAAGAAGAAATGGCATTGATGCTTTTGGACTCGATCAAAAATGCTGAAAGTGATATGAAGGCTCGTGTTTTATTGGAAGCGAGAAATGAAGGAAACAATGTTTACAAGTCTACCCTCCGATTTTTAAAACAAAATGAAACGATTTTAAGTGAGGAAGAAAAATCCAAAACGATGGAATTTGCCAACGCTTTAAATATTACGATTCAAGGAGATGACAAAGATGCGATTAATAAAGCGATGGAATCGTTGAATGCTTATACCGAACCATTGGCCCACAAAGCAATGGATGTGAATATTAAGGATGCGTTAAAAGGAAAGAAATTGTAGCGCATTACCCAGTGTTTGGGCAATAAATAACTCAAATTGGTTATTTCTCATTTGACAATCGCTAGAAAAAGCGACAACTTATAGTATTACTAAACTATACTTCCGAACAGACAATGCGATCATTCACATTCTTCCTTTTCCTATTTGTTTTTCTTGGAAATGTAAACAGTCAATCCACTGAGGATATCAGTAAGGAAATTGATAAGATTATTCAATACGATACGGATATTACTTTTGAACGTACGCCTGGATGGATGATTGGAATTGTAATTGGTGATTCTACCTATCTATTGGAGTACGGATCGATCGATCGTAAAAATGAAATCCCTCCTACTCCACAAACGAAATTTGAAATAGGTGGAAGTACCAAAATATTTACAGCCTCACTTTTAGAAGTTTTATATGATAAAGGTTTGATGCATCCTGATAGTTCACTCAATTATTACTTAGGTCCTAAATTGGGGAATCCTAAAAATGATTTTATAACGATTAAAGATTTGGTTCAACACACCACCTGTTTGCCTCGAATGCCGCTAGAATTCGGTATCAAAGAAAAAGATCCTAACAATCCATATGCAAATTATAAAAAAGTAGATTTAATAAAATTCTATCAAGATTGTCCGTGTTTTCCTTCTAAGAAATTGGAATATAATTATTCACATGTCAATTATGCTTTGTTAGAAATAGCAATCGAACAACATCTTCAAAAACCATATGAAACGGTATTGAATGAACATTTACTTGCTCCTCTAGGAATGAAAAATACAAGTGTTCAAATATTTGATGAAAGAAATTTGGCAAAAGGATATTCAATTGCTGGCAAAGAAGTGTCGCCTTGGGATTACAGTTCATTCGGAGCGTCGCTCGGACTGAAGTCTAATATGGAAGATTTCTTAAAGTTTGCGAAAGCGAATTTAGCGCAAAGTAAAAACACATTGTCGCCTACACTATATAAAACACATCAAGAAGCTGTTGCCACTAAGATTACTAAAAACACTTCAATTGCAAGCGGTTGGCATACGACGAAACACAAACGATTTTACAATTCTGTGATCCACTCTGGAACTACTTCCGGTCACCGCTCGTTCATTGGTGTAGTAAAGGAAACCAATACTGCCGTGGTGATTTTGTCAAATTCAGAATATGAAATGGGTGGATTGGGTTACCTTATTTTGCGAATGATTAATTATAATTGGAAGAAAAGAAAAGTCTGAAGACTTTTCTTTTCTTCAGTAGTAAGTAATAAGTATTAAGTAAAAAGTCGACCTAGATACGTGAGAACGTGTACGCATACTCACGAGCTTAAATCTACTTTTTACTAAATACTTTATACTTTTTACTACCTTTAAATATGGGAAAGAAAAATAAAAGAGTCTTCTACTCTACCGATAAAGATCATGATTACTCATTTGAAGATGAAGACGATCAAGATGACGCACCTACCAAGCCAGACAAACAAAATCTACGTGTTTTGATAGATCGAAAAAACCGTCGTGGCAAAGAAGCAACGTTGGTCACTGGTTATAAAGGCAATCCACAAGTGCTAGAAGCATTAGGTAAATTGTTGAAGAAAAAATGTGGTGTCGGTGGCGCAGTAAAAAATAACGAGATTATCATTCAAGGAAATCACCGGGAAAAAGTATTTGATATTTTGATTAAGGAAGGTTATACTAATACTAAGAAATCTGGTGGGTAGGATTTTGATGTATGATTTATGATGATTTTTGAATGTATGATATGATCTAAAGGCGTGAGTCTCAATCATCAAATTTTAAAGAAGTTTTTGTCAAATAATCATGCAAAGGAACTCCTTTAAAAATCATAAAGAGTCCATCAAGCGGGATTAATCTTATCAATGATCTTAACAAAATTTGAATTAAAACAGAATCGCTGGAACCATCAATATGCACATATAAAGGGAGCATCCCTTTACAATAAAGCAAAGCCCTAAACCCCCAACCTACCCATCACCCGCCGATCTCGCCCACTCATATCCTGCCTTAACTCACACTCCAAAAATCCACCATCCTTCAACAAATCCAACACATCATTTGCATTAAACTCATTCGTCTCAAAAAAGAGAAAACCACCAGCTGTCAATTTCTCCTTAGCTAACTTAACAATCTTCTTGTAAAATTGGAGTGGATCTTCATCTGGCACAAAAAGAGAAACAGGAGGCTCAAAACCAAGGACATGTTCTGGCATCAATTCTTTTTCTTTGACAGGGATGTAAGGTGGATTGCTAATAATGATATCTTGCTGAGGTATGTTCTTCCATTGAGACTCATCCAAAATATCGATGACATGCATCTCAACATCCAGATTATTCAAAGTTGCATTTTGACGAGCGACTTCAACCGCTTCTTTAGTGACGTCACAACCTACAACTTGTATATTGGGAAATTCCTTTTTAAGGGCTAGTGGAATATTGCCACTACCACTTCCAATATCGATCATGTTTTTTATAGATTGGTTTTCATTGACTACATCTTTTATCCAATCAACTAATTCTTCTGTCTCTCCTCTTGGGATGTGCACATGTTTATTTACTTTGAATTTCATGCCCCAAAAATCTGCCTCACCGATAACATACTGCATTGGTTCGTGATTGAGCATGCGGTCAATGATATCTTGCAACCGAGTATGATCATCAAAAGATGTTTCTCGATTCGTATTGTTAACTTTAAATACATCTTCGAAAATAATGCTTGCAATGTTATTGGCTTCTCGTTCGTCGTAGATGTTGGTTAGTTCTTTGACTAATTTTTGGTAGGCTGTTTTTATGGTTGTCATAGTTTATGTTTATCGCTTCTATTGCGAGACGCCAAAAGCAACGGTTAGATTAAGCTTGTTCAGGATGTTCAAAAAAGCTAAAGATGGTTGATCCGTAGTTTCTAGCTTTTACAAAATGAGTATGTTTTTCAAAATTATGATTTGGATTATGTTCCAATACAAACCAACCTTCTTTTTTTAGTAATTCGTGTTGAAAAATTAAATCGGGTAAATCATCTAGTCGAGGCATGCCATAAGGAGGCCCAGCGAAAATATAGTCATAAGATTGATTGCAACTCTTGATGTATTTAAAAACATCATTGGCGACAATATTGATTTTGTCTTCAATGTCCAATTCAGTAGCTGTTTTTTTTACAAAAGCCAAACAACCTCTAAAGCGATCGACATAAGTTACATCATTACAACCTCTAGAAATGAATTCATAAGAATGATTTCCAGTACCTCCAAAAAGATCCAATACTTTTAAATCTTCAAAATCAAATGTGTTTGTCAAAATATTAAAGAGTCCTTCTTTGGCGTAATCCGTTGTAGGTCGTGTTGGCCAATTTTTCGCAGGCGGATAAAACTTACGTCCTTTAAAAGAGCCACCGATGATTCTCATGTTTATTAGTTTTAGTACAAAAAAATAGTATTAAGTAAAAAGTATAAAGTAATAAGTACAGACGCGATGCACACGTGCATTCACTTCACATACTTATTACTTCATACTTTGTACTAATTAAAAAAGTTCTCAAATGAAAAAACCTGTCCCAAAAGGAACAGGTTTTTTCAAGAAAGTAAATCGTACAATTACCTTTCCCAGTTACCAGAAGTATTTGGCTTGTTCATATCTCCAAATTTAATAGAAGCACCTGGTTCGTACCCACTATCGTATCTTGCGTATTTTGCATCTGCGAATTTACCCATGAATTTATCATAAGTTGTACCTACTTCGACGATTGGTACCAATGTTTTTTGATATGTCATCGTATCTGCAGTGATATCAAATTGAGCACCGTTTGCGTATGGAATAAATTTTAAAGAATCCACATTGATTCCTAAAATCTTCATTGAATCAATTGCATTGGTACGAAGTGTATCATATCTCAAAGTTTTGTTAGTCGGATCATCCGGATCTCCAAAAACTTGAACGATTTTAAAAACACCTGTTTTCATGACATTTTCAAGATCACCAAAGCTAGAAGCAAATTCACCAGTGATACCACGATAACATTCTTGCACCTGACGTATTTTGATCAATCGATCTACAACAGCTTGCTTTCGAGTATCGTAATTGTTTTTAAATGAAATGGGCTCAGAAATACTTGTGTAAAGTAAATAAAGTAGCCCTAGAATAGCAGCGGTTAAAATGACATTGATTATGATTCTCATCTCCTGTTTTTATTCGGTTTGTTAAGACGCAATAATAATGCTTTTTCCTGAAAAGATTTTACATTATGCCTTGAAAATTAGTGAATTAAATAGAAGTTTACTTGATAATCCTTATTTCGGTGGGTAAACTAGTATGTTGATTAATATTTGATTAGGTATTTACTTGGGTGATTCCTTCTCTATGAGGTTTATTCTTAAATACGGTCTCTCCTGTGTTTATTTCACCAGAACATTGGGCTCCTTCATCCATATCTAAATTTTGGGCTTTCAAATTGCCTTTAAATTTAGCAGTGGCAGTCAATTTCATGGTACCAGCAATGGTTGTATTGCCTTCTATTGTACCACTCGAGTTGCAGTCTCCAGCTCTAACTTCTCCTTCAATTCTACCAGAAGGTCCGATCACCAACTTATTTTTACAATTTACTTCTCCGACGATGTGTCCATCAATCCTCAAACTATCACTAGATTGAACTTTCCCTTCAATTCTTGTTCCTTGAGTAATAACGGAAGTTTGATTTTGAAAAGAGGTTTCTTCAATATTATTTACAGAATTTCCAATACCACTAGTGCCATTTTTTTTCTTTCCAAACATATAAATTCTATTTTTAGCTGTTTTTAAAATGTAACACCAAAATAAACAATTTATTTATTTTTTAATATATCTAAATGTATTTATTAGCAATTGAATCTTCTTGTGATGACACCAGTGCTGCTGTGCTGAAGGATAACACTGTATTGAGTAATATTGTAGCCAGTCAAGAGGTACATAAAAAGTATGGTGGTGTGGTTCCTGAGGTGGCGTCTCGTGCACATCAGGAAAATATAGTCCCAGTTGTAGATGTAGCATTGAAAAATGCAGGAATCAGTAAGCATGATCTGGATGCTATTGCTTTTACGCGAGGTCCAGGCTTGATGGGAAGCTTGATTGTTGGGGTCTCTTTTGCGAAATCATTAGCATTGGCTTTGGATATTCCAATCATTGAAGTCAATCATATGCAAGCCCATATCTTAGCACATTTTATTGATGATCCAATACCCGCTTTCCCTTTTCTTTGCTTAACAGTTTCAGGTGGACATACCCAAATTGTAATAATAAAAAATCATCTCGAAATGGAAGTATTAGGATCGACAAAAGATGATGCGGCTGGAGAAGCATTTGATAAAACGGGAAAATTATTAGGATTGGATTATCCTGCAGGACCTATTATAGATAAATTGGCGAAAGAAGGAAAACCTATTTTCCCATTTCCAGAACCAAATATTCCTAACCTCGATTTTTCATTTAGTGGTTTGAAAACTGCGATTCGTTATTTTGTAGAGAAAAAGCAAAAGGAAAACGAAAACTTTATTGCGGAAAACATCAATGATATTTGCGCTTCTGTTCAAGACCGTATTGTTTCTATTTTAATGAATAAATTAAAAAAAGCAGTAAAACAAACAGGGACAACCGAAGTTGCCATTTCTGGAGGTGTTTCTGCCAACTCAGGATTAAGAAAAGTATTGACTGAAACTGGAGCAAAAGAAAATTGGAATACCTACATTCCACGATTCGAATATTGTACAGATAATGCAGCGATGATTGGAATTACAGGATATTTTAAATACCTTAACAAAGAATTTGCACATCAGGAAATAGCACCATTAGCTCGTTATTTATTTTAAAACAAAACATTTTTAAATTATGGAAATCAACTATTTAGTTGCACTTGCTGCAGGTTTAATCCCGATGGTCATGGGATTTGTTTGGTATCATCCCAAAACTTTTGGAAACGCTTGGATGAATTCGGTTGGAATTACGGAAGCCGAAGTCAATAGTGGGAACATGCCACTTATCATGGGACTTAGCTATTTATTCTCTTGTATGTTGAGCTTGTTTATGTTAACCATTACCGTCCACCAATTTATGACACAAGGTTTGTTTGCAACCATGCCTGAATTCTCTCAGCCTGGTTCAGATGTTCACAATTTCTTTCAAAATTTTATGGCGAACTACGGAGATCGCCATAGATCTTTTGGTCACGGAGCTGTGCACGGTGGTATGGCAGGTTTCTTTTTCGTCTTTCCGATTATTGCCATCAAAGCATTATTTGAACGGAAAAGTTGGAAATACATATTGATCAACGCTGGATATTGGTTTATAACTTTAATGTTGATTGGTGGAGTTATGTGTCAGTTTGCTTAACCGCAGCGTATTGAATCTTGAATGTCGAATTTCGAAGTGGGCTACGCAGGTATACGGATTGAGCGCACGTTCTCAACTTCGACATTCGACATTCTTTCCAATCAAATTATTGTTTCTGACTACCTTCTTCTTCTCCCATCGGTGTCGGACACGGCGCAATAATAGCATCGAAGTAAGCACCTTGTTGAGTTTCGAAACCAGGGTTTAATTGAATGTCTTGACCAGCTCTATATTCAATTACATCATTTGGAACAACGATAATATCAGATTCTAAATAAAGATTGGCGTGATAGGTTTGAATATCATGGATGCCAATAATTAGTGTATCAGGACAACCAACATTATTGCAATCTTCATCAATCATATTATTACAGTTATTGTCTAGATTATCACAAATATCAATAGCACCTGGATAAATATTTTGATTGGTGTCATCACAATCCGTATTGTCAATCGAATAGCCAGTAGCACCCATACATGCATACCCCGTTGCATTCGGATCTCCAAAACCATCACCATCACTATCTACAAATTGCAATATAAAATCTCCGCATATTGGTAAAATTACGGTTGAAGTCGTATCACATAAGTTGTGTCCCTGATCTGTAGTAAGACACGCGATGTTTTCGACCGTTACTCCATCATAAACGATAAAATCATCTATATACCAACCTGTTGAAAATGTATTGTTATCAGATCCAAAAACAAATCTGAATTGAACCGTTTGGTTTGCGTAATTTGATAAATCAGCAACGGTTTTAATATAACCATTGCTATTTCCAGTAAATGCAGGATGACCAGCAATGTCAGGATTACTACTAGTTCCTAGACCACCGTTGTACCCATTCTGAATCATATCTGGTCCAACATCAGACCATGAAGATCCTCCGTTTGTTGAGACTTCGAGATATCCTCCATCCCATCCGCTTTCGGTATCGTAATCATGCCAAAAACTGATAATTGGTTTTGCCGGCAAAGTAATGTTGGAACTTGTAAAATAGTGCGTGTTATCTGCACCTTCGTTGGGGACAAATATAGATTGAACCCGATAGGCATTCGTATTGGTTGGTTCAAATCCAGTGTTACCTTGACCAGTTGTAGCGGTCCAAGTTAAGGTAGATGCATCAAAGTTTTCGAAATGTACCAATTCAGAACTGTCGGTACTGATGGTGAATAACTTGTATTGCGCATCGAAATTAGTCCCCGTTGCCATGCTTGCTTGAGTAATGGTCAGCACTCTGTTTGGAAAGCTATAAGTACCCATCGTTGATGTGCTCGTCAAGAAAAAGGTGGTAGCAGGAGTCGCATCTGTTAAAACTAAATTAGTAATTGTATTTCCAGTGTTATTATTTACAAAAAGATCGTAACAAACTTCCGATTTCACTTCTGCAACTAAAGGAGCAGATTTATCTAAATATAAAATAGGTTCACATATTGGACTCAAATCAAAAGCTTCAACCCCATCTGCCCGACTTCCACTGGAGCCTTGTATTGCTGAATATCCAAGTCCTCTTCTAGCAAAAGCTTCCCATATCAAACATTGGTTGGCACCTGCATTGTTAATTTGATCTGCAGCTAAAATGGCATCTCTTCCATCAATAAATCCAGGATTACAAGGTTGCAATTTTAAGCCATCTATTACCAATTGCATCGCGATATTGTTTCCGCCAGTACCATTATAGATATCTGAATCGTAACCATATTCATCAATTAAATCCCATGTCATTTCCCAGAGCATCGTTGCCCAAACACTTCCCACTCCATGTGGGACAACTTGTGTCTTTATATCATCATAGGTCAACGGGTTCAAAGAAATGTCAGTCGAATAAGGAAACGATCTAATTCCATTTGAAGTAGGTGCTTCGCCAGTCAAATATGCTCCAATACCGATTCCATCTGTACGTGCATCACCTGTTTGCATCGTCATCACTAACGCTAAGTAATCACTCCATCCCTCTCCCATTTGTTCGTCACCATTTAGGCACGAAGAGTTGGAAGCTCCACCTGTTAATCGAATTGATATACCATGTCCATATTCATGAATAATCACCCCATTATCTAAATCACTATCTCGAGTTGATGGTCCATTCAGCGTAAATTCTAATTCAACTCCTGGCATCGCCGTACGAATGGTCGCACAATCAGCTTGTGACAACATGATAGCTGGAATTGTGATTGCAGGGTTGGTCCCACTCATCGTAAAAACAGCTGTATTTGTATTGTTGCAAATGACTGTTGCAATTGCTCCTGCATTTTGCGCATTTAAAACTTTGTCTACGAACGAGCAATTGCCACGATCAATCAAAGCAATATTATTATTGACCGAATTGGCATTTGTCAACGGTGTACATCCTTCAACTGGTGCGACATCGACTAATGTTCCATTGAATGAACCAGTTTGAGGACCAAATATAGCACCTGCTGCATTGTAATTTCCAGCAACTGAACTTGGAGCTGTGACTTCGGCAGTTATTGTAGTAGCAACACTCCATTCAAACATTTGCATACGTCCGTTGAAGCCATCAGGAGGTGCCGAAAAATTCGCATTATTCGTAGAAGATCCATCTTGTGCATCCGCATTTACGCTATCGCCATCGGCCCCAACATTAGCATAATTTTTTTCCTGAAAATTTCCACTAGCTTCATCAAAACCGTATTGATACCAAACATCATGAATAATATTATTCCAATAAAATAAATTGGTGATTGCTGCATCTTGATAATTGATCGGACTTTGATTTAAGTCTAATGGATAAATGAAATCTAAGGAAGCAGATCCATCTGGACTAAATCCAGGTGTGTCATTTGCATCTCTATCTTCTACAGCAAAAACATTATTTCCTCTTGTGATTGTAAACTCGGCACCCGCAACACCTGTCGTATCATGCCATCCATGCGGAGAAGCATTTAGCGCATTGTTCCAAGGTGCAGTAACGATCGTTCTGGCTCCATCGTTTGGATCTAACAATGGTAATGCAAATACTTCATAAGTATTGGTCATTGTAGGATTTGCATTTTGAGGAGGATGCAAATTTGAAAGTGGTGAACTTGTATTTTGATGTGTATGATCTTTGCAATCATGTGCATCTCCCCACTTACATTCAACGGTCCAAGAATTCTTACTTACTAATTTACCGCTTGCTGCATTAATACGAACTTGCCACCACTCTTTGATTTCATTACTATAAAGTGCTACTTGTTTTGTTAATACCAATTGCTTCCCATTTTTTACAAAAACAGATTCAACTGTAATTGCTTCTTCAGAAAAATCGGCTGATTGATATATTTTTTTTGTTTTCAACTCATTTTGTAATTGAATTGTTGAAGGCTTTTTAATTTCTAAGTATTCTGCAACTTTTTGAATCGCCGAAATATCAGCGACACCATCTTGTTTTATGGTTTGCAAATCACTTAGTGCTTCAAATCGGTTGGCAACATGTTTTATTTTCCCATTTGAATCAACAGCTGTAGAAAGTGTCGAATTGAAAATTGGAAACCCATCTCGAGTTTGTTGGAAATAAATATGAGTAATTCCGTTATGCTCAGATTTAAATTCATCGGTTACTATCCAATTATCAAAATCGGCAGGCACCAAGCCATATTCAGTAGCATTTGTTCTAAGCGTGTTAATAGTAGAAGACGCAAGTGGACTTTGAGCAAAGATGCTAGTTAGCATTAAACTCCAAGCTCCTAAAGTTAGAAGGACGATTTTATTCATTATTCGGGTATGATATGGGTATAGTTCGGGTTTATACGGTATAATTTGTCACCTTAAATATATCACTTTTATAGATGATATCATTAAAAAGAACAAAGTGAATTAGGTAGGCAGAATTGACTCAATAAGTGCAAAATTCCAGATATAATTGGTTATCAAACAAGGATTTGGATATCAAAAATAGAAAGCATTTAAATTTTTGGAATGGGTATTAAATTTCACATAATTGAATAAAATGTCCGTATTTGACAAAAAAACCGCCCAAGAATTCATCTTGGACGGTTTCAATATACCCTAATTTGATTAAGCTTCACCTCCAAAGCCATCGATTAATTTCTTTTTCATAATTGCAAATTCCTCATCATTTAGCACTCCTTTTTCCTTCAGTGCTGCTAATCCTTCTAGTTGTTCAACAAACCCTTTTTTAGGAGCTGGACCTGAAGAAGTTGTTGTGCCAGTTGTAGTAGTAGTTTCTTTTACATTAAAAACGGTCTCTTTAATTTCTTCTTCCTTTTTAGTGAGGTCGGACGCCATTTCTTTTCCTTTTTCAAATTTTTCAGTGTACATTTTTTTCAAACGTTCTGTATCAAAATCGAGAATAGTGCCTCCGGAAGCAAAATGCTTTTTGAAAACTTCACCTACCGCATAAGTTGAAGCTCCTGCAAAAACCGACACGGTTGCTCCACCTAATACGGTTCCTAATCCAGGAATTAGTTTGATAAATGATCTCGCACCTGCTCTGGCAAGCGTTGAACTGGTCAACGCACTAATGATTGCTTTGCCTTGTGTCTCTTTAAAGTCAACATTATAAACACGACAAAGTTGACGAATCATATCTAATTGTAAAGCGCCTACTGCCAAAATATCTGCTAACAATAATGGAATAAAACCAGCACCCATTGAAAGAATGACGTGATTACGGATGATAGAATCTGCTTCTCCATCTTGACCAGAATTGTTGTTATTATTGTTGTTATTATTACTGTTATTGTTCATCCAAGTTTTTAGTTGGTTCATTAATAAATGCTTGATAATACTATTCATTGAAATTTTAGTTTTAATATGTCTTAACTTATTACAACAACCCAATTTTAACGACAAACACTAATTAATTTAAGACGTATTTGTAATTATGAAGGTACTAATTTTATTGTGGATGTGATAATCGTTTTTTATTTAAAAACTCCTACCCAAACCACTCTATAGCATACTCTTTTACATTAGAATTGTTGTTAGAAAAACAATTAATTTCAGGAAGTGGTTCCGTAATTTCCAAAAAATCATTGACTTGGGTTAAGCGCTTATTGAATAGTGAAACGAAACCGATTTTGGTGAAGTCGATATATTGTGGTTTGTGTTGAACATTGTTGATTCGATCTGGTTGATTTGAAAAGAATTTAGAGTTGGTTCTAATGAAAAAGCGTTTAGGTAAATGATGTATCCCGATCCATTCTTGGATTTTAAGATAATAATCAGCGTCTTTTACTCCTTTTTGTTTTTGAGGAATTTGGTCTATTGGAAAATGCCAACTTTTTCTTTGTAGAATTAAGTGGTTGCCAATTTGAATTCTTGGAAGTACATATTTTCCATTGACATTTTTTTGATAAATCGAATTGATTATTTCAAGCAACGGTGAAATTACACAACGTGTACCCGTAAATGCAGATAAATAAGGATAGAAATAATTTCTAGTACTTTCGGATTCGACACCTAGATTAATTATTTTAATCGGAGTGCCTTCTACATCTGTTAAATTTAGTTGATCCGTTTTTGTATCGTAGCTTACATATAAATTTCCAGGAGATACTCCTTTTTCTGATTTATTAGGAATGGCTATTTTTTGATCAATAATTGCTGGATGCGCATTAACTGGACTACTTGAAAAATCTTGATTTAAAATTAATTGATATCCATTTTCATTGTTGTAAATATAGTTTTTTAAATCCTTCACAACTTCAGAATATTGAATGGCAAACCGACCAAATAACTTGCCGGCCCCATTTGAAATGGAGTTGATGATGGCTTTTGGTTGTTGGTTGATTGTTTCTATTTGTAAATGAGCAGCAAAAAAATTTGATTGACTCTCTTTTTCTGCAAAATCAAAATCACTAAAATTAAAAGAGACAACACCTTGTTCTACCTCCTTTTTGTTGTCTTTGCAAATCTTCTCCAACTCGTTTTTAAATGCTTGCCGTTCCTTCTTTTTTCGTTCTATTATTGGGTCTAGATAAGTAGACGGTAGCGCTTTTATTTCTTGAACCAACTCTACAAAATTAATAGCCTCTTCATTTTCCAAATTCTTTAAGCAGTATAGCTTAATGGTTTCTCGCATGTTCGAAAAATGAAGTGGTGCTAATAGCTTGGTCAATTGATTTAATTCATGCGTAATTTTTTTAAAGGTTCGTTCAGGAATGTCATTTTTTGGTGTGATAAAATAATCTTCGTAAAAAAGCGGTTTCTCATTTCCATTATTTCTCAATTCTGATTTAAGGGTTTCTATTTTTAGTTTTTTTGCAGTAATATTTGCCTGAAATGTATTTTGAATCGCTTTTAATGAATTTGAAATTTCACTGTTATCATTATTGGTAACTTTAATTAAAAATCCGCTTTCGAATAGGTAATTGGTGAATTCTTCATCTAATTTATCAAGGGTAGATTGTATCCCTGACTGATTATTGTTAATTGAATTTAGTAAGTTATATAGATGAATAGAATCTTCATTTTTTACAATTCTATTCAACGTTTCCCCATTATTTCCTAAGACGAAAAAATAAAAGTATTCCTCATCTTCAAAGATGGTTGGGTTGATATCAACGATAGAAGATTTTTCAGATACCGTAAAACTATTCGTGTAAATAACCGATTGTTGAATTGGATCTAGTCCTTGCTTCTTCGTTAGATTATAAAACCCAATTTTTCCAAAAGAACTGAAAGGAGAAGTTTTGTGACTTGCTCGAGAAAAATATTCTAATAATTTTAAAAAAGTTTGTCTCGTTTTTTTATTTATTCGTTTCCGATCAAATTGTGTTTGTGCTAGTCTTTCATAAAAATCAGGGCTTGAAAATAGTAAACCATTTAATAAATTCAACTCATTTTTCTTTTCGAACAAATAGATTATCTCTGCTAATTGTGCTTTTTCAAAAGCATTATTAAAGTCAACTGTACTTTTCTGTATATCTAATTTTAATTCAGCAAATTCTGAAATGCGATTTAATAAATCCTCTTTAAAGGAGTGCGTTGTTATCTTGTTAAGATCTTTTTGTTTTATTTTCTGATGGTAGGAAACAGCTCGTCTAATATTCATTAAATGAATTCGAATACAGGGCTTTTCGTCAATACGAATGAGGTTATTTAGGTAGAATAGTAAATTGTTTTGATATTCTTTGTAGGCTGCGTTCGCTTGCTTTTCATTTATTTTGAAAGTGTCTTCTATTGATGGTAGGTATGCGAGCAAATCTTTTGAAATACCGGCTTCACGCACTAATATGTATGGGAATAATTCCATTGGGTTTGATAAAGGTAGGAATTTTTTACAAGTTCAACTGGCATCTTTGGCTAGAAGACAAAGGTAACATGGTGGCTATAGCTATCTATTTTTAATCATCGCGATTAATTTATCGAAAATGCGTTCCAAAAAACGTCTATCTTCTGTTATTATCTCAGCAGTACCTAGCATTTCTTGTTGGAAATCAATGATATTTCCGTGACTAGTCTTTAAGCCTTCGGGCATTCGAATGTTTACAATATAGGCACCATTTTTAGGCAACGCAGCTTTTTCTACCACTACCCCTTCTACTGATCCAAATTCCTCATAAGGATAACTGTCCATTTTTACAACAACGCGTTGACCAGATTTTACTTTTCCAGAACCAATAATAGGTATAGCGGCTTGACCCAAAATTCCAGTTTGAGCTGCAGGAATGACTGCCATCAATTCATCTCCAACTTTTACGAATTGTTTTGCTTTTCCGATTTCACCAAAGAATGTCACTGTACCTTCGACATCAGAATACAAAAGATTCTTTTCTTTCCACAACAACAATTGGCTTTGTAATTTGGTGAGCGAAGCTTTTATATCAACTACTTTATCCTCACCTGAAAAAGTATTCGCTTCTTTGAGGTCTTTAATACTTGATTCAAACTGGACAATCTCATCTTCCTTTTCGTCAATTTTCATTTTGATTTCTTCTATCGCCTGGTCCGCTTTAAATGTTTCTTGTTTTGCAGATTGAAGTTCACTTAAAGTAGTTGCTTTTTTAGCGTATAATTTCTTTTGAATATCAAAAGCATTTGCAGCCATTTCCTTTGCTGAAATAGCCGTTTTTTCTTGCTTTTTTAATTTTTTAATCGAGTTTTTTACTTTTCCAATTCTATTGTTAATATCTTTCTCTTTTACTTCATCTGCCTTCTTTTGTCTTTTGACATTTAGATTTTTTAATCCTTTATAAAATTCATCGTAAGATTCCTGAGCTTCTCCTAGCAGTACTGGATAAGGTGCTTTGTATGCATTTAATCTAGCCAAGGTTAGGTTTTGTTTAATTAAGGTATCCACTTCTGAAGTCACTTTTTCAATGTCTTCAAATTTTGCCGTAGTTTTCATTACCAAAATCAGATCACCTTCTTTTATAACTTGATTTTCTTTTACTTTAAGTTGATCAATATATCCGCTTGTTTTTGCGATAACTTTTACGGGAGGAATGTTTGTCGTAATGTTTAGTGGGGCTTTGATGATATCCGGGTATTTGACCATATAGCCGATCCCTGTCATTGTTGCTAAGATCAAAAATATCAGAAAGGTTCCCCAACGGATAATCCATCTAGGTGGTGTTCCAAGAATTTCTTGAACTTCTCCACTTCTTATTTCGATATTTTCGTGTTCTTCTTTCATTTTAAAAAGCTAGATAATTAATTCCCAAGTTCCAATTGATTTTTAATTAAATGATAATAAGCACCTTGCATTTCAACCAATTCTTTGTGCGTGCCTTGTTCCAAAATTTCACCTCTTTCTAACACTACAATGTTGTCTGCATTTTTTACAGTAGATAATCGGTGTGCAACTACTACAACCGTTTTACCTTCCATTATTTCTTCCAAATTATCTAAAATAACCATCTCATTAAATGCATCCAGTGAGTTAGTGGCTTCGTCAAAAAAGAAGTAATCTGGATCTTTGTATATGGCACGTGCAATCAACAAACGTTGTGCTTGTCCTTGACTAAGTCCAACTCCATCCTGGCCAATTTTTGTATTAAAACCAAGCGGTAATGTTTCTATAAAGGATTTGATATTTGCTGCACGAGCTGCTTGAAGCATTCGTTTTTTATCAATGTGTTCGACACCAAAAGCGATATTGTTTGCAATGCTTTCGGAAAAAATATACCCATCTTGCATCACGACACTACATCGGTCTCTCCATAGTCTTTCGTCAATACGATTGATATTGGTATCAGAAACAGAAATACTTCCTTCTGTTGGCGAATAAAATTTAAGCAATAATTTCAACAAAGTAGTTTTACCACTACCGCTCGTCCCGACGATAGCCGTTGTTTTTCCATAAGGAATGGTTAGGTTGATATTGCGTAAGACTTGTGTTGAATGAGGTCCACCGTATCGGAAACTAACTTTGTCCAAAACCAAATCTGCTTCTTCTTCAACTACATTTATTTTTTCAAGAATATTTTCTTTATGTTGAACATTGTGAATTTCATTCATTCTTTCGATGCTAATGCGTGCATCTTGTGAAGAAGTTACAAATTCAATCAATTGATCTAAAGGTCCATTGAGTTGGCCAATGATATATTGAATAGCCAGCATCATTCCCAAAGTCATTTGTCCATCTATAACTGCTTTTGCGGCTATAAATGTAATGATTATGTTTTTTGATTCATTAATAAAAGAAGCACCTCTTCTTTGCCATTGATCCAAAGCAAGATAGCTCATGCTCACACGAAACAGACGAGCTTGGATCCGTTCCCAATTCCAACGTTTTTGTTTTTCAGCATTGTGCAATTTGATTTCTTGCATCCCGCTGACCAATTGAATTAACGTACTTTGATTTTCTGCTAATTGATCAAAACGCTTATAGTCCAGTTCTTTCCTTTTTCTCAGAAATAAAGAAACCCAAATAATGTACAAGATGGTTCCTATTAGAAAGATTCCGAAGATCGTTTTGCTATAAAATAACAGTACAATTCCAAATACAATAAAGGTGAAAAATGAAAATAAAGTAAATAATGCTGCAGAGGTTAAAAACTTCTCCACCCGGTTGTTGTCATAAATTCTTTGTAATAAATCACCTGTCATTTTGGTGTCAAAGAAACGAATCGGCATTCGCATTAATTTGGCTAAAAATTCTGAAACCAAACTAATATTCACCCGGATTCCAATATGCAATAAAATCCAACTTCTAATGACTTCCACTAAACTTTGACTAAAAAATAATACAAGTTGTGCAATCAAAATCAATACAATAAAATTGATATTTTGATTGGTAATACCGATGTCAACGACCGCTTGCATCATGAAAGGGAAGAATAATTGAATTAAACTTCCGATCAAAAGACCCAATGATAGTTGAAAAATTAAACCTTTATATTGTTTGATGTACGGCCAGAGGTAGCCAAGACTTGATTTGGATGGTTCATCCCCTTCTCTTTTGTAAAAATCTGGTGTAGGTTCGACAACTAGTGCCAGTCCAACATCTTTGTCATCGACTTTATCGCTTAACCATCCTGCTAAAAATTGATCTTTTGTTAATGAGAATTTGCCAGCTCCTGGATCCGCAATCCAAACATGCTTATCAGTAATATGATGAACGACAATAAAATGTTTTTGTCGCCAATGAACAACAACGGGCAATTCTACTTCTTCTAATAATTTTTCGTAATCTAATTTAATGGCAAGCGTATGCATTCCGATTGCTTCTGCTGCATCGGCGATTCCTAGAATAGATACACCTTCTCTATCCATGAAGGTTAACTCACGTAAATTTTCTAAGGAATAATGACGTCCATGATGCTTTGCGATCATTCTCAAACAGGTCGCTCCGCAATCCATGGCATCTAATTGCTGGTAAAAGGGAAACTTCTTTGCCATTTGACTTTCAAATTACACTTTCTCAAGATGATATGGAATGCCCTATTTATAGCGTATTTCACATAACAATAGAAATCAAAATGAAATCTACCAAAAAAAGTGTAGAATACATTAAAGATAATACTTATTGGTAAAATATTGAATATGAGAAAGGTACGAAATTATTTTACGGTAAAACGTTTCTTAAAGGTCCAAAAGTTATAAGTAAGGCTATCTTTTGGGTGTATGAAAGTGCGGACATCATTTTTTACATGATACCAAATGATTTGGCGTATTTGATTAATTCTGTTGGGTTGTTGATTTTTATTTTTCCAGTAAGGACTGCCATTGTTGGATTGATATCGCCATTGACAACACCCATGAAATTATCATTGGTAGATTTGATAACACATTTTGGATCGCCGTCCAATCCTTCTAGGACATTGACTTTTCCATCTTCCACTTTGACGGAAACTTCTTCTCCATCAATATCAAAATGAAAAACAGTATCCATTCCTTCTAAAGATTCTCCTTTTGCTTTTTCAGGAATTGATAATAAAAATTCTTTTGCTGTCATTATTTTAGGTATATGTTTTATTTCGAAATTTATTTTATTTGCTTGTTAATCCACTTTATAGTGTAGTCAAAAACTTTTTCTTTCTCGACTTCATTGTGCATTTCATGATATAGATTATCCCACATTTTGAAATTTAATAATTTACCTTTCATGTTTTCTGCAAACTGTTGACTTGCTGCTGGTGATGTGATTTTATCTCCGCTTCCATGTTGTAACAAAGTAGGCACTTTTAAACCTGACGATTGCTCTAACAGCCATTTTCCACTTTCCAACATCCCCATTCCTAATGCTGAACTTAATTTATTATGAACGAGTTCATCATCAGTGTAAGTATTTACATATTCTTTATCATGAGACAGCTCATCTGCGCTTAAATCAGTGGCTTGAGTAAAATCAGGTTTAATGTTTTTCATCATTTTACCCAACATGACCATAAAAAACGGTGGCTTAAAACCTGCTTCAATGAATGGGCTCGTGGAAACTGCTGCAACAATATTACTCTCTCTTTTTAGTATAAAATTCAAGACAATTCCACCTCCCATACTATGACCGTACAATACTTTTTTTACACCAGGATATAGTTCATCTGCTTTTTTTAAAAAAATAGAAACATCATCTAGCAAATGATCATAGGTCGGTGTATGGCCTTTTTTTCCTTCTGATATTCCATGTCCACGAAGATCACACGTCAACAATGCAAATCCTTTTTTATTGTAATAAGATGCTACATGATCATACCTACGTGCGTGTTCACCAAATCCATGTACTAAGCAGATGACGGCCTTAGGATTTTCGATTGGCCAGTCGTAGCCTGAGATAATTAAATTGTCTTCTGTATTCCAGTGAATGGTTTGAAGTCCCATATTTTTATTTAGTTTTCGATGCTGTGCAAAATATCAAATTAATTTGCATTGTAGGTTATAGTTGGTCGAAAAAAAGTAAAAGAGGTGAACTGTTAGATAACAATTCACCTCTTTTTATAAGAAAAATGCTAAACTAAATTTATTCATTCAATCGGTTACCGTCCTTGTATTGAATCACTCTAGCATGTGGATATTGTGGACGAATGATTTCTGTAAAAAATGACATCGCATCTTTTGACTCATCGAAATCGCCAAGCATGTATGAATAAGTTCCATCTTTCGTTACATCATAACTGATATTACCATGACGACCGAAAATTTCATGACTAATTGGAAGTTCACCACCACTCTTTTCGATTTCAATTTTGTAGCCAGTATATTCCATACTCATAATGGTTGGCATCACTCTCCTCTTATATTTGGTAACTGAATTTTTGTAATGATCAATGGTCGCTCTATTGTGTTGGAAAACTTGATAAGCGTGCAATTCTTTTCCTTTCTGACCACCTCCAACTGAATTTCCATTGGCATCAACAATTCTGACAACCATACCATAATTATCAACATCTTGCTCAGAAGCTTTTACTGATTCTGTCGGTTGATATAGATGACTTTGACTGGATCCTCTTTTCTTACCAGCATCCTCTTGCTTATAAACTTCATTTCTAACAATATTGGCACTGGTTGTTGGTTTTGATACTGACGTTGGTTGTTGCATTTCAGGTGCAGCAGTTCCTTCTAATTGACTTATTGAAGAAGTAGCAGTTCCACCTTTTGCTGTTTCAATTGGCGTCTCATAATTTGTAGGAGTTGTATTTACGGGAGTTCGTTGTTTAGGATTTGACATAGAAGCAGCAATTTCATCAGGAATCACACCACCTTCTGGTATTCTGATTTCTTCGGAATTGACCACTTCTTCTAACATTTTACCCATGTTTTCTTCATGAATAATTTGTGCTAAAGATTGGTCGCTGTTAGATTTGTTACTTCGAATACCGGTGATCTTTAATTCTGTTCTTCTATTTTGTTCATGCAATTTTTCATCACAATCTTTACCATCAACACAATCATTTACCAATTGAGCTTCACCATATCCTTTTCCGATAATTCGATTCGCAGAGATTAATCCTTTTGTAGTGATGTAATCTACCGCAGATTGCGCTCTTTTTTGTGATAACTCTTGATTATAGTTTGCTTTTCCGCGTGCATCTGTGTGGCTACCCAATTCAATATCAAGCGAAGGATTATCTCTTAATACCTGAATCAGTTTATCCAACTCCTTTTTAGCATCTTCTCTAATATCAGCGCTATTGTAGTTATAATAAATATTGTCAATCTTGATCGCTTCATTTAGTTTGATTGGTTGCAATTCCACATTCGCCAATAAAGTTCCCATTTTATTACCTGCCGTCAGATTGTCAGTAACACCTGGACGCACATCGCCGATTCCATCAAAACATAGGATACAACCTTTTACATTGACATAAGCTTCCATTCTTTTAGTCATATATCCATCTTTGCGGATCATAACTGTATAATGGTTTCCTTGTTCAAAAGTATGCTGAAAAGTTGGAGCTGGGTTGTTATCAATCACAAGGTCTTCTTGTTTCAAGGTATTGTTGTAGATTTCAACTTTTGTATCTGTCAAACCATCTGTTGGTTGATCGCCGACTCTTTTTTTGGCAACCGTGACGTCAAAAATATATCCTGGTTTTCGATTTAATACAATTTTGGCGAATACTTTCCCACCATCAGATTTATTCATTGAAGAAACAATGACTTCAGTATCTTCAAATAATTTTTTCGAACCACGAATTTTGAATTCTTTACCAAGTGGAATAGAAAAGGAAAATTTTCCATTACGATCACTTTGGGTTTCTCCAAGAATCACTTTGGAATTTTTTTCAAATACAGTGACCTTTACATCTTTGACATAACCACGATTATCAGATTCGTAGGTGTATCCTTCGATGGTAACAGTTTGAGAAAAGAGCGTTGTGTTTGAGAGGGCTAATAAAAAAAAGAGTGCTACAAAATGGTATCTCATAGTATTTTTTTGTTTAGTACAGTAAATCTAAGTTTTTAAGATGAATAATATACAGCTTTTGCTTATGTTCGACCCTTAAATACCCTTTTTAGGATATGAAAAAGTGGTACATATATAACTTAAAATTAATAAAATCCGCTGTTTATGAGTCTTAGAATTGTGTTTATGGGTACACCGGACTTCGCTGTACCTTCATTGCAAATATTAGTTGAGAATGGATATGAGGTGGTAGGTGTCATTACTTCGACCGATAAAATGGGTGGTAGAGGTAAGAAAACTTTAATTGAATCTGCTGTTAAAAAATACGCTGTTTCTCAAAATCTAAATGTCCTGCAACCTCCTCGATTAAAGAATAAGGAATTTGTAGAAAGTCTTCGTTCCTTAAAAGCGGATCTACAAGTTGTCGTTGCTTTCAGAATGCTTCCAGAAGTAGTTTGGAATATGCCGACTATTGGAACAATCAATTTACATGGTTCTATTTTGCCGAAATATCGTGGAGCTGCACCTATTAATTGGGCCGTTATCAATGGTGAAAAAGAAACTGGTGTGACTACTTTTTTCCTAAAACATGAAATTGATACCGGTGATATTTTAGAAGTTGCAACCACACCTATTGGAGAAAATGAAACAGCCGGTGAAGTTTATAATCGACTAATGCAAATTGGCGGAGATACCGTGTTGAGTTCTGTCAAGAAAATTGAAGTTGGTAACTATAAGTTGCAACCACAAAAAAATGAACTGGTTTCTAAAGCACCGAAAATATTTTCAGAAACTTGTGAGATCGATTTTAATCAATCAACCGCAAATGTCCACAATTTCATTCGAGGAATGAGCCCTTATCCAACAGCATGGACTAGTTTGAGTGGTTTGAAGTTGAAAATTTTTAGAACGGTAAAAGAGCTTGTAAAGCATGATAAGCCAGCTAACATGATTATTACGGATGACAAGTCTTATATCAAATTTGCTACAACAGATGGATTTGTTGAAGTCTTGGAATTGCAAATTGAAGGAAAAAAACGAATGAAAACTAAAGACTTTTTGAATGGGTATAGTTTTTTGAAATAGTAATTTTGGACAGATAAGCTTAATAAACAATAGCCGAAACGTATTGATTGCGTTTCGGCTTTTGTTTGTTATAATCAATACTAATTACGGACAAGTCACCGGAAGTGTTGACAAGCTTCCATCATTATTCACAATCATCACATAACAGGAACCATTTTCAGACTTTAGAATCAATCCTGTATAAGGCGCACTTAAATATAAATTACTCATAATTTCGGTCAACTCTCCTACCGCATTTTCTGTATCACAAGCATTTCCAATGCCATCACTGTCAATATCTTCTTGACCTGGATTTGGGACAGATGGGCAATTATCGTCTACATTATCAATACCATCAAAATCATTATCCGTTAGCATTTCTACATTCAACGTGTAGGTAAATTGAGTTGTATTATTACATTGGTCAGTTACGTCTACATTTACAGTTACAGATTCACCACACACTACATTGCAACCATTACAATCATCTGAAATAGTAAATTGCCACATTGCTCCCATACCACAAGGATACAAATAATTAAAAGGATCCGTGATTGAGGCATACCAGTTATTAAAATCAGCCATCGGTTCACCACAAAGCGCATCTGTTACTGGAGGAATTGTTTCCAAACTAATCGGAGGTTCATTATTTTCAAAAATTACTTCGCCAGTTACGAGTGTAAAATTAGTTGCATCACACAGATCAGAGATCTCGATGGTGATATTAAAATTAGAGCAATGATTAAAAGGGTTCAACTCATGGTGATACACTTGCCAGTATAATTCTGGTAAATCACAATTTGTAGAAACGTTGTTATTTGATGGGTCCATATAGTCGTCAGCCCAAGCTTCAATCGCTGTAATATCAATCCCTTCTGCATTGCAATCCAACACGAATGGAGTTGGCTGATTATGAACAGTAATTATTGAGAATTGAGCTTTTATTGTTTGATTAACTAGTAAACAGCAGCAAAATAAAAATAGCTTTTTCAATACTTTAAAGTTGAAAGTGCCAATTAAATAGGTCATAAGGATTCGTTATTTAAATTATTTTTATAACCACTAATATAGAATTTTTCTGCGTTGAAATGAAAATCAGGATTTCAAGATGCAAATTTTAACATAAAAAAGCCGCAATGAAATAAATTTCATTACGGCTTCAATAAGTTTATAACAATGAAGCGTTATTTTTTCTTTGCTTTTCCTCGTTTATTTGCTGCTTTGAAAGCTTGATCTAAATCAGCAATCAAATCATCGATGTGTTCAATTCCTACACACAATCTTAGTAGATCTTGTGTTACACCTGCATTCTTTTGTTCCGCAACCGTCATTTGACGATGTGTTGTGGATGCTGGATGACAAGCCAATGATTTGGCATCTCCAATATTAACAAGACGTTTGAAAATCTGAAGTGCATCGTAAAATTTTTCTGCTTTTGCAAAACCACCTTTGATACCAAAACTCATTAATGAAGAAGGTGTTCCACCACAATATTTTTTAGCCAACTTATTATATGGGCTTGATTTTAATCCACCATATTTTACCCAAGAAACTTGTTTGTGCTTTTCTAAATATTTTGCGATAGCCATTGCATTTTCACAATGTCTTTCCATACGTAAACTTAATGTTTCTAATCCTTGAATAATTTGAAAAGCTGCCATTGCAGAAAGTGCTGCTCCTGTATTTCTCAAAGGCACGGTACGTGCACGAGCGATATACGCAGCAGGTCCCATAGCATCCGTATATACTACCCCGTGGTAAGATGGTTCTGGTGTGCTAAACATTGGAAATCTTTTCTTATGTTTTTTCCAATTGAAATTTCCACTATCTACAATGATACCACCTAATGTGGTTCCATGACCACCGATATATTTTGTCATAGAGTGTACAACGATGTCAACACCATGTTCAATTGGTCGAATGATAGAAGGCGTTGCAACAGTATTGTCGCAGATAACAGGGACCCCCTTTGCATGAGCTGCTTTTGCTATTTTCGCCAAATCACAAATATTACCAGCAGGATTTCCAATGGATTCACAATAAACAGCTTTCGTTTTATCGTCAATTAATGCTGCAATATCAGCTGCACTATCTGATTTGGCGAATTTCACTTCGATTCCTTGTTTTGGAAGCATGTGTGCAAATAATGTATAAGTTCCACCATATAATTGAGGCGTCGATACAATGTTATCACCTACTTCAGCTAAATTTAGGATTGCATAATTAATAGCTGCACTACCGGCACTTACACAAAGCCCAGCAATTCCACCTTCCAATGCGGCTACTCTTTGTTCGAGCACATCCACAGTAGGATTCATAATACGGCTATAAATGTTGCCAGGAACGGCTAAGTTGAATAAGTCTGCACCATGTTGGGCGTTGTCAAATTCATACGCTACTGTTTGGTAAATAGGGACTGCTACTGATTTTGTGGTTGGTTCTGATTGATAACCAGTATGAAGCGCAATTGTTTCTTTTTTCATAATTTGAGATTGAAAGTGATTAGATACTTATTTTATTTCTTATTGCTTTTCGGATATCATCGTGTTCTATCAAAAAAGCATCATGACCGAATAATGTTTTTATTTCTACATAGTCAGAGTTAGGAATATGTTTAGCTAAAAATTGTTGTTCAATTTTAGGAATTAAGATGTCAGAATTAAACCCTATTACAACGGTATTTGCAGTTATCTTTGAAAGCGCTTTTTCTATTCCTCCTCGATCTCTTCCTATATTGTGCGTATCCAAAGCAGATAACAATTTAAAATAACAATGCGCATCAAATCGTTTAACAAATTTGTCTCCTTGGTATTGAATATACGACGCCGCTCGAAAATCTTTAACTTTATTCGTTTCCAATTCTTTTTGACTTAATTTGAAATTGGAATGTGTTCGATAAAACGGCATTGCAACTGCTCTACATGCTTTGAGTCCAGCTTGTCCTGCGGATGCAGTTTTATCATTCAAAGTGGGATCAGAACTTAAGGTGATTCGTTGTGATTCGTGAATGGCGATGACCCAGGGAGTTTCCATTGCTGAACAACATAACAATGCTAAGTTTTCAATTTTATCACCCCATTCATATGCGATTTCTTGACTGATATTTCCACCACATGAACCACCAATTAATAATTTGATTTTAGAGATTTTGAAATGATCTAGCAAATGTAATTGTAATTTCGCAGTGTCTCTTATGGTGTAAAATGGGAAATCCATTCCCATCTTTTCATTACTTTTATTATCTACTTGTTTTGGAGAACTCGTACCATAAGGTGATCCTAAATTATTGGTACAAATAATGAAATACTTATCCCAATCAAATATATCTCCTTTGCCAAAAAGTCCGTGCCACCAATCATCTGCATCAGAATTGGCTGTCAGTGCGTGACAAATCAAGATTACATTGTCCCGATTTTCATTCAAAGTACCATAGGTATGATAAGCTATGGTTGGCTCCGAAATTTGTTCACCAGATTCTAAGATAAATGGAGCATCTAAATTAAAAAAGGAATAATTGTAAACGGCTCTTGTCAATTTTCAGTATAGATTTATGAATTGGGAATAAGTCTAGCGTTCTCATTTTTATTCGAATCAGACCTTAAAATCTTTTTACGGGACTTCAACGAATATGTTCATTCAATAAGAAACACGATTAAAAGTAGACAATTATTCAACAGGAACAAGGAAGTTTTAGGTAAAAATAATCTAACTGAATAGATAGGGACAAAAAAAAATTGCTCAATTATATGTTGAGCAATTTTTAATATTTGAGTTTCAATATAAATCAAATTAGTTGGCTATTATTGCAAAATTAAAATTTATAATTTCTTCCTTTCTCCAATATTTTAAACCTTTCTCCTGTTTTTAATTTTTCGTTCAATTGTACTCCATTCAGGATGGCTAATTTTTTATGCATCGTTGTTGGCATATTGTACTCCTTAAAAGCTTGTGTGTAAGTACCTGCTTTTTTTGCTTTGACGATGTCTAAACGATGTGGTGTTACATTAATTCGGTTTTGATCTGTCAATTTAGCAAAGCTATTCATTGTATTATCAAATAATCGTTCATATCGATTGAAATCATTTTTTGCGCACAGTCCATGAAATACATACATCTTGTTATCATATTTTATAAAAACAGTTTGTACTGCTACCGTAGCTTCGGCTTGTTGTTGTCCGTTTTGACTTTCTTGCACTTGGTCAGAAACCATTCCATATGCTGGTAAGCCATTTACCTTAAATTCTAAAACACGAATTGGTTTCAATTTATGCTGTTCCATTACTTCTTGTTTGGCAGCTTCAAAAGTCTTTTGTTGAGACAATGTAAAAACCATCAATGCTTTTCCATCTTTAGGTGCCATTTGCACTTGCGTCGGTGCGTTGATTACTTGCCACCCTTGAGGAGTGCTATAGGAAAATTTTAGTTCTGGGTGATAAAAAATATTATTGTCAACATAACCTTGACGTGGATCTTCTCCAAAGACCATTCCGTCGATTAAATCTAAATAACTATCTCTGCCAATTTTCAGGTTGCGCGCATTATTCTCAGCTTGCCACTTGTCGGTTAACGCATTTACTTTTTCAAAACGATTTCCAGGGTCTGGATGAGTTGACATAAATTCTGGAATTCGACCACCTTCTGTACCTTCCGATTGCATTTGCAATGTTCTGAAAAACTTAGCCATCTCATGTGAATCATATCCTACTTTGGAAGAATATTCAACACCTAAAACATCTGATTCTTTTTCATTGGAACGACTGAAACTAAGAAACAACAAGCCCATTGCCTGCCCTGCTTCTTGAGAAAATTGTCTGAATTCTGGAGACAAAATGAGACCTCCCACGTATAAGATTTGACCTAATGTTTGCTTGGTCATTTGCTCGGAAGCATGTTGGTGGGAAATGTGTCCAATTTCGTGTCCGAGGACTCCAGCAAATTGTGCTTCGTTATTAAAATGAGCCATAATTCCTCTAGTAAAATAAATGTATCCTCCTGGTACTGCAAATGCATTGATGACTGGTGAATCTACCACTTTGAAAGAAAAATCAAGATGTGAACGATGAGAAATTCTAGCCATCTCCTGCCCTTTTCTCGTTATAAATGCTTGCATTTTTTTGTCATCATAAACACCAAATTGAGCAGTGACTTGTGGGTCATATTGTTTGCCCATTGCGATTTCTCTTTTCTCTGATAAGAAGGACAAACGACGTTTACCTGTCACTGGATGGCGTGCGCAAGAGTAAGTCATGCTTACAATCATAAAAAACGAAAGTAATTTGATCCAATTCATAATAGCTGATTTTTGAAATTTATAAAAAGATGGGGTCAGAGTTACTATTCAAATATAAGAATAAATTAATACATTTTAGGCCATCAAAAAAAGCGTCCCGAGCAATGTCGGGACGCTTTTTAAAAGTTGATTTTTTATGCTAAAACAAAGATTGCAATTTCATAGCAACGCCCATATCTCCTTTGATTTTGACTTTTCCAGTCATGACCGCAGTCATAGGATTTAAGTCACCAGAGGCTAAAGATTTAAAATCTTCCATTGAAACGACAACCATACAATCTGCATCTTTGTCTTCTGCTGTTACTACATTCTTGTCTCCTGTTCCGTCGACGTATAATTTTTCGTCACCGAAATCGAACTTTAGTGTATTTCCAAGAGGTGCTGCGGCAGCTGCTTTTTCTTGAATGCCACCTAAAATACTTTCAATACTCATTTTTTCAAATTTTATGTTTGGTTAGGAATTTTACAAATTACATTAATTTAGACCTCAAAAATACAGAAAGGACACATTAGAACAATAAATTAAGTGACATTATTTATGGAATAATCCTAGTTCCACTTTATATAGATAATGCGATTCGAAAGATTGTATCTTTCAGAATGTAAAAGAGATTAACGATTACTAGCTCTACTTTGAAGTTTTTCCATCAGTTCAGCACTATAGGTTTGACCAATTTTGACCTCTTGATTATTACTGAGGATTACCGATTTTTTTGAATAAGAAACTACTTCATTTAAATTTATTAGATAAGATCGATGCGCACGACAAAATTCAGAATCAGGCAAAGTAGATTTAAAGTTCATTAGTGTTTCCCATACCCAAATCGGTTCATTGTTGGTTACAATACTGATGGCGTTTTTTTGAGATTGCACATAAAGAATATCTCCAATTTTCAGAATTGTTTTTTGCTTCCCAGGAAGTACAATTTTCTGTTCCAATATATTAGCAGGATCTTTTGTTTGAAGCGCTTTGGTCTTAGCTAATTGCGCTTCTAGTTCTTGATTTTCTAATTTCAACGATTGGTTATTTTCCCTAGCGGTCACTAATTGGTAGAACAGTTGATTTTTTTCTTCATTGAATTGCGCAGCTTTTTTTCTATAAAAAAAGTAAAAGCCCATAATAGATGCAAGGAATGATAACAATAAGCTTCCAATTATAAAGCCAGTAAAACTCACAGGGGTGCGTTCGGGCCTTGCTAGATGGTTTGAATGCGGCTTAGCATCTTTAGTCTCTTCAGTGGTATTGATTTCAGTTGTTGCTGATTTGGACTGAATCGCAGTCTCCATAACACTCATAGAATCAGATAAAGTTGACCTTGTATCTAGTCTTTCTATCTGATGTTGATCAGACGCTGTAGAGTCGGAAGCGGGTTGTTGTTCATTCTGCTGTACGACGGAGAGAAAAGTAAAAACGAAAAGAGAGAGAAAGAATTTCATACGTTATTTGAGGTAATGTTTTAATTGGGGGTACCGCAAATGTAATTAAATTCTAACAATTTCAAACAATGCTATTGACAAAGCGTTTACAACATTAATGCTGGTGTTTTTTCCAAACATTGGAATCATTACTGCATGGTTTAACATTGCTAAAGTTTCCTCTTTTATTCCATTTGTTTCTGAACCAATAATAATGGCAATCTTGTTATAGGTGTTAAAGTTAATTTTATGAATGTTTTGACTTTGATCTGTCACTTCTAAGGCAAATATTTCATAGCCTTCACTAACCAAATTGGGTATTAAATCAGTCGCGGATGGATAATGTTGAGAAGAAACTTTCTTTTCTGTTGTTCTAGCTGTTTTGGTGATTTTTTTGTTAGGTAAATTGGGTGTGTTTCCAGTTAAATAGATTTTGGAGACTCCCATAGCCTCACTGATTCTGAAAATCATTCCTACGTTTTGAGGTGTGACAACATCTTCTACTATTACAACAATTTCTTTATTGTGTTTTTGTGTTTTTACTTCGTGATGTTCTAGTTGTTTCATGTTTTGGTACAAAGAAAAATGTCTATGACCAAACCTTGAAATTTGACCATAGACATTTACTATAAATAAATTAGTTTTTAATTCTCATTTGGCAAGAAAGAATACCTTTTTGCATAGTCTAACATTTGTTCTGTAAAACTATCTGGGTATTCAATTTTGAAACCAGTAATCTCTCCATCAGCTGCCTTTGTAGGAACCAAAACAGGATTGATAAAACCACCATAAGGAGGAATACCTAATTTAGAAGAGCGATCTAAAATTTCTTTATGAATAACTGGATCTACTTGTACACCATAATTTTCAATTAAATCACGACCAGCTTTGTAATCACCTTGAGATTTAATTCGTTGAACTTCTTTTAATAATTCACCAAAAAGGACACGCATTTTGTCATAATCTAAAATATTTAAATAGGTTTTTCCATCACGTGTAACTTTCTCGATTGCTCCGTTTTTCTCCCCTCTTTCAAATACCCAATGCGCAACCATTGATCGATCACGCATATGTGCTTGCTCAATAATGTTTCCAGGAGTAATCCGTGTTAATTGAGTCATGTATCCGTTTTTCATATAACTATCATACTCTGCTTTACCGACTTCTATTGACTCCATCAATCCCAATTCAACTAATTTTGGATCTGTTATATAATAAAGTGCAACAAGGTCTGCACGAGCTTCTTCTAGAGGTGACGCGTAATTTTTTAACGTTTCTTTTGGTGTGCCAACACCTGCTTCAATTTGACCAGATGCATGTCCTACTACTTCGTGTAAAGCAGTATGCATTTTATCTCCTAGCTTGCCATATTTTTTAGCACGTTCGATTTCTTCTTCATCATGCGCAAATTCTTTCAACATTCCAGGTCCACCTGCTTGTGAATATGCGTACACAATGTTACCTAAAGAAACAGACTTGGAGCCATGTGCTGCACGAATCCAATTGGCATTCGGTAAGTTGACACCGATTGGTGTAGAAGGAGAAGCATCACCAGCTTCACCAGCGACTGTTACAACTTTGTATGATACACCAACAACATTTTTCTTTTTATGTGCAGGTAGTGTTGGAGAATTGTCTTCAAACCATTGAGCACTTTTCGAAACGACCGCCATTCTTTCTGAAGCATCAAAATCATTGATTTCAACAATTGATTCGTAAGAGCCTTTGTATCCCTTTGGGTCGTTGTAAACCTCTATAAAAGAGTTGATATAATCAATATCTCCTTCCGTAGCTTTTACCCAAGCGACATTGTATGCATCCCAAGTTTCAAGCGATCCAGTCTTGTAGTATTCGATTAATAATCTAAGTGCTTTTTCTTGTGGTTCATTTTCTGCAACACCAGCTGCTAATTCCAACCACTTTATAATTTCCTTAATGGCTGCTCCATACATTCCATTTAAGTGATAAACTTTTTCCATTAATTTACCATCTGCTCCTCTTACTACTTTAGAGTTCAGACCATAAGAAAGTGGCTTATCTTCACTTTTGTTTTTCATTAAATTGCTGTAAAATTCATCTACTTCTTTTTCGGTAATATCAGCGTCATAAAAATTAACAGCTGAACCTTTTACCAGTCCTTTTGCAGGATCTAAGTTGATTTTTTTGTTGTCAATTGTAGGATCGAAAATTACATCTAGCATTTCATCAGATAATTTGGTGCCCGTAGCATCCATACACTCTTTAAAGTAATCTCTAGAAAATTCTGGAACAAATTTATCGGTTGCATAATGATGATGAATACCACTTGCAAACCAAATTTCCTTGGTGTAAGTCATTAGATTTTGCCAATTTTTTGAGTCCTTGTCACCTTTGTAATTCATGATGATGTTTTCAAGTGCTCTACGAATTTTTAGATTGTGGCGATAGTTTTGATCGTAACTAATATCTCTTCCTGCCAATCCAGCTTGAGTTAGATAATAGACCAATTTCTTTTGCTTCAAATTCAGTTTTTCAAAACCAGGAATTTGATAACGAATGATCTTTTTGTCTGCAAAATTTTCAGGATTCCAAACGAATTCTTTTGATTCGTTCAAGATTTCCTTAATCATTGGTTTTTTGGGTTCCGTCGGTGTTTTGACTTCTGGAGCTTTTGTAATAGGTGCTGTTACTTTTTCACTGCAAGCTGCAAGGACTAAAACGACAAGCACTAGAATAAAGGAGGTTCTCATTTTTATGGATTTTTTTTATGTTCAAATGATGTGCGAATTTACGGATATTTTGGGGAAATGTTGAAATAGGTAGTGGGATTCCCGCAGATCTCGCAGATTAAAAAAAGAGAGCGGAAATTACAGCACGCAGAATTCGCAGATTGCATGCGTATTCTTAGTTTGTATTCTGCGAATTTTGCGTTTTCTGCGTGAGGTAATTTTCACATTTATTTAAAAACAAAATACCGAAACATCAAAAAGTTGAAACTTACTCCAATTAGAAAGGATACAAATACTTTGGAGTAGAAGTAGTGCATTCCACCCCACTCAGTCAGCACATATAAGCCAGCAGTATTCAATAATAAACTCAAAAGGGAGGTGATTGCATATCGAAAAATCTGACCTCTTTTCCTCACATCTGTTTTTTTGAATGCCCAATTTCTGCCTAATGTAAAACTGACAATTGCGCCCAACACACTACTTACAACATTGGAAGCGATATACCAAAATCCAATAATTTCAGTCAGAAAAAGGAAAGATAGAAAATCAGTCATCGTTGCAGCAAAAGATGCTGCTTGTGATCTCAAAAATGAGCCAATAAGAGGTTCTTTAGAATCATTCATGGTTTATTTGAAATGCTTAATGTGGCAATAAATCTGACCACAAAATGACTTGCAACACGATGTTTGCATAAATTCCTGCCAATACATCATCGGCCATCACGCCCCAACCTGAAGGCAATGCTTCCATTTTTTTGATAAATAGTGGTTTTAAAATGTCGAAGAATCTAAACAATGCAAATGCAAGGAGAAAATTAGTGATTGAAAAAGGAATCCAAAGCAATGCAATCCATTGTCCAATTACTTCGTCGACTACTATTTTTCCAGGATCGTGTCCCCAATCAGGTTCCATAACATTACTTGCCCATACGCCAATAAAGAAAACCAATATTATCATGAAAACCATAAATGGAAAGAAATAAAAACCTCTTAAATTAATAAATGGAAAATGAAGTAACCACCAAAATAAGATGCCAACGAGTGCACCCATAGTACCTGGAGCAAAAGGTGAGAAACCAGCCCCAAAAGCAGTTGTTATAATTTTTGCAATGTTTATTTTCATATTTTAAATCGAAATGAAAGTTTGAAAAGGAACTTCTTTCTGTGATTTATCTGCGTTTGTTCATATCCTCCTTTTGCGATTTCTACATCAGAAAATTTACGAAACAAGATTGTTGTGTTCTATGTTTCTATGTGAACTTTGTGTTAAAAAAACATCCTCCACGACCTTGCTTTGTGTTCTCAAGAATTCATGAAATCAAAAAAGGTGAAAAAATTGGAAAGCAATCCCAAAAAGAATAAAAATACGAATATTAAGTTGCCGAAAAAGCCGGTCCATTTTTTATAATGATTCTCTTCATTTTTGACAAAACTTCGAATCCCTAAAATTAATCCTGCTAAGCTAAATCCAAAAATTAAGACAAAAGAAACAACAATAAGAAAATCTGCAAGGTTAGGCGCAACCCAATCTGAAATTTTTGCATAAACAGCAATTGCACAAACTAAAAAAAGGGATAACGAAATCATTAAATAAGCAAATGATGTATTGTATCTTCTGTAATTGGGGTCAAAATTCGGTTTTTCAGTTGTTGGACTCATGATCGAAATTTGATATTCGGTTTATGTAAGTAGTTGTCTGTATAGGCTTTTTAATTTTTCACTTTCCAATTCCCAATTATAAATCTGCTTGGCATCTTTGCAATTGGATTTCAATTTTTGATAGTAGTTTTCATCATACAATAATGCATGAATCGCTGCTGCAATCGTCTCTACATTCAAATCTTCAATCAGCATCCCAATCTCATTTTTAGAATTAATTTGAACGTATTCTGGAAATCCCATGTGTATCGCTGGAACTTCTGCATGAATGTAATCAAAAGTTTTGTTTGCCAACGAATAATAATAATTCAAGCCTTTATTTTTCAGCAAATTCAATCCAATGGTTGCTTCCAATGTTTTTTGTTTTAAGTCTTCTGGAGTCAAAAATCCTAAAAAGGTCACTTTGTTTTCGAGTTGATTTATTTTAACCAAATTCCGTAGTTCCTTGGATAAATCTCCTTCTCCTGCGATTTCCAAAACTGCTCCTTCTACATACCCCATCGCTTCGATTATTTGTTCCAATCCCCTTCCTTCATTTAACGCCCCTTGATATAAAACAATCCGTTTATTTTTAAGTGGTAAATTTTCAAAATCCAAATCATAAGAAAATGGAACATTGCGAATCAGTTGAAAATTATGGCCATATCTTTTTGAAAGTAATTCAGCCAAAGAATTACAAACCGTATAACAAGCATCCATTTTCGGAACACAAAATCTAGCAATACCTTCCCATATTCTTTGAATTCTTGGACGTTTAATTAATTCTGGAACTTCAGTGAAATATTCATGTGCATCATACACACTTTTTTTTCTTTTAATTTTGGAAACAATAGTTGCTGGAAGAATCGTATCTAAATCGATCGCACAAATAATGTCGAAAGAATTAAATAGCAAATAAAAAAACAATCTCAAATTGTATTCTGTGTAAAATAAGGCACCTTTGTTGAAAAAACAACGTAGTCTTTTTTGTTGAAATTTTCTTGTTAGAAATGGGATGGAATTACTTCTTTTTCGCCCAATCAAAGTGACATCATATCCATCTTCAACTAGTGTTGTGCAAATTCTGATCATTCGTTGATCGTAACTTAGGTCATTGGTGACCGTGCATATGATTTTCTTTTTTCTCAAGCTGTATTTCCCTAATCTGTCAAGAATAATTTTTCGTTTTCTAATCCAACAATGCCTTCATCCATCATCACTTGTATAGCCGTCAAAACTTGTTTTTCACTATTGGCATTAAAGGAAGCGACAATATCTGAAATGGTCAATTCATCTTTATTTAATAGTCGTTTTATCTTTAACTGAAAAGTTTGAAATTCATTGTGAGAAACGTCTTTTTTGTGATGCGATAAACAGACATCACAAAGGCCACATTCTGGTGCATTTTCCTGACCAAAATATTTTAATAACAATGCACTTCTGCACTTCGTAACCGTTGCATATTCAATAGCTGCATCCAGTCGATCTCGATGTCTTAATTTTAAAAAACGCAAACGTTTGGTATCAATGGATAAATTGTCAATCGATACTTTTTCCATTAAATAAGTCAGCTGAGGTTTCGTTTTTTGAGGTATGTATTGGACTAGTTTGTCATTCGCCAATTTCTCAATATGTTTGATAACATTTGCTCTATCTGTTTTCAAGTGATCGGCAACATTCTGTTCATTTATTTTATTGTAATTGGTGAATAAACCATGATATGCACGTAACAAAGTTTTTATCAGCAAATTCATTTTTGGGTTGCGAATTTGATAGTCATACAACGTTTCTTTATTGACCAGAATTTTTAAAGCCGAAGGATCATACAATGATTGTGATAACGAGATCCACCCTTCTTTCTCCAAGATTTTCAGGCAGTTAAACGTTTTTAGTAAATCAAGTTTGTAAGTTTCTTTGAATTGAATTAAATCAAAATCATAGCTTCTTCCTGCCGGACTTCCATCGGCTACTTGAAAGTAACTTCCGAGCGCAGAATACACTCTTTTGATCTCTGACATTTCAGGATAAGATATTTCAAAATTGCGTTCCAAATCCATTTTATCGGATTCATTGTATAATAAAACAGCAAAGGATTTTTCACCATCTCGTCCTGCTCTTCCTGCTTCTTGAAAATAGGCTTCCAAACTATCTGGCATATCCATATGTACGACAATGCGCACATCGGGTTTGTCAATACCCATCCCAAAAGCATTGGTTGAAACGATAACTCTTACTTCATTTTTAACCCACTTGTCTTGTTTTTTTGATCGAATTTCTGAAGATAATCCAGCATGATAAAAGTCGGCGCTAATATTATGTTTTCTTAAAAAATAAGCGATCTCTTTTGTCTTTTTTCGATTACGTGCATATACGATTCCACAACCATTTATTTTGTTGAGAATTTCAAGTAATTTTTCACGTTTCCCTTCTGAATGTCGAACGATATAAGAGAGATTTGTTCGTTCAAAACTTTTGGTAAATAAATGTGCTTTGTCAATATCCAAAAGCGTTTGTATATCGTCGATTACCTTGTCAGTTGCAGTTGCAGTAAGTGCTATGAAAGGAACATTGGGACACAAATTTTTTAACTCATTTATTTTCAAATAACTAGGTCTGAAATCAAATCCCCATTGAGAAATACAATGTGATTCATCAATAGCAATTAAGTTGACATTCATTTTTTGAATGCGTGCTATTGCCAATTCTGTCTCCAATCTTTCTGGTGATAAGTAGAGCAATTTAGTTTTTCCATAAATTGCGTTTTCGAAAATAATATCGATTTCTTTTCGATGCATTCCGCTATAAATTGCATCTGCCATCACGCCCCTATCCCGAAGGTTTTGAACTTGATCTTTCATCAATGCAATCAAAGGAGAAATAACAATACAAATACCATCCTTGACTAATGCAGGTACTTGAAAGCACAGCGATTTTCCGCCTCCAGTTGGCATCAATGCTAATGCGTTTTTACCTTCCAACACATGGTTGATAATATCCTCTTGAAGTGGACGAAAATCATCGTAACCCCAATATTGTTTTAGTATTTCTTTAGGTGTTGAAATGGGTGGTTTGTTTAATTCATTGAAGATAGCAAGAAAGCAGAAGCATAAAAAATAAAAAGGCATCACAAATCATATCTGTGATGCCTTTTTTATAATATTGCCGAGAGGTTAAAAACCTTTGGCTCGCGTTGGAGTACGTCAGACTGTGCGAATATGTTTTCGGAAACTGAACCGCAGAATATCCAACCGCAGAATATCGAATGTCGAAGTAGAGTACGTGGACAATTAAGCATGAAATTCGTTAAAACACGTGTATACTCGCGTACTCAACTTCTACATTCTGCGGTTCCTTGTTCGATATTTTGCGGTTCAATTTCGTTTTCGCACAGTCTGACGTAAGAGCACTTCCGAGATGCCGGTTTCCAACCGCTCATCTCGTGCTTGCGAGACATGAAGATTCAGGCTTTGAAGAACGAATCAATGATTTAGAAATCACAACCTCTTTTTCTTTTCGATCTGTTTCTTCCTCCAACCAATCCGTTGTCAGAAAAATTATAAGAGATAAAAATTCCACTCATAAAATACCAATCATTGTTGCTGTCATCACCTCTTTGTGATCCAGCTACTACTGCAACATCTGCAGTAGAACGATTTGATAATTCGGCAGATTGCATACCATTTGCAGCTAATAACGCATCATAGTCTACATAAGTAGTACTTACATCATCTAGATAATCCGTAAAAGTTGCGCGTGCTCCAAATTCCAATCCAACATTCCATTGATCAGTCAAAGCATATTTGACACCAACACCAAAAGGAATAGAAAAATCCAATTGCTTATATAATTTTCTTCCTGGAAATTGTTCCAATCCTTGTCCTTCCGTTCCTAAAGGTCTCAAATCAACCCATGCATTATCATAATAAGCTTGCGGCTTAAATTTGAACATATTGATTCCAGCAAAAACGTATGGAGAGAAAGGTCTTTCCAAGTTATAAGGTTGGTATCCAAGAATATTAAATTCACCGGTCAATCCAAATTCTAAAACATTGGATCGAAAACTTAAGTTTCTTTCTTTTTGATCTTCCGTAATTGCTTTGGCATCTTCAGCAGATAATTTTCCACCAAAAACATTAAAACGGACCGCAACAAAACTGTTTACATTATAACGTGCAAAACCACCATAAGCAGCATGCATTTGTTTTAGATTACCACCAAAACTTCCTGGAGAAAGTTCGCCTTTATAATTCGCAATTCCGGCAAAAACACCAGCTTCAAATCCCTGTCCATTTACATTGGAACAAAATAATGAGGTTGCGAATAAAAGGCTAAATAAAAGTCTCATATTACAATTTGTTTTAGTTAGTTAAGCGTTCTTTGGGTACGTAACTAATATTCAAGGTTAAATAGTATGAACATCGTACCAAAAAAACATAAAAATAGTGTATTCGTCTAAAACCTAACATATATTAAGTATAAATTTGAGATTTAATTAACGGAAATGACCTCTAATTTTCCTATTTTTATGCGTTTTATAAATAGTTTTTTAATCAATATCATTTAATAAATTCAAAAAATATAAATATGAATTTTCGATTTTTTTCAACCATGATATGCACCCTTTTCTGTTTGGGTCTTTATGCTCAAGAATCACCAGAAAATTGGTTTAATCTTGATAAAGACATGGATGGAACTTTTGGAGTTAGTACTGAAAAGACTTACAACACACTTCTAAAAGGCAAAACCTCAGAAACTGTTATCGTTGCCGTAATTGACTCAGGTGTCGATTATATGCATGAAGATTTGAAAGATGTCATGTGGGTAAATACTGGTGAAAAGCCTGGAAACGGAATTGATGATGATGGTAATGGATATATTGATGATATCCATGGATGGAATTTCATCGGAGGAGCGAATGGTGAGAATGTTGGAGCCGATACTTATGAATTAACAAGATTGTATGGCAAGTACAAGAAAATGTTTGAAGGTAAAGATGGTTCTACATTGAAAGGAAAAGAAAAAGCTAAATTCAATGATTACTTGAAATACAAAAAAGAAGTTGAAGGAAAGCAAGCGGAGTTACAACAACAATCTGCTGGCGTAATGATTATTAATGATGCTTTGAAGACATTAAAAAAGCATCTTGGTAAAGAGGAAATCACAGCTGAAGAAATTGCAGCTATTGAAACGGATGATGAAGAATTGCAAGGTGCTGTTGGTGCAATCCAGTCAGTAATTGATCGTGGTGCTTCTGTTGCTGAAATCGAAAAAGAAATAGGTGGAGCTGTTAAGTATTTTGAGAATGCTTTAAAATATGCTTACAACCCAGATTTTAATACTCGTACTATTGTTGGAGATGACTATAGCAATTCTTACGAGAAGTATTATGGAAATGGCGATTGTAAAGGACCTGACTCAAGTCACGGAACACACGTTTCTGGTATTATTGCAGCGTCAAGAAACAATGATAAAGGAATGAAGGGGGTTGCTGACAACGTACGTATTATGTCTGTTAGAGCGGTGCCAGATGGTGATGAGCGTGACAAAGATGTTGCTAATGCAATTATTTATGCCGTCGATAATGGTGCATCTATTATTAATATGAGTTTTGGAAAAGGATATTCTTGGGATAAAAAAGTGGTAGATGCTGCGGTTCGTTATGCTGAAAAGCACGATGTATTGTTGGTACATGCTGCTGGTAACTCAAGTCAGAATAATGATGTAACTGGAAACTTCCCTACTGATAAATTTGGTAAGAAAAAATTCTTCGGACCAAAAGCTTCACGTGTTTGGTTGGAAGTTGGTGCATTGAACTGGAAAGACGGAAAAGACATGCCTGCAAGATTTTCTAACTATGGAAAATCAAATGTGGATGTTTTCGCACCAGGTGTGCACATCTACTCTACTACTCCAGAACAGAGTTATGCAAAATTCTCTGGAACCAGTATGGCTTCTCCAGTAACTGCTGGTGTAGCTGCTATGTTGCGTTCTTATTTTCCTAAACTATCTGCTCGTCAGGTAAAGGAAATAATTATGAAGTCTGCTTCTCCAATTAGTCAAATGGTGAATAAACCTGGTACGAAAGATGAAATCAACTTCAATCAATTGAGTGTAACTGGCGGTGTTGTTAATGCTCACAAAGCGGTTTCAATTGCTGCTAAGACCAAAGGGAAAAGAAAAATGAATCGAGTAAAAGGAACTGCAAAAAAAGTAGTACTTCCTTAGATTTTAGTTAACAGAAAGATATTCTATAAGAAGCGGGTGCAATTTGTAATAATTGTACCCGCTTCTTTTTATATTTAACTATAAGAATCAATCACACACTCAAATGTTATGAAACGAAGTACAAAGATTTTCATGGTTTTTCTTTCTGTGTTTTCATTGATAATTTTTAATTCCCATAGTCCAGGCGAAGATGTAGTCGGTCCCAATGGTTGCGCAGAATGTCATAGCGGTGGTACCTCGGATGGCTCGGTTACGGTAACTCCAAATAGTGGTTGTATAGGAATTAATGCGTCTATTTTTATGACCGTTTGTGTCAACGATTCAGATGCAATTGAAGCTGGTTTTAATATCAAGGCTTCAGCGGGTACCATGAATCCTGGAGCAGGTTCAAGGTCTGGTTGGGGCGGCCCAACAATACTTACACATAATGCTCCGAAATTAATTTCAAACGGCCAAGCTTGTTGGACTTTTGAATGGATTTCTCCTCCCAATACTGGTAACGTGACTTTCGATGTCTGGGGAAATGCTTTGAATGATGATGATTGGTATACTGGAGATGCTCCGTATTTTGTGAGTACGAATTTGGAGGTAAAAATTGCATTACCTGTTGAATTTACTGCTTTTGATGTGTTAGAAAAAAACAATCAAGTACTTGTAAATTGGACTACACAAAGTGAAAAAGAAAATGATCAATTTATTATTGAAAGAAGTTATGATGGAGAAAATTTTGAAGCTATTGGCAAAGTAGAAGGAATTAGTTCAAGTACAGGAAACTCCTACTCATTTACTGACTTGAATCCTATTTTGGAACAAACTTCTTATTATAGAATTCAACAACAAGATATTGATGGTCGATTCGCCTACACAGATGTAGAATCAATTTTTGTAAAAAGTTCTGGTATCAATCAGTTGCAAATTTATCCATCCATTGCAAATAGAAATGAAGATATCAACATTATATTTACAAATTCTGATACTGAAAAAACCGTTTTCTTTGTTGTAGATCAACTAGGCAGGAAAATTTCGGAACATACTTTTGAAAGTGAAGAAGGAAGGAATGAATTTTCTGTTGGGACAACTGGTTTAGATGCTGGTTTGTATTATTTATTGGGTGGGTCTGATAGGAATAAAGTGGAGGCTGTGAGTTTTGTGGTTCGGTAATCGAACGGTTGCACCGATCCTTGGATTATGTCCTCTCTTCAGGACTAGTTTGGGACTTTTTATTGAAGTTCAATCGAATCTATTAAAAGCTCAAATGACTCTGCTTTTTTGTTTCCGATTAAAAAAGCCATCATTTGTATAGATGAATTTGGGAAGTATGGCATTTCTAATACCCGACCTCTAAACGCTGGTGCTAGATCTTTCATCGGAACTTTCAATTCTTGCCATTCACCTGTTGTTTCAAAATTGATGATGTAAGAATGTCGGTCGTCTTCATTTACTTTTACTCGAAATTGATATTGTTTTCCATCTCCTTTCAATTTGATAACGATATAATCAAAGGCTTTTACTTCTTTTCGTTCAAAATAATATTGAACCATTGAAAACCCACCATTATTTTCTAATGAGACCTCACCTGAAAATTGTCCATGTCCTTCTTTGTTGACTTGAAAATTTCCTTGAGACAAACCACCCATCACACCATCATCAACGATATACCAATTGGCTAAGTCAGTTTCAGCATTAAAATCGAAAAACATTTCTGTTGTCATAAGTATCGGAATCATTAAAATGAATAAGTACTTCATGACTATGAAACAAAATGATGTGGAATATGTTTTGATGAATGAAGTGGAGATTCTTTTTGAACTATTTGACTACCACCTCTTTGATAATTTCTTCTCCCAATTTTTCATTCATTCGACGAATAATTTTGTCTTTGCTATAGGAAAGTTCTTGTTTTAACGGAGCGGAATTGATGTACAAGATGAGACAGTCTCTTCTCAAAATAACTTTGCCTGTATATTCACTGATTTTGGCACCCATCAAATCTTTCCACACTTCTTCTACTTTTACCTGATTCAATTTACGTTCAGCACCCTGTTGTGTGTTAACCCATTTTTTGAGTACATCTTTAATAGGAAAATCATTTTTTTCGAACATTGGGCAAAATAAATTTTGTGTGTAAAATTAAGAATTATAAGTTAGTGTTGTCCTGTTAAAATCAATTTTATCGAAATAAAATATCTTATTTTTCCAACCCTGCATAGATGAATTTTAAATAAATGGCTACTATAAGTTTGAGAAGCCTTTGAGGATTCTTAAAGTTAATTTTATCAAAAAGTTTCTCAATCCTTAAAGGCTTAAGAAACTAATAACCTTTGAAGTACATTCTTATTTTCCCTTCCTCCACATCAAAATGTTCAAATAATGGCTACTAAAAGTTTGAGAAGCCTTTGAGGATTCTTAAACTTAATTTGATTAAAAAGTTTCTCAATTCTTAAAGGTTTAAGAAACTCATTAACCTTTTAAGTACATTCTTAATTTTTAATTCTTATTCTCCCTTCCTCAACATCAAAATGTTCAAATTTCAAACCTAATTCGCCTAAAATAGTAGTCAACCGATCCGCTCCGGTATCTGAGATAAAAGTCTGACCAAAATCTTCATGACCGACCAATTCTAATAATTGCTTTACCCGATTCACATCCAATTTGTCAAAAATATCATCTAACAATAGAATGGGTCTTGTATTTCCCTTTTCTGCTAAAAAATCATATTGTGCTAATTTCATTGCCAAAATGAAAGACTTTAATTGACCTTGTGAAGCGAATTTTTTCAATTCAAAAGTTCGAATCGTAAATGCAATATCATCTTTGTGAATACCTGCATTGGTTCGTGTCGAATAACGATCTTTGTCTTTATTTTGAACAAGTAAATCATTTAATGGATTTTCTAACAATTGAGATACAAATTCACAATTAACTGTTTCTTGTTCTTTTGAAATGATGTTGTAGTATTTTAAAAAGACAGGATGAAAGTGTTGAACAAAAGTTTTTCTTGCTTCAAAAATATAGTTAGCTGGTTCAATTAATTGTTCATTATAAGATTCAATTAATTCAGCATCATATAAATTTCTTTTTGCAAAGTCTTTTAGGGATGCATTTCGCTGTTTCAGAACTTTAGTATAAACGATTAAATTTTTTAAATAATCTTGATCTAATTGAGATAAGGTGTTATCCAGAAATTTACGTCGTTCTTCGCTACCTCCAGTCGCCATCAATGTATCTTCAGGTTTGATAATCACAACTGGAAACAGACCAATATGTTCCGCCATTTTTTTGTACGCCACTTCATTTCTTTCAACCACTTTTTTCTTACCCATTTCGGCTTTGACCACAACCACTTCTTTTTTATCCTTTCTTTTGAAATGCCCTTCCAACCTAAAGAATGCTTTTTCATGCTGAACCACATGCTTGTCGGACTGGTTAAAATTACTTTTAGTCATACAGAGATAGTAGATGGCATCCAATAAATTGGTTTTCCCCATACCATTCAAGCCGGTAAAGCAGTTGATTTGATCAGAAAAAAGGAGGGTTTCCTTTTCGTAATTTCTGAATTGTGTCAATATAATTTTATCAATTTGCACTAGATATAAGTTGTTCTCACAGAGTGTAAATGTAATCTTAAATTTAATACCTCAAAATAATAAGTCAGATATTTAATTGTAGTGGTAAAACCTTATATTTGTCAATATTAAAATTCAATTTTCAAATGACTGAACTAGTAAAAAAGAAGAACAAGAAAGAAGTCGAATACTCCAAAGAGACTTATATGAATTGGTATGAAGTGATGTTGCGTGTACGTCGTTTCGAAGAACGTGCTTTGATGGCGTATGGTCAACAAAAGATTAGAGGTTTTTGTCACGTATACATTGGACAAGAAGCGATTGCTGCAGGATTGACTTCAGCTATTCGTCCAGAAGATGCAGTTGCTACCGCATACCGTCAACACGGACTGGCAGTTGCTCGTGGTATTCCAACCAATGAATGTATGGCAGAATTATTTGGAAAGGAAACCGGAGTTGTAAATGGTAAAGGTGGTTCTATGCACTTCTTCTCAAAGGAAAAAAGATTTTTTGGTGGAAACGGAATCGTTGGTGCTCAAATACCAATCGGAACTGGAATCGCATTAGCTGAACAATATAAAGGTACCGACAATCTTTGTGTAACCATGTTTGGTGATGGTGCCGCAAGACAAGGTGCTTTGTATGAATCATTTAATATGGCGATGACTTGGAAATTGCCTGTGCTATATATTTGTGAAAACAATGGATACGCGATGGGTACTTCTGTAGAACGTACCAGTAATGTTCATGATCTTTACAAAATCGGTGCAGCATTCGATATGCCAAGTGAACCAGTAGATGGAATGTCGCCTGAAGCAGTACATGAAGCATTGGAAAAAGCAGCTGCTCATATCCGTGCTGGAAAAGGGCCTTATTATTTAGAAATCAAAACCTATCGCTATAAGGGTCACTCAGTTTCTGATCCAGCCAAGTATAGAACGAAGGATGAATTGAATGAATATAAAGCGATCGATCCGATTAAAGTAACAGAACAAAAGATTCTGGATAAAAAATTGGCTACCAAGGAAGAAATCAAAGCGATTAAAGATAAGATTAAAGCGGAAATCAATGAAGCGGTTCGCTTTGCTGAGGAATCTAACTATCCAGATCCATCTGAGTTATACACAGATAATTATGTTCAGAAGGATTATCCTTTTTTAAAGTAGATAAATAATATATCTATTATATGATGGTCTGACAGACTTCATCAAGCGGGATTCGAGGTATCTACTTCGATTCCCGTTTTTTTTGTGTAAATCAGCGCTTTATAGTTAACTTTTCCTTATTTTTGCCGCGAAATTAATTAAAAACCCTGTTAACCGAACCGGTAGTAAAAATATTATGGCTAGAAGAAAATCTGCAGTAAAAAAGAAGAAAGAAGAAGAAACACTTGTTGACATTGTTGAGGTAAGAGATCAGGCACAAGGATTCATGGAAGCAAACCAAAACAAAATTTTTGGTGCACTAACATTAGCAGTCCTTTTGATTGGTGGAATTTTCCTTTGGAATAACTTTATCAAAGGACCAAAGAATCAAACCGCTATGGAATCAATGCAACAAGCACAAGTCCAATTTGAAAGAGATTCATTTGCATTGGCTTTACAGAATCCTGGTGGAGGATTTGATGGTTTCTTAAATATCATTGACAATTACGGTGGTACACCATCTGGAAATATGGCAAAGTACTATGCGGGTATTTGTTACCTTAATTTGGGACAATACGAAGCAGCTAGAGATTGGTTAAACAAATTCTCAGCATCTGGTGAAGTCACTCCTATTATGAAGCATGGAGCTTTGGGAGATGTGCACTCGGAGCTAGGGGATTTAAGTGCGGCAATGTCAAGTTACAAATCTGCAGTAAGCGCTGGAAACAATGAGTTGCTAACTGCGTATTACTTAAAGAAAGTTGGTTTGTTACACCAAAAAAATGGGAACAATGCTGAAGCACTTGCTGCTTTCCAACAAATCAAAGACAAGTACCCCAATTCTCCAGATGGACAAGATGTTGAAAAATACATCACTCGACTCAGTGCAGTCGCAAACTAGAACAACAACAACTGATTTTATATCAATTGGGAGGCAAGATGTGTAATCTTGCCTTTTTTTATTTTATCCAAAAATTATCCAACTATGGCCTCCAAATTAAAGAACCTTTCAACCTACAATGCAAAGAATCTAAAGGTAAAAGACGATACTATTATTGGTATCATCGTTTCAGATTGGAATGAAAAAATTACGCATTCCCTATTTGATGCTTGTCAAGAAACATTATTGAAACATGGGTTAAAAGAAGAGAACCTTCATACCATTCAAGTACCTGGTGCATTTGAATTGCCAAAAGGTGCAAAGATATTGATGAAGAATGAGAATGTGGATGCAGTCATCTGTTTAGGTTGTGTAATCACTGGCGAAACCAAGCATGATCAATACATTAGCCAAGCTGTTGCTAATGGTATCATGAATTTAAATGTTGTTTCCTCAAAGCCGGTAATTTTTGGTTTGTTAACTCCAAATGATGAGCAACAAGCAAAAGACAGAGCTGGTGGAAAGCATGGAAATAAAGGAGTTGAAGCGGCAGTCACTGCGATCCATATGGTCAACTTAAAAGATCAAATTTCTAAAGGTGAGCGCAAAATTGGATTCTAATGAGTGATATTAAACTTTCCATTCTAGATACTGGATTTTTCAAATTGGATGGTGGTGCTATGTTTGGGGTCGTTCCTAAATCCATGTGGAAAAAATTAAATCCACCAGATAACAACAACATGTGTACATGGGCGATGAGATGCTTGCTAATTGAATCTGGTGACCGCAAAATTGTCGTAGATACTGGATTAGGAGATAAGCAAGATGAAAAATTTCGTTCTCATTTTTATCCACATGGTGATGCTACTCTACTTGGTTCATTGAAAAATCATGGATTAAATCTTGAAGATATTACAGATGTTTTTCAAACACATCTGCATTTCGATCACTGTGGTGGTGCTGTGATGAAAAATGAGAAAGGAGACTTAGTTCCAACATTTCCTAATGCTACTTACTGGTCCAACAAAGATCATTATGAGTCTGCCATTAATCCTAATCCACGCGAAAAAGCATCTTTCTTAAAAGAAAATATTGTCCCACTTTTTGACCATCAAGTTTTAAAATTTATTCCTGTTGAACCAGGTTATGAATTCATTCCAGGTGTCAAAGTTGACTTCATGTATGGACATACAGATGTGATGATGACTTTAGAAATTGAGGCGAATGAATCGATTTATTATTATGCTGCGGATTTACTTCCTTCTTCATTTCATATCGGTATTCCTTATGTGATGAGTTACGATTTGCATCCTCTGAAGACGATGGAAGAAAAAACTGCTTTGCTTGAAAAAGCCGTTGATAAGCATATGAAGTTGATTTTTGAGCATGATCCTAGAACGGCAGTTGGTTGTGTTAAGCGGAATGATCGGGGGCGGATTGTTTTGGATGAAATTGGGGAGATTTTGCTTTAACCCACTCGTATTAACCCAATCCTTAAGAATTTGCTGGCAAATTCTTTTTCCTTTCCCTTTAAAAAAGGAAAGGAGGAGTACGCGAGCCAAACGCGGGTAAGACGTGAAGTGATCAGATTCAAAGTGTTAGAAATCTGTAAGAATTACACGTCAGCGCACGAAACAAGGGTGGAACTCCCCTTCTTTGCTTGCAGGGAAGGGACGTCCAGCTTGCTGGTAGAGGGATGCCTCTCTGACTGCCGTCAGAGCAGACAGAGGTGTAAAAACGTAAAAGCACAAAACACACCCTTTCATAACTCAAATAAACTCACACATCTTAGAAAGCTGAATCAACGCAGCAGTACTTTGGGTGTTCGTTCTTTTAATCATGTTTTTACGATGTTGACTGACGGTTTCTGGACTTATAAAAAGTTGGGCAGCGACTTCTTTCGACCTTAAACCTTTTGCAATTAATCGTAGAATTTGTTTTTCTCTATTTGTAAAAGGATAGTTATGAACACCTTCTTTGGAATAAAATTTAGAATAAACATCTTCATTATCTTTAGTTTGAAAGAAGATCCAATAACTATTGTCTTTTATAAGATGAGCGATATTTATGAAATGAAGAATATCAATTGGAGGTGTGGTAAAATTTTCGCCATACAAAAACATATTCCGAACTAAAAATGGAACTATAGATCCATCTTTTCTACGGTACTGAATGCCACAAATATAACTGCGAAGTTGTGCTTTCGTATTATGATGCGGATTGTCTTTTTTGAAGTCGACATTCCAATTTAAAAAATCATTAAAAAGTTGAGGTTGATCAATTGCTCCTATCTTAAAGTAAGTGCTTTGATCTAAACTTAAAAATTCTTCTTGAGCATAACCCAAAATATCTTTGACGTTGGAAGTAACATACAACGGACGAATTTCTCTTGTGTCATTGACAATTACTAATTCATTAGATAGGATGATGGTTTTTTCAAGCGACTTTAGGTTTTCAATTGTCTTTTCTAATGGAAGACTTTCATCCAAAAATTTACGACTTGCAACCCAATTGTTTTTAAAATTTTGGATTTTCTGTGAGTCTTTATGAAAATTGGATTGCATTACTTTTACTAAGTTGGAGTGTATGTTAATAAGCGCTAGTTCCTGATTTTTGGATATCCGCTAATTAAACAAATCAATTGCAAAATAGTTTTATATTTCGAAAATTTGAAGCTTAGTATTAGATTGTCTACAAAACCACTTTAAGTTCTACTTCAACCCACTCTTAACCTTAGCAATCTTTTTAAAAACAGTCCCCAAATTATTAGCCAGCCAAGGAGCTTCAATTGTGGTTCCTTTAAATTTTCCTTTAAATAAAGTCTCTGCTTTGTAATACTTGTAAGGAACCCCCGACATTTTACGATAATAGCCATAAATCAAAGCACCTGTTTTATCTTTTGGAGCTAAAGTTTTGTCAAGGAGAAATTGGATGGCTTCATGGTGACTAGTTGGATTATAGGTACTACCAAGACTTTTGTAAAAATTATTTCCTAACAGTATAACTGGTTTATTTCGAAAAGCGGCTTCGATGCCAACGGACGAAAGAAAAGTGACCACTTTGTCACTGCTTCTCACCATTTCATAAGTGCTAATTGGTGAGTCTGGCAAGATGACTCTAAAATTATCAGACTTGATTTGCTGTAGTTTTTCAACTGTATCTCCTTTCATGTTTCCCATATTTGGGTGAATACGTAGATAGACATTTACTTCTTTTTGATGCTTTGCCAAAGAAGCAACGAGTTGTTGAATACCATCTGTTTGAGAATTGTAAAATGGTAATTTCCATTCATCACCTATCGCAGAAAATTCATCTTCAGAACTATTAAAAATGCAAATGTTATGTTTGGAATTGTCCCAATTATCAGGCAACATCCCTTGCGTTTGATTTTTGGTGTGATGGTATTTTGGGTCGGTTACTTTTCCTTTCATTTGATCTTCGTAGAAAGATGCTCCTATTTTTTCACGAGTTGACGGATCAGCTTGTTCCCACAAATCGACAATATCCTGTGTGCGATTTTTGATATCATGTGGCATTGCATTTTTGTACAAATTGAATTTATCAATCGTTGCGCCGACTTCATGGATATAAAAATCAATACCAAGTTTGGTTGCAGCTCTCATTGCTGGTCGCAATACTGCGAATCGTCCATTGAATAAATAAATTCGATCTGCCTTTTCATTTTCCAAATGATTCAACATTGAAAAATAGACATTGAGTGTTGAGGCAATTAATTTCTGCACTGTTTCTGAATGCTTTTTCATATCCGGATTCGCATTTCTAGTAGCGGAAATCAATGAACTTGCGGTTGCAAATCCGAAATCAAAATCTAGATAACGTTCTTCTTTGAGTTGATCGATATGAGTATAAACTTTTGAACTCCGTTTTTTTACAATCGATTTTTGGTCATCATCCAACTTCAAAAAAGAAACACTTTTAATGGCTGGATCAATTAATGATAATCCTTGTTGTTGTCTATGAATACAAGATTTGCAAATGAAATTATTATGTGACCAATTGACATCGCAGGTAGATAATTCACCATTACATCCGAGAAAAACGACTTCGTCTCCATCATCCAAATGTCTTTGAATCAATTCCAAGCTTCGTTCAAAATGCGGTGTGTTGATTGCGAATGGTTCGTAAAAAAGGACTTTCATATGTGTTCGATTCCTAGTATTGAGTTTGGAGAATTTACGTAATAGGTCAAAAATGATCCATACAGCGCACAATTTACTGTTTCAAAACCAATATTGCCATTAAATCAGGTCTAGTATTCAACGTATTGTGTTCAATATTTTGTTGCAAATACATGATAAACCTTTTACATTTGTCCATATTATTAAACAAAATTTACGAAGTCAAACAATCAGTTAAATTTATTGTTTGGCTTTTGTCTTAAATACTTAAATCAAATGAGTGCATCTATTAATAAAGAAGAAATTAATCAGAAGAAAAGAGGAACGTTCATAGTGTTGGAAGCAGGTCCAACGCATTACGGAATTGAGAGTGCGAAACAACTAGCAAAAGTTGCGAAAGATTCAGGAGCTGATGCAGTTAAGTTTCAGTTTTTGTATGCCGATAGATTGATGGCGGATAAGAGCGTATTATTCGGTTACAAATATCTGGAAATAGATGCAAACGGTGTTGAAAAATTCGTCCCTATAGAAGAACCATTATATGATGTGTTGAAACGTCGGGAGTTGAAAGCAGAAGAATGGAAAGAGTTGGTTGCTTATTGTAAGGAAATCGATATTCATATGTTTACAACAGCTACCTACAAAGACGAGGTAGATTTCATTGTAGATGAATTAGGAATTGATAGTATCAAAATCAGTTCAGGAGATGTAAATGACTTAGACTTCATCGAATATTGTGCTGGGAAAAAAGTAAACCTTCAATTTGATACAGGGAATGCGGACATATGGGAAATTGAAAGAGCAGTGATCGCATCAGAAGAAGCTGGATGTAGTAATATTGTTATACACCTATGTCCTTCAGGATATCCGACTAAAGAAGAAAGCATTCATTTGAATATGTTGACGACTTTAAAAACGATGTTTCCAAAATATGCGATTGCTTTTAGCGATCACTCACCTGGATGGGATATGGATATTGCAGCAGTTGCATTGGGAGCGGATATGATTGAGAAGACCATCACCTTGGATCGTACCATCAAAAGTTGTGAACATTCATTCTCATTAGAACCAGTAGACGCTAAGCGTTTTGTTGATTCTATTAGAAGTGTAGAAATGGCACTTGGAAGTGCACGAAGAACGATTCCAACTCCGGTAAAAGCAAAAAGAAAATTAGGTCGTCGATCTCCTTATGCATTGAAGGGATTGGAATTAGGTGCAGTTGTAAAAAAAGAAGATTTTGAATTTAAGCGTCCTGGATTTGGAATTACAACGGAAGAATTCGATTATTTTGTTGGTAAGAAAATCAATAAAGCGATAAAAGAAGGAGGCATGATTACTTATGACGACATCTAAATCTTTATGTTTTATTCCGGCAAAGGCATTGTCTGTTCGCTTGAAGAAAAAGAATTTATTGAAGTTGGATGGGAAAGAGTTGATTTACTACCCTATCACCAATGCGATTTCATCGGGAAAATTTGACAAAAAAGATATTGTACTTTCCTCAGAGTCGGATGAGATAAAAACCGTTGCTGAAAGTTACGGTGCGAATGTCCCTTATCTAAGAGATGCAAAATTATCTGTTGATCCATATGGCGTCAAAGATGTATTGTTAGATTTCTTAGATCGATTTCCTAAATATAAATCTTACGAGTCTATTTGTACATTACTTCCAACGGCTCCCTTCATGAATGCAGCGGATATTCAAAATGCATTTGATATTTTTCATAAGGGTAAATTTGATGTGGTGATGTCAGTTTCTCCAACAGATCATAGTGCATTGCGATCGGTGTATGTACGGGATGGCATTGTTCAACCAGTGCTTCCTCAATACATTCATTTAAAATCTGGTGAATTAGAACCTACTTATAGAATTAATGGTGCGGTGGTAATTGTTAGAACTGCTGCTTTTCTGGAATCGAAAAGTTACTTTATGGAATCTTGGGGCGCTTATAAAATGCCTTCAGAGCGATCGGTTGATATTGATACGGAGGAGGATTATCGGTATGCGCAGTTTTTGGTGAAAAGCCGAAATTAAACTTGCATAGGTTTTGGATTTCACGCAGAAAAGCGCAAAAGGAGTTTTTTGTGTTGAAATTTATTTATTTTCTAACAATACAAAACGATTAAGTCAATAGAGAATTTTCGAGTTTGACTTGCTTTCTCAACGCTTGTAGTTGTAAACTACGCGAAACGATACGCGGGGCAATGTCATGGAAATAAGAAAATCAACCTTTTTTTATCTCTTTAATTCCTTGTCATTCTGAGCTTTCGCAATAGCGAAGATGTCGAAGAATCAAGGAAAGATTAAAGCTGTACAAATTTCGACCTTGTGGAGAAATCTATC